>NZ_JPEQ01000015.1:0-75874 GCF_000738495.1 Chryseobacterium sp. P1-3
ATTTACAATATTCTGGGTTGAGCGATAATTCTGTTCCAAAGATACTGTTTTAGCATCCGGATAATCTTTTTTTAAAATTCAGGATATTATAAATATTCGCTCCACGGAAAGAATAAATAGACTGGGCGTCATCTCCTACCACACAGATATTTTCAAATTTTGAGGCCAATGCCTTCACAATAAGGTACTGCGAATGGTTGGTATCCTGGTACTCATCTACCATGATATACCTGAACCGGTCCTGATATTTTGCCAGCACTTCAGGGAAACGAGTCAGCAGCTCATTGGTTTTCAACAATAGGTCATCAAAATCCATAGCACCATTTCTGAAACAGGCCTCTACATATCTTTGATAAATCTGGCCGATAAACTTCATATTGGCCTTTTCATCAGCTTCCATCAGTTCAGGATTGTTGAAATAGGCTTTAACGGTAATCAGATTGTTTTTATAGGTTGAAATTCTTGCCTGAACTTTCTTAGGTTTATAAAGATCAGCATCAATATTCATATCTTTTAAAACCTTTTTAATCACATTCAGGGCATCCTGCTGGTCATAGATGGTAAAATTGGAAGGGTATCCCAGATAATGGGCTTCTATTCTTAAAATCCTTGCAAAAACAGAGTGAAAAGTTCCCATCCAAAGGCTTCTTGCATTGCTATCCCCTACTACCTTAGCGATACGGTCTTTCATTTCCCGGGCCGCCTTATTGGTAAAGGTTAGAGCCAGAATGTTGAAAGGATCTACGCCATTACTGATCAAATGGGCAATACGCATGGTAAGTACACGTGTTTTACCGGAACCTGCTCCTGCAAGTACCATAAGAGGTCCCTGTAAAGAGGTAACGGCTTCATATTGTGATTCATTGAGTCCTTTCAGATAGTCCATACTGCAAATTTTTTGGGAACACAAAATTAAGGTATTCAAGGGAGATTTCAAATTTTCATACAGAAGTTAGAAACCGAAAGCCTGGTAATTGTACTCAAATGCTGAAACGGTGCTGCTTTTACTTGAAGTATAACATCAAAACGAAAATAGGGAGCGGAAAAATGCTTTTCGTTTCAGAACTTCTAATTTCCTGTCTTTTATTTCACAATATATGTAACATTTAATGCATTTTTGCTACTAATTTATCAAAACAATTTCTAAGTTTATGAAAAAACGACTTCTTTCTGCTGCAGCCGTGGCCTTCTTCGGACTCATGCTGAATGCGCAGCAAATCAAATTTGAAGAGTATGACCTTCCAAACGGTCTTCATGTAATTCTTCATCAGGACAATTCAGCTCCTGTAGTTACAACAGGAGTAATGTACCATGTAGGAGCAAAAGATGAAGTAAAAGGAAGAACCGGCTTTGCACACTTTTTTGAGCATCTTTTATTTGAAGGAACTCCTAATATTAAAAGAGGTGACTGGTTTAAGATCGTTTCTTCAAACGGAGGACAAAATAATGCCAATACCACTAACGACAGAACGTATTACTACGAAACTTTCCCATCGAACAATGAACAATTGGGGCTCTGGATGGAAGCCGAAAGAATGCGTCATGCCGTTATCAACCAGATTGGGGTAGATACACAGAGGGAGGTGGTAAAAGAAGAAAAAAGGCTAAGAATGGATAACCAGCCTTATGGAAATCTTTTCCCGACTATTCAGAAAAACCTGTTTACCAATCACCCTTATAATTGGCCTACCATTGGTTCCATGGATGACCTTAATGCTGCAAAACTTGAAGAATTCCAGGCATTCTACAAGAAATTTTATGTGCCGAATAATGCCACTTTAGTGGTAGCAGGCGATATCAAACCTGAGCAAACTAAGAAATGGATTCAGGAATACTACGGTGGTATTCCAAAAGGGACAGTGTATCCGAAAAACTTCCCGAAAGATGCTCCGATTACCCAGGAAAAAGAAGTAACGGCTACAGACCCGAACATTCAGCTTCCTGCCTATGTTTTTGCCTACAGGACTCCTGCCAATAAAGAAAAAGATGCCTATGTTCTGGATATGCTTTCATCTTATCTGAGCAATGGTAAATCTTCCGTTTTATATAAAAAATTAGTAGACCAGGAGAAAAAAGCACTTCAGGTAGCGGCATTCAATCAGGGGCTTGAAGATTACAGTATTTTTGCTTTCTTCGCCATCCCGATGGGACAGACAACCAAGCAGACTTTACAGGCCGATATTGATGCAGAGATCAAAAAACTGCAGACTACCCTGATATCGGAGGAAGATTATCAGAAACTTCAAAATCAGTTTGAGAACCAGTTTGTCAACCAAAATTCCAGCATTCAGGGGATTGCAGCTTCTTTGGCAACCAACCATGTATTGATGGGTGACACCAATCTCATCAATAAAGAAATTGATATTTACAGATCAATCACGAGACAGGACATTCAGAATGCAGCTAAAAAGTATTTGAATTCCAACCAAAGAATCATCATCAACTACGTTCCTGAGAAAAAATAATTTTACCAATGAAAAAGCAATTTACATATATAGCAGCGGCATTTTTATTTGCAGGAATGCTGTCTGCACAGAAAATAGATCTTAATGCAATGCCGAAGCCGGGGCCTACTCCTGCCATCAACATTGCAAAACCCAAAACATTCCAGCTGAGCAACGGTCTTACGGTAATGGTGGTGGAAAACAACAAACTTCCAAGAGTCAACACTACTCTGTCTATGGACAGACCTCCTTACTATGAAGGAGATATTGCCGGGGTAAGCGAGATCATGGCAAGCCAGCTTGATAACGGAACCACCAATGTAAGCAAGGATGAATTCAATAAAAAGGTGGACTTCCTGGGAGCTAACCTGAATTTCAGTTCGAATGGTGCTGCTTCCAATTCACTTTCAAAATATTTTCCGGAAGTACTGGAACTGATGGCTGATGCCATTGTAAATCCTAAATTCTCTGCGGAAGAAATTCAGAATGCAAAAGAAAGAACCATTGAAGGCTTAAAAGCTGATGAAAAGAATGCTTCTTCTATTGCTTCAAGAGTATCGAATGCCCTGATGTACGGTAAGAATACTTCAAGAGGAGAATTCGAAACCATTGAATCTATCAATAAAATTCAATTGGCAGATGTACAAAATATTTATAACAAGTACTACGCTCCGGACAATGCTTATCTGGTAATTGTTGGAGACGTAAAATTTGATCAGGTAAAACCTCTCGTGGAAAAAGCTTTCGGGGGCTGGAAAAAATCAAATACCAAATTTGCAGCTTTAGAGCCCGCTTCCAATGTTTCCAAAACAGAAATCAATGTAGTTGACGTTCCTTCTGCCGTACAATCCGTATTATCGGTAAGCAACCTGAATAACCTCAGGATGAAAGATCCTGATTATTTCCCGGCTACTATCGCCAATTATATTTTAGGTGGTGGCGGTGAAGCCAGGCTTTTTATGAACCTTAGAGAGAAAAACGGGTTTACATACGGAGCTTATTCCAATATGAGTGCCAGCAAATATTCTCCGGAATTCTCCGCTGAAACAAGCGTAAGAAATGAAGTTACCGATAAGGCAATTAAGGAACTGATGAACGAACTTAACGGTATCTCAACCGTAAAACCTGAAGAATTGGAAAACGCAAAGGCCAAATTAAAAGGTTCTTTTATTATGTCCCTGGAAAAGCCTGAAACCATAGCAAGGTTTGCATTGAACCAAAAAATTCAGGATCTTCCGGCTGATTTTTACACCAATTATCTGAAATCTATCGATAAGGTAACGGCAGCAGATGTTTCCAAAGCCGTAAAAACCACCATCCTCCCTAACCAAAGCAGAATTTTCGTTGCCGGTAAAGCGTCTGATATTTCTGAAGGATTAGAAAAACTGGGTTATCCTGTAAAATATTTTGATAAAGAAGCTAATCCTGTCAGCAAACCCACTGCTCAAAAAGTAGACGCCAACATCACTATTGGTTCTGTTGTTGATAAATATATCAATGCAATAGGAGGTTTGGCCGCCGTTCAGAAAGTAACGTCTATTACTATGGATGCTACTACCAAAGTTCAGAATATGGATATGACGATGAAACTGATTCAGGCCAAAGGCAGTAAAATGTTTATGGAGATGAAAGTAATGGGGAATACTGTTCAGAAAATTGTTTTTGACGGTAAAGACGGGTATGCCGAAGGTCAGGGCCAAAAAGTCCCTCTGAATGATAGCCAGAAAGCGGATATGACTGAACCTGAGCTGTTCCCAGAATTAGCTTTTACCCGTTCAAAAGATTTGAAACTGGCAGGCATTGAAAAATACAACAATGAAGATTCATATGTAGTGAAAGGTCCTAAACAAACCTATTATTACAGTGTGAAAACAGGCTTAAAAACAGGAGAAATAAAAGGCGGAGAAGGAGGTTCTATCCCGACAAGCTATGCTGACTATAAAGATGTTTCGGGGGTAAAGCTTCCATTCACCATTATCCAGAATATGGGAGGAATGGATATCAGTATGGCCGTACAATCTTATAAGCTTAATGAGGCTAAAGATTCTGATTTTAAATAAAAACAGATGTTTTAATAAAAGCCATCTCACTTCTGAGATGGTTTTTATTTTCCGAAGCTATCCACAACATTTTAGCTTAAAATCATTATTTAATTTTTAAACTTTTACAGTTGATTCATATTTCTCAACATCTTTTTTTGTCGTTCAGTAAAAAAAGATTAAATTTGCCCATTCAAAAAGATATCAGAATTAATGGATACTATATTTACACTATTGATGGTTCTTATTATGATTGCAAGTATTTTACTGGTAATCATTGTTATGGCTCAAAATCCGAAAGGAGGAGGTCTTTCCAGTACTTTTGGCGGAACATCATCCGCACAGTTCGGGGTACAGAGAACCAATGATTTCATGGAAAAAGCAACATGGACTCTGGGCGGAACTATCATTGTTCTTATCCTTTTAAGCGTTGTAATCACAGGAAAACCATCACAGGTAGCTCCGGCTCCGCAACCGGCCAAGAAAGAAGCTCCAGCTAAACAAACTGCACCAGCTTCTTCCGGTACAACTACAACGACAACTCCGGCACAGACTCCTGCTGCACCGGCAAAGTAAGAAGATTATCATTATCTATACATTAAAAAGCAACTCAATGAGTTGCTTTTTTTATTGAATCCCTATCTTGGCTTATACTGGTCAACAATATTATTTTAGTTTTATCTTTTCAATCTGGTGCCTTAGCTTTAAGCCTGCTTTCAGAAATGAGTATTGCAGGGGCTTTGATCCTTTATAATATTTATCAATAAAGGTTTGCATTGCTCCATAAAATCTTTCCAGATAAACCTCATCTTTTACCGTACTCTCCCCTTTTAAGTGAAGAAGAGAGACTTTTCCGTAGTAATAATTTTTATACCCATTTTGAAGAAGGGTATAACAAAGATCAATATCTTCCCCATACATAAAATAGGCTTCATCCAATCTGCCTATTTTTTCGTAAACCTCCTTTTTAATCAATAAAAAAGCACCGGTAACCACTTCTACTTCTGCAACAGCATTTTCCTCAATATCATTTCTGTAATAGGATTTTGAATTATTCTTTTTAAAATTGGTAAACAGCTTCTCAAAAGAGTTAAACATATCCGGAACTGATCGTTTGCTCTCCGGCAGGAAATTCCCTTCTGCATCATGCATACGTACTCCCAGGCATCCAAAACGGGGCCGGGAATCTGCAAAATCCAGAAGATCGTCCATATAAAATCCTTCCAGCTCTGTGTCAGGATTTAAAAGTAAAAGATATTCGCCTTTTGCTGATTTTATTGCTTGATTGTTGGCCTTGGAAAATCCTCCGTTGGTATCGGAAGCCATAAAGTGTACAGACGGAAATTCAGGAATAAGGTCTCCCCATGAACTATCTGTAGAAGCATTATCAATTACAATCACCTCATACTCCACTTCCTGTATATATTTCTGAATAGATAAAAGACAGTTTCTGAGTAATGGGGTAACATTATAATTAACGATAATAACTGACAGCTTCATATTAGTCTTTTTCGTTGTACGGCAACCTGTTGATAATAGACCTTCCTAATGAAATTTCATCAGCATATTCAAGCTCATCCCCTACCGAAATTCCTCTTGCAATGCTTGAAAAATTAACCTTGAAATTTTTAAACTTTTTATAAATATAATACGCCGTAGTATCTCCTTCCATAGTAGCACTTAACGCAAAAATAAATTCCTTGACAATACCTTCATTCAACTTTTTCTCAATACTCGGAATATTCAGCTGCCCCGGCCCTACTCCTTCCATCGGAGAAATTTTACCTCCCAGAATCAAATATTTCCCGGTATATTTCCCGGTATTTTCAATGGCAATGACATCTCTTACATCTTCTACAATACAGATCAGTTCACCATTTCTCTTTTCGTTGCTGCAAATCTCGCAGATATCAAAATCAGAGAAATTATGACATTCTTTACAGTATTTTATTTCATTGACCAGACTGATCAATGAGTTTCCAAGACTCGTTGCCCTGGAATTGGGCTGTTTCAGCAGATGCAATGCCAGTCTTAAGGCTGTTTTTCTACCGATACCGGGCAATCCTGAGATTTCATCTACCGCTTTTGCCAATACTTTACTTGGGTAATCCATAATGACAAAAATAAGGATTAAAGTTGAGAGTTATCAATTATAAATCGTGAGTTATAACGATAATCATAAGAATTATTCAGACTTCAATATAAAGATTACCTTACGATTATATATCCTTATTACCGTTTATTTCCTGGTCTCTTGTCTCAATTGTAGACATTAACATCACCAACCTGTACAGAATTGTCTGTTAAGTACAAAAAAAACCTCTATATTTGCGGCTTAAATTAAATGTGAAAAAAATAAACTAATATGGTACTTAACAATCTTAATTATCCTCTGGATTTCAAATTCAAAATCACTACATTAGCAAGCGACTTTAACATTACTGATAAAAATGGAAATTATGTAGCCTATGTACGTCAGAAAATGTTTAAATTAAAAGAGGATGTTATTGTTTTCAATGACGAGAGCAAGTCGAAAGAGCTTTTCAGAATCAGGGCCAATAAGTGGATTGACTTCAATGCTTCTTATTCTTTGAATGACCTTATCGACAATAAAAACTTCGGAAGACTGGCAAGAAAAGGGATGCGTTCTCTCTGGAAAGCAAGCTATGATATTCTTGATGCCAATGACCAGCCGAAATTTAAAGTGCAGGAAGACAGTGCCTGGGTAAGATTCTGGGATAGCTTCGTAGGAGAACTTCCGATCATCGGAATGTTTACAGGATATTTCCTGAATCCTTCTTACACAGTAACAGGTATTGACGGAAAAGCCTATTTTAAATTAAAAAAAAATGCCTTCATTCTTCGGAAGAAGATTCCAGCTTGACCGGTTAATTGATATTGATGATGAAGAAGAAAGTCTGGTCATTCTTTCATTATTAATGATGACTCTTCTGGAAAGAGCAAGAGGTTAAAAAAATAAAATCACAAACACAATGAAATACGCAATCATTTTCTTTTCAGCATTTCTATTGGTAGCCTGTAAAAAGGATAAAGAAACCCTTTCGGGCCCTTCTGCTGCAGACTCATTACAAATTGTAAAAGATTCTGTAAAATCAGACTTTTCTTCAGGAAAAATTGCTATTGAAACTTTCCCTTTTCCTTCCGAAATCAAAGAATGCTCATGTTATTTTGCTAAAAATAAGGCAGATTTCGAATCGGAAAAATACATCTATGCAGATGATGCCGGAAAAACAGCTTATATGAAGCTGGACGGTAAAAGAATGGCTATGAACCTTATTTCATCCAGTGACATGGAAGTGGATGAGGAACTGACCAAAGAAATAGAAAGTAATGATTACAAAATCTCCGTAAAGGGTAAAAAAATAAAAAACGAAGAAGCTTTATTATTTGAAGGCACGCTTACGATTGAAAGGCCTGACGGTACTGTCGTTACAACCCCGATCTACGGAGAATGTGGATGTTAATCAAGCGAAATTGTAAAAGGTAAAAAAGTAAAAAAGTTGAAAAGCAATACGATTTCTTCCTTTTGCATTTCTATAGCTCATAAAAATGCTTCTGTATCCTACGGAAGCATTTTTTATTTCGTAAATTTGAGAAAAATAAATTTCAATGGAATTATCTAATATAGAACCGCAAATACTCTGGAAAAATTTCTCCAGATTAAATGCTGTTCCGAGACCATCAAAAAAAGAGGAAAAAGTAATTGCTTTCATCAAGGGTTTTGGTGAAGATTTAGGGCTGGAAACTTCAGTAGATGAAGTAGGAAACGTAATTATTAAAAAGCCCGCTACGGCAGGAATGGAGAACCGTAAGTCTGTTGTTTTACAATCGCATTTGGATATGGTTTGCCAGAAAAACAATGATGTCAATTTTGATTTTGAAACAGAAGGAATCAAAATGGAAATTGATGGAGATTGGGTAAAGGCTAAAGGAACAACTCTAGGTGCCGATAACGGATTAGGAGTAGCGACCATTATGTCTATCCTTGAAAGTTCAGACATCCCTCACCCTGCCTTGGAAGCTTTATTCACTATTGATGAGGAAACCGGAATGACCGGAGCTTTAGGTTTAAAACCAGGCCAGCTGACAGGAGATATCCTACTGAACCTGGATACTGAAGAAGATGATGAAATCGATATAGGCTGTGCCGGAGGAGTGGATGTTACCATCACCCAGCAGTATGAAACAGCAGCTCCGAAAGGACAGGTTGTAAGAATTGAAGTAAAGGGGCTACAGGGAGGACATTCCGGAATGGATATCCACAAAGGATTCGGAAACTCCAACATCATTTTGGGAAGACTGCTTTATAGTGGTATAGCCAATCAGAACATTGAAATTCTTTCTATTGACGGAGGTGGATTGAGAAATGCTATTCCAAGAGAAGCCGTAGCCATCATTTCCGTAAGAAATGCACAGGAATTTATAGAAACAGCTACCCTTCTTAAAAAAGATATCCTGGAAGAATTTGCCTCAGTAGAACCGGGACTTCAAATCAATATTGAAAACTCCACTTCATCCGACAAGGCGATTTCTGAAACAGATTCAAGAAAAGTAATCCTTACTTTAAAAGCATTGCATAACGGTGTTTACAGAATGAGTCCGGATGTAACGGATCTTGTAGAAGCATCCAACAATGTAGCAAGGGTTGAATTGAAAGAAGGATCTCTTACAATCCTGAACCTTACAAGATCTTCCGTAGAGTCTTCTAAATATTCTACAGCTGAACAATTGAAGTCGGTTGCAGAGCTGGCAGGAATGAATGTAGAATTCAGTGGTTCTTACCCGGGATGGAAACCAAAACCAGGTTCTGAGATTGTTCAATTGATGGAGAAAATCTATACGGAGAAATTCAGCGAAAAACCTCATGTAGTAGCGTGTCACGCAGGTCTGGAATGTGGAATCATCGGTGCTAATTATCCGGAAATGGAAATGGTAAGTTTTGGACCAACAATCAGAGGAGCACACTCTCCTGATGAAAAAGCGAATATTCCTTCTGCTCAGAAATTCTGGAGCTTCCTGAAGGATATTTTAGCGAATATTCCTCAAAAATAAATAATAAAACAATTCTATAGAATATCCAAAGTCCTGTGATTTTGGATATTTTAATTTATAAAAACATATACATATGAAAAGTATAACAGTATTCTGCGGTTCAAGTTTCGGATCGGATAATATCTACAGGGAACAGGCTTTTTTATTGGGTCAAACTTTAGCTCAACAAAATATACAACTGGTCTATGGCGGTGCAGATGTAGGACTGATGGGGACTATTGCAGACGGCGCACTGAATGAAGGAGGAAAAGTTGTAGGAGTCCTTCCTTATTTTTTACAATCCAAAGAAATTGCCCATAAGAATTTGACAGAGCTTATTCTCGTAGAAACCATGCATGAGCGGAAAACAAAAATGAACGAATTGTGTGACGGGGTCATCGTTCTTCCCGGCGGTTACGGCACTTTGGAAGAGTTTTTTGAAATGATTACCTGGGCCCAGCTCGGTCTTCATAAAAAGCCCATCGGTATTCTGAATATTGACGGATTTTATGATGACCTGATCAGGCTGGTCCGGCATATGGTAGACAAAGGATTTTTAAAGCAGGTAAACAGAGATATGCTTCTGGTCAGTGATACGATTGATGAACTATTGGAAAAGATGAAAAATTATCAGCCGCCTTCCGTTGGAAAATGGATTTCAGGAAAGGAAGTTTAACAACAGGAAAAGAAATAGAATGATCAATGTTCTTTATTTTTATAAACCTGTCATTTGATGGCTTAAGTTTTAGTACATTTGTCAGGATTAATTTATCACTCTAAAAAGAAATACCATGAAATATATTTTCCTATCCACCGGCCTGCTCTTGAGCCAGCTTGCTTTGGGCCAGTATAATTATCCTAAAACTCCGGAAAAACCTGCAACAGATGATTTTTTCGGAACAAAAATTACAGATAACTACCAATGGCTTGAAGATTTGAAAAGCCCTGAAGTAAAGACATGGTTTAAAGCAGAATCAGATTACAGCCATTCCATCATTGATAAAATTCCCAATCGTGACCTACTTTATAAGCGGATGAAACAGGTCCAGGAAATGGGAGGCGACTCTTACAGCTATGCAAGACAAAGGGGGAATCTTTACTTTTATATGAAAACCAAAAAAAATGAAAAGCTTTCCAAGTTGTATACCAGGGATATTTCTACAGGAAAAGAAACCTTGATTTTTGATCCTGAAACCTATAAAAAAGATGCGCAGATCACTTTTTTCTCAATAGACTCCCGGGCGGACAAAGTGGCTCTTCTCCTTTCAAAATCCGGAGGTGAAATCTGTGAACTCAAAATTTTAGATTTAAAAACAAAAAAAATACTTGACGATACGCTTACCCCTTTGTGGAGCGAATTCAACTTTGAATTTACCCCTGATGGGAAATCTATTATTTACACTAAGATGAGTACCGGAGATCCCAACAGCAGTATGCTCCTGAAAGAAATGAAAGCTATGATGCATCAGATCGGAACTTCTTCCGATAAAGATGTGGAATTGGCTTCAAGGGAAGGGAACCCCGAACTTAATATGCTGACAGAGCAGTTCCCAATGATTGAGTTTTCTGATGACTATCAGTACATTCTCCTTAATATCGGCTCTACCAAAGCAGAGAGTCCACAGTTTTATGCCCCTTACGCTGCTCTGAAAGATAAAAAAATCACTTGGAAACCCATTGTTAAGGCTTCGGATGATATTACACAAACCTTTATTAAAGGAGATCAGTTATTTTTCCTGAGCCACAAAAATGCACCGAATTACAAGATAGGAGTAACCAGTCTGTCTAACCCCGACTTTGATCATGCTAAAATTATTGTTCCGGAGGGAAATGCTGTAATTACCTCCATACACAATTCTAAAAATTATTTATTCTATGCATTAAACAATGGTATTTCTCAGGAGAAATATCAGATTGATCTTAAAACCCTGGCGATAAAAAAGGTCCCTTTACCTGAAGGCATTAATAATTCCGGTTCTCTTAACCCCCGTGAAAACGATAATATACAGTGCTATAACAGCAATTGGCTGACCCCCGGTACTTTTTACGAATATAACCCGGAAAATGGTAAAGCTGTAAAAAGCAAGAATTTTAACGGGGAAACCAGCTATCCGGATTACAGCGCTTTGTATGTTGTAAAAGAAGTAGAAGTGAAAAGCCATGACGGAGCCATGGTCCCTCTCTCTATCATTTACCCTAAAAACATGAAAATGGATGGCAATACACCTGCATATATTACCGGATATGGAGGGTATGGGATCTCTTCCACACCACGCTTTTCAAACAGGCTTTCCGTATTACTGGAACAAGGAGTAGTTCTCGCTATTGCCCATGTGAGAGGAGGAGGTGAAAAAGGTGAAAACTGGCATAAAGACGGTATGAAAGCTAAAAAGCCTAATACCTGGAAAGATTTCATTGCTTGTTCAGAATACCTTATTGATCAAAAGTATACTTCTTCTTCCAGGTTAATTGGTAACGGGGTAAGTATGGGTGGCGTTCTTATCGGAAGAGCCATTACGGAAAGACCGGATCTGTATGCCGTGGCCATTGCCGAAGTAGGAATGACAAATGTATTGCGTTCTCAGAATTCAGCGAACGGAGCCAATCAGATCCCGGAAGTAGGAAACTTAAAAGAACCCGGAGATACTAAACACCTGATCGAAATGGATGCCCAGAGTAAGGTAAAAAAAGGCGTAAAATACCCGGCTGTGATTGTCCGTACCGGAATGAATGACTCCAGAATTACGCCCTGGGAACCGGCAAAATTTGCAGCGGTATTACAAAACAGCACCGCTTCAGGAAAACCCGTTTTGCTGTATGTGAATTATGAAAACGGACATTTCACAAGCGACCTGGATGTTGTCTTCAAAGAATATTCCGATATTTTTGCCTTTGCCTTGTGGCAGGTAGGACATCCGAAGTTTCAACCGGCAAACAAATAAATGCTATAAAAACAAAACCCGTCCGGATAATCCGGACGGGTTTCTTATTAAGATTAAAAAATATTGTCTAAGGATAAGGAGCAATCTCCACTTCAAGTCCTTCCATTTCATCTGCAATGTGCAGCTGACATCCCAGCCTGCTGTTATCTTTCACGTGGAAGGCTTCAGCCAGCATGGCATCTTCCTCTGCTCCCATCGGCTCCAGCCCCGGATCATTGATCACATATACCTGACAGGAGGCACACATCGCCATTCCTCCACATACTCCAATAGTACCTTCTTCTGCCAATTCGTAGGAACGGATAATTTCCATTAGATTCATAGACATATCCGTTGGAGCGATCACATCGTGGGTTACACCTTCTCTGTCGGTGATTTTAATATTAATATCTGACATAATTCTGCAAAATTAGTCAATTTTTTTCACAACAGCCTTCTCTGCTTCCTTACGGCTTCCGTCAAATCCGTCTACCCCACTTACGGTTGTATATTTCAGTACGAATTTTTTGCCCGGATTTAACCTGTTATAAACACTCTGGCACATCAATGTTGCTTCATGGAATCCACAAAGAATCAATTTCAATTTTCCAGGGTATGTATTGATATCACCGATAGCATATACACCATCAATGTTTGTTTGATAATCAAGAGCATTATTTACTACAATGGCATTTTTTTCAATTTCCAGTCCCCAGTTACCAATATCACCTAATTTTGGAGTCAATCCGAATAAAGGAATAAAGTAATCTGTTTCAATATCGAATGCTTCCTCACCATCTTTTTCAACCGTAATGGCTTCTACCCTACCGTCTCCTTTAATAGCGGTTACCTCAGCCGGAGTAATCAATTTGATTTTCCCCTGGTTTTTAAGATCCTGAACTTTTTCCACTGAGTCCAGAGCTCCTCTGAACTCGTTTCTTCTGTGAATCAAAGTAACTTCACTCGCTACATTGGCAAGGAAAATACTCCAATCCAGCGCAGAGTCTCCACCTCCTGCAATCACTACTCTTTTATTTCTGAAGTGTTCAGGTTCTTTCACGAAATATTCAAGACCTTTTTCTTCGTAATCAGCGATATTTTCAATCGTTGGTTTCCTAGGCTCAAAAGTACCCAGACCACCTGCAATGGCTACAGCTTTTGCTCTATGAACCGTTCCTTTGTTGGTTATTACTTCAAACCACTCATCATCTACCTTATTTAAAGTAACGGCTGTTTCCCCTAAAGTAAAACCAGGTTGGAACTGCTTGATCTGTTCCATTAAATTATCTACCAGCTCTCCGGCATTTACTGAAGGATATCCCGGAATATCAAAAATAGGTTTCTTAGGATAAAGTTCTGCCAATTGCCCTCCCGGCTGTGGAAGTGCGTCAATAATATGGCATTTCATTTTTAATAGACCAGCTTCAAAAACGGCAAAAAGTCCTGTAGGTCCTGCCCCTATGATCAATATATCAGTGGTTATCATACTTTAAGATAATTTAATTATACATGTAACTGCAAATTTACTAATTTTAATGCGAAGCTTATTTAATTGATTCTAAATAAAAACCTGAGATTTGTCAAATATCTATCAATTAAGATTTTAAATTTGGCAATGTTTTTGTAAATGTCATATTATGAAGAAAATTTTAAACCTTTTTGCAATATTTATATTCGTTATAGGATCGGCCCAGCTGAGCAATATTGCAGACGGTGAATCAATCACTTTCAGGATCCATTACGGATTTCTGAATGCCGGAACCGCCAATCTTACCACCCAGAAAACCAATTACAAAGGAGTGCCCCACCTCTATGCTAAAGGTACCGGGCAAACGACAGGGGCAGTAAAGGCTTTTTTTAAAGTAGAAGATTTATACGAAAGCTTCATTAATATCGAAACCGGGCTTCCAAGCTTTTATGTACGGAATGTACGTGAAGGGAACTACCGTCAGCATTTTGAAACCGTTTTCAACCATGATAATAATACTTTAATATTAACAGATAAAAAGGAGCCTGCCAATGGTTCAAAAGTGATCAAATCCGTAAAAGGAGTCCAGGATATGCTGTCCTGCTTTTACTATTTAAGGAGTAAAACCCCTGAAGAACTGAAAGTAGGTACCATCATTAATATGAATGTATGGATTGATGATGAAATGTTTCCCTTCCAGTTAAAAGTAGTAGGAACCGAAAATCTGAAAACTAAATTCGGCACCATCAATTGTTTAAAGATCATTCCATCGGTAAAAAGCGGAAGAGTATTTAAAGAAAAAGAAGGGGTTACCATGTGGGTTTCCAATGATGCCAATCATATTCCGATGTTACTGAAAGCCGAGTTGGCTGTTGGATCACTGAAGGCAAGTATTGATGGTATTAAAAATGTAAAGTATCCTTTAAAGTTTACTAAGTAATAATAGTTAATTTTTCATATAATGTCTGTAATTTTTTTACAGGCATTTTATTTTGAGTGTAATACTTTTATGATTCAGATTGTCTTATCAATAGAGCGAAACATTTAATGAACACTTCTTCGTCGCAATCTTTTTAATCAAGGTGCTGTAACAAGAAATAAAACACATGTAAATTTTTCAATACAATCAGTTTTTAATTACGTTTTGTTTCTTAGGTCAGTAGTTAAAAACAAAAAACCTCCGGAATTCCGGAGGTTTGATTATTTTATAGAGATTTAAACTGTTCTAATGTTCTGATGTCATTTTCAAAGAACATCCTGATATCACTCATCTGGTAAAGCAGCATGGTAATTCTTTCAATTCCCATTCCGAATGCATATCCTGAATATTTCTCAGCATCAATATTTACATTTTTCAAAACGGCAGGATCCACCATTCCACAACCCATAATTTCCAGCCATCCTGTTCCTTTGGTAATTCTATAGTCTGTTTCCGAATTGAGTCCCCAATACACATCAATTTCGGCACTTGGCTCCGTGAACGGGAAATAAGATGGTCTCATTCTGATCTTAGACTTCCCGAAAAGTTCTGTGGTAAAAAACTGAATGGTCTGCTTCAGATCAGCAAAGCTTACATTCTCATCAATATACAGTCCTTCAATCTGATGGAAAATACAGTGAGAACGTGAGGAAATCGCTTCATTCCTGAACACTCTTCCCGGAGATAAAATTCTGATAGGTGGCTGATTTTCTTCCATATAACGGGTCTGTACGGAAGAGGTATGCGTTCTCAACAGGATATCCGGATTCTGTTCAATAAAGAAAGTATCCTGCATATCCCTTGCCGGGTGATATTCCGGAAGGTTAAGCGCGGTAAAGTTATGCCAGTCATCTTCAATCTCAGGGCCGTCCGCTACTGCAAACCCGATGGATTTGAAAATTTCGATAATCCTGTTTTTTACCAGATTGATCGGGTGTCTTGAACCCAATTCCAGTGGGAAGGCAGGTCTGGTAAGATCTTCTTTTTCTATGACAATAGAAGTTGCAGAAGCATTTTTCAAATCTTCTAATTTCACAGCAACAGCTTGTTTCAAAGTATTGATCTTCTGTCCGAATTCTTTCTTCTGGTCGTTAGGAATTTCTTTTAATGTTTCGTAAAAATCATTCAGAACCCCTTTTTTACCGTTGTACTTGATTCGGAAGTTTTCGATATCTTCCTTAGAGGTAGCATTGAAGCCGTTTACTTCGATCAGTAGTTCTTCTATCTTTTCTATCATTATTTTACCCTTTCAAAATGTTTTGCAAAAATACGACTTTTAAGTTTAATAATTATTCTAAACCATCATAAAAAAATCTGCCTCTTTTTCGGGAGGCAGACTTCAATCACTTATTTCACTTAAATAAAAAAATTATTTTTTCTCTAAAGCTTTCACGTTGATCTGAAGAGTTACCTCATCTTTAATGACCCCGTTTTCAGCTGGAGCCTGGAACTTCACCCCAAACTCTTCTCTTTTAATGTCCTTCGGCTCTGTAGCTACACTTACTTCTCCTCCTTTTACAGAAACATTAGCTTTGAACTGAACCGGTTTTGTAATTCCTTTAATGGTTAAATTACCATCTAAGAGGGTATTGTAGTCTCCTTCCGTAGCAGGAGTAACTTTTGTAATCTCATAGGAAGCGGTAGGGAATTTTTCTACTTCAAAGAAATCACCGCTTTTAAGGTGCCCGTTTAATTTTCCTAAATCTTCAGGGCTGTCTTTTAAATCCACAGAAGTCAGTGAATTCATATCAGCAACAAATTTTCCGCTTTCCAGTTTTCCGTCTTTCACCGTCACATCTCCGCTTTCAAATCTGATCGTCCCGAAGTGGCTTGTATTTTCAGATTTAAATACTTTATATCCTTTCCATTCAACTTTACTGTTTAGCGTATCCAAAGTATACTGGCTACCTTCTTTAGTAGTGGTTACCTCATTACTTTCACTGGTAAGAGGTTTGTCTTTTTTACAAGAAACGACTACAACAGCAGCAAATAAAGCAGGGATAGCTAACGAAAACAGTTTTTTTCTCATTTTTGATTTATTTTTATTACTTCCGCTAATATAATAAAAAAAATTATGTTTTCATAAAAACCTTACATTTGTATTATGCTATTAGAAATAAACAATTTATTTTTCTCTCACACGCAGGATAAACCCCTGTTTCAGAACCTTAATCTCAGGTTTGATGAAGGCAAAATCATTGCGCTGGCAGGTGAGAGCGGATGTGGAAAATCTACCCTTCTCAGTCTGATTTATGGTCTTCTGGATTGGGAAAGCGGCGACATTATCTTTAACGGGACCCGGCTTCTGGGACCTAAGGGAAATCTTGTTCCCGGGGAAGCGGATATGAAATTTGTGGCACAGAATTTTGACCTTATGCCATATGCTACTGTGGCCGAAAATGTAGGAAAATTTATTTCTAATATTAATTTAACCCAAAAAAAAGAGACCGTTACGGAGCTTCTTGAAGTTGTAGGACTTCAGGAATTTGCTAATGTATTGCCTAAATATTTAAGTGGCGGACAACAGCAAAGAGTAGCTATTGCAAGGGCTCTTTCCGTATTGCCTAAATTACTTATTCTGGACGAACCGTTCAGTAACCTGGATTTTCCAAGAAAAATAGAACTCCGGGAAAGACTCTTCCGTTATGTAAAGCAGCACCGGATTTCGTTAATCATATCCACCCACGAACTTCAGGACATTATGCCATGGCTGGATCAGATTGTGATTCTTCAGGATGGCAGGCTCATCCAGAATGACAGCCCGGAAGAAACGTACCGGAAACCCTATAATTCCTATGTTGCCAAATTATTCGGAGAAGTCAATATCTTCAATGAAGCTGAAACAGAAGAATTCCGCCTGACCAAATTTTCCTATTATCCAAAAGAAATAAAAATCACTGAAGGAGGTATGGAAGCGGAAGTTCTGGAAAGCAGATTCGCCGGAAACTATTACTGGAATAAAGTAAGGGTAAAGGGTAAGGAACTGATAGTGTATACTGATGAGAAAATCACCGGCAATATTGCTATTTCGTTTATTTAAGGCGAAAAAAGCAAAGGACAGAAAAGCGATTTTATTTTACAGTTTCGTCTTATAACTTGTACATTATCTAACACTTATCAACAACTTGTGGATAAAAAAATACAAACATAAGAACCTGTTATAAAACTTTTTCTTACATTTGTATTTCCACAGCATAAGGAAATTTTTGGTTAATTCTCTTTCTGCCTTCGGACGGACATTAGCAACCTTGCAATTAAGTCTTTTGAAAGATTACACTGTCCAATTTTTTCCTTTTTTTGTGCGTTTATGGCAAATATTCAGTTGCCGGCAGCTAAAAGCCAGCTCCTCTATGCTTTCTTTACAAATTCCGATTTTAAAGCCATCGCCCCGAATCCTTCTATTTTGCAATCAATATTGTGATCACTCCCTGGTCTTAGACGGATATTTTTCACTTTAGTTCCTGCTTTTACCGGTTTGGGTGCCCCTTTTACAGGAAGGTCTTTAATGACTACCACGGAATCACCATCCTGGAGTTCATTTCCGTTTGAATCCAATATTTTTCCTTCATTGGCTGCTTCAGAAGCTGCTTCCTCAGGATTCCACTCGTAGAAACACTGGGAACATACCATCATATTATCGCTTGGATATGTAAATTCTGAACTGCATTTCGGACAAAGTACTGTATCACTCATATTTTAATTTTTTACAAAGGTAGGCTTTTTTGGAGGTTAGAGTCAATAAGGAGACAAAGCGAATGATAAAGGGCGAAAATTGATGATGTAGAATGTTGGTATACTATCGTTCGAAACGGTTAAAATCTTGTTATAAGATTTTTCTCAAAGCGCACCCGCTTTTACCCCTCAACTCTTCAAGTTCAAATTCTCAACTCTCAATTAAAAGTCGTACTTTTGCAGATTCAAAACAGCGAAGCAAATTTATGGAACTTATTCACAGAAACTTAGCGATCGGAATTCACGATGCTTTACAAGAAACATTTTTCGAGAAAAATAAATACGCTGATAAAGTAATCGAAAGACTTTTAAAAGCTAATAAAAAATGGGGAAGCCAGGACAGAGCCGTTGTTTCTGAGATTTTCTACAATATCATCCGTTGGAAAAAAACGCCTTGAATATTATATGGGTGAAGGAGTAAAACCCAACAATATCTATAAACTGATCATAGCATATCTTCTTTGGAGCAAGACCAATTATAAGAAATTTGAAGAGTTTGACGGTATCAAAATTGCAGACATCCTCACCAAACTTAAAAAAAACACAGTTCCTACGAAAGCGATAGAACATTCTATTCCAGAATGGCTGGCCGAAACCTTAGAAAAAGAATTAGGAGCAGGCTGGGAAAAAGAGATGCTTGCACTAAACGAGCAGGCTCCTACAGTATTAAGAACCAATTCACTGAAAACTACAACAAAAGAACTGATTTCTGATCTTTCAGACGAGGGGGTGGTTTCCTTTCCTATCAAAAATTATCCTGATGCTGTTCAGCTGGAAGAAAAAAAGAACGTTTTTCTTACCACTGCTTTTAAAGAAGGATTATTTGAAGTTCAGGATGCTTCTTCTCAAAAAATCGGATATTTTCTTGATGTTAAGGAAGGACAGCGGGTAGTAGATGCCTGTGCGGGTGCCGGAGGAAAAACACTTCACCTGGCTGCATTAATGCAAAACAAGGGACAGATCATCGCTTTAGACATTTTCGACTGGAAACTGGCAGAATTGAAACGCCGCGCCAAGAGAGCCGGAGCCCACAATATAGAAACCCGTATGATTACGGATAACAAAGTAATTAAGCGTCTTCATGAAAAGGCAGACAGGCTTCTGATTGACGCTCCATGTTCCGGTCTCGGAGTATTGAAAAGAAATCCGGACAGCAAATGGAAAATTGATCAGGATTTCATCGACAGAATCAAAAAGGAGCAGCAGCAAATTCTTCAGGATTATTCCAAAATGCTGAAAAAAGGAGGAAAAATGGTATATGCCACCTGCTCTATCCTACCCTCTGAAAATAATGAACAGGTAGAAGAATTCTTAAGAAATAACCCGGGATACAAAATGATCAAAGATGAAAAAGTAATGCCCAGCCAAGGTTATGACGGATTTTACATGGCTTTGATTGAGAGGATTTCTTAATTCAGGATCTAATAATACTTTATAAAAACTGCTCTGTTTTCCAGGGTAGTTTTTTTGTTTACATCAACAAATACTTTTTGTAACATTTTTTGTAACATTTCAATTTCACTCTCTACCTATTGAGAAAGTAAGCGTTTTGAAGCTTTGAAAAGTTACTATAACTTTGAGACAAATCCATCAATTATGTACAAAAGAACTCTATTTTTTATTCTTGCAGTTTTTTCATTCTGTGTAATTTCTGCACAGACTTATGAAATTCAATACACCAGCTCTTATAACGGAAAAACGGTTTCAAACCAGCCTTCCACCATCGTTTGGGTCAATGAAAAGGAAAATTTTATTCTCAATGCTATTATTAAAGAACAGAAAAGCCCTTATCCTTTTGAACTAACAAAAGTGGAAAAACCATCCAATACTGTTGTTTCTTATGCTTTTTTAAAACCCGGAGATATTATTTCAGCCTCCGATGCCGAATCTATAGGAAAGCAGAATTTTGAATTTACTTCCGAAACCAAAAAGATACTGGGTTATACCTGTAAAAAAGCAGTGACCAAAGTTAATTCAAATACGATTGAAATCTGGTATACCCATGATCTTGGATTACAGGGCGGACCATCTGTATTAGGACAAAATCTCGGATTGGTATTGGAGGTGGAAAGAAATAAAAATTCGCTTGTTACTGCTACCTCCATGAAGAAAATTAAGAATACAGGGATTGAAAATATCATAAAAGGGAGCATACAGCCTACTGATCAGCTTGGCTATAAAGACCTTCTTTGGAAGAGCAGGTTTACCACACTGAAAGTTTTTGAAAATGAAACCATCAACTTTTCCGATGCCTCAAAATCAGATGATCTTATAAAGAGATATGCTAACGGAACCATTATTTTAAAAAAGATCAAGTTTCCGGTCATTACGGAAGGGGAAAATATTTTTGTCGAATTGAAGCAGCAGTCAAACGGAGATGCCTATGACAGAACCGGAACCGTATTCTTCATTCCCCAGGACAAAGAAAAATCATTTTTTGATGGTTTGGAAAAAGGGGCCAAAACGCTTCCTGTTTTTGACAACGGAAACGGAAAGCAGTATTATGGAGTCATTGCCACAGAAAGTTATAATCCGGCTGTAGAGATGATGAGGTTCTTTACGGCATTTGGAATCCAGAAGTTCAATCACATCCAGCTAAAAGATAAAAACTGGCAAACTATCAGCCTTATAGAGAAGATATTACAGAATTAAAGCCTTCTTTATCCGGTAAAGAAATCTGGGTAGGTACTTTCATTGGCAACTATGATAAAGGGGGCCACAAAGTAAGTCTTGAGATCACCCTCCATAAAAGTGATCAGGCGGTTCATAAAAACAATACGGTTATTCCTTTATTCAACACCTTAAATATCATGGAAATGGCCGGACAGGACTACTCCACCATGTTCAGCCAGGAGAAAGGCCTGTTGGTAGATTTCATCTTAAAGAAAGATTTAAAAAACGCCCAGTTAAGATATACTACCACCGGACATGGAGGTTGGGAAAATGGTGATGAGTTTGTCCCTAAATCCAATTCTATTTTTATGGATGGGAAGCCGGTCTTCTCTTTTGTGCCTTGGAGAACAGATTGTGGTTCTTACCGTTTATATAATCCTGCTTCAGGAAATTTCCAGGACGGCCTTTCATCATCGGACCTCAGCAGGTCCAACTGGTGTCCGGGAACTGTTACGAACCCCAACTTCATTCCTCTTGGAGACCTGAAGGCCGGAAAACATACCATACAGATTAAAATTCCACAAGGTCCTTCAGAAGGAACCAGCTTCAGCTCATGGAATGTTTCAGGGACATTGTTGGGAATAGAGTAAAAACAAAACCTTCTTGCATGAGAATTGCAAGAAGGTAAAAACACAAATGATGAAAAAAAATTATTTCGAGCCACAAAGTAAGGGGTAAAATTTGTATAATAAATTATCATATATTAATAAATATGTCATTTTTATTTCGTATAGAGATAATACAAAATGTGAGCCTGGTGAAAAAAATTAATCTGAAAACAGATTAGCTCTTCAAATACTTTAAATTTTTCTTTATTTTAAATAAATAAGTTAATAATTTTCTTATTTAAACTTTTTTTGTTGTTATTTTTAAACATCAATTTTACTTTTGTTTCATAAATAATAAAAAAATGTGTGGAATTGTATGTTTATTTGACGCCAAACAAAAAACAGAAGTATTAAGACCTCAGGTATTGGAAATGTCAAAAAAGATCCGTCATAGAGGACCGGATTGGAGCGGTGTTTTTCAGGATGAAAAAGTAGTATTTTCCCATGAAAGGCTCGCCATTGTAGACCCGACTTCAGGGAAACAACCCTTATTTACAAAAGACGGAAAGGTGGTATTAGCCGTAAACGGTGAAATCTACAACCACAGGGAATTAAAAGAAGAATTTCCGGATTATGAGTTTCAGACCCAGTCAGACTGTGAGGTGATTCTGGCCCTCTACAGAAAATATGGAAAAGATTTTGTGGAAAAACTGAATGGCATTTTTGCATTTGCATTATACGATACAGAAAATAACACGTACCTGATTGCACGTGATCATATGGGAATCTGTCCTCTTTACCAGGGATGGGACAAGAACGGGAATTTTTATGTTGCTTCCGAATTAAAAGCCCTGGAAGGCGTCTGCAAAAAGATTGAAACATTTTTGCCGGGACACCTGTTATACAGTAAAGACGGTAGTGAGCTTCAGCAATGGTACACCAGAGACTGGGAAAGCTTTGATCATGTAAAAGAAAATGAAACCGATATTTCAAAGCTGAGAAAGGGACTTGAGGATGCTGTTCACAGGCAGCTGATGAGTGATGTTCCCTATGGCGTGCTTCTTTCAGGAGGTCTGGATTCGTCTGTTATATCAGCTATCACAGCTAAATTTGCAAGACAGAGGATTGAAAGCGGCGATACCCAGGAAGCGTGGTATCCAAGGCTTCACAGTTTTGCGGTAGGCCTGGTGGGATCCCCTGACCTTGCAGCCGCCCAAAAAGCAGCAGAGCACATCGGATCCGTTCACCATGAAGTTAATTTTACTGTTCAGGAAGGATTGGACGCCATCCGTGATGTTATTTATCATCTGGAAACATATGATGTAACAACTATAAGGGCCTCCACTCCTATGTACCTCCTGGCAAGGGTGATCAAATCGATGGGCATCAAAATGGTATTATCCGGGGAAGGCTCTGATGAATTATTCGGAGGATACCTGTATTTCCACAAGGCACCTGATGCTAAAGAGTTTCATGATGAAACGGTAAGAAAACTCGGAAAACTTCACCTGTATGACTGTTTACGGGCCAACAAGGCGCTCATGAGCTGGGGAATAGAAGGAAGGGTTCCTTTTTTAGATAAGGAATTCATGGATATTGCCATGTCCCTTAACCCAAAGGATAAAATGATTAATGTCGCCGAAGGAAAGATTGAAAAGTGGGTACTGAGAAAAGCTTTTGAAGATCTTCTTCCTGACTCTATTGCATGGAGACAAAAAGAACAGTTTTCAGATGGCGTAGGATACTCATGGATCGATACTCTGAAAGATATTGCTGAAAAAGAAGTTTCTGATGAAATGATGGCCAATGCGAGATTCAGGTTTCCGGTAAACACCCCGCAAAATAAAGAAGAATACCGGTACAGAAGCATTTTTGAGGAGCATTTCCCAAGTGAAACTGCTGCTGCAACAGTTCCGTCTGTTCCATCGGTAGCATGCTCCACTCCTATTGCACTGGAATGGGATGAGGCTTTCAAAAAAATGAATGATCCAAGCGGAAGAGCAGTGAAGGTACATGAAACATCCTATTAATGGAAAAATGAATAATAGATACGTTCAGTATCTGAGGTTTACCTTTCGTATGTTTCTGCGATCCAATGTTAAAATAATAATTATCAATCCTGTAGCAATACAGGATTTTCTTTTGAATTAACGACAATAATATCGTCATAATTTCGTTGACAATCAAAAATAATATATAATAAATAATTATATTTGGAAAACGAAAATATCAATTATAAAAAAATGAGAAGAAACCTTACTGTTTTATTTGCCTTATTATCCATTAGCTTTGCCTTCGGACAAGGAAAATTTGGTAAATATTTAAATTCAAAAAAGCTTGCTTTAGCCTATAAAAGTGTGAAAGATGCTGATAAAGATGACTATTACCAACAATATTACTGGCTTGTAATGGCAGAACAGCTGAAAACTTATCCCCACCTTAAGGATATAAAACCTGTTGTTTTATATGAATTTGTAAAATATGTAAATCCTCAGAACCCAACGAAAAAGCTGGATGACAGAAGTAAGGAACTGAGAGCAACCGCAGAACTATCTTTAAATCAATATTTTAAAAATAAAAAATTTGAAAATAATTCGGTTTTAATGTACAACCTTGAAACTTATGTTGATCCTTCTAAAGGCCAATATTATACTAAGGTTGATCCTGAAAAAATCAAAGAACTGGTTCCGAAAGAATTATTCGCCTTCAATTCTGTCAACAGGAATTTAGGGGAAGAAAAAACGTATTACCTTTGGATCGATAAGAAAAAAGATCATTTGAATATCGTTGATATCATTCCTAACGAAAAAGAGGACAAAGCATTTTATACAAGGTTAAGACAATATCTTCCCAACTATAAATTTTCCAAGTATGTACCTTCTGTGAAAAAAGGGAACAAATCTGATAAAACAGACGTAGATTACTACTACATCATGCCGTTTGAACAGAATACAGATAATATAGAATACAAAACCAAAGATTTCAAAACTTTTATTCTAAGCCAGTACAGAAAAGCCGGTGATGAATGGAAAGGAGTAGAAAAGCCAAGAAAATAAATCAAAAAGTCCTGTGATATTTCGCAGGACTTTTTTAATTTTATATGGATTTCTTTATCTAAAGATTTAAAAGCTTAAAGTAAACATTCGTCAAACAAAAAAAGCCCGGGATTTTTAAAAGCTCCGGCCTTGATATAATGACAGATACCAGCCAACAACAAACTTCCATTAAGAAAATACTTCCATTGATTCTTGCTACTGCTATTTTCATGCAGATGCTTGATTCTACAATCCTGAATACCTCTTTGCCTTCTATTGCAAAAGACCTTAATGAGTCACCTCTCAATATGCAGAATGCGATTATCAGCTATGTGCTGACATTAGCGGTTTTCATGCCTGCCAGCGGTTTTCTAGCAGACAGGTTCGGAACCAAAAAAATATTTATATTTTCCCTGGTATTATTCAGTCTCGGATCACTTTTCTGCTCTCTTTCCCAGAACCTCACCCACCTGGTGATTTCAAGGGTAATACAGGGAGTCGGGGGAAGTTTAATGACTCCTGTGGGTAAATTGGCCTTAATCAAGACTTTTGATAAAAATGAACTCCTTAAAGCAATGAACTTTGCCATTATTCCCGCACTGATCGGACCCGTACTGGGGCCTTTAGTAGGAGGATATATGGTAGATTATCTTTCATGGCACTGGATATTTCTGATTAATATTCCGATAGGATTTTTTAGGAATTCTTTTAGGCTTAAAATTTATGCCTGATTATAAATCAACCGATGTGGATTTTGATTTGAAAGGTTTTTTAATTTTTGCCGCAGCCTCTCTCCTGCTCTCAATTTCACTCGAACTTTTCGGGGATATCCAGAATATCACTCCGGTTCTCCTTGTATTCATTTTAGGGTTTCTCTTTCTCTATTATTATTACAGGCATGCCAAACGGGAAGGAAATCCTATTTTCCCATTAAACCTTTTCCAGGTAAGAACTTTTCGGGTAGGAATTGTAGGGAACCTGGCTACCCGGTTAGGAATAAGCTCTGTCCCGCTTTTACTTCCGCTCATGATCCAGATTGCCTACAAGCAGTCTGCGGTAACTTCCGGCTGGATTATTGCTCCTATGGCACTAACAGCTATATTCGGAAAATCTTCTGTCATCAAAATCCTGGATAAATACGGATATCGCCAGACTTTAATGGTGAATACATTCATTATCGGAACCCTGATCTGCTTATTGGCTATTCCGGATATTCACACTTCTTTATATTGGTTTGTCCCTATTATAGCGGTTTTAGGATTCTTCAATTCTATCCAGTTTACCTCCATGAATACCATTTCCATTGCTGACCTCCGGAATTTCCAGACCAGCAGCGGCAATTCACTGATATCAGTCAATCAACAACTTGCCATCGGTTTTGGTATTGCATTCGGATTGATTGTTTTGAAAGTATTTGAAAATTCAGATCTTATTAACGGAGAAATTCACAATGCTTTCCGTTATACTTTTCTCACCGTCGGGATTCTGACTATTTTATCAGGTCTGGTTTTTAGAAGACTCCATATTTCCGATGGGAAGAATATGAAATCGAAGGACGAATAATCAGGAAAAAGACAGATGAACAAATAATAAATTGCTGACCTGCCTGTTATCCACCTTTCTTCAACCTAACGGGGGCAAAAGGCTTGTCCACTTACCATCTTCCTTCTTACCTGTTTTACTTCACCTCTTAACGAAATTATCACAGATCAATGCTTTTCCTATATAGCAATAGTATTTTTGTATCTATAAAATCAACAATATTATGGCAACTAAAAAAGTAGAAATCGTAGTATCTCCAAGACCTGCACATTTTGTAGGCGACGGTTTTAGAGTTCATAATTTTATTCCAGGGGTACATGGATTAGATATGAAAAGAATGGACCCGTTCATTATGCTTGATTATAATTCAAAATTCCATTTTAATGGTTCCGAAACACCAAGAGGTGTAGGTGTTCATCCGCATAGAGGTTTTGAAACAGTAACAATAGCATACAGTGGTAAGGTAGAACATCATGACAGCGCCGGTGGTGGCGGAATCATAGGAGAAGGTGATGTACAATGGATGACTGCTGCCAAAGGAGTTCTTCATAAAGAATATCATGAAACGGAGTGGTCAAAAAAAGGAGGAATCTTTCAAATGGTTCAGCTTTGGGTTAACCTTCCTGCAAAAGATAAGATGAGCCATCCAAAATACCAGGCGATTGAAAACTCCAGTATGGAACGGGTAGATTTAGGAGAAAATGGAATAATAGAAGTGATCGCAGGAGAATATCAGGGTCATAAAGGACCGGCCAGTACTTTCACTCCTGTTCATATGATGAATGCAAAGCTTAAAGCAGGAGGAAAAGCGGAATTTACTTTCCCGGCATCCTTTAATACCGCAGCATTAGTGATTGAAGGAAGTATTATTATTAATGGAGAAGAACACGTTAAAACAGATCATTTCGCTTTGTTTAAAAATGAAGGAGAGACCTTCACTATTGAGGCAAAAGAAGATGCTATTATCCTGATCATCAGTGGAGAGCCTATTAATGAACCGATCTATCCTCACGGGCCTTTTTGTTATGAATTCCCGGGAAGAAATCATGCAGGCATTTGAAGACTTCAACACCGGAAAATTTGGTTACCTTGAAGATTGATAGAATTAAATTTATCTTAATCTTTGATTGTTCCTTTTTTATTAACTTTATATAATTAACAAAGGTGTAAATTTTATTATGCCTAAATAACCAGAATAAATCTCAGGAGCTAAACCTTATAGTTTTTGAAACCTATAAGGTTTAGTCTTCATTACTGATAGAAATTTTACTCCTTAAATATCACAACTTTTTAATCTAAAAAATTATGAAACCTGAATTTGAAAACATCCCTCTCGTAAAAACTGATAAAAGATTTGAAATAGAAGTTAACGGTCATTATGCATTCATTGACTACCGCGAGACAATGCATCAGGTCTCTCTGATTCACACGGAAGCTGAACCGGAGCTGGCAGGAACTGGAGCCGCAGCCGCAGTCGTAGAAAAAACATTACATTATATAGAAGAGAGCGGTAAAAAAACTTTTACCATTCTGTCCTTATGTTTTTGCTTTTATTAAGAAGCATCCGGAATGGAAACGTATCGTGGATGAAAGATTTGAAGGCTATAATAAAATTTAAATCAATCACTTAATATTCAATAAAATTAAAAAATACGTCATTTATTATGTCAAATATTGGACTTATCATAGAGGAGAAAGCAGCAGATATAGGGAATTTCCTGGTAGGAAGGCTTCTTCCTTTCCGTGAGAAAAGAGCGGTAGGACCTTTTGTTTTCATCGATCATATGGGCCCTTCTGAATTAAAGGATTATCAAAATCTTGATGTTCCTCCACATCCCCATATTGGATTGTCTACATTAACATACCTGCTGGAAGGCTCTATTTTCCACAGGGACAGTATCGGAAGTGCCGTTGAAATAAAACCGGGTGCTGTGAATTGGATGACCGCCGGAAAAGGGGTTGTACATTCAGAGAGAACTCCTGAATATTTAAGACACAGTGATAAAAGACTTCACGGATTCCAGATCTGGGTAGGACTTCCCAAGCACCTGGAACAATCGGAGCCTACTTTCCACCATGTTGAAGCTGATGAGATTCCGGTATGGGAGGAAGACGGCATTCAATATAAGCTTATTGCAGGTGAAGCTTTTGGCAGAACCTCTCCGGTACCGGTGCACAGCAAACTGTTTTTTCTGGAAATTAAAACAAAAGAGCCTAAGAAAATAAGCATTGGAAAAGACCTCTACGGGGAGGCAGCAATGTACGTTTTAGATGGAACGGTGACCACTGAAGGAAACTCCTATGGATCCAAACAACTGATGATTGCCAAGGATACTAAACTGTGTGAGTTTGACATGAGTGAAAACGGTACGGTATACCTTTTCGGGGGTGAACCTTTTGATGAGGAACGCTTTATATTCTGGAATTTTGTCAACTCAGATAAAGAAATTATTGATCAGGCTAAAGTAAACTGGAATGATCAGAATCATGATGCATTCCCTCTGGTTCCGGGTGATGAAGAGGAATATGTTCCCCTTCCCAAAGCTATTTTAAACAGAAAATAATATCCTGTACAGAATCATACCACCATGAAAGTATTAGCATTTGCAGGAAGCACCTCTTCCACCTCTATTAACCGGGAACTGGTAAAATTTGTCCTGAAGGATTTCCAGAATGAAGAGCTTAATTTTATTGACCTTAATGACTTTTCAATGCCTGTTTTTTCTGTAGATCTTGAAAAAAAAGGTTTTCCTGATGAAGCTTACCGGTTTCTGAAGGAAATTGAAGAATGCGATGTTATCATCTGTTCCCTTGCCGAGCACAACAGGTCTTACAGCGCCGCTTTTAAAAATATTTTCGACTGGGCATCAAGGATCAATGTAAAAGTTTTTCAAAACAAACCCATGCTTTTAATGAGCACTTCTCCTGGAGGTTACGGGGGCGGGAACGTAATGAACACTGCCAAAACATTTTTCCCCCAGTTTGCAGCAGACATTAAAGAAACTTTTTCACTTCCGAAATTTTATGAAAATTTTGATCTGGAAAATGGAGTAATTAATCCTGAAATGCTGAATGACCTGAAAAGTAAAATAGCAAGTTTTAAAAGCCAGATTACCCATGACTAAGGGAAGATTAGAAGCGTTCAGTGATGGTGTTTTAGCTATCATTATCACGATCATGGTGCTTGAACTCAAGGTTCCGGAGGGCAGCAGCTGGGCAAGTCTCCAACCTATACTTCCCAGATTCCTGGCGTACATTTTCAGCTTCATTTACGTAGGAATTTATTGGAACAATCATCATCATTTATTCCAGACTGTGAAAAAAGTAAACGGCAGTATTCTTTGGGCCAACCTTCATTTATTGTTCTGGCTTTCCCTGATGCCTATTGCTACAGAATGGATAGGAACCTCTCATTTTGCCCAAAACCCTGTTGCCACTTATGGAATAGGACTTATTATGAGCGCCATTGCCTACACCATCCTGGAAAATGTAATCATACGCTGTGAAGGGGAAAACTCTAAGCTAAAAGAGGCAATACATTCTAAATTTAAAGAATATATATCGATCATTTTTTATGTTCTGGGAATCGCTACTTCATTTTTTTATCCTTATATTGCCATAGGTTTTTATTATCTCGTGGCTCTGATATGGCTGATTCCGGACAAAAGAATCGAAAAATCATTAAAAGAAAATTGATATGGAAACACACGAATATACCAATGGTGACATCACAGTCATCTGGAAACCTCAAAAATGTATTCATTCGGCTATTTGCGTAAAAACGCTTCCCAAAGTCTACAATCCTAAAGAAAGACCTTGGATCAAAGCAGAAAATGCAACCTCCGGAGAACTCAGAAAACAAATTGACCTATGCCCTTCCGGAGCATTAAGTTATACATTCAATACAACAAAATAATGGCGGTAACGGTAAAAGCAAGTTTAGGAAAAACAAAATATTATACAGAGGTCACTGCCGGTGAAAATCAAATCATTACTGATGAGCCGGTAGACAAGGGTGGTCAGAATAAAGGGTTTAATCCCTTTGAAATTTTAGCCACTTCCCTGGCAAGCTGTACAGCGGCTACATTAAGAATGTATATAGACAGGAAAGAATGGGAAGTAGAAAACATCAATGTAGAGGTAGAGCTTGAAAATTACCCGCTCACCAAAAGAGCTGTCTTTAAAAGGGATATTACCTTTGATGGAAATCTGGATGATGAGCAGATGAAAAGACTTCACACGATTGCTGATGCATGCCCTGTTCACAAAATATTAACTAACGATATAGAAATATTAACTAAATTCTCATAAACATGATCGAAGTAAAAACAAAACAACGACGACAAACACGGAAGTTTTGAAGCTTTCATAGATGGAAGACGTGCAGGCATGATGACGTATACCTGGGCGGGAGAAGAAAGATTTATTATAGACCACACCGAGGTGGAAGAAGCTTACAACGGAAAAGGTGTAGGAAAAGAAATGCTTTTGGCAGCGGTAGATTTCGCCCGGAAAAATGGAAAAAAAATCATTCCTTTATGTCCGTTTGCTAAGGCAAGCTTCCAGAAAGATGCAGCAATTCAGGATGTTTTGGTGAATTAGCCTTTATTTAACCCTCAAAATATAAAACCTTTCAGAGCAGATCTCCGGAAGGTTTTTTTCTTTTTCAGCAGAACAGAAAAAAACTATATTTGCTAAAATTTAAAATTTCAGCATGAATTCAGGAACTATCCTTTTGCTATTTGTCTTTATCTATTTCATTGGTCTTTTGGTGATTTCTTATTTCACCAGCAGAAATTCTGATAATCAATCATTTTTTATCGGCAATAAAAAGAGCAAATGGTGGCTCGTTGCATTTGGAATGATAGGAACCAGTCTCAGTGGAGTTACCTTTATCTCGGTTCCCGGAACGGTCGGAAAAATGACCGGAACAGAATATATCTATGGAGGATTTGAGTACTATATGATGGTGATCGGATTTTTTATCGGATATTTTATTGTGGCTGCCATATTGCTTCCCCTATATTATAAGATGAACCTCACTTCCATTTATACTTATCTGGGAAAAAGATTTAATGTGGAGGCACATAAAATAGGCTCTATATTCTTTATCATTTCTAGGGCTATTGGTGCAACGGCGAGATTATATCTGGTGGTAAATGTTTTACAGATCTTTTTGCTGGAAGGGCTGGGCGTTCCGTTTTGGGTTACCTCACTTGTTCTTTTACTGATGGTTCTTTTGTATACCTTTGAAGGGGGAGTGAAAACAATCGTAATCACGGATACGCTGCAAACTTCGTTCATGATTATCAGCCTGGTCGCTTGTATTGTATATATTCTATCCAACCTGAATTTATCTTTCGGTGAGGCTTATACTATTTTAGAACAAAAAAACTATACCCATTTTATCAATTCTGATCCTAATTCCAAAACCTTTTTTCTTAAAACCATCTTAGGAGGAATTTTCATTACGATTGCCATGACGGGGCTGGATCAGGAAATGATGCAGAAAAACATTTCTGTTGACAACCTTAAAAATTCCAAAAAAAATATGCTGACTTTTGCAGGAACATTGCTTTTTGTAAATCTTGCTTTCTTATTCCTGGGTGGACTGCTCTACCTTTTTGCATTACAACACGGAGCTGAGTATGGAACGATAAACACTGAAACGGTTGCTCATATTTTCGGATTTAAAGACGCTTCAGGAAATATTAAAAATATCATGGGGGATGACTTATTTCCTGCTTTATCTCTTCAGGGATATTTTCCCATGGCTATTTCAATTATTTTTATCATTGGATTAATTTCAGCACTGTTTCCTTCTGCTGATGGTGCATTGACTGCGGTTACCAGTTCTTATTGTGTAGATCTGTTGAATATCAATGAGGATAAAACCAAAACAGAAAAAGAAAAAAAAACGCGTCCGTATGAAGGTACATTTAACGTTTACAGCTGTTTTCTTCATCTTAATCATGGTTTTTAAAGCACTGAATGATAAATCTATTGTATATCTTATTATGGAAATTGCCGGTTATACGTATGGCCCGCTTTTAGGACTTTTTGCTTTCGGAATCTTTACCAGGTTCAGGATTTCAACAAAACATTCTATTCTTGCAGTAACACTTCTGGCTCCTGTTATTACGTATCTGATCAATCTTGCCGTGACAACTTATACAGACTACCGGATTGGTGTAGAACTGATTGTTCTTAACGGATTGCTGACATTTATCGGCTTATGGCTGATAAAAGATAAACAGCATTTAAAGGTTGTTTAATATACATCATTAAGAGAAGATTATAAAATTAAAAGACCGCTTTCATGTTTGGAAGCGGTCTTTTAAGTAAAGGGAGGGGTTGAACCCTATTCTTTAATCCATTTTATAGTTTTATCTATATTTTCAGACTTAATCTTGATCAGATAATCTCCTTTCACCAATTGGGAGAGGTTGAAAGATCCTATCCTGTCATACCCCGGCTTATTATTCCGCTGATTGAATACCAGCTTTCCACTTACATCATACACTGTAATATCATAGACTTCATTTGAATTGGTAAATTTAATATTCAAAAGACCCTTACTTGGGTTAGGATATATGGCAAATACGTCTTTATTATTTTTTACTTCATCAACAGCCAATACCTGACTAATGGTAAAATTAACCGGATTAATATTAAAGAAAACATTTCCCTCTCCGGCCACCATAATCCTGGCTTGTGTGGTATTCACATTAGGAATAGTGATCACTTCTGAACCATCGTTGGGAGTAGACGCCAAGATCGTGGTAGGATATGTAAGCCCTCCATCGGTGGAAAGTAAAATACTCACATTGGCACAACTTACAGGAGCAGCGGTAGTATTCGCTACGTTCCATGTAATGGTTTGAGATGAGTTGCCTGCCCAGTTTACTGCAGAGCCGGGTGCTGTTACTTGGAACGGACCTGAATTCCCGTCAACCGTTATGGTAGCATCATCATTGGCAACCCCGGCACAGCCGGCATTATTGTCTCTTACTGTCAATCTAAACTCCATAGTTCTTCCGTAAGATGGTAAAATTTCCCCTTTAGGGGTGGTTGTACCGATTAAATCGGTAAGTCTCGGAAAATATCTGTAAGGTACGGTGGTAGGCATAAATGACCTGAACAAAGGAGCATTCAGAGTCGGAAGATTCCAGTCTCCGGCAGGACCGGTATCATTCTGCTCCCAGCAATAGGTAAGTGCGTTGTTTTCAGCATCAGTGGCTGAGCCGGTCAGCTTAAACGGAGTACCTTTTGGTATGGTATAATTGTTTCCTGCATTTACAACAGGGGCGGTATTAGGAACAGGCGTTGTTACCTGGCATGTTGTTGATTGAACTTTTGTCGTAATAGACTGGAATGAACGGGTGTGAAAAATAGGAATACTATTGGCTGCCAGGTTATTGGTAGCTCCACAAATTCCCGCGTAAGCCATAATGGTAATTCCACTTCCCGGTTCTACAGCATTGGCTGAACTGCGGTTCCCGTTACAGTTTCCTGTTATCGCATTAAAGGTATGAGGGCCTCCAAACTGGTGTCCTACTTCATGTGCTACATAATCAATATCATAAGGATCTCCTACAGGATTAGATGAACCGGTAATTCCCCTGGCTTTACTCGCATTGTTACAAATAGAGCCTAATTGGGCTAATCCACCTCCGCCAGTGCTGAATGTATGTCCTATATCATAATTGGCATTTCCTATCAAAGCATCAATCTGGGTCTGGCTTTCATTGATTAACATATTGGCATTATTATTTCCGGTAAAAGGATCGGTATCAGAATTGGTAAAGATAACGTTGGTTTCATTATCTACCAATATGAGCCTGGAAGCCACCTCCTGCTCATATACTCCGTTTACTCTGTTTACGGTCGTTATAATAGCTGAAAGAGTTTGTGCAATAGTAGGTGTAGCAAGTCCCGTAGCTGCCTTTGCATACTCTCCCGTGCAGGCTACTGCCAGTCTGAAAATTCTAATTTGAGTTCCTACGCTTGGTGTAACGCTTCTTTGCGCGCTTTTTTTTTTCAAATTGATGTTCTTCGTCCTGCGTTCCACAGGTTCTTGGATTTTTATCAATAAGATCAGCTTTTTTTATAAACGATATAATTGTTAATATCAGTTTTTGCATAAGGATCAATGTAGGTATCGCCCTTCACCACGGATTTTATCTGGGCATGAAATCCTAATTCTGTCAGATCCAGTTTTACTGTAGCATAGCGGTCGTCCACTCCCTGTCCCGTTAAGGTAATAAGCTGGGGAAACTGACTGGCTAATTTCGGAGCCATTACTGAGGATTTCCAGATTTTAAATTTTGCTTTTGTTCCGTCAGGCATAGGAAGTACAATAACCGGTGCATTGTTTTTAAGATCATGATCTGCCAACTCCGGAACTGAAGCAAAGTAATTTCTTATTCTTTCCACATCCAATCTATAGGTAAGGAACTTTTCGGGTTGTACCGTTCTGTTTTTAGAATCCGTTCTAATAGACCTCTCACTGACCGGTGTAAAAAAATCCTGTCCTTTTCCAAAAAACAAGAATAAGAGGAATATTCCTGAAAATAGTTTTTTAATTTTCATAGTGATTATATTAAGCTGTAAAATAAAGATATGAAAAATTTAAAAAAGTAAAGAATTAAAAGACAAACAATTGCAAATTTTATTTAAAATACACAATTATTAATAGTCAAATCCGGATATTATCCAATTCAAAGCAATTATGATTTCTTCATAAAATTCATCTTTTCTGACTATCTTTGAAGCATAATAACTTATTAAATAAAAAACTATGAAAAAAATTATTTCCTTTTTCATTTTTGCACTGTCTTTCGGTCTCATGCATGCCCAGGAAAATTTTGAAGTTTCCACTTTAAGAATCGGGCCCTATAAGGTTTTCATGCCGCAAATTGAAGCCGAAAAAATTGCCGGAATAAAGCTAAAGCCTACAGATGGTGAAAAAAAGAATATAGTACAATACAATGGTGAATCTATCCAGGTGGAAATTTTTAATAACTATATTAATGAAGCCAATCCCAGCGTACCCTCGATTACTTATATGCTTACCACCAGTAAAAAGTTTAAAACCAAAAGCGGGATAGGGGTCGGAAGTACAAGAGATGACCTTATCAACGCTTACCGGAATTATCCTAACTTCAGCGTACGTCCTGAATGGGATGATAAAATGCAGAAACCTGTAAAAGATTCCGGGTATTTTACCCTGGAGGATAGCCAGGCCGGAACACAGCTGACTTTTAAATTTATTAATAATATAGTCACAGAAATTTCTGTTTACCTCAATGAAGGCTGTTAAAAAAGAGAAAATAATACAATCATTCAAAATCCGGGTCTTAAAACCCGGATTTTTGCATTTCCATAAGCCGCTAAAAAATTGTAAATTCGCGTGCAAATAAATCAGATATAATGAGTAAAAGTATTGAAGAGTTAAAATCTCTTACTACGCAGATCAGAAGAGACATTTTAAGAATGGTTCACGCTGTTAATTCAGGACACCCGGGTGGAAGTTTAGGATGTACAGAATTCTTTACAGCACTTTACGGAAAGGTGATGAACTATCATCTTCCTTTTACCATGGAGGGTAAAAATGAAGATCATTTTTATTTATCAAACGGGCACATTTCACCAGTGTACTACTCTACTCTGGCAAGATTCGGATTCTTTCCGGTAGAAGAGCTGAGCACGTTCAGAAAACTGGATTCGAGATTACAGGGACACCCAACTACCCATGAAGGTCTTCCGGGGATCAGAATCGCTTCAGGTTCTCTTGGACAAGGACTTTCTGTAGCGCTTGGTGTTGCTCAGGGAAAAAAACTGGATGGAGACAAGTCGCTTGTGTACTCCCTTCACGGAGACGGAGAGCTTCAGGAAGGTCAAATCTGGGAAGCTTTAATGTATGCTGCCGGTAAAAAAGTAGACAACATTATTTCTACTATTGATTACAACGGACGCCAGATTGACGGTGATACTGATGATGTATTAACCTTAGGAGATCTTCATGCCAAACTTGAGGCATTCGGATGGATTGTTTTGGAAGAAAAGAACGGTAATGACCTGGAAGCAGTAATTGGTATTCTTGAAAGAGCAAAAGCAGAAACAGGAAAAGAAAAACCTGTAGCTATTATTCTTCATACAGAAATGGGTTACGGAGTAGATTATATGATGGGATCTCATGCATGGCACGGAAAAGCTCCTAACGACGAGCAACTGGAAACAGCTTTCAAACAATTGTATTTAGAAGCCCCTGCTGATTACTAGTATCTTTAAAAAATCAGACCATTTAAATTTTCATGAAAAAGTTCATATTTATTTGCCTTCTTACAAGTTTTGTTATTGGAATGGCTCAGGAAAAGAGAATCTCTTTTACAAAAGAGTTCACCTACCGGGTTGTAGGCAATAATCCCGGCACTCCTTTAGTAAAAATGTATGTAAGCAGCAATAATGAATTTCTTTCTACTGTCAGTTTTAAGGATTTTCCGATGTATTTCTTTACTGATGCTTTAGCCACAAGCCCTGTAGGTATGGAAATGAACAACCGCCTTAGTGGATATGGGGCAGGGAGCTATTTCTTTGGTGCAGTATCATCCGCTTATTCAGAAGATGATTATGCTTTAGAATCCAAAAAACTGAATACCAGGGAAACAGTATTGGGTATGCCTTGTACTCATTATCTTATTAATTTCAGATCAAAGAAAGAAACTTTTACGCGTGAAAATGATTTTCTGAAAGTTTGTATTGATGAAGCCTCTCCCTATAACAGCTTCACTGTTTTTAACGGGTTGCTGAAACAGTATCTTAGTATTCCCAAACTTGAAAAAAGCAGCTTGAAAGGGTTGATTTTAAAACTGGCCCCGGAAAAGGATTATGATAAAGAATATCTTGTATTGAAATCTGTTTCGGATTCTAAAGACTTTGTTCTTATTGATCATAAAAAGATCATCACGGATCAGCAAAGAAAGCATGATTCAATAATGATTGCCTACAAAAAACAACAGGATGAGTATAATAATAGGGCAGACTCGGCTGTAGTGGCTGCAGATTCTACCATGGTATCAGATTCTGATGATTACATCTATATCCCGGACTATGCATCCGAATATAAAAAAAATCACCAGGAGGATGGAAATCTGGCTATTCATACTCTGTCTAATGTTAAACTCTGGAAGGGATTACCTCAACATTGTAAAAATTTTTGAGAAAGAACTTCCCAAGTTCAATCATAAAGAATTACAGGGGCATTTAAAAAATTATGTGGGGCAAATATGTGATATGTACCTTACACAATCCAACTACCATACAGTGGGAATCAAAATTACGTTAGATGAAATACGACGTGAGGTACTCTACCTTAACGAAATTCATGAAAAACTTGATGCTTCTGATAAAAAGAAATTAAACAATTATTTAAAAAATCTCGATTAAAAAAATAAAAATGAAATATACATATACAGAAAAAAAGGATACTCGTTCAGGATTCGGAGCCGGATTAGCTGAGCTCGCTGATAAAAATCCCAATGTAGTAGCATTATGTGCAGACCTTATCGGTTCTTTAAAAATGGAGAAATTCATTGAAAAAGCTCCGGAAAGATTCTTCCAGGTGGGTATTGCTGAAGCCAACATGATGGGACTTGCAGCAGGTCTTAGCATTACGGGAAAGATCCCTTTCACCGGAACTTTTGCTAACTTCTCTACCTCAAGGGTGTATGACCAGATTCGTCAGTCTATTGCTTATTCCGGAAAGAATGTAAAAATATGTGCGTCTCATGCCGGCCTTACCTTAGGGGAAGATGGAGCTACTCACCAGGTTTTGGAAGATATCGGTATGATGAAAATGCTTCCGGGAATGACTGTTATCAATCCTTGTGACTACAACCAGACAAAAGCAGCTACTATTGCTATTGCAGATTTTGAAGGTCCTGTATATTTAAGATTCGGAAGGCCTACTGTTCCTGTATTCATGCCTGAAGATATGCCTTTCGAAATCGGAAAAGGAATTATGTTGCAGGAAGGTACCGACGTAACGATTGTTGCAACCGGACACCTTGTATGGGAGTCTCTTGTAGCAGCTGACGAGCTTGAAAAAGAAGGAATTTCCTGCGAAGTGATCAATATTCACACCATCAAACCATTGGATGAGGAAATCATCTTAAAATCTGTTGAAAAAACCGGTAAAATTGTAACGGCTGAGGAGCACAACTACCTTGGAGGTTTAGGAGAATCCATTGCCGGAATGCTGGCAAGAAGAAGACCTACAAGACAGGAATTCGTAGCGGTAAATGATACTTTCGGAGAATCTGCAACGCCTGCTGAACTTATGAAGAAATATAAAATTGATGCTGCAGCTGTAAAAGAAGCTGTAAAAAGGGTTTTAGCTAACTAAGACAATTATAAATCTACATAAAACTACGGCTGGTTCTTCGAACCAGCCGTAGTTTTTTATCTTAAAGGAACTTCCGGAATTTATTAAAATAACCGGTAATGCTCTCTTGTGGGCTTTAAAATTTGCTTATTTAAAAAACTTCCATTTGGGAATAATGGCAAGCATTCCGAATCCTGTAAACAGGAAAAGATTGGTGACATCGGTGTACAGAAATGTTGACAGATAATAGTTATGCATAAAGAAATGCAGTACCAGAAGAGCCGGAAACATAAAGATTCCGATTTTCCTGTAGAAAAACATCAACACCAATCCTATCATCATCAGCAGATCAATAGAAAAGATAATATAAAAATACCATCTTGGAATATCCAGGTATTCATGCTGCAAATATTCATCCACATCAATTCCTAATCCCATTATGGTAAATAACATTAAAGCAGCAAAGGCCAATACAAAACCCCATCCTTTCTTCGGATCTTCGTCAAAATAGCTGTATTCTTCCATAGGTACAAAAATAAAGAACTTATGAGAGATTTCATAAGTTCTTTTATAATTATTCGTTTAAAATTTGAATTAAATAGAGATAGCGTTGATCAGTCTGTTTTTATCACTTAGGTACTCTTCCATAGAAATCATACTTTCAGTTCTCATTACATCCTGAATATCATCGATCTGATAAATAATTCTTTTAGCATCATCTGTATTCTTAGCTCTTACTTTACAGAAAATATTATATTTCCCGGAAATAACGCTAGCCTCGATTACGTTAGGAATAGTTGACAATTCTTTCAATACTTCCTGAGTACGGTTTGATTTTGTCAAAAGAATTCCGATAAAAGCCGTAAAGTGATAGTCCAGCTTACCATAATCGATGTTAAGAGATGATCCCAAAATAATACCTGCATCTTCCATCTTTTTCACTCTTACGTGAATTGTTCCAGCAGAAACATCCATCTGCTTTGCAATTTCAGTAAAAGGCATTCTTGTGTTTTCTACTAAGAAATCAAGAATCTTCTTGTCTATTTCGTCCAGTTGATAGTTCATATTAGTTAAATTACAATTTTCTTAAAAAATCTATGTATTTTTTGCAAATTTATAAAAAATAATTTAACTAAAAAATTATATCAAATATTAACAATAATTAACACAGATGATAAAAATCATTAAAATATTACGATTATTTACCATTCGATTTTGTAGAATCTGTTTTTATTTCCGTTTTATTGTCAGAAGCTTTTTTATCTTTTTTCTTCTTTTTAAATAAAGAATTAAAGCTTTTACTCCACACAATCCCCCCTCCATACGCCTGATTAGCAGAACCGTTTGTACTTACCATCCCGATATTGGTAGGCTTGGAATAGGCACGTATAACAAGGGAGCCGTCATTCTTTTTAGAAAGGTCATACTCTACAGAACCTTCCCCTGAAAGATAATTGTTCTGGGTATTGTCAGTTTTGGACAAAGGAATTCCCAACCCGGTTTTTATATTAATTCTCGGCGAAAGGGCTACACTCACTCCGGCATTGGCTCTGTCTCCTATGCTTGAGTTCTGATCTCCTTTCACATAATTCAGGTCGATCTGGAATTCATTACTCATGGTATTCAAAACGGACCCCAATTGTTTCAGAAGCATATTGTATCCGGATGATTCTGCCACGTTCCCCACATTCACATCTACCCCTCCGCTATTGGATACATTGAAGGTACTCAGCAGGAGAACTGATCCGAACTGAAGAACCTTTTCTCCTTCCTGGCTCATTTTAGCAGCCAGTGTTTCTCTTACCTGGCTGGAAACATCTAAAGCGGTCACGTCAAGATCAATCTTTGGGTCTACCAACGACTGACTGATGTGGGCTTGCAGCAAAATACTGATCGGTTGTAGTTTACCCATACTCAGATATTCTCCCACGTTGGAAACCATTCTTACATAATTGGCATTAATATCCAACGCAGGTTTCATAGCATCCCCATCCCATCTGATACTACTATTCTTCTCAATCTGGAATGTTTTATTAAGGATGGCTTTAGAGACAAATGTTCCGTTATCTACTTTATAGGTTCCGTTCATTGCAATATTTCCCTGTCTGTTCATCTGGAATTTCAAAGGATCAGCAGTACCTTTTACTGTGATATTCCCCACATCATCACCCACCAGTACATTCACGGTAGTTCCTTTATCTACCGCCAGGTTAAAGTCGACATTCATATTGGCCCCTGTTTTTTTCTTCTCTTCCAGCGTTACCAAACCATCTTTTCCTTCTTTCAGGAACCTCAGCATTTTAAACTCTTCAACATTAGAGGTAGAACTGGAATTGAAAGTAAATGTACTTCCGTTAAGCGCCTTCATATTAGGAGTGGTAATGCTTAGGCCTGAAACCGGACCGTCCACATAAAGATCTCCCTGTCCGTAGACTCTTCCCCAGAACAAATCGTAATCTTTCTGAGTTGTATTCAGCATTAGCAGGTTATCAGCCCTCATTACCAGGGATACCCCCATAGAAGATAACGTCTCAAACTGGATTGCCCCGGAAATATTTCCTTTGGAGTTTGATCTTCCATCATGCACTTCAATGTTGTTGAGAATCGCAAGCCCTTTGGTTAATTGAATGACTGTATCATCAAATGAATAATCTACTCCTGTAAACAATAATTTTAAACCAAAATCTTTTAAAGCAATATCTCCGTTATAATCAAGGTTTTTGAGCTTCCCGTTGATTTTAAGGTCTCCCGTTGCCTTTCCTCTCATGTTCCCGAAAATAGATTGTACAAACTGTTGTGTAAATGCCAGGTCAAAGTCACGCATCTGGGCAGTCAGATCTATATCAGGAGAAGAAGTATTGTTATTTACTGTACCGGTCACATCCAGTGAATTATTTCCCAGCGCTCCTGCTGAATGTACTTTGATATCAATATCATAAACATTTAACGAGAATCCGTTGGTAGCAGATATGGTAATATCCCCCATATCATTGCCATTCATCTTAATATCATCAATGGTAAGGTCTACCAAAGGCTGCAAAGTACTCTTATCCATTTTGATTTTTACACTTCCATTGGCAAGGCCCTGTATATCCATTCCATTTCCTCCGGATTGCATTTCCAGAAGTTTTTTCTATAGAAAAATCATTGATATCGGCATCTACATAAAAATCTTTGGCTGATTTAAATTGGGCTTCTTTAATAAATAAGGCGCTTTTATCTGAGTAAATCCGTAAATTTCTGATATCAAAATCTCCTGTTTTCTTTTGATATGTAATAGAATGATTAAGCTCCGGGCTTGTATCTATAGCCCAGGTCACCTCGTTGAATTTTACTTCAGTAGGTTCAAATTTAAAGACATAATCACCCTGAGCATTGGTAGACTGATCCACATTGATTGCATATTCTTTAAGTTTATCCTCAGATTCATCCGCAGGACTTCCATGTTTAAATACAGTTGATAAATGCAGGGTTGTGCTGTTTTCGTTATTTCCTTTAAGTTCGAAATCTTTAATCACATTTTTATTGTACTCCAGCCTGGATATTTTCGCATACAGCTGCTGATTTAGGCTGGCAGTATTAATTCTTACTTTAACACTGTCAATCAGAGCACTATCCCGGCTGATATTCTTCCTGTCATTAACTTTATAGTCGGGATTAGAACTCGCTAAAGCTTTATCGGCATCTGTAATTTCATCTTCTTTGGTCATGATATACTTTAATGCGGCTGCATCAAGATTCAGGATCAGATTATTGGAATCCCCGTTATACTCTCCTTCCACCTTAGCTCCTTTAGGAAGCCTCAGATCAGGCAGAAAATAATTGACTAAGCCTTGCTGCACATCAAAATTCAAAGTAAAATTCTGTCCTCTGTACAGTTTTCTAGGGGGCGGGCCTACCAGTATTTTTCCAACTCCGTTTTCCACCATTCCGGCAAGATCAGCCAGGCTATATCTTCCGGATATCTTTCCTGTGGCAGCTCCCGGAGCATCCACATCAATTACTCTTCCTCCTGCATCTACAAAAGTCTTTAGCCTGGCGTTAGGAATAGTGTATTTTTGAGTAGCTGTAGCAAAATTAAGATTATTGGCATCGACATCTAATGTAAGATCATTAATAGATGACATTGACATCTTCCCCACAACCTGCCCGCTTACAATCTGATTGCCCGGTTTACCGGTAAAATAGTTCATGTTCAGGTAACTGACATCAGCATTCACATCCATCGCAATTTTAGAGGTACTGAAATCAATAAGGCCTTTAACATTGGCTTTAGCCTGCTCATCATTGACAGTAATAAGCCCGTTATATTTTTTGTGATCCAGCAACCCGTCCAGGTAAAGATTATTAATTACCTTATCCATGATTTCAATGCTGGCAATCTGGGATTTCGTAGTAAGACGCATGGTATTAACATCAAAGCTCTGTCCATTCAGATCGAACTTACCGGAAATTAGCCCTACTGTTTTATTTTTGGTAATTACAGAAGTATTAAGATCCTTTACCTCAAGATACCCAGTATACTTAGGCATTGCAGTGCTATAACCCGTAAGAGAAAGCTTTGAGATTTTTGCCTGGCCGATCCCTGTCAATAAGTTTCCGCTTTCTACATAAACCTGATTCGGGTCTACTTTCGCCGTTCCGTTGTATTTTAACTTCCCGAAATCATCTGCAAAGTTTTTCATTTTACTGGAAATAAAGGTAGGCATCATCGCCTTTAAATCTTTATAAGTAAAGTCTGTAGAAAGATCTTTTGTTTCAATAGAAAAGTGTCCTTTCAACAGATTGTCAACTTTCATGGTTTTCGTAGCAATATTAACATCCGGATTTCTGATCAGAAAGTTTTCAAGATGGAATTTATTTAAAGGTCCTGTCATTTTCCCTGACAGGTTGAAAGGTTTAATATTATCCCAATTGGTTACAAAATAGCTGATATCATACCCACTCATCTGGCTTCCCTGCTTAATATTCATATCCCAACGTACCTTATCAGCAAAGTCAGACCATGAACCGTCATGAAGATTGAATTTAATATCTCCCTGAAGTAAAGTGTGGTCTGTATTTAAAGTAAGATCTTTTAATGATAAAAATTGATGTGTTAAGGAAAGTTCCGTTGAAAATGTGTCTACAAAGTGAGATTTTCCCCATCTGGAAGTAACGAAAGACATATTATTAATCAATGCAGAAACATTCGGACCATTAACTTTTACGTTGGGAGCTTTTAAGTTAAATCCGGTTGCAACAAGCCATTTTCCGGCCTCTCCCGGAGAATTTTCGTTTACAATCGATACTTTGGAATCAATAATCTGTACCCTCGAGTCCAATTGAAAAGGAGGCTTATTCGGATCTCTTTTCTTTCCGTTATCGAAAAGCTGGGTGAATCTTATAAAATTGGCAATACTGTCTCCCTTATAGGTGATTACTTTAATATCAGCATTCACAAGCGTAAGGGCATTGAAGCTTAAAGAATTACTATTTCCGGAAATTGCATTTACCGCAAGGGAAATCCAATCTGAATCAGCACGGAATTCTCGGGCAGTAATAAAATCAAAACCTTTATAGTCTTTAACTTTAAGCCCTTTTATCGTAACATCACCGAAATAGTTAACATCTACACTTTCTGTAGAAAAACCGGCTTTAAAATCCTGGTTAACAATCTTGAGTGCCTGATCTGCAGCCCATTGTTTGGTGACAGGAAGATTAATAACAACAAATACACTTGCTACCAGAAAAAGTCCCAGCCAAAAAAGAATCAAAAGGAGTTTTGCCCACCATGAATAACTGACAACGTCTTTCATTGCCTGTTTTCCAAATTCTTCAGCCGTTTCTACAGGATGATGAATGGCATCTGAAGCCAGTTCAGAAGCCTCCTTTACTGTTTCCCGGACTTTTCCCTCAACATTCTCAACAGTTTTTTGTACCTGATCCCCTAGGTTTTCAGCTACTGATTTTTTTATTCTCATTCTCGTTATTATTCTCTAACTTTGCCATTATTATGAGCGACTCTATAATTTTAGGTATTGAATCGTCTTGCGACGACACCTCAGCAGCTATCATCAAGGGGAATTCTATTCTTTCGAACATTGCCGCAAACCAGGCCATCCATAAGGAATATGGCGGTGTAGTCCCTGAACTGGCTTCACGAGCCCATCAACAAAATATAATTCCCGTTGTTGAAAAATCTTTTACTAAAGCAAATATACAACAAAATGCAATCTCAGCTATAGGATTTACACGTGGACCCGGACTTTTGGGATCACTTCTCGTAGGAACATCATTTGCTAAGTCATTGGCAATGAGCCTTAATGTTCCTTTAATTGAAGTTAATCACCTTCAAGCCCATATTTTAGCCCATTTCATCGAAGATGCAAATCCTGTGCCGCCCAAGTTTCCTTTTTTATGCCTTACCGTAAGTGGAGGACATACCATGATTGTTCTTGTAAAAGATTATTTTGATATGGAAATTATCGGAAAAACAATCGACGATGCTGCCGGTGAAGCTTTTGATAAAATCGGGAAGATTTTTGACCTGGATTATCCTGCCGGTCCTATTATCGACAAACTTGCCAGAGAGGGAAATCCTGATGCTTTTACATTCAATAAACCGAAATTAGAAAACTACGATTATTCTTTCAGTGGCATCAAAACTTCAGTATTATATTTCATCCAGAAAGAAGTCAGAAAAAATCCTGATTTCATCAAAGAAAACCTGAACGACCTCTGTGCCTCTGTACAAAAATGCATCATAGAAATTTTAATGAAAAAGCTTGAAAAGGCTGCACAGGAACTCAGCATCAGAGAAGTAGCCATTGCCGGAGGAGTCTCCGCAAATTCTGCATTAAGGAAAGCAATGGAAGACAACAAAGAAAAAATGGGCTGGAACATCTATATCCCAAAATTTGAATATACAACAGATAATGCCGCTATGATTGCCATGGTAGCGCAACTGAAATTCGAGAGAGGAGAATTTACAGATCTGAGGACAACCGCGACAGCGAAATATGATTTATAAGGCAAAATTGCTAAAGGGCAAATAATGTCTTTCCCTAATTTTAGCTGTATTGAAGTTATCAATTTTTTTTTATTAGCATTTCAAATCAACTTAACGGTTTAAATAAACTTAAATATTAAAAGGCCTCATTACATCACTCCTATTTTACGATGTTGCCTTTTACCAGTTTGCCAATATTATGAAATTATTCTACGGAGAAATCAACGGAAATAAAGTGATCATCAACGATGAAGAGCAGCAGCACATCGTGAAAGTACTTCGCATGAAATCGGGAGAAGATATTCATGTGACGGATGGAAAAGGGAGACTTGCATCAGGAAGATTGATTATAGAAGGGAAAAAAGCCGGCATGGAGGTGGCGGAGGTTAAAGAAAACTTAGAGGAATTCAATCCAAAATTACATATTGCCATAGCCCCTACCAAAAATATAGACCGCATTGAGTTTTTTGTAGAAAAGGCAGTAGAGATGGGCATTTCTGAAATCAGCATTATCTCAACTGAAAAAACGGAACGCAAAAATCTGAATATTGACAAGATCAGAAAACAGGCTATTGCAGCTTCAAAACAAAGTCTGAGATTTCATTTTCCGGTCATCCATGACATAGTAAAGCTATCGGACTTCTTAAAGAATGCCAATCCCGAAAGTACTTTTGTAGCCCACTGTCATGAAAATTTAGAGAGAATGGAACTTAAGAACATTCCTGAAATGGAGCAAATTACTTTTTTAATTGGTCCTGAGGGAGATTTTTCCGAAAAGGAGATTTCTTTTCTCGCAGAAAATAAAATTCGGGCTGTATCTTTAGGAAATCAAAGGTTAAGAACAGAAACAGCCGGAGTTTTCGTAGCAGCGTGGAATTATTATAATATGGTCTGATCAGAATAGGAAGCAGAAAAATATCCAGCTGAAGAAAGGAGGCTGACAAAGCTTCCTTTCTTTTTATTTATTTCCAGTCGATACTGTTTTCTTTAAGATATTTGTCAAAAATCTGCTGTCCGCTTCTTATTGAATTCACTGCCCAAAGGATTTTCATCCTTACAAGCTTTTCTTCATTTAATTTATAATCAATATCGGATTTTATCAGCTTTTGCTTCAGTTCATACATACAGATTGAAGCGGCCACAGAAACATTAAAGCTTCGGGTAAAGCCATACATAGGAATTGCCAGCGTCTCATCTGCAAAGTCGAGGATCTCCTGTGAAACTCCTTCCATTTCGGTTCCAAAAACCAAAGCTATAGGCTCAGTAATTTCATAATCAGGCAGCATTTTAGCATTATTTTCGAGGGAAACAGCTACAATTTTATAGCCTCTGTCTTTAATCTTCTGAAAAGATTCCATACTACGGGGAAGCTTTTCAACTTCCACCCAGGTATCTGCACCTTTTGTTACGCGAAGGTTGGGTTCAAAACTATACTCTTCCTGTAAAGCCACCACTTTATGAAAACCACAAGCTTCCACAGAACGTACAATTGCTGCGGCATTCCGAAACTGATAAATATCCTCTACAACCGGAAGCACAAAATCAGAACTTTCCCGGGAAAAATGTTCGATTTTTGCCAGCCTTTCTTCTGTTAAAAATTGTTTTAAATATTCAAAAGTTTGTACTAAACCTTTCATCTTCATTGAGTTATTTTTTTCCATAGCCAGATCAACACTTATCATAGCACTTTATTTTTATAAAATTTTACTCTAAGCGTTTTATTCATTTTCAAATCTTTGCAAATTAACGTAATTTTGGGCTATGAATCCTATACGGGCTCTAATTCTAATCAAAAATAATACATGAAGCGAAAAGTCCTGCTCATCTATACCGGTGGAACCATCGGAATGGAAAAAGATTATGAAACCGGAAGTCTCCGCGCTTTCGATTTTGGTAATATATTCGAAAAGATGCCTGAAATGAAACTGATGGAATGTGAAGTTTTTGTGCATCCTTTTGCAAAACCACTGGACTCTTCCGATATGGGGCCTGAAGAATGGAAAATCATAGCCAATTATATCTACAAAAATTATAATGATTACGATGGCTTTCTGATCCTTCACGGAACAGATACCATGTCTTATACCGCATCTGCGCTGAGTTTCATGTTAAAAGGACTAAGGAAGCCTGTAATTATGACCGGTTCCCAGCTTCCGATCGGTGATCTGAGGACAGACGCTAAGGAAAACTTGTTGACGAGTCTTTATTATGCGAGTCTTTATGAAAATGATGAAGCCGTTATCCAGGAAGTTGCTATTTATTTTGAATACAAACTGCTGAGAGGAAACAGAACCTTGAAATATTCTGCAGAATATTTTGATGCATATGCCAGTCCGAACTATCCTATTCTCGGGCAATCCGGAGTCCATCTGAATATTATTAAAGATAATCTCTTCCGCTGCGATCCTACTATAGAATTTCATGTTGATGAACATATTTCCGAAGATATTTTATTCTGGAGAATTTTCCCGGGTATGCACCTGAGCCATTTCAGGGAAATCCCGAAAATGAAGGTCCTTATTTTGCAGGTTTTCGGCTCCGGAACCATTTTCAGTAGTGAAAGAACTCAGGAAACCCTTCAGGAAATCAGAAATAACGGAACTGAAATTGTAGTAGTAAGCCAGTGTATTTCAGGAGGAATATCGTTTGGAAAATATGAAAACAGCAATATTTTCTCCAGAATAGGAGCAATCAGCGGCAGGGATATGACTGCCGAAACAGCTATTACCAAAGCGATGCACTTAATAGACAACCCTAATTATCCGGGAAGCTTTGCTGAACACTTCACCAAAAGCCTCTGTGGAGAAATTACAGATTAAATTGCAATAATAATTTGCATATTAAAGAAAATATACTATTTTTGCAATCTCAAAAAGAAAGGTGTCCGAGTGGTTGAAGGAGCTACCCTGGAAAGGTAGTATACGGGTAACTGTATCGAGGGTTCGAATCCCTTCCTTTCTGCGAAGACCGAAAGCCAGAAGCTTTCAAAATGGTCTATAACACAAAAAACCTGTATTCATTAGGAATTACAGGTTTTTTTGTTTTTGGGGGATCATCAAAGTTTCCATTTGATAAGGTCATTAAAAAAAGGGATCAAACGCAAAAGTTGTGGTCTTATAACATTTAGATCTATTTAATTTTTAAAATTCACGTAAAGGTTTCTTTTTGATACTCTTTATTTTAAGTAAGCTAAGAAATGAATCGATTTTTAATCGCTTCTGATGAAGCGAACACTTTGCATGCGCTTAGTCAGCAGCTATAATGCCTTCTTTGCCTACTTGAAATAGAACATTATTTTTTTAAAACTTTGCATGAAAACGATCTCAATAATTTTGGCGCTCATCAATAATAAACAGAATTTTTTTATATCCAGACCCAATTTATTATGTCCCCAACTTTTGCTCCTGATCCGATATAAACATACTTTCAATCTATTCTTATTTCAAATCCTCGTTAATAAACGATCTAACTTATCAAATAGCGTTTAATTTCAGATCAAATACTTCATTTCTTTCTTACAATGTCAAAGAGAAAAATTGAGATTGAATAAACTCAAATCTTTTCTTAATAATTATTGTTATTCCCAAATCTTTCCTAAATCAAACCCTTATTTTGTCTTGTTTTTAAACAGTATTGAGGATTTTTGAATAAACATTCTATTCATAAAGCCTTATAATTTTGTTTTGACAAAATATATGTTCTGCGTATCACCGACACTTTATCTAACCTTATGATTTCGCAAACATTAACATTAATAATAAAGCAGTTTTCATGATGTCTGGTATTAAAAAAGTCCTTATCCTATTAAGTATAACAGGGTGTTTGAGGAGTCTTGTAAAAGCACAGATCAGCCCGCCTGGTCTGGGAGATGCCAGCACCGCATTCTGGTCGGCTTTTGGAGTGAAGCGCCAGCTGGATTCCCTGGGAAAAAAGCAAGCATTAAGCTATATTGCCATTGGCCGTAAAAGCAGCCCGGATAATGATAATTTATTTTCAAAACAGGCAATCTTTGTTCTCAACCACGAAGTTTACCATTCCTTCGCACCTCATCAGCAATACAGCTATGCAATCAGTTACCGGAGACAGCCACAATACGAAAGTTCAGCGCCCTACAATAAAGAAAGTACGGAACAGGAGTTCAGGGTTTATGGCAGGTATGCCTATACTTTTGATCTTGGAAGAAAATGGAAATTAAAAAATACGGTACGTCAGGAGTTCAGGAAGTTTTTTGATGCGGATTTCCACCAGGTTGAGGAAGATTTCCAATTCAGGACCCGCATTAAAAGTCAGATTACCTACAATGTATCGCCTGTTAATAATCAGAAGCTGGCATTAAGTGCTGAAGCATTATTTTCCATCAGCCACCTTAACGAACCTGATTCTCAATGGACTGCTTTCGGTTACCGTGAAATGCGTATTGCTGCTTATTATATGTTTACTATTCCCAATTCTCCTTTCACTGTAGATATAGGATATATGGATGATCTTATCCGGGATAGCAAAAGTATTCATAAGGGAGGAGTACACTATCTGGCGGCAGATTTGATCTGGAATATTCCTTACAAAAAACAATAGTTCTCAATTTTTAAACATTTTTTAAAAATCATTCAATAGAAAAATTCCGGCCATTACTGGCCGGAATTGGTTTAGAAAACCCAAGGTCTTCTTACAATATAGTTAAGTTATGAATGTTTGGTGTAAAATTTTAGTTACATAGCGTCAAAAACTGTCGGCTCATCTGCACTTTGAATTTAGCTTCAGCTTTTGACTGGCAATATATAGAGTGTTCAAATGCATGCATTGCTTTAAGTTTCTGGTCAATAAATTCAGCAATATCCGCAATAGAGAAAATAAAGTCCCTGTATATCGCCATATTCACGGTTTGCCCATAATAGGGTAAATAAGCTTTCAAGAAAGGGATTACCTTCTGATGGCGATTATAACTGATACAATATCCCACTCCATCCATCGATGTGACAATATCATAATTATTGATATAATCAAGGATATTTTTACTACCATCCAGAGCATTCTGATTTTTCGAGCAGTATTTATTGATTTTATCGAGGATATGCTGTGCATACTCCATCATTGAGATATTTTTAAATTCAAATACCTGGTTTAAGCCTTTTTGAGGCGCATCCCCTTTTTCGCAATGAGAACAGAAAGAGATTCCTATCTTATCATGATAAGGAAAAAAACAGTCTTTAATTTCGATAAAAGCATCTGCCTTCAACTTATCTTCTATAAAATTATAATAGAGATAAGGGCTGTATAAATCAGCAAGAGCTTTCAGATAATCTGTTTCGCTTGTATTATAATATTCTTCAAACCATTTTTCAAGATTGTCATAATAATGGTTTTCAAAGTCTTTAAAGTTTAAGTAAAATGGCAATTCCATAGCTCTGTAATTTTGATGAGACAAAGCTATTACCGTAATGCGACAAAACTTGACGTGTTATTTTTTTTTATGTATTAATGTAAAAAGTATCCATATTACGTCTTTCACCCATTTGCCCACAAAGCTGAAAGCTATTTATCATAGTTCTTCATGATATATTCAAAGTAGTGGATCATCTTCATATAGTTTTCTATACTAAGATATTCGTTTGTGCTATGGATACTTTGCTGTTCTGCGCTAGTAATTTTAATAGGCATAAACCTGTATACATTTTTACTTACAATCTCATATTTGCCGGCATCAGTACCTGCCATTGTAAGATAAGGAGTAACAATTGCCCCGGGATGAATTTCCTTAACGCCTGCTTCTATCATTTTAAAAGCTTTTGTATGGGTTGGGGAAATACCGGAAGCTTCTCTTGTATTATCGATTTCTTCCACCTCAACATCAAAACCTTTGGTAGCTCTGGCAATATGTTCCCTGACATCTTTTACCGTATTTCCGGGAAGCAATCGGAAATTCACTACAAATTCCACTTCAGGAGAAAGCACGTTTGTCCCATCACTTCCTTTCATCATCGTTAAAGCAGTAGTGGTGCGCACCAGAGCGTTGGTGGTATTATTTTTAGTTAGTTTTGATAGCAACAGTGGTCTTAAAAGCCATTGATTGGCAATTGCGAGCCTGCTCGTAAAAGGCATTGCACCACCAATATTATCGAAAAACTCTTTAATCAAAGGGGTTATCATAGGCTTCATCTGATCATCTTCAAGCCGCTTCATAATAACCGCTGCTTTCCCGATTGCACTTTCCATAGGAGGCATGGAAGAATGCCCGCCAAGACCTTTCACTTTTATTTTTGCTGAAAGAAAGCCTTTTTCAGCACAGCCTACTACAGCAACATCTGAATCTATTCCTGCTACATTGCCTTTTCGCATAATCAACCCTCCTTCATCATAAACAGCATCAAACTTCAATCCTTTCTTTTTAAAATAACTGGCAATCTGCATGGCTCCTTTTTGTCCTCCAACCTCTTCATCAAACCCAAATGCCAGATAAATATCACGTTGCTGAATTTGTTTGTTTCTGATCAGATTATTCATAGATTCCATCAAAGAGAAAAGCATTCCTTTCATATCAATTGCTCCCCTGCCATAAATCCTGCCATTCGCTACAGCCCCCGAAAACGGAGCATAATCCCAATCTTCTGCAACTTTTATAACAGGAGACAAAGGTGTATCATCCGGTTTAAAAATATTGTCTTCTTTATTTTTGATATCGGCATCACCCGGAGGAACCACATCCATGTGCGCAAGAAACAAGATGGGTTCAAGTGCGGGATTACTTCCTTTGAGCCTGAATACCAGGCCATATTGATTTACTTCTACATTTTCCGCATGCTGATATACCAATGGATAAGATATTTTTAAATATTCTTTAAACCGGGCAAAAGGTGCATAATCAAATTCTCCCAAACTTCCTGTAGAGACTGTAGGAATCTTTATTCCCCCCGAAAGCCGCAGTATTGCAGAATCATTTTTTACAGGCTTCCATCCTTCTCCTGCATCAGCCATATTCTTCTTAAAGGGATAAGTATAGGTTTTAATGAGCAATATTGCAGCAAGAATAACAATAATCCCCAAAATGACTAAGAGAATTTTTTTCATGATCGGCTAATTTTGTGATACTTTGATTCTATAAATATAGCAAAGTATTTAGTCTTTAACAATTTATTTTACGTACAATAAAGACGAAACTGTAATTCTGGTGAAAAAAGACACCGCTTTTATGAGACAGACATCATACTGCTCCAATAAAAAAGGGCCCACTCCTAAGAATGAACCCTCAAACATTAACTGTTTATTGATTGAATTATGATGTTTTATTTCCAGCCACCACCTAAGCTTTTGTAGATATCAACTACTGTGCTCAGCTGTTTCTGCTTAGCTTCTATCAGCTCCATTTTGGCATCCAGTGCATCTCTTTGGTTTAAAAGCACTTCAAGATAATCCGCCCTGGAGTTCCGGAACAATTGGTTGGCAATATCAATAGATTGATCCAGCGCTTTTGTTTCCTGAGATTTCAATTGATAATACTGATCTATATTTTTAATTTTCGACATCAGGTTAGCTACATCCAGATAAGCATTCAAAATAGTTTTATCATACTCATAGAGCGCCTGAATTTGCTTGGCATCAGCTGTTTGAAAGTTAGCTTTTATTGCACTTTTATTGATAAGTGGCCCTGCTAATTCCCCAACCATATTGTAAGCAATAGATTCGGGCATTTTAACGAGATATGAAGGCTTAAAAGCCTCCAACCCCAACGTTGCTGAAATTTCAAGGGAAGGATAAAACTCTTTTCTTGCAGCTTCCACATCCAGTTTTGAAGATTTCAGTTCCAGTTCTGCCCGTTTGATATCCGGCCGGTTAGCCAATAATTGTGATGGGATCCCTGTATATATTGTCTGAGGGATTGTTGACATAAAACTTTCCTTAGTTCTGGCAATCGGCTGCGGATATCTTCCCAGCAATGCATTGATTTCATTCTCTTTTTCTACAATTTCCTGGCGGATCGTATATTCCGAAGCCTTTGACTTGGCCAGCTCGGCTTCAAATTTTTTTCACAGCCAGTTCTGTTGCAGCTGCAGCTTCCTTCTGGATTTTTGATATTTCCAGGGCTCTTTGCTGGAGCCTGATGTATTGTTGTATAATATCAAGCTGATTATCCAGCGCCAACAGTTCGTAGTAATGATCAGCAACTTCTTCGATAAGGTTAGACAATACAAAATTTTTCCCTTCTACTGTTGAAAGGTAATGGGCTACTGCGGATTCTTTTTCTGTCCTTAGCTTTTTCCAGATATCAATTTCCCAGCTGGTATTTAAGCCTGCTTCAAAATTTCCCAGTGGATCCGGAATCTTTTTCCCCGGCTCCATTTCCGTACTGGCATCCCCTGCTCCTTCACTGGTATAGCGTCCTGCTTTCTTTAGCCCGGCTCCGATTCCCGCAGAAACACTGGGGCTCAGTTTTCCTTTTTTGGCTAAAACGCCACTTTTTGCAATTTCTATTTCCTGAAGAGTAATCAAAAGCTCCTGGTTGTTTTTCAGGGCAATTTCAATAAGGCTTACAAGATTAGGATCGGTAAAAAACTGTCTCCAGGGAGTAGTCCCACTGTTGTTATTCTCATCAGCCTGCTCTTCCTGATTGAAATTCTGAGGTATATTTTCTTTTACCTCGTCTTTTATGACGGTCGCCATCGGCGCCTTACAACTTGCTAAAACAAGTGATAAGGCAATGGCGGTTATTATATTTCTAGTCTTCGAATTTTCCATCGTGTTCATAAGGTTCTGTTTGTTCTGTTAAAGGATTCTCTTCTTCATATCTTGCCAATCTGGACTTATCGGCAATCGTTCCGAAGATGTAGTACAATCCGGGGATAATCATCAACCCGAAAATGGTTCCTATCAGCATCCCTCCTGCCGCCGCAGTACCAATTGTCCTGTTACCGACAGCTCCCGGGCCTGTTGCAATAACCAGCGGAATCAATCCGGCAATAAAAGCAAATGAGGTCATCAGAATCGGACGGAAACGGATGGCAGCTCCTTCAATAGCCGCTTTTGCTACCGGTATTCCTTCTTCAGCTTTTTTCTGAACAGCAAACTCTACAATCAATACGGCATTTTTACCTAAGAGACCGATCAGCATCACCATTGCTACCTGTGCATAGATGTTATTCTCCAATCCTAAAAGTTTTAAACATAAAAATGCCCCGAAAATCCCCACCGGAAGAGATAAAATAACCGGCAACGGAAGAATAAAGCTCTCATATTGGGCAGAAAGGATCAGATAGACAAAACCCAGACACACCAGGAAGATAAAAACCGCTTCATTTCCACGGCTTACTTCATCTTTGGAAATCCCGGCCCAGTCGATACCAAAACCTCTCGGAAGTGTTTTATCTGCAACTTCCTGGATAGCCTTGATAGCCTGACCGCTACTGTATCCCGGTGCCGGAGTTCCGCTCACCTCTGCAGAGTTATACATATTGTGTCTGGTAATTTCCGATAATCCGTATACCTTTTCCAATCTCATAAAATCTGAATACGGAACCATCTGGTCTTTATCATTTTTCACATATAATTTCAACAGGTCAGATGGTAAGGCGCGGTATTGAGGGCCTGCCTGAACAATCACTTTATAGGGTCTGTCGAAACGGATAAAACTCGTTTCATAATTGGAACCAATGAGGGTAGACAGGTTATCCATTGCCTTTTCAATTGTTACTCCTTTCTGCTCTGCAAGATCGTTATCTATTTTAAGCATATATTGTGGGAAACTTGCAGAATAAAACGTAAATGCCGATCCCAGTTCCGGACGTTTTTTTTCAACTCCTTCACAAAGTCGTTGCTTACCTGCTCCATTTTATGGTAATCCCCGCTTCCGGCTTTATCCAGCAGGCGAAGCTCAAAACCTCCGGCAGCACCATATCCCGGTACGGAAGGAGGCTGGAAGAATTCAATATTTGCTCCCGGAATATTTTTAGCCTTTTCTTCCAGTTTTTCAATAATTTCCGCAGCAGATTCCTTGCGGTCTTCCCAGCTCTTAAGGTTGATCAGACAGGTTCCGGAGTTGGATCCGGTACCTTCGGTCAGAATCTCGTATCCTGCCAGTGAAGAAACAGACTGTACACCGTCAATATCTTCAGACTCTCTTAAAAGTTCCCTGGCGATCTGGTTTGTTCTTTCCAATGTAGATCCCGGTGGTGTCTGGATAATTGCATAAATCATTCCCTGGTCTTCAGCCGGAATAAATCCTGAAGGCAGGGAATTACTCAGAAAGAATGTGCAGGCACAAAATGCCAGCAATAACGGTAATGTTATTGTTTTTTTCGTCACTGTTTTATTCAGCAATTTTTCGTATCTGCCAGCTCCTTTTGTAAACAGGTTATTGAATTTATCAAGGAAGAGGGTAACCGGAGTTTTCTTTTTAGGTTTACCATGATTGTTTTTCAAGATCAAGGCACATAATGCCGGTGTCAATGTAAGTGCCACTACTCCTGATAAAATAATGGATGAAGCCATTGTAATAGAGAACTGACGGTAAAACACACCAACAGGACCAGACATAAATGCAATCGGAATAAACACGGATGCCATGACCAGCGTAATAGCGATAATAGCCCCGCTGATCTCATGCATTGCTTCTTCCGTTGCTTTCAATGGTGAAAGATGCTTTTCTTCCATTTTGGCATGAACGGCTTCAATGACTACAATCGCATCATCTACCACAACCCCGATCGCCATTACCAAAGCAAAGAGGGAAATCATATTCAGGGTAATTCCAAAGGCTGACATTACAGCAAATGTACCCACTAGTGAAACCGGAACCGCCAAGGCAGGAATTAAAGTGGAACGCCAGTCTCCCAGGAACAGGAACACCACTATTGCAACTAAAACGAAGGCCTCAAACAAAGTATGTATTACTTTTTCCATGGAAGCATCCAGGAATCTTGAAACGTCATAGCTGATATCGTAATGCATTCCTTTCGGGAAATTATTTTTTTCAAGATCCTTCATCAATGCTTTCACATTTTTGATAACATCACTTGCATTAGATCCGTATGACTGTTTTACTGTTATCGCAGCGGAAGGCTTTCCGTTCAATGTGGAATAAATATCATACATGGAACTTCCGAATTCTATATCAGCCACATCTTTCAGCCTCACAGATTCTCCATCCGGCTTTGCCTTCAGGATAATATTTCCGTAATCTTTTTCATTATTGAAACGTCCCGGATATTTTAATACATATTCGAAAGACTGTGAACGTTTTCCGGAACTCTCACCTGTTTTACCTGGAGATGCTTCCAAACTCTGCTCATTCAGGGATTCCATGACTTCATCAGCTGAAATATTATAAGCCGTAAGTCTATCCGGCTTAAGCCAGATCCGCATGGCATATTCCCGCGTACCCAGGATATCGGCAAAGCCTACACCACTCACCCTTCGCAATTCGGACATCACATTAATATCCGCGTAGTTGAAAAGGAACTTCTGATCGGCTTTAGGATCATCACTGTACAGGTTAATGTACATCAACATATTGGGTTCTTCACGGGTAATCTTTACCCCTTCACGTACTACCAGGGGAGGTAGTTTATTCACGACTGAAGATACCCGGTTCTGCACATTTACTGCAGCTACATTGGGGTCGGTTCCCAAGTCAAATACAATCTGAATAGACGCTTCACCATCATTTCCGGCATCTGAAGTCATATATTTCATACCCGGCACCCCGTTCAGCCCCCTCTCCAATGGAATAACAACGGATTTAATCAAAAGCTCATTGTTTGCCCCGGGATATTCTGCCGTAATATTTACTTTAGGCGGAGAAATGGACGGGAATTGAGTCACCGGTAATTTAACTAGCGACAAAACTCCTAAAAATACAATAATCAATGAGATTACAATAGACAGAACAGGTCTGCGAATGAATTTCTTAAACATACTGTTTCATTTTTGAGTATACTACTCTGCTTTTAATTTCAATGATTGAAGAACCTTTTCAGGATCCTGAAATTTTGTTTTTATTTTTTGATCGTCTTTTACTTTCTGAACTCCTTCCAAAAGAATCCGGTCTCCTTTCGAAAGTCCTGACCCAACCACATACAGGTCGGGAAGCTCATAAGCAATTTTAATATTTCTGGATTTTGCTGTTCCGTTTTTGTCTATAACAAATACATATTTCTGATCCTGGATTTCGTACGTAGCTTTTTGCGGAATAATGAGGGCATTATGAACCGGCATTGCCATTTGTACTTTTCCTGTTTCCCCATTTCTAAGAAGTTTATCGGGATTAGGAAATTTGGCTCTGAAAGCAATATTCCCGGTTTCATTATCAAATTCACCTTCAATGGTTTGAATGATTCCTTTTTGAGAATAGGTTTCCCCATTGGCCGTAATCAGTGACACCTCATTACTTCCTCTGTCTGCAGCATGGGTCTGGTAGCTCAGATATTCCGGTTCCGAGACATTGAAATAAGTGTAAATACTGGTATTGTCAGAAAGAGAAGTAAGCAGATCTCCCTCATCTACCAGGCTTCCCAGTTTCAAAGGAATTCTATTGATAATTCCTGAAAACGGAGCTTTGATATCTGTAAACGAAAGGTGAATCTGAGCCAGTTTCATTTCTGCATTCGCGGCGTCTAATTTGGCTTTCGCCATTGCCTTTTCATTTTTAGACACGATATTATTACCGGCCAGTGTACTTGCATTTTTCAGTTCGATGGAAGCCTGTTCTACTTCAGCTTTTGCTTTTAATAGCTCTGCCTGGTACAGCTTGGGCATAATCCGGAATAAGGTTTGTCCTGCAGTCACATATTGTCCTTCATCTACAAAGATTTTTTCCAGGAATCCTTTTTCCTGGGCACGGACTTCAATATTCTTCACCGACTGGATTTGGGCCACGAATTCTTTATGAATTACTGTGTCCATTATTACAGGTGATGTTACGGGATAAACCGAGGCTTCTTCTTTCTCCTCTTTTTTCTTGTTACATCCAACAGCCAATAACAGGATGCTTAATGCAATGCTTGAGACAACTCTTTTCATCATAATTCTAGAGTTTAATATAAATCGTTAATGTTTGAATAGATATACATGGTAATAGAGAGAGTATGGTGAAGAGATGATTACCGGCATCTGCAGCACACAAGCATATTCCACCTGAAAACACAGGCAGAAATCATCGGAAAGTTGAAATTTTAAATTCTAATGGAACGGATCAGTAAAAATTTTTTGGTAGCGAGACCAAAAACAAAACCGTGGATATCAGGTTTGAATTGTTTATAGCTCTTTAACCCAAAAACATATACCAGACTAAAAACGCTGGCAAAAACTGCGATAGCCTGAAATACGTCAGACAGCTGAAAGTCGTTTTCGGTAAGTTCTAAAGAGGTAGTATCAATATTGTCTGCCATTTGCTGAACCGATAATTTCTCATAGGTTTGGTTCAAACGATTGGCTTTTTTAGGCATATGATGAGAAACATGCCCGGAATAATCATTCCGAAGTGTTTTAACATTAAGCCTGCTTTCTACTATAAAAAGCAGAAATAGACCGGTTAAAAAATATACTACAAAGTTTCTCATTTTGAAGTGGCAAATGTACACTTAGATTATGTTATTATCATAATAGATTAACAAAATTTAACGCTCCTTTAAAAAAGCTGAATAAGAAACTGAAAACCTGCCCTACTCTTCCAGAAAATTTTATATACTTTTTAAAATCTTTTAATAAGATTACAATAGTCTATAATCTAAGCATCATTTATAGATTTTGTTTTAATAGCAGATTGTTTTGCAGAAAAATATAAACAAAACCAAATGAATATTATCATGATTTCAAATTATTAGCATTTCCCTATTGACTTTATCTGTTTTTTAAATTAATTTTGCCAAAAATTTAAAACAACAAATGAAAATGAAAAAAAAGACTGCTTTATTTTTTGAGAAAAGCAAACACCATATGTTGCTTTCTTATTAAATATCTTAAGATTTTTTATCATTTCGTTTCATGAAAAGGTTTTGATGAGTCTATAAGACACTACTAAAACAACATTATTATTTTAAATAAATTTAACATATATTTATTAAAAATATTCGTATTTTTATATACTATTAACACCATATTCATGAAACACTTTAAAATCACTTATTATTATGAAAAAATTATTAACAGCCATCCTTATAGGATGGGTTGCCCTCTCAACAACAGCATGTAAGCATCCTGGAAAAGAAGCTGAGACAATCACTTCTATAGCTCCCGAAAACACTGATAATATTACTAAAAATGTATATACAGACAGCTACGGGGAAAAAATAGAAGTCACCATCAATGCTACAAAAAATACAGCTACCATACACCTGGACGGAAAAACTTATGATCTTAAAAAGAGTGATGCCCTTCCAGAATATACGGCTTCCAATGAAGAATACCAGTATTCTGATATTAAAGGAAATATTACTTTTTTAAAGAAGAATGTAGACATGGTTCTTTTTCACCTTAAAAAAGACAAAAAAGAAACAGGTCCTGCAAAAATGGCATCGTATTAGCATAGTGAATAATATTCATTTAAAGTTAAACTATGAAAAATTTATTTTATTATTTATCCGCACTTCTATTGATGGTATCTATAACCGCTTGTAAAAACGACCACAGCACAAACAACTACAGATATTACAGGAAAAACCTGGAAGCTTACCGAGCTAAACGGAAAACCTATTCAATTGAAAAATCCTAAAAACAATCCTTACTTTAAACTTGACATGAATGGTATGAGATATGAAGGACATGCAGGATGTAATGGATTAGGAGGCACATTTGAGATCAAACCTGATGTGATGAGAATCAAGTTCAACCAGGGAATGTCTACTATGATGGCTTGTGAAGATCTTGATATCGAAAACCAGTTTACAAAAGCAATTCTTGCCGCAGACAATTATTCTGTAAACGGAAATACACTTACTTTAAACAAAGCAAGAATGGCACCTTTGGCTAAATTTGTACTTCAGTAATTTTATATCCTGCAGTTAAAATATAAAGACGCCCTATCTGATAAGGCGTCTTTTTTAATGTTTTTCTTCTTTCTTATTGTACATAATATAGCAGACCAGAAGACTTAAGTTCACCAAAACTGCAAATGAATTAGACAGGATAATAGGAAGCTCGTCTTTTACAAAACCATACCATACCCAGAGTGAAAGCCCTGAAATAAGCACCAAAAGCATAAGTAAAGAAATATCTTCTACATTTTTTTCCTTTATTACTTTTACAAGTTGTGGAATCATAGAAACGGATGTAAGAACACCTGCAATGATACCTAATACATTTTCATTCATATAATAATGCTTTAGGGCTTGTTACTGAACCTGTTTAATGAAACTTCTGTATGCAATGGGATTTCTTCTTCAATAAAACGATATAAATCCCTTGAAAAATAGCACCCATTCAGAATACCCCGGGCTCCCAATCCATTAAAGACATATAAATTACCGAATGCGTTGTGCCTGCCTATAATCGGCCTTCTGTCCTTTACAGTGGGACGGAAACCAAAGTGTACTTCAGCAATCTCAAAATCATACGGATAAAACTCAGACAAACCATTGATCAGTTGATCCACTGCTGACTGATCGATATGATGGTGAAGCTGATCCCTGTCATAAGTTCCTCCATAAAAATACAGCCCGTTTCCTGTTGGAAATAAAAAATGTTTCTTTTTAATCGTCCTGTTTTCCGGAATAGGCTCAGAAAGTTTAACTTTAATGTGATGTCCTTTATTAGGATTCACTTCAATATGGGAAAAATAAGGATTATCTTTCACTCCCATTCCTTCACAAAAGATTACATTTTTAAAATGGATATCTTTATATGTGGACCCGGAAGGATCCAACTGTCTATAATCGAATTTTTCTTTTATTAAATGATCATTTTTTTCAAAATAACTGAGTAAACCCATGAAAAATCCATTAACATCAAGCCTGGCAGACTGATTTACCTTTCCCGTAAGAAAATCATTTTTTACCACATCTATATGAATGAAATTTTTGTCAAGAAAACCCGACAATTCTGTATTTCCGGATTTTTTTAAGCCAGAGTTGTTGTTCATTCTCATCATGGAAAATTCTATGAATCGGAGCATTGATCAGGAAATCTTTATCTGTATATAATTTTATCTCATCCAGAGTCTCCTTAAGAAAATCAATTTGTTCCTGCGCCTTCCAGAATGTTGTAAATTTCTTTAAAACAATCGGGTTAATAATTCCGGCTGATACCTGAGAAGCACTCTTCTTTCCTTCAGAGTACATAACAAAAGACTTATTGTTCTTAATCAACTGATGAGCAAAAAAAAAGTCCTGCGTACCCATCTCCCACAATGATATAATCTACATTTCTCATAAATAAAAAAACCTGAGTAAAAATACTCAGGTTTTGTATAAATATCAAATGAAATTTAGTAATTCCACATATCATTTTCCATTTCAAGGATCTGCTTCTTGATTCTTTCACTTTCTTCCAGCTGATCGTCAGCATCTTTAGGGATATAATCCTTAATTATACCGTCTCCTAAACCGCTTGAAGATTTATAGATTATAGAAGAAAATCTTCTGGCATTAATAATATCATCGAAAGATAAATCAGCTGAAGAATTTTTTTCTGTTGAAAACATAATTGTTTGCCAAAATATCCCTTGCATTCGGATAGAAAATCCAGAATAAATCGATAAGTTCATCATTTCCTGCAATAGGTTTTCCATCAGGACCAATAACTCCCTGCACAGCAGGATCCGGGCCCATGGCTGCAATACCAAGAGGTCTGTATTTCATCTGTCCGTCTCTCTTATCAATGAACCACATACCCATTATTTTAAGAACTTTTACTTTATCTGTGGTTGTCTTAAATACATCGGTATATTCTTTTTTCTCCTGCTCCGTCAATTGTCTTCCGGAGTTCAGGATATCGATAGCAGCGTCATTAATTCTAACATTCTCCAATCTTTTTTGGATCCCTTCAGGTGAAAGTTTTACGGTGAAGTTTTCATCATCATAAACTTGTTCAATCTTACCACTCAACGCAGCATCCAGCAACAGCTGATATAGTGATCTTGTAGGGGTGGAAAGAAGGCCATCCGGATTGTCATAATAAAAAGGCTGGTTGATTTTATCGTTCATATCGATAATCTCCCAAACAAACATACTCTTAAGGATGTCTTTATCTTCTACGAACCCATATTCAAGAGGCTTTACTGTTTTATCTATAATAGTATCACCAACTTTTTGTTTATTCTCCTCTCTCATCTTTCTGAACTCTTCCGGAGAAGAAGCATTCAGAATAGTCTGGGAAAATGCAAATCCCGAAACTAATACTAAAAGGGTGCTAATATATTTTTTCATAATTAATTACAATTTTAGTCCTATTGAACATTAATTAATATAGGAGTAATGTTTTTAAGTGTTTGACCTTCCAAACCTTGAGCTGTTGCTTTAATATCAAAAATTGATACTACATCTCCACTTCTTAAATTCTTGATTAATCCTGCGGCATCATTCAATGAGTTACCATGAATTAACAATGCTGCTCTGCCAGGAACTCTTACCATAAATTGAGTTACAGTAAATGAAACCGGGAAGTCAAAGTCCGGAATAGCTGCCTGTACAGTCTGATTCGGTATAGAAGTAGCCGGCATAGACAATGTATTCTGGCCTCTCATTTGTCCCTGAGGTGGTGGTACATTTTTAATTCTGTACTCAAATACCTGAGAAACTGTTTTTCCGTAAGGATCTGTTCCAGATAAGGTCAATTTAACGGTTGTACCTGTTGTAGGTTTTACCACCCATTTACCTGGTCCTGTATTTCTTACAGAAGCACCCGGAGCAGATAATGAAAGTTTAGAGTTATCAGCACCTAAGATTGAACCGGATACAGGGTTCTCCAAACCTCTATACATTACATTCATCTTATCTGCAGATAATAGTAATCCTTTTTCAAGTTTTACTTCTCTCGGTCCTGCAATTACGTTATAGGTATGTGTCCAAGGGAAAGATTGTGGTTTACCTGAAGCGTCTGTCAAAGTAATGGTTCCTCCAAGCTTATGTTCACCGATTCCGGCACCCGAGATTGGAATAATTCCTTTACCATTTTCTACTCTGCTTACTCCGGAAATATTGATCTTATTGCTGTTAGAATAAGTTCCCAACATTACTTTCACTTCTGCCTGTTTACCTGCCTGAATATCCACCGGACCTGAAACGATTGGCTCGTAGCTTGTAAACTTGATACTTGCATCTACTTTTTCCTGTAGTAATAACGCTAATGCATCAGATTGAACGTTTCTGGCATCATTCTGGATAATCTCCAGGTTAGAAATAGCAGCAATCAGTGGCTGATGATAGAATTTATTCTGGAACCACGTCTTATCGTTAGGAGATTTTCCTTTAGGATATTCTGCAATAAGAGATTTGTTTGCTCTTTCAACCAGGTCTCTAAGCTGAGGGTTGTTACCAAAAGTTGCATTGATATAATTTCTTACATCATCAATTTTAGCTTTCAGATCCAATGCATTCTTTGAAGGTGAATTTTCATCTCCTTCTGTAAAGAAATACTCAGTAGTTGCTTCGTTATTGTTTAATGCAGCAAAATTTTCACTTACATCAATATCTTTTCCTGTTTTAGGATCTTTATCATGAAATTCAGATTGTTTTTTTAACAAAACTTTAACATCCTGAGCAGATTTCACCAACACGTCGATTTTAGCTTTCAATACCTTATACTGTGCCCAGGGTTGTGCATATGTATCTGGTACCTGTTGCGCCTTAGCTTCAAGTGTTTTTTCAAAGATCTTTTCGTTCTTTTTTTTCTGTTAAAGTTCTTGTTTCATTCAATGCTCTGGTAGAGTCATAGTATGACCTGATGATTTCTGCATCAATATTGAGGGCCATCATCGCGATGAACACCAGATACATCAGGTTGATCATCTTCTGACGAGGGGTCTGTTTTCCTTGTGCCATTCTCTGTTTTTGTTTTTGATTAAGTAGTTAAATTTAGAAATGGTTAGGAATTAAGATTTCATAGCAGTTAGCATACCACCATAAACTCTATTTAGACTGTTCAGATTAGATGTTAAACCTTGTAACTCTTGATTGAATTTTTCAGACTGTTCTGCAGATTTCTGCATATCAGCCACATATTTAGCAGCAAATTCAGATTGCTTTTTACCGTTCTCAAGCTGCATCGCATATAAAGCATTCATACTTTCCATATGTTGAGCAGCTTTGTTTAACTGGTCATTATATTTATGAGTAGAAGCAGATACGTCAACTGTTTGGTTGATTTGATCTACAGAGTTTGAGAATTTATCAATTCCTGTTCTTAATCTTTCAAATAATTGAACGTCCAATTTAGCATCAGCAAGCATTTTGTCCAATTTATTGGAAAGGGAATTTTCTAACTCAGCAAATTGAGCACCTGCGTTCTTGGTTGTTACATTAGAGTGTAATGGATTTGGGTTAGCATGTTTATCTAATAATTCAGGATAAACATTTTCCCATGCATAAGACTCTTCAGTTTTTGGAGGGTCAAATGCAAAAATGATAAAGATAATCGCCTCTGTAATAAGCCCTACAGTAAGAGCTATATTACCGTTAATGGGTCCCAAGGTAATGTGAGTAATTTTAAGCCAAGCTCCAAGAATTACAATTGCAGCACCGAATGAATAGAAGAAATTCATCCAAGCATCTTTAGTCTTAAACATATTGAGTTAGTTTTTTTGTGTTAAATAAAATTGTATTGAAAAATAATTGTCTGGTTTATTATCTGTTAACTCTTCTTGGTTTAACAGCTGCTTCAGGAATATCCTGTACAGTTCTAAATCCGATATAGCTTCTTGCTGAGTCTTTTCTTTCCCAATCTCTCGCTCCTGTCATCAATGCATATCCTATATCTTTCCAAGATCCACCTCTTACAGATTTTTTTAGTATCCTTTTTATCTTTTGTAGAAGGATTTAATGTAGAAGAGAATCCATATGAAGAATTGTTGTATGCAGATTCTGTCCATTCAGAAACGTTTCCAGCCATATCAAATAACCCATATCCATTTTTCTTAAATTTCTTAACTGGAGCTGTATATGTATAAGTACCTTTTTTCTCGTCTTCCATGTAATTACCTCGCTTAGGCTTGAAGTTAGCCAGATAGCAACCTCTGTCATCCATTAAATATGGACCTCCCCAAGGGTAAGTAGCATTTTGCATTCCTCCTTTTGCGGCATATTCCCATTCGATTTCCGTAGGAAGTCGGAAAATCATTGGTTTTTGTTTTTTTCTTTTTAAGCTTTCGTTGTAATCAGATTTTAATTTGGTTCTGAAGTTACAATAAGCTCTTGCCTGGTCCCAGGTTACTCCGACTACCGGGTAGTTTTTGTAAGCTTTATGCCAGAAATATTGTTCAAATAATGGTTCGTTATAAGCAAAGTGAAAATCTTTTACCCACACAGTAGTGTCAGGATAAATTGCAATACTTTCACTCTTTAAATAATTAACCCCTCTTTCGTTATCAGCAAGTGCAGCATCCATATCTCCCCAACGGTATGTATATTTAAGCTTACTTACATCTAAAATTCTTTCGTTTCCTAATCTTGAAGAAGCAGGAAGATACATAGATTCCAACACTTCAGCATATTCTACATCCGGATATTTTGAGGTACTCCAGTGTAAAGGAATCTTCCAGTCTAATCTTTTGCTTGCATCATATCCTCCGTCTTCCCGGCCACCCTGGCCTTCCATATATTCTTGATAAGGTGTTAAGTTTTCTTCTTTTTTAGCAAGGTATGCATAATCTCCTATGCTTGCACCTCTACGCCCACCTTCGTCACCACCTTCTCCGGCAGCTTCAGCGAGTAAGGTTCTTGCGATAGAATCTCTTACATAGTTGATAAATACCCTGTATTCTGCATTAGTAGTCTCTGCTTCATCCATGAAGAAAGAAGAAACAGTAACTGTCTTCAATGATGCTTTTTCAGGTGTATTTGTTGGATCCTGATCTGCTAAACCAGCAACAAATGAACCTGCAGGAATTGCAACCATTCCGTATGGTCTTTCCGCAACAAATGATTTCGTTTTTTCTCTTGGTATCAATTCTCCTTTTGTTCCTGGCTTCCCTACAGAAGAGCTGCCACCACCTGAACAAGATACCGATGCTACTGACGCAGACAATAATAAAAGAAATATCCTTTTCATGTTAATTTTTATAATTAAGCCGTAAATATATAATTTTTTTAAGAAACTTTTAAGATTTTTTTTGAAATAACGGAAGAAATCTAAATTTATTTTATTTACAACATTTTTTTTATTCCACGGTTACAGATTTCGCCAGATTTCTCGGCTGATCTACGTTGGCTCCTCTATATACAGCAATATAGTAAGCAAGCAGCTGTAAAGGCACTGAAGCCACAATAGGTGAGAAACATTCTGATGTTTCCGGAATTTCAATGACATAGTCTGCCATTTCGCTCACCTGACGATCACCTTTGTTGACAACGGCAATAATTTTTCCTTTTCTCGCCTTGATTTCCTGAACGTTACTCACAATTTTGTCATAATGTCCTTTCTTAGGAGCTATAATAACAATCGGCATATTCTCATCAATCAGGGCAATAGGACCATGCTTCATTTCTGCTGCAGGGTATCCTTCTGCGTGAATATAGGAAATTTCTTTTAACTTTAAGGCTCCTTCCAATGCTGCAGGATAATTGTACCCTCTTCCCAGATAAAGGAAATTCGTAGCATTTACAAAATCTTTTGCTATCTCCTGGATCTGTTCATGTGTAGAGCTCAATACATCTTCCACTTTCTTCGGAATAGCATCTAATTCAGCAATCAGACTCATGAAATCTGCGTTTCCTAGGTTCCCGTTATGTTTCCCTAATTTAAATGCAATTAAAGTAAGAATTGTAAGCTGGGCTGTAAATGCTTTTGTAGAAGCAACACCAATCTCCGGACCTGCATGAGTATAAGAACCGGCGTCTGTAATTCTGGCAATAGAAGAGTCTACCACATTACAGATCCCGTATATAAATGCTCCCTTCTCTTTTGCCAGTTTTAAAGCAGCCATAGTATCAGCCGTCTCTCCTGATTGAGAAATGGCAATTACAACGTCTCTGTCTGTGATGATAGGGTTTCTGTATCTGAACTCAGAAGCATATTCTACTTCTACAGGAATTCTTCCATATTCTTCGATAAGGTATTCACCGATAAGGCCGGCATGCCAGGAAGTTCCGCAGGCGATGATGATAATTCTGTTGGCGTTTTTGAATTTTTCTATATGATCCCAGATTCCGGCCATTTTAATGATCCCTTCTCCTACAAGTAATCTCCCTCTCATGGTATCATGTATAGATTTAGGTTGCTCAAAAATTTCTTTAAGCATAAAATGCTCATAGCCACCTTTTTCAATCTGCTCCAGACTCAGTTTAAGCTGTTGGATTTCCGGCTCGATTTTAGAGTTCTCATTGATCGTCCTGATGTCTACACCGGTTTCTAAGGAAATAGTAGCCATATGTCCTTCCTCCAGGTAGATTGCTTCTTTTGTGAATTCCACAAAAGGGGAGGCATCGGAAGCAATAAAGTATTCCTTATCCCCAATGCCTATTGCTAAAGGAGATCCTAATCTTCCTACTACCAAAACACCCGGATAATCTTCATGAAGAACTGTAATGGCATACGCTCCATACACTTCATTCAATGCATATCTCACGGCAGTCGGGAAATCTATTTCCGGATTCAATTCCATAAAATACTGGATAAGATTAACCAGTACTTCTGTATCTGTTTCCGATTTGAAAGTAAATCCTTTTTCAACAAGCATTGTTTTAATGGTATCATAATTTTCAATAATACCATTGTGTACAATTGCTATTTTCCCATTGTTTGATAAATGCGGGTGTGAGTTTCTGTCACTTGGTACCCCATGGGTTGCCCAACGGGTATGCCCCATTCCAATCTTTGCTCTTCCTCTCAACCCTTCTGAAATACTCACCAGATCATCTACTTTACCTTTTGTTTTTTCAACTTCCAGTTTCTTATCTTCATTTTCCAAAACAATACCGGCACTGTCATATCCTCTGTATTCTAATCTTCTAAGACCATTGATAACAATATCATAGGCATCCTGAAAACCTGTATATCCTACTATTCCGCACATATTTTATTTTGTCTAGTGTTTATTGTGTTTAATTTTTCTTCGTTGCGTAAGTAACTCTTAACTGAGCTCTATTTGCATTTGTTTTATCAAGAGATCCTGTAAAAATGGTTCTGTTCATATCAAAAGCCCTGGTTGTGTATTTTGGTCCCAAAAGACTTCCTGAAGAATTTTTAACAAACGAACCCGGATTGATAAGCAGGGTCTTATTAGCTGCTGCTGTTTCAACAATATCTTTAACGGTCTTTGTTACTACAAAATCATAATATTCCGGACTCTTATTATAATAATACATTGTAAATCCTGCCAAAAGATCAGGTGTAAAGGCGGAGGAAACTAATTCTCCATCAACTCCTTTTTTATCATCTGCAGGAAGAATGGTAAATTTACGATCTCCTGCCACGGAATGTTTATTATTCCAGGTTTCAGGATCTACATATAGCCTGATTTTAGCACTTACAATACCCGCCTTATCTTTTTGATACAAATCTTTAAGGGCATTTATAGTCGATTCCGGAATTTTAATTCCTATGGAAGGACCTCCCATTCCCTGCACATAAAGCTTGGAATCACCATTATCCGCACTGCTTATTTTCAACGCCTCAGCAACCTCTGATCCTGTTCTGTTGTATTCATATTGCCCGATATGAGCGTTGGCAGCCCCCAGATTGAAAGCAAGAGATGTTTGCGGTCTGGTTACAACACCATTATCCGTTTTATCATATTTATAGTACATGATAAGTTCCATGTCATTAGCAGAAAACTGGAAAAGATATTTATCTGTTTCATCTGCAGAAATTTTTATCCCTTTAAAGTATCTGATAAAGTTAGCAGCATCCTGAAGCTCCGGTTTGCCTTTTTTATCAATGATACGAGTCTGGAAAAAATCCTTATCCAATTGCATTCTGAATCCTAAATTGCCTGTAAATACATTAGAATTATCAGACTTTTTGGTCACTGTTACACTGCTTACATTCCCATCAAAAACAGCAGAACCTAATAGTGCTCCGGTACTTACGCTCACATTAGAGCGCATAAATGTCTTGGAACTAGGATCTATAAATGTAGTGATTTCATGTACATTTATCTTCATAGAATTGGATGAACCTCCGATTTTACCATATTTACGAACAGGATAGGTTTTCTTTTCTATAGAAACAGGCACTTTTTCATTTCCAATCAGAAAGTCATTATTGTCATAGGCCCCCGGTGCTTTTAATGAATCTGCAAGATAATAGGTATCATCAGCTGTATTAGCAGGCATTCTCAGCACCAGAACAACAGAATCAACCTTGGCGTTAGGTCCGTTAAAATCAAAATTATCTGTAGGCATTCTCAGCTGTGTAAGATAAGAAGCCTTCTGCATCCCAAATTTGTTTTCTGTAAAAGCTCCCAACACTCCGATACTTGTAGAGGTACCCTGGGTATTCAACAGATTGATAAGTCTTGAAGCATCACTTCTGATGCTGTCATGATTATCGATATTATAAGCAATAAGTTCATAGGGAGTTTCTTTACCCTGTGCAGCATCCTGATTAAAGAGCTGTTCTCCAAGAGAATCCGGATCCGGTTCACAGTTATAAAGAATTGTACTTCCGAAAATCGCCAGTAACAGAACGGCGAATGTCCTTTTAAGAGTATGAGTCATTAAAAATGTGTTTTTAATAAAGTTGGTTGATAGAATCTATATCAAGATACTCTGATTTCTGAGTTGTCGTTGCATTGAAAGCCTGATCAAGGTCTTCATCCAGGAACTCATCTCCCTTTACAACAGTATCTACATAGTTCATACTTTCGATAACAAAACTTTTAATTGTCGGGTTATCTAACGCTTTTAATCCTGAAATATTATCGAATTTCAATTTTTCATCAATTTTCTTATCCAGGTCGGCATCCTTCTCATTGTAAAGAGAAAGAACAATTTTGGCGTCCTTAAAATAAGTATCGGATTCGTAATACGTTTTAAGATAAATTGGAACAAAAGAAGACATCCATCCGTTCAGATGAATTACATCAGGTACCCAGTTCAGCTTTTTGATGGTTTCTATCACCCCTCTGGCAAAGAAAATAGCTCTTTCGTCATTATCATCGAAAGGAGTTCCTTCATCGTCGAAATAGTACTGTTTTCTTTTGAAGTATTCTTCGTTATCAATAAAGTAAACCTGAAGTCTTTCCCCCGGAAGAGACGCTACTTTAATAATTAAGGGCTGATCCAGGTCATTGATAATAATATTCATTCCTGAAAGACGGATCACTTCATGAAGCTGGAATTTCCTTTCACTTATTTGTCCAAATCTTGGCATAAAAACTCTTACATCATTGCCTTCATTGTGCATCTTAAGTGCCATTTTGTTTACCACAGCAGCCATATTTGTATCTTCCTGATATGGATACATCTCTGTAGTAATGTACAGTATTTTTTTGATTCGGCATAAACTTTCTATCTAATTTTTGTAAAAATGCTTTAATGTGCAAAATTACAAAAAAACATCCAACATTATTTTAATTAACATTTTTTTACGAAATTTCCCATTTTCAAATTATTAAAAACACACATTATTATACGATATTTTTAGTATTTTTGAATTAGCATTAAAATAAACTATGGAAGTTATAAAAAACAGGAAAGTCCTTCAGGATTTCATTGAAAGACAGAAGGAAATGGGAAAGCGGATTGGTTTCGCCCCTACCATGGGAGCACTTCATCAAGGCCATCTTTCCCTGTATGAAAAAGCAAAAAATGAAAACGATCTTGTTATTTCTTCAATTTTTGTAAATCCGACTCAGTTCAATAACCCGGAAGATCTTGAAAAATATCCGCGGGATATCAACAGGGATATTTTGATCCTGGAAAAGTCCGGCCTAGTTGACGCCGTTTACATCCCTGAAGTAACAGATATATATCCTGAGAAGACACAAAGCCGGCACTACGATTTTGATGGTTTGGAAGATGAAATGGAAGGAAAGTCAAGACCGGGACATTTTGATGGTGTAGGAACGGTTGTGGAAGAGCTTTTCAGACAAGTACAGCCTGACCATGCCTATTTTGGAGAAAAAGATTTCCAACAGCTGGCTATCATTAAAAAAATGGTTGAAAAGAAACAACTTCCGGTTAAAATCATAGGAGTTCCTATTTACAGGGCAGAAAACGGGCTTGCCTTAAGCTCGAGGAATCAAAGGCTTCATGAAGACCGAAAAGAAGCTTCAAAAGTTATCTTTGAAACATTGAAGAAAGTAAATGACTGGTTCAGAACAGTCTCTATACCCGAAATCAAAGACAGGGTAAGAGATATTTTCGATAACCAGCAGGGGATGAAGCTGGAGTACTTTTTGATTGCAGATGAGAAAACCCTCCAGGAAACTGATTTTTTCTACAAAGACAGAAATTTCAGGGCTTTCATAGTGGTAGTGGTAGATGGTGTAAGATTGATTGACAATATGCATTTGGATTAGGATACATTGTTTTATAAAAGTAAACTCTGATTGTAATGGTCAGAGTTTTTATATTAATTTACTCCATACAGAAAAATCAAAGGCCTCCTGAAGGAAGCCTTTGAAACACCAAATCACAAAATATTAATATGAAAAAAATTTACTTTTCAGTAAACTTGTGACCCGGCTGGGATTCGAACCCAGGACCCATACATTAAAAGTGTATTGCTCTACCAGCTGAGCTACCGAGTCGGCCACAATTAAAATGAATAACATCCATCTTAATTATTAATTTTCTTTGCAGTGCCTGCGACTGGACTCGAACCAGCACATCCTTAGGAAACCACCCCCTCAAGATGGCGTGTCTACCAATTTCACCACGCAGGCAATAAAATTACAGCATTTAGTAATCTCTTGCTCGTGACCCGGCTGGGATTCGAACCCAGGACCCATACATTAAAAGTGTATTGCTCTACCAGCTGAGCTACCGAGTCGGCCACTTATTCATCAAGTTTTCATTTAAGTAATGTCCCTTGTTTTAAGTGGTGCAAAGATATGACTTTTTTCGTTATCTCAAAACTTTTTTGCAAATTTGTTCAAAAAAAATTCATGGTAATTTCACTGATCGGATACATGGGAAGTGGCAAATCTCACATTTCCAAAATATTAAGCGAAAAAATAAATTTCAGACTCATTGACCTGGATAAAGAGATTTCCAAAAGAAATAAATTAACCATTCCTGAAATTTTTGAAAAAAAGGGAGAAATCTATTTTAGAAAACTTGAAAGAGAAACCCTGGAAGAAATTCTGGCTTCCGAAGAAAATCTGGTTTTAAGCCTCGGTGGTGGTACTCCTGTTTACTATAATAATATGGAAATCATCAATCATAATTCTAAAAGTGTTTTTTTGAGAACATCTGTAGGCACGCTGGTGGAAAGACTTTCTAAACAAAAAGAAAAAAGACCCCTGATTGCCAATATTTCCGATAAGGACCTTCCTGAATTTATTGCCAAACACCTGTTTGAAAGAAATCAATTTTACAGTAAAGCTCAGTTTAGTGTAGGAACCGATGGTAGGGAGCCTGACGACATTGTTAATGAAATAATAGAAAAGCTCTATCTCTAGAGCCTTTTCTGTTTTTAATCTTCTTCTTCAGAATCATCATCCGTTTCTCCGAAAAAATCGTCCCAATCAGTAAAATCTGATGAAATGTCATTTCCTACATATTCATCCATCTCTCTTCTGTCTTTTTTGGTAGGTCTTCCTTCCCCTTTATTTCTATAATAATCCTGAGACATCTTACGAAGCTTCAGCAATTCGTATTGTTCTTTATCTGTCACATCCTGTATATGGAGTGGAACCAGCTTTGCCCCAATTCTGCTTTTCGGTATCTGGATTACTTTTATTTTATAATCAATCTGATTTTTACGGATTTTAATAACATCACCTTCTTTTACCTCTTTTGATGACTTCACGGCAGATGTTCCAATAGAAACTCTATTCTTTTTTTATCTCTTCTGCCGCAATGCTTCTCGTCTTATAAAAACGAATGCTCCATAAAAAATTTATCTATTCTCATAATTTTTTTATACTTTTGCCGTTATATTATCTGTAAAGTAATTAAAGTTTTTTTGAAATGAAAAAAATATTTTTATATATCCTTGCGGGATCTTTGTGTTTTTCTGCATGTAAGAAAAAGTGATGATGATGTAAACACGTATGTGGAACCCGAAGACATTAATGTCCAAAACAGCTATGATGATCAGGCTATTAAGAAATTCATGGATGAGAATTACCTGGATGTCCAAGGAAATATAAAGTCTTTCAGTGCTACTGATACTGCTGATGATAAAGAGAAAAAAATTATCTCAGCTTGATTATAAAACTTTACCTTCAGGTACTATTTATATCATAAGAGATGGTGCCCAGCCGCCAACATCAACACCTCCAAAGGATCTAACTATTAAACCCAATGATAGTATGAGAATTATGGTGAGGGCCAATTCTTATTTAGCTACTCTCAGCGATGGCAAAGGAGCTTTTACTGCATCAGCAACTTTCATCAATACGATCAATGGAAATGGAGTTCCCGTACTTGATCCTACCTTCTATTATATTTCCAATGTAGAAGGTAAGAAAAATCCCTTAATCAAAAATGCAACTACCGATGCCGCAAAGCAACCAGGCTATTATGTGATTAGTGGATTCAATGAGGCTCTGCAAAAATTCAATGCGTACGATAATATTTCCAATTCTACTCCCTACAATTTACAAGGGGTAATTATTGTTCCTTCAAGAGCTGCTTTTGCCAGAAATCCTCATTACCCTTATAATTATGCAGGGTACGCATCTCCTATTTCCCTGAGAAACAGAAGTTTTGTTTTCAATTTCCAGGTTTATGGAAGAGAGGCCAGGCCTTATTAAAAATACTATAAAAAAATAAAGACCGCTTTTTTTTCAAGCGGTCTTTATTTTTTTATATTTCTGATTAAGATCTTGCTTTTTGTTTTACATTTCCTAAGATATCCGGGAAATACAGATCTGCAAGATGATCAAATTCATCTCCTCTCATAAACATTGTTGCATCCACCTCTTCATAAGAGCTTCTTCCTGCTGCTGCAATGAGTTCATTACAAGTGTGAAGGGTATTTTTATGGAAATGATATACTCTTTCGCTTTTATCTGTCACATCCAATCCTTTGATCAGCATTTTATCCTGTGTGGCAACTCCTGTAGGGCAGTTATTGGAATTACATCTTAGCGCCTGGATACATCCCAGAGAGAACATAAATCCTCTTGCATTATTACACATATCTGCTCCCATTGCAATTGCCCTTAAGATATCCAGACTGGTTAGAACCTTACCACTGGCAATTACCCTTAATTTATTCCTTACGTTATAGTTATTCAGGGTTCTGTTTACAAATATCAGGGCCGGTTCCAAAGGCATCCCTACTCCATCAGAAAATTCCGGTGGTGCAGCTCCTGTCCCTCCTTCTGCTCCGTCTATTGTAATAAAGTCAGGATAAATTTTCAGAACATTCATTTGCACACAGATATCTTCAAATTCCTTAGTATCCCCGATGCAGAGTTTAAACCCAACCGGTTTACCTCCTGAAAGCTCCCTTAATTCCTGCACAAACCTCAACAATCCCGCTGCATCTGAAAAAGCTGTATGTGAAGGTGGCGAAATTACCGTCATTCCCGGAGTTACGTGACGAATGGCAGCAATCTCCGGCGTATTTTTCACCCCCGGAAGCACCCCTCCATGGCCAGGCTTAGCCCCCTGTGATAGTTTGATTTCAATCATTTTCACATTAGGAAGTGTAGCATATTTCGTAAACAATTCAGGATTGAATTTTCCTTCTTCGTCCCTGCATCCAAAATACCCGGTTCCGATCTGCCAGCATAAATCTCCTCCTTCCAAATGATAAGGAGAAATACCTCCTTCCCCTGTATTATGATAAAAATTACCCTTTTTAGCCCC
>NZ_JPEQ01000016.1:0-25408 GCF_000738495.1 Chryseobacterium sp. P1-3
CTCTCCATTGTATGTTTGTCTGACTCACTCAAAGTTTTTAACGCTTTAGTTTTTCCTTACTTGGTTGTTATATTGTATGTCAATGATCTTTATATCTTCCGTCTTTTTAACGAAGCAATCTTTCTGTCTATATCCGCTCCGTATTTGCGAGTGCAAAAGTAAAACTTTATTTTGTAATGACCAAATGTTCCTAAAGAAAATTTTAAAGTTTTTTAAGTAACCTTAATCCTTCTCAAAACCTCAATCACCCCTACTCCTGCGCTCCGATTTATTCGGACTGCAAAGATACAAACTCTTTTTAAAACCACAACTCTTTTTGCAAAAAGTTTTTTAAGTTTTTTTTCGTCCGTCTCTTTTTGAAGTATTATAATGTTCTTGCTTACCTAAAAGCTCTTCTGCGCTTACTGACTCTCTCTCGTTTTCAGTGGGGCAAAGATAACAACTTTATACAACGCAAAACAAGTCTAGTTAACATAAAATTCATTTTCAATTCCTATTTTAAGCTAAAAGGCTGGCAACTAGGGATAAAAATTATAAACAAATGTTTAAAGGGGGCAATTGGAAAATTAAAAGTTGGAGTATTTTTTTTATCAATGACGGCTGGATGGTAAATTAATCATTGTTTTTAAGCTTTGAGAATATTATAAATACACCTATTCAATAGGCCCGGGCTTTAGCCCGGGATCAATAAAAACCATAAAATTCCATCGGCCTTAGCCAAAACATATATATAATAATACCTCATACATGACTCATTTTTATTTATACACTGAATGACAAGGTAAGTGTGTTTAAGTTTGGCTAAAGACAAGGGAAAGGGAGTCAGATGCATGGCAAGCTAAAGCCTGTGATTAATAAAACTAGTGATATCGTATTGAAAAAAAGAATTGCTATTTTATTTCACCACAGATGACATGGATTGACACAGAGGAAGGTGGAGAGTTGGGTTGAGGAGGAAAGGGCAAGGAATATGGGAATTTGAAAAGGAAGATGAGAATAAGAAAATTGGAAGTTAGTTTAATATGTTATCATTCCAGATGTAATTAAAAAAAATGCTTCACTAAGACCTTATATATATAGTAGCCTACAAGACAACCAATCGCATCGGCTACGATATCCAGGGTTTCCATAGACCTGCCTAGTCCCATTTCCTCCTGCAATATTTCAGTAAGGAACGCATAGATCAGGATGATCTGAAAAAAGTATGAGAATTTAATTTTGGGAAATGTAGCAACAAAAGAGAAACCTAAGGCTGCAAATATACTTACATGTAAAACTTTATCTATACCATTGAACATAAACCAATATTCATGGTTCTCCTGTCCCGGTTTAAGAAGCATATATGTAAGAAATGCCCAGTAAATGGGCAATATCTTACTAAATATTTTTGAAATTTTATCCAATGATCGCTTGATAATCTTCTGCAGAAAGTAATTCAGACTGATCTGCACCATCAGCAATTTCTAATTTAATAATCCATCCGTTTCCATAAGGATCCGTGTTCAATAATTCAGGTTGATCTTCCAGTTCTGAATTGAACTCAATAACTTTTCCTGAAATAGGTAAGAATAAGTCTGAAACAGTTTTTACCGCTTCTACACTTCCGAAAACGTCTCCGCCATTAAGGTCATCATCTACAGTATCTACGTCTACATATACGATATCTCCAAGTTCACCCTGAGCGAAATCAGTAATACCAATTGTAGCCACATTACCTTCGATCTTAATCCATTCGTGATCTTTCGTGTACTTTAATTCTGATGGTGTGTTCATTTTTTTAATTTTTATTTTGTACAAATGTATTCAAAATTATAAAAGGTTCAAAGCCTTAATGGGCATCTTCACAAAATTTTAATTGCAACTAAAAAAATCACTGTTTTCACAGTGATTCAAGTAATAGTATGTTTATTTATTTTTTATCTTTTTCAACGACTCAATCTCTTCAGCTTGTTTTTTGACCTTCTTATTCAACTCAATGGTATACAATGTCAATTCTTCTATTTTTTGTAGTAACTTAATCTGAAACTCTCCTATATTTACGCCTTCTTTTTCCATTTCTTTGGCAGAGGCAATTTCAGGAAGATGCTTTTTTTTCTCTGATATGTTTTTCAACAGCTTCCAGTTTTGGTAAATCATATTGCTCATCAAATACAAAATCAGCAGTTGGTGTCAGGGTAACTTTCATTTCCTTTGCTTCAAATTTTCCATATAATGCCATGTTTCCGGTATCAGAAAGCACTAATCTTGATCCATACATAGCTCCATCATTAGAATAACTCCAAAACTGCAGCGTATTTCCGTATTGACCTGTCATGTTGTATATAGTCCATCTTCTGGCTGTATTCGGAGCTGTTTTTGAAAGGTTTTCCAGCGTGATAGCCCCTCCTTCATTTGAGCCTATTCGAGAAACTAATTGTCCATCTACGACAAGCATATCTCTGACTAAAGTAACTAGTTGTTTATTATCCCCTGTATCAGAGACCAGATTAAAATTAATCTGATTCTCCAGCAATCTCATATAAGAACCTCCCGCAGCTTTATTTATGCGTGGAAACGATTGACTGCTGATGCTATGATAGTTTTTCACATTATTACCAATTCCTACTCCTGTATAAGTTTCCTGGGGTTCTGAAGCCCAAAGTGTTAAATTAGCAGGTCTGCTGGCACCGTCACCGGATGAATTCAATAAAATCATAGATCCAATATGCGAGCCTGAAACGGTAAGTTTTTCGGAAGGATTATTTGTTCCTATACCAATATTTGTGGTAGATGGATTTGATGTTGTTCCAACGACTCCTGCAGGAGTATACAATTGTGCTGCTGCCAGCCCTACACACAAGACAGTGTATAGCATAAATATTTTCTTCATAGTTATTTAGTTTATAGTTCAATCACCGCAAAAATAGCATTTAAATCCATAAATAGTGTGTTATTAAATAAAAAAGCCTCCTTCCTTTTCAGAAAGAGGCTTTATTATGTATACATCATTTTTAGAATCCACCTCCGGATTCTCCAAATGTAAATGTTGCAGAAATGCCGGCCCTAATAGTTGACAGTGGAAATGCTGTCGAGATTTTATATTTAGAGGTCATCTGTTCATAGAATACCCTAAGGTTTAAATTTTCGGAGACATTATAATCTGCGGAAAGTTTAATGTTCAAAAGTCTCTGCCCTCCTGTCACCTGGGAATCATTCAACAGGATATTCATAATGGAAGTTTTGCTGTCTCTTAATGAAATATCTCCCCTGATATTCAGATCACTTCCTTTTCCTCTGCCTCCTCTTCTTATATTGGCTGTACCCAATCTGAAATTCCGGATAATATATCCTAATCTCACCACATATTCCGAGTTGGAATCTTCAGTAAGGGTATGGTTTACCAATCCCAGCACCATCATCCTGTTTCTGTTGTATTGTAAACCAAACTGCATATTATTTCTCATAGTAACATCTACCCCGATAAGTGGTGCAAAAGATTCCACATATCCTACCTGAGCAAAAGTGAATGGATTAATATAATCATTATTAACATCAAATGCAGAGTCCGGATTGGAAACTTTATTAACAAGGCTATTAAAATAGTCAATACTTGATTGTATACCTGTAGCTGTATAAGTAGCAGTATATCCATGTAAAATATCAAACTTAGAGAACTGCCCGTTAATCATCGGGACATTTCTTAATCCTGAATATGTTACTCTCCAGTTTGGTAACGGGAATCCAGCTTTTTTTAGGATTACCCATCTGTTTAACAGACTTACCTTCCAGAGCTGCTCTAAATGCCGGAATCAATACATATGCATTCGCAATACTATAATGTTCAGCAAATCCATCATTATCCAATATAGCTCCCGGCCCCCCTAACCGCTGAGAAAGTGCTCTTGCATTTTCTCTAAGCGCCTGATAAACCGCTTGTCCTTCACTAAACGAAGTTTTTAAAAGTATTGTCGAATTGGAATAAGTTACCAAGTCATTAGCAAAGGTAAAATCCGGATTCGGAACGCCTCCGTTGGTATAATTAAATCCTGTATGTGAAAAATTCCTGTTATAATTATGCAACACATTCAGATCAATTCTGAAATCATTGATTGGAACAATTTGTAGGTTAGCTCTTAACTCTCTTGTTGACATTCTTACATAAGGATCGGTCATATAATTAGAAGTACTTACCCAGCCATTTTCCATGACTGTTCTTCTGATATCTGCCTGTGAGCCTAATAAAAATCCTAGCGTAGGTCCTCCAAGAGTCTGGCCATATCCATACCAGTTTGGTGCGGATAATAACCCGGGAAGTACAGTACCATTATTCTCTGTATAATTAATATCCAATTGTTTGAACGAGGTCAGGAAGAATGCTGCACTCTGAAGTACAGTCAGTTTATTTTTGAATTTATAGCTCTTATACCGGTATCTGTTCTTTTCCCATTGTTTTGTATATACATTGTTCAAAGAATCAATCTCCTGTTTACGTTTCTGAAGTTTGGCTGCAATATTTTTAAAATATTTAAACTGTCCGAAGAATTTCGGAATATCAGCAGTTGCTGTCGCCTGGATTACATTGGTATTTTGTCCTATAGAACCTAAAGCACCTTCCGGGCTGGCAAGAATTGCCGTAGACCTGGAGTTCCAATTGTAGGTAAATCCATACCCTAATTCCGCATCAATAAAATCCAGATAAGGAAGATACTGGAAAGGTAATTTATAGTTAAGCTGTACTCTATGGTTATACAATACCGGTCTACCTGCTCTGAATACGTTTCCAAAGATCGATTTACTATCCATTGTATTCACATCCACATTATCATTAAGAGTTCTTGTTGCCGAATTGATTTCCAGCTTTAATGATTTCGAGAAGTTGAACCCTAATCCATACTGCCAGCCAAAATAGAAGTTTCTGTTTCTGATAGCATCAAAATTACCTGTAGTGTTCCCTCCTAAAATAGCTTCTACATTTCTAAACTCAAGCTCATTATAATTTCTGTCAATTTCCGTTCTGAAAGATAATCTTGTTGGAACAGGGTTAAAGTTAAATTCTTTAATCCATTTCAGATATTTTGCTGATTTTGCTGTATCACTGATCATTTTATTGAATGGTTTTACCACCCATGGTTTGAACGTGTAATTATAATCAATATATCCTTTCAGATATTGTCTGTAATTTCTCTTGGTATAAATATCCCTGAAATAATCATCGTTATAAACCGCCGTTACAGAAACGTTTTCAATATCATAGAACTTAGGCTTTTTATTCTGGTTTACTCTTTCCTTACGCATATTGACAACTCCTATACTTCTCTGTTGTGTATAGGTTCTTGCCACTTTTTTGAGCTGCTCCTTATTAGGCGCTTTGCTAAATTCAACATCGGTATCCAGAGGGTTATATTTAGGATCTTCGATCGTTTGGGAATAAGAGTAGTTCAATGGAATCTTCATTCCACTTTTTGCCGGTAAAAACTTATCGACATTGATTGCCGTATTGATACTAAACGCAGATTGTGTAGACTGATTCCTTTCCGAAGGTTTTGAATCAATATTTCCGAAACCTACCGAAGTATATGAAGCACTTGTATTCACTGTTGCAAAATCACCAAGATTGAAATTCAAACTTGCATTTCCGGCATATCCTCCGTCATTTTCAATTTCGGAAAGGCGGATTTCGTTAACCCAAAGGACCCTGGTCATCGGTCCGGATGTTCTGTCATCGTTTCTAATACCAATCATAATTGTAGAGATATTTCCTAAACTAGGGCGTCCTTTGATAAATATCTTTTTATAATTGTTTTTATTAGCTTCTCCAAAAACAGGATCTTCCGTTCTATCAGTGATTTTAACCGCAGAATTTTTTATCTCTTCTGATTTTTGCATCTACAAAACTTTGAACATCAAAATCCACCTGGTTCTCCATTGGCCATATCTCCATTGGAGCTGTTGCTGTAGTACTTGTCAGTAATAAAGATGCTTCATATTCATAGTAGTTATCTGTAGCATCATTACCAAAACGAATAAAGAATTTAGTTCTAGGATCTATCTTTCCTACATTCATATCTCTATTCAACGGATCATGAGCATGAACAAAAAGTTTAAGCTTCTTGTATCTTCTCATATCCAATGAAGTGTTTTTGAATACTCCTCTGGCTTCAGCTCTTAGATCAGTTACTTTCATGTAAAGTGACGCTTCATTTTGTCTTTGAGCTCCAGCGTTTCCACTTAATACCTGACGATCAATCCCCGGAGGCAATACATATGGTGGTTGATTCAAGGCATTCTCTTCAATATTTACACTTCCTACTTCAAAATTATTATTCAATGTCACACCTCCTCCTGTTCCTTCTTCAGGAGCAGTAACAAGCTGGCTGGAAATCAGGTTAGGATATCTTCTCCAATCCGATCTTACAAGATCCATTGTTCCAAATCTCAGGGTAGAAGTTTGCTCGAATCCTGTCAGTAATAACCTCGCAAATCTCACATTGTTCAGTACTGATGCATTACGCTCTCCTTCTGCTCCATCTTCAGCATATTTGGAAACCGGAATTCTGAATAAATACCATTTTACATCTGAAGACTGCCCGTTCTGGAAATTAGCCTTTACCGTTTTTACATCTACAATATTATTTTTTCCCAATGAAAGATTTGCCTGATCAAGTTTTACTACATATTCATTATAGCTTTCTGTCTGATCAAGGTTGTAGTCTCTGTTAATATCTTCCGCATCCGGAGTCTGTGATGCTACTTCCAGAGAATTAGCCTGTGAATTCCCTTCCGGATTTCTAAAGTATTTATATCGCTGAACAAGGGATGCTGATTGACTGCCTGTAAATTTATCTGACATATAAAATACAAAGTCATCCACTGCCGGGTCTACAACATTCGTTACCGGGTTTACAAAAGTATTTCCGAATTTCATGGATTCCTGATCTGAACTCAGACCGTCATAACCCGCATCCTGTACTCTTCTTTCGTCTCCTTCAGTAGAAAATGCATAAAGAATAGGTGGCTGTTTTGGCTGTACTCCCCAGTTTGAGCTGGTTGTAGTAGATGGAGTTCCGGGAGTTGGAAGGCCGTTCTCATATAGTAACTTTCCATCTTTCAAGATATCTTCCGAAACATTTCCTAAATGCAATAAAAGTTTAGGGTCAGTTCCCAACTGATTCCCATCTGCATAAGGATCCATCATCCAGAACTCTACATATTCAATATTAGAAGTTACAAAGTTAGGGACGCTGATCGATCTCATAATACCGGCCCATCTGTTTTGAGCCAGCTCAGTTCCCGTATTCACGTTATAAGGTCCTCTTTCCTGAGGATAATAGGAAATATCAAAAGTATTGGTAAAAGTCTGCTCACCGGCTACAAAATCCCTGTTGTTATAAATTTCAGAATATTGTACCCTTCTTGAAGCGTGGTTAGACACTGATTGCTGGGTTATTCCGGATGGTGCTTTTCCTCCTACTCCCCAGAATCTAGGATCGATATTATACCAGGATAACAATCCTCTTCCATATCCACTCGACAGATCATCATTGGCCGGGGCTCCATTGAACGGTGCTGATTTATTCTTTTCCGGTCTTGATGCCAGGCTCCATGCTGCCGGTTCTTTTTAAAGATATTTTGGAAGTTGTCTGTTCAAAATCGTCAATATAGGATTGGTTGTTGGTCCCTTTATTCAATCCCGGTAGCAGGTAAGCTGCTTCCATCTTAAAGTTTAAGTTGGATGGAGCTTCCGTGTTTACCAATGGTATTTTGTCGGTAAGCCTTGTCAGGAAAGGCATTTGATTGTTATACATCAAATTAATTCCAGCCATTGTATTATTTACTGCTTCCTGCCCGTAATTCACTTTCTGGGTAAGAGGAGATTCCGAATAATTTACTACTGTTCCTCCTAAAATAAAATGCTCATTAAATCTTCTTTCAAGATTTAATCCCAGGAACCTTTTTCGTTGCGTATTAAATGTCAACTGGTTTTCCAATGAAATATTAATAGCCTGACCGGATTGTTTTACGTTTTCGTTAATGATGGTCACCGTTCCAAGCATATAATCTACCGTATAGTCTATACCTTCGGTAAGCTGCACCCCGTTTGCCGAAACTTTAACAGATCCTTGCGGTACGTTTACAGCTCCTAAAGAAATCCCTTGTCCCTGGGTTCCTTTGTAACGTCCTTCCATGGTATACCTCTGGGCAAGATTACTGGCAGAAGCATCCTGCTTTTGTTTATCATACAGGTCATGGAAAACATATTGCGGGTCGTTGCTTCCTAACACATTCTGCATATAATCTCCAAAAGGCTGTACCTTAGTAAAGATAATCCTTCCGGTTTCCGGCCTTATGGTAATTCCGTTAACAAAGTCAAAAATACCATCACCTCTTGTTCCGTCTTTATTATTCTGGATATCCCCGTTCATATTGAGGCGGTCCCAGTTGAATAACTTCAGTAAATTTTGGTTTTGTACAGGTGTATCCGGAAGATAATTGACTTTACCTCCGGTTTTTTGATCCCTGTAATATACATTAAGGATAAAATTATCCTGTGCCACTTGTCCTGCATCTAAAGAATAAATATTCTTCATCATCAGATCCCACATAGGCGACTGTACATTAACTTTATTGTTAGGTCTTAATACTTTTGTCACCAAAACAGGGCTTTCTTCTGAGAATTCCCCTACTTTATATACCTTATTACTTCCATTAACGGTATATGAATATGATACCGCTAAAAGCTGGTTTTCATTAAGCCTTTGGTTTAATGAGATATATCCCAATTGCGGCTGCATGGTATACTCATTGCTATTCAGCCTTCTTGCTTTGGTATTAAAGATGAATTCTTCTCCGTTGTCGTATGGCGTGGTACTTCCCGGAAAGATCTGTCCCTGAAAAACAGTTGAGTAGTTCTTACCGGCTTCCCTGGTTCCCACAGCATTGGAAACAGCATCATATAATCCGTTCAGCGAGTTATCCGGCAATACGCCGCCGCCTTCTCCCAGGTCCCTGATTCCTATGATACTTTTTTGATAAGCCAGGTTACTGTTTCCCTGATCCAATACCCATACTTCCAATCTGGTAATATTAATGGTAGAATTGATCTGGGGATAATTAACCAGGGCATCATCATATTTGCCAAGGAAATAATGTCCTAAAAAGTAGTGTTGATTATCTTCATAGTCAATGGCATTGACTTTAAAATTATTCATAACTCCGCCACCCTGTACCACAATATTCCTGGCTTCCCCTTGTTGCTGGGAAAGAACAACTGTCCCAAAGGTTTTCCCCAATTGAAAATCAGCTTTTACCCCGAATAAAGATTGTGAACCCCGGATAAGGCTTGTTGAAAGGGGCAGGTTTACATTACCGAATTCTACCCTTTTAATAATTTTATCTTCTCCTCCTTCACTGGGTTTATCTACGTTTCCAAGGCCTTTTTTCTGAAGATCTTTCCAGCTTCCCTTCGCCTGCCAGGCAATATTCATCCTGTTTTCAAAGGCAAATCCGCTCTGGGTATCATAATTAGCCTTTAGCTGAAGATTTTCTCCCACTTTACCTAATAATCCCAACTGGATCCTCTGATCAATATCAAAGGTGAAACTGGTCCTGTTTTGTGGTAAAATCAGTGGGTTATCAATTTTTTGATAAAGTCCTGCAAAATCGAGAGATGCATATCCCGAAGGAATAATTTCAATTTTATTTCCTCCAAAGATGGTTTCAAATAGCTTATTATTGATTAATAATGAAGGGATCAGCCCTTTTCTTCTGGCATCACTTCTGTCTCTCCTGAAAAGGAGATTGTACTTTTCGGATTTTTCTTTATAGTACGCTTTAGTCTGGGCAGCCAGCATGTATTCTTTATACTCTTCCGGAGACATCGCGGTAGGAGGACCGGTGATCGTATTTCCGATTTTAGGATACACAAAATACATCCCGGTTTTTATGTCGTAGTAGGCCTCGTACCTTGTAGGGTCGGCCACTTCATATTCCTTTCGTATGATGGCCGTATCTTTTTTTACCTGCTGCGCAAAAGCACTTACAGACATACACAGAAACGACAGGAACAAAAATATGTTAAGATGCTTATTATTCGCCACCAAATGTTAAATGTTTTTTAAAATTTGTTTAACCAAGTCTTCAACTGAGATGCTTGGATTTTGTTTTAATATTTTATCAGCAATCTTCTCGCTCATTCGCTTAGGAATCCCTAAAACTTCTAATGCAGATAACGATTCTTCCTTAATTTTATTATCCATCATAGCAGAAATATTATCTTCTGTACCGCTGAATTTCTGGACTTTATCTTTAAGATCAACAATTATTCTTTCTGCTGTTTTGGCACCAATTCCTTTGGCTTTCTGAATCAGCGCACTGTTCTTTGAAAGGACTGCAGTAGCAATCTCATTAAGGCTTAAGGTCGACAGCAAAATAAGGGCAGAAACAGCTCCTACTCCATTAACGCTTATTAACAGATTAAACATTTCTTTTTCTGAACGAGTGTTAAATCCAAAGAGGAGATGAGCATCCTCCCGGATGATCTGTTGGATAAATAAAAAAGTCTGCTGATTCAAAACCAGCGTTTGTGAGGTCATTAAACTGATTCCCACATAATAACCAACACCTTGCACATTGATTACCGCGTAGGTAGGCGTAAGTTCCTGAACTGTGCCTTGTAAAGAAAATATCATTATTAATTTTTAAAACTCCCAAATATAGCAATTTAAACTAATTAATGTTTTCATTTCACGTACGAATGATTTTTAACTTAAATTTAAAATGAAAATTCAAGGAATTAACATAAAAACAAAAGACTCCAAAAATATGGAGTCTTTTGATCTATAAAAGCGTATTTTTAATAATCCGATTATCTATTCAGATTACTTTTTTTCTCTTCTTTGGGCATCCAGTACCGCAATGGTAGCAAGGTTAACGATTTCGTCCACGCTGGAACGCATCTGAAGAACATGTACCGGTTGCTTCAGCCCCATAAGGATTGGGCCTATTACCTGTGCCACTTTCATTCCTCTGATAATTTTATAGGAAAGGTTTGCACTTTCAAGGTTAGGGAAAATAAATGTATTGGCCGGCGTTGTTCCTAATTTTGAGAAAGGATAGTCACTTAAATGATCTGCATTCATGGCAAAATCCGGCTGAATTTCACCATCTACAATCATTTTAGGATATTTCTCATGAAGAATGCTCACCGCTTTGGCTACTTTTTTTGAAGTCTCGGAGATCGCAGCAAAGTTTTCAAACCCTAACATTGCAATTCTTGGCTCGATAGCAAAAGATTTCACTGTAATCTCTGCCATTTTAGCAATGTTGACAAGGTCTTCTGCCGTAGGATTCTGATTGATGGAAGTATCCGCAAAGAAAATAGGTTTTTTCTCAGACAGGATCATCATCATAGCTGCAACTTTATCTACTCCTTTGTCTTTTTCAATAACTTCTAAAATAGGGCGCAATACCGAAGTATAATTTTTAGAAAAACCTACAATAAGACCGTCCGTATCCCCATGCTTCAACATTAAAGGCCCGAAATAATCCCTCTGACGAACATATCTTTTCGCTTTATATTCGTTCATGCCTTTTCTCTGGCGAAGCTTCCAAAGGGTTTCCCTGTATTTTTTCCTGTTCTCCTTCTGGTCATCATCACTTGGATCAATAATAGGAACATCCAGGGTAATTCCATAACGCTCCATCTGCTCTTTGATGTATTTTTTATCTCCTAAAAGACTTGGATAAGCAATTCCTTCTTCATAAAGAATCTGGGCTGCTTTCAATACGTTATATTCTTCAGCATTTCCAAGGGTAATTCTTTTCGGATTAGACTTGGCACGGCTTTGCATCATTCTTACCAGCCTCTCATCCCTGCCCATTCTGTCCAGAAGCTGATGTTCGTATTCTTCGAAATCAGTAATTGTTTTTCCTGCAACACCACTTTCGATAGCAGCTTTTGCAACAGCACTGGATACTTTTGTGATCAGCCTGTTGTCAAACGGTTTTGGAATAAAATATTCTCTTCCAAATTGTAAATTCTGAACATTATAAGCTAAAATAACGGCCTCAGGCACCGGCTCCTTTGCCAGGTCGGCAATAGCATGTACTGCTGCCAGCTTCATTTCTTCGTTAATTCCTGTCGCCTGAACATCTAATGCACCACGGAAGATATAAGGGAATCCTAATACGTTGTTTACCTGATTAGGATAATCACTTCTCCCTGTAGCCATGATTACATCTTTACGGGTTTCAAGGGCAAGGTCATATGCAATTTCCGGATCCGGGTTCGCCAGGGCAAATACGATAGGGTTTTCATTCATGCTCAACAGCATTTCCGGAGTCATTACATTTCCTTTCGATAGCCCAACGAAAACATCAGAACCTTTTACAGCATCTTCTAAAGTTTCAATATCAGTCTGGGCAATAAAGTCCAGTTTTTCCGGAGTAAGATTTTCTCTTTTATGATTAATGACCCCTTTACTGTCACACATCAGGACATTTTCTTTTTTCAGACCTAATGAAATATAAAGCTTGGTACAGGCAATCGCTGCTGCTCCTGCTCCATTCACGACCATTTTTACTTCTTCAATATTCTTATTGGCTATCTGCAATGAATTGATCAGTGCTGCAGCAGAAATAATAGCCGTCCCGTGCTGGTCATCATGCATCAAAGGAATATTCAATTCCTCTTTCAGTCTCTGCTCAATGTAAAATGCTTCAGGAGCCTTAATATCTTCAAGGTTGATCCCTCCGAAAGTCGGAGCAATCCCTTTTACGATTTCAATAAATTTATCCGGATCTTTTTCATTGATTTCAATATCAAAAACATTGATATCTGCAAAGATTTTGAATAGAAGACCTTTTCCTTCCATTACCGGTTTTGAAGCTTCGGCACCGATATCTCCTAATCCAAGTACGGCTGTACCATTTGAAATTACCGCTACCAGATTGCCTTTTCCTGTATAATCATATACGGTTTCCGGCTTTTCATGTATTTCCATACAGGGAACCGCTACTCCCGGAGAATAGGCCAATGACAGGTCTCTTTGGGAAGAGTGTGGTTTTGATGGGATAACTTCAATTTTACCTTTGGGTTCTGCTTTATGATAATCTAACGCGGCCTGGCTAAAGTTCTTTTCGTCGCGATGGTTTTTACTTGACATAAAATTTTGTTTTTTGTTAAAGGATATATTTAATGTGGTAATCAACTAAACTTTCAATTGGTTTCTGAACAACATGTCCCACATTTAAATGAAGTTCTGTAGCAACAGAACGTAGAATATTTTCATAATAATAGGCTATAGAGCCAATAAAATTGATCTCAGCTTCCTGTGCTTCCTGATAAGGAAGAACCTGATATTCGAAGAAACTTTTCATTTCTTCAAAGACCATATCCATAAAATAAGGATGTTCTTTCCTTTCGATAACAAATTTATTGAAATTGGCCAAATAAGCATTGGGTCTTGGGGAGTGATACATGTTTTTCAATGCATCTTCTATGGTAAGCTGATAATCTTTTTCGAACTCACTGTGAAGGTCCGCCGGCAGCTTTTTCATAAAATACCTGCGGACAAGCTGTTTTCCGATCGCACTTCCGCTCCCTTCATCTCCAATCAGGAAACCAAGGGAAGGCAGTTCTATTTTCAGATTTTCTCCATCAAAAAAGCAAGAATTTGAGCCTGTACCCAGAATGCACACAATGGCGGGTTTTCCGTTGTAGGCAGCATAAGCAGCAGCCATCAGATCTTCCTTAACAATAATTTCAGCTTTCCCGAAAACTTTCTTAAGTTCTTCCTCTATGATCTCACAATTTTTTTTCACTCCACAGCCGGAACCATAGAAAAAAACTTTGGTAATTGAATTTTTGACCGATATCAGGTTGCTGTTTTTCTGTATTTCAGGAGTAATAAGTTCTCTATTGATAAAATTCGGATTAAAGCCAATCGTTTCTGTTTTCAGAAAGACTTTTTTAAAGTCATCAAGTATTACCCAATCCGATTTAGTAGAACCACTATCTACAATAGCAACCATATGTTAGTTTTTAATTTAAGGATGCTAAATTATGAATTTATCTTTAATTAGCGTTTAAAAACAACCCGGAAGCTGTCCAAAATCACTACTGTTTTATATCAGTTTTTTTTTCATTGAATTGCAGAAGCCAATCTTCAATTTCATCTTCCAGGTAAGACGTCTGCAAAACCATGGCATTGATAAAATCATCAGGAACAGGTTCTCCATTGGAGTTTTCCAGATTCCAAAGCTCATCAGACATATTTTCGTATTCAGAATATACCCTTTTGAAGCGGGAATTTTCTCTCTCAAGAACTTCAATATTTTTTTTGTTGAAGCTGGAATTTTCTGTATTTGTTTTGACGTTTCATACAAATATTATTATAAATTGGGTCACAAAATGTTGGAGTAGTATGCTTTCAACCACGCATTACAAGATAGAAAAAACCATCAACACAAAGAGTTGAAAATGAATTTATTATCAGGTTATTCTTATATCGTTTGGAATATTAAATTTAGAAATAATTTTTATTTAAAAAAATATTTTAACAACTTTTTTCAGTGTTTAACATATAGTTATAAATTTGCATATTCATATTACTGAGTGCCCTCAATAATGACAGTTAAAAGCCATTTTAAATGACCGGAATAAAGGCTATAGATGGCCTATCCGACTGTAAAACATCCTACTACTCAAATAATATGTAAGATATTTTAGTTTTATATTTAATTAAATGAAAGAAATACTCATACGCCAGAAACAGGTCTTGTTCTTCATTATCGCAGGAGGATTGAGTGCTATTGTAGAAATTGGCAGTTTTAAGGCGTTCAGTACCTCACTTCCTCTCTTTATTGCCAGAGAGACCAACTTCCATGGGGTACACTATCCTTTAAGTAACATTTTTTCTACAGGTTGTGGAATCCTCACCAATTATTTTCTTAGCATCTGGTTTGTTTTTGAAAGAGGAAAACATTCTAAGAAAAAGGAGTTCGCCTATTTTATGGGAGTATCTTTTATTTCCACATTATTGAGCCTGGGCTTCTTCCAGATATTTTACAGTTTTATTTTTAAGGATAATATCAATTTATTTTTTTATACCTTGAGCCCTGAAATGATCAGTAAAATTGCAGCAATTTTATTGGTTTCCATTCTTAATTATTCGGTTAAAAAGAAAGTAATCTTTAATGGTTAAACTGTGACAAAAGTTTTAAATTATCTCTGGAGGTTTTGGTTATTGTTATTAGCATTTGTCTTAACAATTATTCTTGGGATTCCTGTTTATATTTTATCTTTCAGTAAAAAACATTACCGGTATGCCTATAAATTTGTCCGCCTGTGGTGTTTCGGAATGTTCTATGGAATGGGTTTCAGGTATGACCTTATTAAACTTTCGACTCAAGAGAAGGATAAAAGCCAGCAATATGTTTTTATCTCCAATCATACCTCTATCATGGATATCATGCTTACCTGCATTCTGTTCCCTCATCACCCTGTATGTTTTGTAGGAAAAAAAGAGCTTGTTAAGATTCCTATCTTCGGAACCATCTATAAAAGAATCTGTGTAATGGTAGACAGAACCAGCGCCAGGAGCCGTGCGGATGTATACCGGAGGTGTGCAGAAAAAATGGAAGAAGGAAACAGTATTGCCATTTTTCCGGAAGGAGGAGTACCGGATGACACATCTATTATCCTTGACGACTTTAAGGACGGTGCTTTTATTTTATCTTCGAAACACCACTCCCCTATTGCAGTTTATACTTTTATCGGACTCAAGGAGATGTTTCCTTTTGAGAACTCCAAAGGCTACCCCGGAAGAGTAAAGGTTTATTTCAATGGAATTATAGAACCTACTGATTCTCCGAAAGTCCTAAAGGAAAAGGCTTACCAAGTTATTAAAAAAACTCTGACACAGCATTCCATTTAAAAGAATTAGTTATATTTGTTTGCGAAATTTTCAATAAAATATGTCAAATTATTCTAAACAAACCAATTGGGCACAATTCATTCCATTGGTTACCGTATTCTTCTTTTGGGGATTCGTAGCCGCCAGCAATGATATTCTGATCCCTGTTTTTCAAAAAGCCTTCAACTTATCCCAAACAGAAAGCATGTTGGTACAAATATGTTTTTATGTAGCATATACTGTAGGTTCTTTAATCTATATGATAGTATCAAAGGGCTTAAAGCAGGACCTGATCAATAAAATTGGTTATAAAAACGGGCTTATTGTCGGGCTTCTTATTTCTGCATTAGGAACACTTTTATTCTATCCGGCTGCCAATATGCAGTCTTTCCCGTTAATGATCTCCGGATTATTTATTGTAGGTTTAGGATTCTCTCTCCAGCAGATTGTTGCAAACCCGCTTGCTATTGAAGTAGGTCCTACAGAAACAGGATCACAAAGACTTACAATGGCCGGAGGAATCAATAACCTGGGGACTACCATAGGGCCTCTTATTGTTGCATTTGCGATTTTTGGTTCTGCAAGTGCTGCTAATACTGAAGCAAGTATAGAAAGTGTAAAAGTACCTTACCTGATTCTGGGAGCTGCTTTTGCATTAGTAGCCTTAATGCTCAAATTCTCATCACTCCCTGCCGTAACGCCAACCAATATGACAGACACGGATGATACGACTCCGGGGGAACACAGGAGCTCTGCTTTCCAGTATCCTCAGCTTGTCATGGGAATGATCGCTATCTTTGTATATGTAGGAGTAGAAGTTTCCACAGCAAGTAACCTGCCTGCCTATATGGAAAAAGGATTAGGTTTCGAAACCAAAGAGGTAGCACCTTATATTTCGTTATATTGGGCATCATTAATGATTGGCCGGTGGACCGGAGCAGTAGAAGCATTTGACTTCAGCGCGGGATTCAAAAAAATCTTAAGATTTTTAGCGCCTTATCTTGCATTCGGTGTATTTTTATTTGTGAATGCTGTTGCCAAACATGACCTTTCTCCTTTCTATGTATACGGATTCGTTATTATTGCGATGATTATCTGCGATATTATGAGTAAAGGAAATCCGGCAAGGATGCTTCTGATCTTCTCATTGGCAGGAATTACAGCATTGCTTATAGGTATGTTTACAACAGGAATGGTATCTGTATATGCATTTACCAGTGTAGGTCTTTTCTGCTCTACGTTATGGCCGTGTATTTTCGCTTTAGCCATTAACGGACTAGGAAAGCATACTAATCAGGGATCCGGATATCTCATCATGATGATCATGGGAGGAGGTATCGTAAGTTTTATACAAGGTTATATAGCGGATATTACAAATATTCATTTCAGCTATATCGTGGGGGTTATTTGTTTTGCGTATCTTGCATTCTATGCAATACGTGTCACCGGAATTTTAAAAGCTCAGGGTATTGATCTGGATAATGTTACTAAAGGAAATGGACATTAAGATAACTAAAACAATATATAAGAAGAAGAGATTTTGGGCAGGTTTATTACTTGCCCAATTTCTTTTGTTTTATGCTTTCTCAAAGTTAACATTCATGATTTCATTTTTTGAAAATTTTTTTGAATTTCAAAAAAGAATCCATCAGCTACTTTTTAGCTGGATCTCCTTTTCAGTGGGCGATGTCATTTATATTTTGCTGGGGATATTTTTCCTCTACTGCCTTATTACTTTATTTAAGAGGAGAAAAAGAGCCCAATCTCTTATAAGAATCCTGATAGCTGTTAATATCTTTTACTTTACGTATCAAATCTTTTGGGGGATGCTTTACTTTCAGCCTCCTGTTATTAAAAAGCTTCCGAGCCAGGAAAAACCAGAAATTGACAAAGCAAAAAAGCTTGCCTTTATCTATCTTGAAAGGTGTAAAAAAACCCGACAATCTGTACAGGAAGATCATAAAGGAAGATTCATTATTACCAATCTAGAAGCTATACAGGAGGAAATTCTCTTGCAGCAAACCCGTCTTCCAACCTATATTTCGGACAAAAAAACCACCCGGATTCCTGTCATCAAACCCAGTTTATTTAAAAACGTGATGAGCTTTACGGGTATTTTAGGATATTATAATCCTTTTACAGCTGAAGCACAATACAACTCTGAGCTTCCGCCTACCTTCATTCCTTTTACAACAGCACATGAAAGCTCCCATCAGCTGGGTTTTGCCAGAGAGCAGGAAGCTAATTTCATCGGATATTTAACGGGTATTCACTCCAACAACCCGGAGCTAAGATACAGCACTGAATATTTTACTTTAAAGAGTCTGCTAAGATTCATTGCAGAACAGGATCCAAAATTCGTAAAATCTGTTCTTACCCAATATTCTCCTGCTATGAAAAGAGACAGGGCTTATGAAAGAGAATTTGTCTTCAGCCATCAGGGCTGGCTGGATGATTTCTTTGGTCTGACTAACAATCTGTTTTTAAAAAGCAATCAACAGGAAGGCTCCGTTACTTATTCTTACTTTATAGATCTCCTTCTGAACTACGAAAAATAAAAAAGCAAAAAAAGAATCGTATCAGGCGATACGATTCTAAAAACACAAATGATGAAAAAAAAATTTATTACCTTGACTTGTTCCCTCATTCAAGGCGATGTAAAAGTACGACATATTTTATAAATACAAAAACATTTCTTTTCTTTTTTAAAACTTTATGAAAACTTTATGATTTTTTAAGTTTTTTTGAGTTCGTTACAGGCAATCAAAAATCATGTAGAATCCAGTAAAAACAATAAATTTCATAACTAAATGTAAATTTTACTGAAAATAAAATAAAAAATTAAACATTTTATTAAAATAAGAACATCATGATTAACAGATGTTTTCCAAGAAGCAAAAATTAGAGTTATTTCATCTAATCAATAATATATTTCTAATTTTTATATAACTAATGTTTACTAGCAATTAAAGGGATTCATTTTAATTTTTAGTCAGTTTTCAAAATCCATCTCTTTATTTCTACCTGTAAAATGAAAGTTTTGGATAAAGAAGAATTTAAAAGTACCGGAATTTAATAAAAGACAATAATGAAAGCAACATTACGTAAAAAAATAAAATATTGAAAGTCAAATCATATCCAGCAATACACGTTTATATCTCACTAATAAAAGAAAAAAATTTTTGTTTATTTAAAACATCTGTGTATTTTAGATAAAAATATTAATATGCTTTTCGACAAACTAATTAACTACCTAAAACTTGACAAACAGGAATTCATTTTCCAGTTCAATTCTCATCCTAATTATCCTTCAGCACTAGCTTTTAGTGATACTCTAAACTTTATGGGAGTGAAAAATGATGCTTACGAACTTGATAAGGAATATTGGGATGAATTACCTGAAGAGTTTATTGCTATTGTCGACAATTCTTTCTCCCTGGTAAAAAAAACGGGAAATAATTATTCTGTTTATTCCGAAAAAGCAAAAACAATAGACAAGCAAGAGCTTCATCAAAAATCCACCAATTTTGTTCTTTTATTTGAAAAGACGGAAAATGCGGAAAGTAAGCTGGCATTCAACTTCAAGCCGGTTCTTTATTGCATTTTTGCTATGGTACTTGTTTACTCTTTCATCAGCCAGACATTATATGAAGCAATATTCAATATTCTCTCCCTGGCCGGGGTGTACATCTCTATTGAAATTTTTAACCAGAAATTCGGTAATACGTCTACCGTTATCGGAAGTATATGTGGAGGCAATAATGCAACCGTTCAAACGACCAATTCATGTGATAAAATCATCAAACAGGATAAGACAAGTATTTTAGGATTAAAGTTTTCTGACTTTTCATTGATTTATTTTACAGGGCTTGCTGTTCTTGGCCTTTTTCTTCCTGCTTCAGCATATCTTATCAAAGGTTTTACTATTGTTTCTGTGATTGCTATAGGCTATTCATTATATATCCAGGCATTTGTAGAAAAAACATTCTGCAGGATTTGCCTTTTAATTATTTCAATTCTTATTGGCCAGTTAGTGATCAGCACCTTGCTTTTCACGGAAGTTTCATTCGGAATCGGTGCACTTTTATTAGCAGTAATTTTATGGGCGCTTATCTTTTCAGCCGTTTTATATTTCAATAACCTGCTTACTCAAAAAGAAGAGCTTCAAAAATCTAATGCCAAAAATCTAAGATTCAAAAGAAATTATGAACTTTTTAAAAGTCAGTTGGCACAAAATGAAAAAATAGAATTCGGGGATAACCAGACATTTCTCGTAGGGAATAAAGATGCAAAACTTCATATTTCCATCATCTCTAATCCTTACTGCGGCTTCTGTAAAGGAGCTCACAAAATCGCAGAAGATCTTTTAAAGAGATATCCAAATGATATCTCCATACAGATGAGATTCAATTATACTCCTGAAAGGGCAAATGAGAAATATACTCAATTAATCTCTGACCTTACTTATATTTATAAGAACAAACCGGAAAAAGAATTCCTGAATGCTGTAGAAGAATGGTTTGAAACAAAAGATGAAAATAAGATCAATATTTTATCCGGAGGAAATCCTACGTCAGAAAATCTGGATGCATTGATTGCCATGTCTCAGGAAAACAGTAATGCAGGCCTAAACTTCACGCCTATTTTTATTATCAACGGATATCAGTTCCCGGAAAAATATGACCGTGAGGATATCTGGTACTTTGTTGATGAATTAATAGAAGATGATGACTTTTAATAGACAGGATACAGCTTTCGAAAATTTCACTATATTAGGAAAAGCAAAAATCAATAGCCAGACTCTTTAAAAAAAGCAACTAAAAACTATTATTATGAAAGACCAGAAAAGACTTTTAAAAGATAAGATACATATCCCGAAAAGGAGCTTTATGCCCGAAGACCTACAGCAGGCAAAAGCAGTCAAAAATTTCAAAAAAAAACACCTGTAAAGGTGTACTAGACCTGAACGTCCAATGGTAGTATTTCCAGACAACCATTCATTGAATTATAATATTGAATAAATTAAAAATGTCGTCACGTTCTGACGACATTTTATAATGAACATTAGTTTTGAAGAAATTTCCCTTTTATAAGCAACCGGACACTAAAGATTGTGGACCAACCTGTCTTAGAATTATCAGTAAACACTACGGCAGAAACATTTCGTTACAGCAAATTCGCAATCTTTCTGAAACCACCCGTGAAGGCAGTAGTCTTTTGGGACTGAGCGATGCGGCAGAAAACCTGGGATTCCGTTCAATAGGAGTCCAGATTGATTTTAATACCCTTGTAGAAGAAGTTCCGCTTCCCTGTGTAGCCCACTGGAATAAGAACCATTTTGTAGTTGTCTATAAGATTGATAAAAACAATAAAGTATATATTTCCGATCCCAGCTATGGCTTAATTACCTATACAAGGGAAGAGTTTATCAGATCCTGGATCGGGGAGAATGCCAATGAAAATACAGAAGAAGGCATTGTTCTTATTCTTGAAACTACCCCAGCATTTTTCCAGACTGAATTTGATACAGAGCAAGGTAAAGCCAGCTTTGCCTTCTTATCAAAGTATGTTTTAAAGTACAAATCTTTAGTTATCCAATTAGCTGTTGGGCTTCTGGCAGGAAGTTTACTTTCCCTGATATTCCCTTTTCTTACCCAAAGTATTGTAGACGTTGGGATACAGAATCAGGATATTAACTTCATCTATCTGGTATTGCTGGCACAAATCATGTTATTTTTGGGAAGGATGGGCATAGAAACCATCAGAAGCTGGATTCTGCTTCACCTTTCCGCAAGAATTAATATTTCTATCATTTCCGATTTTTTTATTAAGTTAATGAGACTCCCTATCAGCTTTTTCGATACGAGAATGACAGGAGATATCATGCAAAGGATTAATGACCACCACAGGATAGAACAACTCCTTACCAGCTCCTCGTTGAATACCCTTTTCTCATTGGTCAACCTTATTATTTTCAGCATTGTACTGCTGCTTTATGATTATAGGTTATTTATCGTTTATCTTATAGGAGCAGGATTATACATCGGATGGATCAGCTTTTTCCTGAAAAAGAGAAAAGAGCTTGATTATAAAAGATTCTCCCAGGTTTCCCAGGAACAAAGTAAGGTCATTGAACTCATCAACGGCATGCAGGAAATTAAAATGCACAATGCAGAAAAACAGAAAAGATGGGATTGGGAATTCTTACAGGTAAAATTATTTAAAATAAGAATAAAGTCGCTTTCTCTGGAACAATGGCAATCTGTGGGAGGAAATTTTATCAACCAGATGAAAGATATTCTGGTAAGCTTCCTTTCTGCAAAATTGGTATTGAGCGGAAACCTTACTTTAGGGATGATGCTTTCAGTACAATACATTATTGGACAACTTAACAGCCCCTTGTTACAGCTTATTGACTTTATTAAACAAACACAGGACGCCAAAATTTCTCTTGAAAGGTTGGGCGAAATTCACGATAAAGATGATGAAGAAAACAAGAATGAACAATATGCCGCAGATATTCCTCATAAAGATATTGAGATCAGTGACATGTCATTCAGGTATATCGGATCAGATGTTCCGGTTTTTGAAAATCTGAATCTTACAATTCCTTATCAAAAAACTACAGCCATTGTAGGAGCAAGTGGAAGTGGAAAGACTACCTTGCTAAAGTTACTCATGAAGTTTTATGATCCCGATCAGGGAGAAATTAAAATCGGAAGTACCAACCTTAAAAATATTTCCCCACGGTTCTGGAGAGATCATTGTGGAGTAGTAATGCAGGAAGGCTATGTCTTTAATGATACTATTGCCAATAATATTGCTGTAGGTGAAGATCATATCGATAAACAAAAATTAAGACGTGCTGTAGAAATTGCCAATATCAAAGAGTTTATAGAAACGCTTCCTTTAAGTTACAATACAAAAATCGGAAATGAAGGTGTGGGAGTAAGCGGCGGGCAAAAACAGAGGCTTTTTATTGCCAGGGCCGTATATAAATCCCCTGAATATATTTTATTTGATGAAGCCACTTCTGCTTTGGATGCCAATAACGAGAAAATCATTATGGAAAACCTTGAACAGTTTTTTAAAGGAAAAACGGCAGTAGTTATTGCTCACAGGCTTTCAACAGTAAAACATGCAGACAAAATTATTGTACTGGATCATGGAAAAGTTGTAGAAGAAGGAAACCATGCTGAGCTGGTAGCTCTCAAAGGAGAGTATTACAGACTTGTGAAGAACCAATTAGAATTAGGTAATTAATATACTAAAGATCATAATCCCCCACTGAAGGGATTATATATTCAGATTATGAAAGAAGACATTTTAGACAATATTGAACTCCGTTCGGAAAGTGTACAGGATATTCTTACCCAGCCTCCTCATTGGATGATCCGCTGGGGAAATACGCTTATATTTATTATTCTCCTGTTAATTCTTGTGATGAGTTATATTATCAAATATCCGGAATTTGTTCCGGCTCCTATTATTGTAACTTCACAAAATCCTCCGGAAAAAATAGAAGCAAGGGTAAGCTCCAAAATTGAAAAGATATTTATTAAAGACCATCAGCACGTTAAAAAAAAATGACGTCCTTATGGTAATGCAGTCTGCTGCCAACTATAAAGATGTTCTTGAGCTGAAAAAACTGGTAGATTCAATTACCCCTGATCAGCTACGATCTTTTCCTCTTACCCGGACTTCCAGATTTAAACTGGGAGAACTGCAGGCAGAATACAACAATTTTGCAAAAGCCTTTCAGGATGAAGAGCTTTTTATCAGGCTGCAGCCTTATGCACCTGAAAATATTGCAGCCAATCAGAGTATTTCCGAAAACCGTGTAAGAATTGCCACCTTGAAACAGCAAAAAAGCCTTGAAAGTGCTAAATATGAATTGACAAAAAAGAGTTTCCAGCGCTCTCAGGACCTGTTTAATCAAGGAGTAATTTCATCCATGGAACTTGAAAATGAAAAAATCAAATTTCTTCAGGCCCAGCAGAACCTTGAAAATCTTAATATTTCTATTTCCCAGATAGAAGAAGGAATTTCCAATCTGAACAAAACCAAAAGCGGGGCTGCCATCAATACAGAAAAAGACAGAATCACTTATTCATCTCAAACGTTACAATTGTTCGAACAATTGCGCAAATCTTTAAAACAATGGGAACAGAACTATCTTGTGATTTCTTCTACAGATGGCGTGGCCAGTTTTCAGCAATTTTTCGGAGAGAATCAGTTTGTAAAAGCAGGAGATCCTATCTTATCAATTTTACCTGAGAAAAAAGAAAAGCTGGTAGGCAGGATGTCTGTACCGTCAACTAATTCCGGTAAGATTGTCCCTGGTGAAAAAGTTTTGATAAAACTCGATAATTACCGATTTCAGGAATACGGTATTATAGAAGGAAAAGTTCAGAATATTTCTCTTATACCCGATGACAAAGGAAATTATTATGTGGATGTCATCCTTCCCAAAGGTCTTAAAACAAGCTATAACCAAACACTGGTTTTCGATAAAGAGCTTAGAGGAAATGCTGAAATCGTTACCCAGGATTTAAGACTTATTGAAAGATTCTTCTATCAGATCAGAAAATTACTGGGCTACCAGAGCTAGGAATGTTAAATTAGACCCGCAATTTCTATTCAGATTTGCGGGTTTTATTATAAATAACGACCCGTGCTAAATAAAGCTAGTGATAAACCCATAATGAAAAGAGCATTGCTATTTTATTTCACCACGGATTACACGGATTGACACAGAGGAATGCGGAGATTTGGATTGGGAAAAGATCAAGGAATATAGGGATATGTTTTAATGTTTATGTTTAGAAGATGATATGATGAGCACAGCTATTCAATAGCCACGGGCTTTAGCCCGTGCTCAATAAAACCATAAAATTCCACAGGCTTTAGCCAAAGCATATAATACATCATTTAAAATACCCGCACACATTACTCATTTTTTATTTACATACTGAGAAGGTAATTGTTTTTAAGTTTGGCTAAAACCCACCACTAGTGATAAACCCATAATGAAAAGAGCATTGCTATTTTACTTCACCACGGATTACACGGATTGACACAGAGGAATGCGGAGATTTGTTTGGAGAAAATCAAGGAATATACGGATATGCTTTAATGTTTAGAAGAAGATATGATGAGCACGGCTATTCAATAGCCACGGGCTTTAGCCCGTGCTCAATAAAAACCATAAAATTCCACAGGCTTTAGCCAAAACATATTTACTATCCGGAATCTATTATCTATTATCTATTATCTATTATCTATTATCTATTATCTGTTATCTGTTTCTCACTCTTCACCCTGTATAAGTGCAGGGATAGTTCCAGGTACATAGGCGTGGGATAGATATAATATAGATGGGATGGGTCTATAACAAAAAAAGTCTCACACATTACTGTATGAGACTTTTAAAATAAAATAAAAACTGGCGGCGGCCTACTCTCCCGCGTTAGCAGTACCATCGGCGCTGGTGGGCTTAACTTCTGTGTTCGGAA
>NZ_JPEQ01000017.1:0-18345 GCF_000738495.1 Chryseobacterium sp. P1-3
CCGTAATCTGGCTTTCATCCAGGATGAAAACTGGAAACCAACAAGGGCCTTTAAAATTATTGAAGAGGTAGTAAAAGGAGAGAAAAAATTCAGCAGGAAAGAAAAAGAGGTTGCTCTTATCCATCTTTCTTCTTTAATCGGGAGATCTTTTGATGAAACCTTGAGGGCTTATAATACCTTTGGAGATGATAATAACCCTGACCGTCTATTTAAAATCATCTACAATCTGGGAAAGGTAAGCCTTGAAGACGCAAAAGGTGCCAGAGAAAGAGAAATTTATTTTAGTGCCATATTAAAGGAAAGGGTGGGACACCATTACTTTGGTGAAAAATGGGCCAATAAAGTAAAAGAAGTTTTATTTGAAAATGATCTTCATATGCGTCCGTTGCATATTATTTCCGCCAATATGCATTCTGTGAAAAATATGCTGTATGCCAATGATGCCCTTAAAAAGAAACAGCATCATGATGTAGACTATAAACTGTACGAAGAAATCTCCAACAAAAAAAGACCTTCGTGATAAAGTATTAAAATATGCTTTGGAAGAAGGGATGATTTATATTGCGGACAAAAGCGGAAGCAATATAGATGTCCAGATTATAGACCTCAGCAAAACTGATTTGAAGAATACGCCGTTTGCAGGCAGTAAGTTCTCAGGAGATGATGTAGTGATGGTATTCGATTATGCTTTCGGAGAACAGGCTTTTGAAGTGATGGATGAGCTTTTAAGACCTTTTGAACATAAAGGGGAAGTTTACATGATGAAAGTGAAGTCTGTATCGATCATGGGAAAAGCGGGAATTCTTACCGGAGAAAAAGGCGATATCATGATTCCTACTTCTCATATTTTTGAAGGGACTGCGGATAATTACCCATTTGAAAATGCTTTGAAGCTGGAAGACTTTAAAGATGATGAATTGAGAGCTTTTGAAGGTCCAATGATTACCGTATTGGGAACTTCACTGCAAAACAGGGATATTTTATCCTACTTCATGAACACTTCATGGAAAGCCATAGGTCTTGAAATGGAAGGAGCCCATTACCAGAAGGCTATTCAGGTGGCTTCTAAAATCAGACACCATATTTCGCCGGATTTGTTTGTGATGTATGCTTATTATGCTTCGGATAATCCTTTGGAAACAGGAAGTACCTTATCTTCAGGAGGCCTTGGCCTTACAGGAGTAAAACCCACTTACCTCATTACCCTGAGAATTCTGGAAAAGATTTTTGAAAGTGCCGGGAAAACTACTTCTGCTAAAAAATAATCGTAATTATAATTATAATAACAACCTCAGGTGATACATCTGAGGTTTTTTTGTGAGGCTTGTTAAGGTTTTAACCTTGATAAAGATCATTGCAATAAGCTTCTGCGTACTAAATCCATTGAGAATATTAGTAGAAATTCTTATATTGTTTACTTTAAAAAATAAAAAACAGTAATCATGAATTCAGTTTCACAATTAACCAAAAGATTCAGGGAGGTAATACTTGATGGTTTTTGGATTGCCAATACCAATTTTAAAGACCAGTTGTCTGATGTTACCTGGGAACAGGCGATAGCAAGGGTGGGTTCTTTGAACACCATTGCTATGCTCACTTTCCATATCGATTATTATATTGCAGGAATTGTCAATGTGTTGGAAGGCGGAGAACTGGAAATAAAAGATCAGTTCAGTTTTGATCTTCCTCCTATTGAATCCCGGGAGCAATGGGAAGGATTGTTGAATAAGCTCTGGTTAGACGCTGAAAAGTTTGCGGTATTATTGGAACAGATGCCTGGTTCTAAGCTTGATGAGGTTTTTGTTGATGAAAAATATGGAACATACCAAAGGAATATTGATGGAATGATTGAACATGCATATTATCATCTGGGACAGATTACTTTAATTAAAAAACTGTTGAAAAATAACTAAAGAAAAGACAGGCATAGTCATCTGTGATTATAAATAACCTTCTTATCGTTTTAACAATTTGATTTAAAATCCATCTAAAACCATATTCAATAGAATAAAACCTTCAAATAACTCTAATTTGAGAGTGTTATTTAAATTACTACCTTTAGAAAAAATAAAATTTTAAATGAGAAAATCGGCTGCAATCATTTTTGCGTTTATCATTTCACAATTTCAGGCTCAGCAAGGAGCTTATTATCAGCAGGCTGCAAAGTATAAGATGGATATTGATGTCAATGCTGAAAAATTTACTTACCAGGGAAAACAAACCTTAGAATACACGAACAACTCACCTGATGAGCTAAAAGTGGTATATTTTCATTTGTATTGGAATGCCTTTAAGCCTAATTCCATGATGGACCAGAGAGTGGCTTCCCAGGGGAAGAATGGTGATGGAAGATTACAAAAAGAGGGGATTTCAAGATTGGCATCCATTCCTAAGGACCAGGAGGGAGCCCAGAATATTCACTGGATCAGGCAAAATGGAAAGGATCTGAAATTTGAAGTTCAGGAAACCATTATGAAAGTATATCTGGCTGAACCTGTCAAACCGAACTCCACTACTACTTTTACTATGGACTGGGATGCTGTAATCCCTCAGCAGATCAGAAGGAGTGGAAGAAATAACAGGGAAGGGGTAGATATGACGATGACCCAGTGGTACCCGAAAATTGCAGAATATGATTATGACGGATGGGCAACTTTTGATTATCTGGGAAGAGAGTTCCATGCGCCATTTTCAGATTTTGATGTAACCATCAGGATCAATAAAGATTATGTAGTAGGAGCAGGAGGTATCCTTGAAAACCCTTCTGAAGTAAAGGGTTATGATGCCAATGCTAAAATAAAGACAGAAAAAGATAAGAAAGCAACCTGGAAATGGACCGCAAAAAACATTCTTGATTTTGCGTGGAGCGCAGACAGGGATTATTCTGTAGAAAGCTTCAATGTTCCGGAAGGGCCGAAAATATACCTGGTGTATCAGAAAAATGACAAAACTAAAGTCTGGGGTGAAGCCCAGCCTTATATCACAAAATATTTCCAGATCATGAATTCTCATTTTGGAAAATATGTATATCCTACTTATGCGTTTATCCAAGGTGGAGACGGTGGTATGGAATATGGAATGTGTACGATGATTTTAGGGGAAGCAAAAGATATTAAAGGACTGATGGGACTAATGGCTCATGAAGGATCTCATTCCTGGTACCAGCAGATGCTGGCCACAAACGAATCTGTACGTCCATGGATGGATGAAGGCTTTACAAGCTATGCGGAAGGGTATACCATGCACCAATTATTTCCGGAAGATTTACCCAATCCTTTTGCTAAAACCTTAGACGCCTACAGAAACTTTATTAAAAAAGGAATTGAGGAGCCGGCTGTTTGGCTGGGAGACCATCATGATAACGGAACAGCTTATACCTATGCTTCTTATGTGAAAGGAGAATTGTATCTTGTACAATTAGGATACATCATGGGAGAACAGAACCTTGCTGAAACCTTAAAGCAATATTATGATCAGTGGAGTATGAAACATCCGTCAGACAGAGATTTTCTTCATATTGCCCAAAAAGTATCCGGAATGGATTTAAAATGGTTTCACCACTATTGGATCAATACGACCAAAACCATTGATTATGGAATTAAAGATGTAAAATACGATGCAAAGTCAACAACAATTACCCTTGTAAATAATGGACAGGTGCCTATGCCGATAGATTTCAGCGTAATGACTACAGATAAAAAAGTGGTTACCTACCAGATTCCATTGAATATGACCCATACATGGAAAGAAAAAGATATCTATGGTGAGTTTAAAACCATGCCTTACTGGCCATGGACACAAAAGGAATATACCATTACAATTCCTTACACAAAATCTCAATTGTCCGTGTTAGGAATAGATTTCAGTCAGAGAATTGCGGATGTGAATATGGCGGATAATTTTGTTGAGGTGAAATAATTCAGATAATGATAAAAACAGAGGCTGCCACTTGGGGCAGCCTCTTTTCATGTCGTGGAAATTACCAAATAACCGGGGATCCGCAATCTTTGATAGAAACCCTGCAAGATTTTTTTTCAGATTTTTCATATAGTACAATTGATTTTGTTGTTTCAACTGTATCCAAGACCTTTAAGGAATAACAGGATAAACTTGCAGGTGTAGTTCTTTACTTAATAAGTGTGTTGAAAATACCATTAATTGAGATAAAGTTTGAACCTTATCAATCTAAATTAATATGGGATTTCATTAAGTTTTTGATCATAAAGCTTTATTTTTACACTTATTTACAAATCTCTTTAGTTTAAAAAATAAATGAATTCAATTGTAATCAACGTAGGGAACAGCAATATCAGATTTGGACTTTTTAATGGTGATAATTGTGATATTTCATGGGTAATCAATACCAAGCCCTACAGAACTGCGGATGAGCTGTATGTACAGATGCTGATGCTTTATCAGACCTATAAAATTGAGCCTAAAGAAATCGGGAAAGTGATTATAGGATCGGTGGTGCCACAGCTGACCAAAGTAATGAGCTCAGGAATCAAAAAAATTCACGGTACTACTCCTGTAATTGTTGACAGGAATACCCCTTCAGGGGTTCAGGCAAAATCCAAGCAAATGGGAACGGATATCTATGCTAATCTGGTGGCTGCACATAATCTATATCCGGACAGAAAGAAAATCGTTATTGATTTCGGAACGGCTCTTACCGCAAGCTGTGTAGCAGAAACAGGAGAAACCTTAGGTGTAATTATTGCGCCGGGAATTGTGACATCACTCAATTCACTGATCAGCCAGACAGCCCAGCTTCCTGATATCGAACTTAAAAAGCCTAAATCTGTTTTAGGACTGGATACGGTGACCTGCATGCAAAGCGGGATGGTTTATGGTTTTTTAGGAATGGTAGAAGGCTTTATCAACCGTATCAATGATGAGGTGAATGATGATTGCTTTGTGGTTGCAACAGGAGGAGTCTCTCATGTATATAAACCCCTAACGGAAAAAATTCACGTGATGGACAGGCTGCATACCCTGAAAGGGCTTTATTTTTTAGGTAAAGATTTATAATTGTAATAACTGAGGCTGAGACAAAGCCTTAATTTGCCTTAATTTTTATTAAAATGAAAGATTTTCCTGTAATTAAAACGGAAAGACTTATTCTTTCCCATCTGGAAGAGAAAGATATTCCTTTTATCGTTGAATATCTTCAGCATAAAATTTATTCGGACCTTACTTCTAACATTCCTTATCCTTACACGGAAAGTGATGCCAGGTTCTGGTTGAAAATGTCTGAAGAAGCTTTTGAAAATAACTCGGGATATACTTTCGGAATCCGTAATAAAGAAGGACAAATTATCGGTGCTATCGGGCTTCATGACAGGGATGATGATAAGGCTGAATTAGGTTATTGGATCGGAATGCCTTACTGGAATAAAGGATACGTAACTGAAGCAGCCAAAGCTATAATAGATTTTGGCTTCAAAAAACTTAATTTTAATAAAATTTTTGCCACTCATTTTCCTCACAATCCCGCCTCAGGGAAAATAATGGAGAAAATAGGAATGGAGAAAGAGGCCTTTTTAAAAGAAGAAGTAAAAAAAGATGGAGAATATTTTGATCTTGTCATGTATTCCATTTTTAATAATCATAAATAAAAACGGAGATCATTCCGGTCTCCGTTTTATTCGTATTGAGTATTTATCTTTTATTTTTAAAAAATGTTTTAACAATAGATGAGCATTCGTTTTCCATAATTCCCGTTACAATTTCTGTTTTCGGGTGTAGGGAGAGGTGTTTATTAATGAAACCTCTCTGCTCATCTCTGGCCCCTATAACTACTTTTGAAATCTGAGCCCAGGATAATGCTCCTGCACACATAACACAAGGTTCCATAGTGACATAGAGCGTACAATCCTTTAAATATTTACCACCAAGAAAATGAGCAGCGGAAGTGATGGCCTGCATTTCTGCATGGGCGGTAACGTCATTCAGGGTTTCGGTGAGGTTATGGGCCTTTGCAATAACCCGGCTATTGGAAACAACAATACAACCGATAGGGACCTCATCTTTTTCCAGGGCAATTTCAGCTTCCTGTAAAGCCATCTTCATATAATATTCGTCGGTAAACATTTATTCTGTCATCGTTAAAGTTAAAGGAAGCCTGAATTGAAAACTGGCCGGATCACCTTTGGCGGTGGCGGGCGTAAATTTTTCAGAAATGGAATACATCGCAATTTCAGCCTGCCTGTTGAATGTGAAATTATCGCCTTGTGCATGTACATTGCTGATGCTACCATCCGGCTCAACCGTAAAAATCACATCTGTCATGACTGTTTTGGGTTCAGAATGAACACCATCCGTATAAAGAAGATCGGCAACCTCCTGTCTCAATGAATTGATTCCTCCCGGATAATTGGGTGCTGTTTCTACATCATTATTTTTGTTTTCCGTTTGGGATCCGTCTTTTATTTTTTTTATCAATTGAAGATCTTCCAGGTTTCTTACCCGTAACAAGGCTCCGATCAATGCATTATTTTCAATACTGTCCATTTTTTTCATGAAGAAAAGAAAATCACCTTTTATAGCAGCCTTTTTGAAGGTGTTGGATTCGGCATCAAATTTCTTCTTGAATTCTTTATTGAGCATAGTTCTGTGCTGGTTGTAATAATTTTTTACTACCCGGAACTCTTCCTTTTGCTGTGACAGGCAAAAAGCAGAAATAATACAGCAAATACAGATTAATAAAGCTCTCAATTCAGTATATTTATGTAAATATAATTAAAAAATATGAGATTCTTCAGCTTTCAAGGTAACGGTTCAGAGATTCCTGGAGATGGGTTCTGATTTCATCAACTAAAGCTTTAGGTTCTAAAACGGTAACCTCTTTCCCATATGAAAGAATCTCCTGCATAAAGTCGTAAGTAGGATGCAGGAAGAATTCAAAATAAATTTCTTCCGGCGTTTCTTTGGTCTCTTTTTGCGATTGGTGAAGTGGGAAACTTCTGATGTACTCTCCCTGATGACGGCTGCATTTCAATACAATATTCTGTGGCTTTTGCTCAGCCAGATTCATCACCCCAAATGCATTTTTAAAATGTTCTCTAAAATTATAGTTATATTTTTCACGGAATTTAGTTTTACTAACATCCAGATAATTAATCCTGTCCAAACCAAATGATTTCAAAAGTTTGTCTTTGGTATCGATCGCAATAAGATACCATCGGTCTTTAGATTCTTTCAGGGCCAACGGATGAACTTTTCTGGAAGTCATCAGTTTGTTTTTGTAATTATAATGTTCAAAAGAAACCACTCTTTTGTTACGAATGGCAAAGAACAGATCATAGAAATGTTCAACTCCGGTGGGCTTCCTGCTTTCAAAGAAGATAAAATCTGAAAAATCCGGATGAAGATTCAATGCATTGCTCACCTGAAAAGATTCCAGGAGCTTTTGGTTATACTCATCCACTTCCATAATCGGGCGGCTCTCAATATAATACCGGTTGTCACCTTTTTTCTTATTGTGAATGGAAAGATTGAAAAGATCGGAAATTTCACGGATATCCCGCTGCAAGGTACGGATAGAGTAGCTCTTGATCCCTGCATCCTGAAATTCAAAAGAGTTTAAAAGATAGTCCTCCAGCTGGGAATAGGTAGCCGGAGAACTTTCTAATCTTTTAATAATTAAGGCATATCTTGTCAGATAAAAATCTTTTTTCATGATCTAATTTTATAAGACAAATATATGGGCTTAATGCGACAAAACGTGTCGCGTTTTTAATTGTATGTCAGAAAATACGATATTTTCTTAAAAAGAGATCAGACTGCTATTTCCGTATCAAATATGAAACGGCAGTTTGACAAATATAATTTTAATGTTATACATTTCCGTAATAGGCCTCAATAGCATCTTCAACATCTTCTTTTAATGTCATATTGTTGGGGAATTTAAGAAGCAGATTCTTTAAACAATCAATAAATTCTTTACTTTGAAGTTTGTACGAAAGATCCTCAAATCGTGAAGATATCCATTCCAAAGTATCTTCATCAAGAGTACTTATTGTTTTTATTGCTTCTTTTACATCGGAGAGTAAAACTTCAACTATTTGATCTTTATCTTCAGAAACCGTAGGATCATTTACGTGTTTATTTTTAATTCTCTGAACGATTTCTATAATTTCTGTTTTCATTGTTTATTCTTTAAAATGGATTAAATTCAAATTTATTACTATTTAGTAGAGGCTGTTTTGCATTATCAGGGAAAATGGTTGCAGGCTTACCTCTTGTTTTCATTACTCCAACCCTTATTCCATCAAAATTATCAAAAATAGGAATACCATCTTCCAGAATTTTAAATGCTTCAAAATTCCTTTCAATAACATAACCTCCGGCTAGTTTTATTTTGGTTTTATCCCAAGATTCCGGAAACCAGGATTGTCCTGTATTAGTCTGTCCTTCTATAAGTCGTTTAAATTTACTATCATGTCCCTCTACAGCTCCAATTCTGACTCCATTTTCATAAGTATGTTCTACTTTGTATTTTCTTCCGATTTTATCAAGAAAATTTATATTTTCCTGTGAATGCCCTCCGCTTTTCATTTTTCCGGGAAGAGTACTCCTGTTAGGGTTACCCGGTGCAGCAAATTCACCTAAGCTGGCATGTTCCAGAACATCATCGGGTAAATGTCTTAATTTATACAGCTCTTCTAGGTTAACTACTAGTTTTTCGGGATATCGGTAAACTTTTTTTTAATTCTTTAAAAAAACTTTTGCAGGAATTTATCCGTAGGAGCTCCCTGGATTAATCTTTCTCCTTTATAAACAAGAGCATACTCTTTTCCTTCTACCTCTACTAATATAGCTCCTTTTTCATATAGTGGTAATAAATTATCATATTTTCCAAAGTTAAAATTAGTAGCCTTCGATATAACCTGGCTATTGTATTCCAGGATTTTTATCTCAATACCGGAACTTGATTTTACTGTATTTCCTGCGAAAGTAAGAATTTCACGCTCCAGCATAATTTTAACCATACAGGATTTAAAGAAATTGGCATAATTAAAGTTTTTTATTGCTATAGCAGCCCGGTAAAGCCCTGCTGCCCGTGCAAATAGAAACTCCACTGTTGCCGGGGTAGCTAAAATAATACCTCCGATAATGTATATTTTTTCCCATTTGTCCAGGAATTCTTTTCCTCCGGGCATTGCAGCAATTTCTTCACGATTGGCCGTAATCACGCCATCTGCGGATGCTAAAGCGACATCAGCAAAAGCGAGCGCAAAAACGGTAGGATTGGCAGTAGTAAGCATAGTGGCTGTACCCACTACAATAAGAAAAATATCCAATCCTATTCTGATATTTTTTTCAAGCTCCTGTTGTTCTCTGGCTTCAGCAAGTGCTTTAATACTAATTGCCGATACAAAAGGAAAAGCAAAATTATTTTCCCCATCATATCTAACGCGTACAATGTCCATAGGATGGTATAGATTTCCTTTTTCCGCAGGATCTAAAGAGGTCCTGTCTACCTGTATTCTTTCTACATGGGAAGGAAGGTCATCCGGAATAATTTCGGTTTCGGTCCGGGTTACTTTTTTGAGTTGTTGTAAAAAAAACTCATTATCTTTTTCCTCTTGAAAGAAGCCACCGGAAGAAAAAGCATAATTATCACCTATCACAAACTCTTTGTTTACCATCCTCAACCCTTCAAAGGCATTATCCATACAGAGTGCATTGATGAAATTGGCAAATAATGTCTTATTGCTTATTTCAGTTCCGTCGACTACCGAAGTTTTATCCATGTTATTGAAAATTCTTTTTACCATTGCCTGGTTGTTTTTAAAGCTTTCAAAAAGGAACTGACTGTTTTTGAAAATTTTGAGAAGATTAATCAGGGCTCCACTGGAATCTTTTGCCCAGCTGAAAAATCCTTTGTCATCATAATCTGAAAGCAGTTCAAGATGGCCCCAAAGAAACTCCTGGGCAGGAGTTGAGTTTTTTATCGGTGCTGCATTTTTATCTTTTAGCACCGTAATAGCAACTCCCATTTCCATATCTAACCTGTTTAAGATTTCCTCTGAGATAAAATCGGGCATATTTTCATACAGAAACTTTAATGCTCCTGCATCTTTGGTTTGTTTTATTTTCTCTACAAAAAGATCGGTGATCTCGTTTTTTGCCTGATTACTTATTCTTAATCTTTCGCATAAAGCTATAAAGCCTTCTATATCCGAAATACTAATAATAATTGCATTGTATTTTTTATCAAGATTATATTTTCCTGTGGTACTGTTAAAAGCTCTCTTATCTAAATAATCCGTATAAACGAATTCTAAACGAAAATCCATTTCTTTTCTTTCAGGATTAAGATAAAATACGCTTCCGGCTTTTTGCAGGCTTACAAAGCAAGGCCTTTGATTAAGTTCTACAGATACCTCGACGGATCTTTTTTCATTACCTTTTGTATATTCAAAATATTTGGTAGGAGTATAAGTACTGGTTAAAGGAATTCCGGTTATAGGAGTTACTCCTGCACTTACTGTAATATTTTCTAATGCATAATTCTGGTAATAGAAAAAAAAAGCATCGTTTGTTCTATCGCTTATGTGGTTCAGGAGCTTATTCAGGTCCATATTGGCTTTGTAAAAGTCTCCTTTGGTTATTTTGCATTTGTCTTCCTGGCTGAATTTCCGGTCGTATGAAATTTCTTCAAAAGATGCGGCAGGATTTGAAAAGCCGGTTGACATTTGGCTTCCTTCCGGATTTTCATTTATCTGGTCAAAAGAAATTGTTTTAAGCCCGGACAGGGTATCAAATATTCCCATTGTTTTCATTTTTGAGAGTTAAATAGCTTAATTTATTTTCCGGGAAAATCATCGTGAGATTATCTGGGTTGTGGTACGTGTTAATTCTTTCTTCATCCAATACCACAAGATCTAAATGATAATTTTTATCCACAAGAACCTGGGCATTCTTCAGTTTGCATTTTGCCTGCACCAGGACATCCCAGTCTTTTCCCTCCAATTCATTCCATTGTTCTGTAGGGATTCTTCCTCTGCTTCCGAAAAGAAAGATTTTCTCAACGGCAGTAATATCATCAATCTTATCCTTTAAGATCGTGAGGATATAAGGCAGCACTTTGTCGTGCTGCCAGATAGCCTCGGGTTTTACTCGGCTCATTGTTACTTTTTTTCAGGATTATAGTAAGAATTTCTTCAGTGGAGCTTTGTCTAGGAAATCCTGTTCAGTCAATTTGTTTCCATTCTTGTCCAGGGTTCTTGCTATTCCATATTGTGATAGCCCATTTGAGAATTTTAGATAAGAATTTCCATCTGTAATAAATTCTAAAATATCATCATTGCTTGATGGATTAGGCTTACATAATTTAAAACTCTTGATTTTATTGACATCAATTCTTAAGCGTAATCCTCGCAGCTCACTTGGAAGAACTTCTACACCATCTGTTTTAGAAATTTCGTAAGCCAGTTCTTCATAGAATTTAATAGCAGAATCTGTTTTCTGCCAGTTAGCATCTCTATCAATCGTTATTGAGTTTCCCTGAAACTCATAGACCCTCGGGAAAACTGCCTGTTGATCCAAATCTCCAATGGTAGCATAAGATTCACTGTCCATGGCATTCCAGGTCAATTGAATCCATTTTTCTGAAGAGGCATTGCCTAAAAGCGATTCATCTTTAACGAAATTACTATCTGTAATCACGTCACCAGGTACCTCAAACTCATTAGGGTCTTCAACAGTGAACGGTAAAGCGTGTTGTACTTTCAAGCCAATACTTTCAGCCTGAAGAATGTTTAAAGGAGTAGGAAGTCTTGTGATCCAGGCTTTTCCTTGTTTTACTCCTTTTGGTTCTTTCATTTCGTCTACTATTGACAGGTAAAGAGGATCTCCTATTACAGGAACTTCTCCGCCATTCCAGATTTTCCCGGTAGCCATATAAAACTGAACAGCATCTTCGAAGCCGGGACGAACGGTTACTACCACTCTGGCCATACCACTCTGCAGGAAGGCTCTAAATAAAGGATCTACATCTTCCGCCTGGTAAAGATTGGTCCATTCTGTTTTGTTGGCCCAATAATAAGGGTACAAATAATAAGAAAGATTTTCCCATTCAAAAGCTTGCTCCATGAATTTCAGGAAGGCTGTATATTTATCCAGTGTTGAAGAAAGGTTGGTTTCATAGTCGGTAAAAGTGCTTCCAGTGGTTAATCCTGCCATTCCGTATCCATGTGTGGAATTGGCTGCTCTGTTGACCATATAGGAAATACAGTTTTTACGAAGAACCGTATTTTCGATTTGACGGTAAAACCCTGGATTGGTACCTTTAATTTGAATACCATTGGCTTTTTCTTCTGCCAGCCTTTGTTCGTAAATTGCTAATGCTTTTTCATATCCGTCAATAATCGCTTTGAATGTTTTCTGAAGCCATGCATTTCTTGTTTCGGGGGTTAACTCTAAATTAAGTTTCAGAGTTCCTTGGATAATTGGGCTTTCTCCGGTAGCAAAACTGAATTCCAGCTTATTTTTAATGTTCAGGGTTCCTGTAGTTCCACTGACTTGGGTACTCGCTGGTGAAGTAATCCAATAGGTGCCTTGTCCTCCGATGGTCATGAAAGCCTGGTGGGCGCCTTTAAAGCTATGCGGATAAGTCTGGAAAGTATAGTCGGCATTTCTTACGATATAGCCTTCCGGAACTTCCATTTCTCCATTTCCATTAACAATCTGAACTTTATCGTCATCTTTCCCCCCGAAATTTCCGTCACGTCCGCTGAATGATTTACTGATACTAAAAAATTCAGAAGGTTTTTCATCGATTTCAACATTGTATTTACTCACCCAATATCTTAAAGCGGCTTCATTAGTTAATGCAGCATAACTTTCTATAGGTAAGTACGTTGCTTTTCTTGGATCTTCAGGTTTTACAAGATCACTTTTGGTTGCTGACTTGTCCAAGGTCATGCCCAAGGTATGGAGTTTGGCCGGCTGAGGGACCATGAATTCAAACATCATACGTTTCCCGTAATTGTAGATCTGATTTTTCATGAGTTTATCTACCCAACGGAAAACTCCGACTACATGCTTATCTCCTTTGGTGTTATCAAAGCCGTGTTTATTGTTTTCTTCAAACTCTTCAATGATTTTCTCAATCCTTTCTTCATGTACTTTAGTAACAACTCTGTCAAGGGCTCTGGCTGTAATGTCCTGGGCCTGAGTCATCGCTTGTCTGGTACTTTCCTCTTTAGAAGAATGATTGGCATATCCTCCTGCGATCCCGGTGTTTAAAGTAGCTGCCATTGGCCCTGTTCCTGTTTTCCAGGTTGCATCAAAATGGGCCTGTACATTGGTGTCTCTGGCTTCCTGTAGCATTTTGGCAATTTCTGTCTGCATTTCAAACCTGGTAGCAGTAGTAGTGTCCGTAAGTTTCTCCCTTTCAGTATCGGAGGATGTGGTGGTTGTATTCTCGCTTCTTCTTAGCCTTCTTGTGGCCTTTTCACGATATTCGCGAGCCATGATGTTTTCAATGTGGGCAACTTCTCCTTCTACGTAAGCATGAGTAGTTTGTTCTACTTTAAGGTAATCTGCAATACCTATCTGTTTAAATCCGAAGCCTGATGGAATGAAAGAATCGTCTGGCTCAACAGGATTCTTTATTTCATTAACGATTTCAAAAGCAGAGGAGTAGCAGGACTTCATTGTAATAATCCTTGGATGAAAAATGGTTATTTTACCATTGGTGAAGGTAATCTTGACATCCATTGAAAAGTTTTCCGTCTGAGAAATGTAAACTCCATCTGTTGTAGCAGTGCCCAATAGTTTGGTTAAGAATATTTTATTTCCTACCCGGTTTTTCTCAAAATATGTTCCGGAAACAGGCCCTGCATTGGTGTAAAGCGTATAGCTCATGCTGGCTACATTCCATGAGGCATCCGGTACATCGATAGACAGGTCCAGGCAAGTGTTTCTTAAAATAAATCTGGGACATAACTGATAGGAAAAGGGAATTGTCTCTACTCTGGAAACAGGAAGAATAACTCCTCCAATGCTGGTATAAGTTTCTGCGTTATCCAAAATGTTATCTACAATAACCCTGTTGGCTTTTTCCTTGGCATTGATAATAAGATCTTTCAATTCAGAAAATTTATTTCTGCCTGCCAGTAAAGTATCAATAGTTCCTGCATTATCTATTCTTTCTTTTTCCGGGCCGGAAAAGTCATAATCCAAAAGAGATAGAACCGTATCAACGCTGGCCGGCTTCAATGAATCGGCTATTGTTCTTCCATCTATTTCAGGGCGGAAAGAAAATTCAAATTTTGGAATCTTCGGATAAGGAACTTGTTCCGGCTGCTGACAGGGATCCAAAGGATTATATGGTTGCTCCGGATTTCTGATGTCACAATATTTTCTTTTTACTTCTTCTACACGGGCATTATATTCATCGATAAGTGGCTGAATTGATTCTCTGTACTTTTCCTCGCTGCCTTTATATTCACGTTGATATTCGTTATTATAATTGTTTTCAATAAGAGCAATCTCTTTGTTCAGTGTTTCATATCGGTCTAATAATGCTTTGGCTTCCTGGATTTTTTGCTGTTTTTCCATATATGAAGAAGGTGAAGTAACTTCTCCTTCCTCTATTTCCATCCTTGCAGCGGAGCCTATTGGAAAGGCATCCGGGTTGTCCATTATCAGATCTTTGGGTAATACTACTCTTGCATTGATGAGTAGGCTGCTCTTTGAGACATCAAAATTCTGAGCTACATGCAACCCAAGAAGCATGTGCATAAGAGTTTCTTTGATATAAAAATCTTTTTGAGATACCACCTGGTAAATAAGGTTATTCCAAAGAAGAAGGGTTATTTTGATATCATCAGTAGCAAAAACATCTTGCAAATGCCTCACACTTTTTTCCAGTTCTGTACCAGTAACAGACTGTTTATTTTTGGCAATTTCAATAGAAAAATCATATAATTCAGGAAAGGTATTTTTCAAATAATCTTTATCTTTTATACAATCCTGGGTCTCTTCATATGTTCTTGCATATTCACTTAATGATTGCTTTCTCGGTGTTGCAGGTTGGCTCAATACATATTTGTAGAAATGGCTTTCCTTTAATTTTCCAGGTGCCAGAATAAATCTTTTATCCTGTTCTTTATCATCAGATTGCTGAGGGCTTCTAAGGCTTACAAATCTGAAAAGTGTTTGTGATGGTGTATTGTCAGCAGAACCGGCTGCTTTATTTTCAATATCGCTCATTTTGTAATATTGTTAGGTATTTATTAATTGAATTAAATTTTGAAACGTCTTTTTAATAGATGGGTTTCAGATACTTTACCTTATTTTTTAAGGTGGTTTCCGGCAAAAGGATATCCACCTGATTTCTTAATTTTCAGATTCATTTAAAAATGGTTATTAGTTTTTTGGCATAGTTCCGGCTGTCCACTCTTTTGTGAATGGTGATTCAAAGGCGTTGCGAAATTGATAAGGCTGCTATAAAGGCATTATAGAGGCTGCAAAAAAACAGTGGACAGCGTCAGAACTTAGCAAGGTTAAAAGTTTTTATAAGGTTTCTTCTTCCAGAGTATCATTCTCAAAATCTTCTCTGAAGAAATTTTCAATGTCGTTGAGATAGTTTTCATAATCCATCTCAGCATTTTCGATGTCGCTCCATTCTATGGTATAAAGATCTTCATCGAAGTCTATATGGGAATTGTGATGGGGTGTTTCCATATTATGTGCTTTAGGATATTGGTTATTTTTTAAACATATTTCAGGCTGTCCAACATTGGTAAATGTTGAATTCAAAGGCTTTTTTAAATTTTTTATAGATTGTTTTTTGTGGCTTTGTTTTATACTCCAAAAGTAGCAGGGGAAAGCGACAAAACTCGACGTGTTAAAAAAATCTTTTATTTTCTGATATAAGTTTTTAAGCTTATATTGTGTCTTTATAAGCTTGATAGCTTATATTTTGTTTTTAATGAGTTTCTGAACAATTTGATTCAGTGTTTCTCTGTTATCATCAATGTAGCTCAAACCGGCTTGTATCAGGTTTTCAATATTGGATCTCCTCACGTTATCCATTGCAGGAGAAGCATTTTTTAAAGAAGGATTCAAACGGTAATAGTTTTTCTGGTTTCTTAACCCTAAAGTCTGGAACATTTGATCCAACTGGTAATCTACTGTTTCTGCATTGGCAGACATCAGGATGTCAATAATCGGATTAACCCAGCCTATTTTTCCCGCTTTTTCAAGTCTCTTGAAAGAATAAGGTCTGGCTTCAACTCCTGTTCCGATAGAAATTATGATCATGTCATTCACTCCCGGATGATTGGCTTTCTGATGGTTTTTCAATACCTCTGCAAAAGGAATTTTTCTGGCTTCCGCATAGGCACAAAGTGCAGGATTGTTGGCAAACATACCTCCATCGATCAGGCTGAAAATCTGGCCGTACATAGATTTGATCTGTACCGGACTGAAATAGGTAGGTGCCGCTGAAGTTGCCCTGCATATATCCTTTACGTAAAAATTATCTGTGCTGAGGTTTGCCTCCCATGAATTGAAAAGTTTAGCCCTTCTGTTTTCTATATCATAGCTTGTAATTAAACAAGGTTTTATTAATTCTTTTAATTCTAAATTTCCAAAAAAGTCATTCAAATTTTTTTTTAAGCGCTTCTTGCGAAATTCTTTCATTCAATAATCCAAAAGGATTAACCAGCTTTTCCCAAAAAGAAACCTGGAAGATGTCGCCGCCCTTTTCTGCATACAACTCTAATCCTTTCTGGATAGAATATTTTGCTTTCCGGGCTTCATCGGGACATAGAATAATAGAAGCAATCAGTCCTCCTGTACTGCTGCCTGCCACCAGATCAAAATAATCTCCGAGCTTGGCACCCGGTTTATCATAATACTGGAGCTGTTCTTCTATGTAACGTAGAATAATACAGGTAATAATTCCTCTTATTCCACCCCCGTCCAAAGAAAGAATGGTTATCTTTTTCATGTGATGTTTTAATTGGTTGTTAAAAAGACACATGCAATGTAAAAATCCATGAGACCGATAGATATCTTAGGTAATATTCCGGCTTTTATGTCTGGATTTTATTGCTTTTTTTGTTGTTAAACTTGTAAAGCAAAGGTAAGACGGGGAAGCGACAGAACTTGTCGTATTTTAATTAATTTCCAACACAGGAGAATTAAAAAATGACATAATTTTGTGAATCCCTGGGCATTTTCAAAAGTGTTCTCCAGTTGGTTTTTATAAGGCCTTTTTGCGATGGAATCATCCTTTTTTCAAAATGGGGAAGATCTTTAAAAGTCTTCCAGTTTCCTCCCCAGTCCCATCCATGTTTAGCGAAAATTTTTACGCATTCATACCAATCGGCTACTTTATCATTATCCCAATCTTTTACAGTGTCCCAGCTTGCTGCTTTTCCATCAATAATCAGGCAGATATCCACGGCAAGCCCATAATTGTGGATACTCTGTCCGGCTTTTGCATTGGTTACCTTTCTTCCCGAGGTAATTCTTCCGATTGCATAAAGTTTTTCCTGCTCCTCAAAAGATCTTAATCCCTGGGTAATTCTTACCTTGGCTTTTCCGGTAAGAGCTTCATCGCATTCTTTAATGATCTGCTTAACTTCCTCCCGGACTACCGGATGAAGCTTCCGGATTCTGTCTAATGTTATTTTGTCCATAATTTTTATTGCTATAAAACAAAAGTACAGGGTCTTTGCGACGAAACTTGACGTGTTTGATGAAATTTTTTTAACAATTTCAATCTTTTTGTTGAAAGTTATACTTTCGTAATGATGATGAGCTTTATAAGTTCTTATTGAAGCTCTGATAAGATTGAGCTATTCTTGCATTGATGCAAGACAGCTGAAGAGGATTCATTGTCAAAAAAAATGTTTTTGAACACAAAACTAGCAGGTTAATGCGACAAAACATGTCGCATTTTAAAAGATCATTCATTTGTTTTTCAATATGTTAAATGTGATGTTAATTCTGGTCTAAAAGATTTTTTTATTCTTTAAAAACAATAATTTTGTATAGACATTTACAACACAATTGCTATGTATGCCCTGGTAGATTGACAATAATTTTTGTTTCCTGTGAAAGGACCCTGGATCCTGAACTTGAAGGCAAGCCCGTTGTGGTTCTTTCCAACAACGACGGATGCGTTGTGTCCAGAAGTAAAGAAGCAAAAGACCTGGGCATTCCCATGGCTGCCCCGGCTTTCAAATACAAGGAGCTCTTTCAGAAGCATGATGTGAAAAGTTTTTCTGCCAAATTTGAGCTGTACAATTATAAAAGCCAAATGGTTATTAATATTGCCAAATCCTATGTATTGGAACATGAGGTTTACAGTATTGA
>NZ_JPEQ01000018.1:0-51671 GCF_000738495.1 Chryseobacterium sp. P1-3
CACTTATCAGTCTATCATGATCCAAAAGCCAGATGAACAAAAATTCAGACAACTGATAAATGATTTCTGGTGGGATACTACCTATGTAGCGAAATGCCTGAAACGTGGCGATATTTTCTATGCCAAATTTTATGTCTGAAAATATTCTCAGAACAGATTATCTGGTTCCTTTGATAGAATGGTATATTGCAAATCTTCATAGCTGGCACAATATAACATATAGATAAATCTACCATTGTGGGAAATATGAAAAAAACTGTAGATTCGCAGCCAATAGTAATATAAATAGTAAAAACACAGCGTATGAAGAAATTCTACATGAGTGCATTTACCTTATGCATAATTTTTAGTTTGCCGGCCCAGGAAGTGGTTTGGCAGAAAGACATCAAATCCTCAACGCAGGATTTCCTAAGCCAGGTGACCACCACAATAGACCAGCAGTACCTTATCACAGGCAGCAGTATTCAGGCGGGAAGCCGGAAGCAGGGAACAGGAAATGCTGCCAGCCAGAACAACGGCTATGATTTCCACCTGGTAAAATTAAACCAACAGGGAGAACAGGTCTGGGAGAAGTATTTCTCGGGACAGAACCATGATTATTTGTCAGCCACTGTAACCACGCAGGATGGGGGCTTCCTTTTAGCCGGGACCTCCTATTCCGGAAAAGGGCTGGATAAAAAGGACGATTCCAAAGGAGGCTCTGATATCTGGCTGGTCAGAATCAACGAATTCGGGGATGAACTATGGCAGAAAACTTTGGGAAGCCCTTCCGATGAAGAAGCCAGGGCAGTGATTCAAACTATCGATTCAGGATTTTTTGTAGCGGGAAATGTACAAAACTCTTCTAAGGGTTACGGTTCCAAAGATGTATGGATAGTAAGACTTGATAAAAAGGGAAAAGAATTATCACAACTGATTTTAGGAGGAAAAGGTTTAGACGAAGTTGAAAAAATGATTCCCACGAAAGACGGTGGCGCTTTGTTAGGTATTTATTCCAGAAGCGGAGCTGTTAATATAAGAAATAGTCAATCAACAACCAATACTCCGGATTTACCTTCCAAAACTGCGGGTTCTGTAGCCAGAAGCCAAATGCCAAAAGCCAGCAGCAACTATGGTGAAGGCGACTACTGGTTTGTAAAACTGGATAAAACCGGAAAGGTAGAATGGGAAAAGAATTATGGAGGCAAAGGAGATGATCATTTGAGGACCCTGGCATTGACCTCCAACGGCTATCTCATCGGAGGAGAATCCAGATCGGAAAGATCAGGGAACAAAACAGTAGGAATAGAGGAAGGAACAGACCTTTGGCTAATTGCCCTTAACGAAAGAGGCGAAGAGGAGTGGCAAAAGTCTTACAATTTTAAAAACCGGGATATTCTGATGGGGATGAGTGTGATAGGTGGGGAGTTGGAAGCAGGAAGCGGGAAGTCTACCAAAGGAATTCTTTTGGGAGGTTACACCCAGGCAGAAGGAAGGATTGAAAAGGACGATGAAACTTTCTGGATGCTGTACCTGGATGGCAATGGTAATGAGCAGTGGCGGAAACATGTGGGAGGAGAATCGAGGAAAAGAGAGGAAAGGCTCTCGGATTTAAAGCTCAACAGAGATGGTTCTATTATCCTTGCAGGAACCAGCGCAGAAGAGTTGGGAAAAGAAAACTGGAAGATTGTAAAGCTTGGAGATAAGCAGGTTGATCAGTTAATTGAAAAATATGACATTAAGATTTATCCTAACCCGGTATCAGATTATGCGTATGTAGAAATCGGTTCCCAATTTAAAGAAGCTGAGATTTTGTTGTATGATATGAGTGGAAGACAGCTTCAGAGTTTGAAGACGAAGAATAAAGTAACCAAGATCAATACCCAGGCTTTGATCCAGGGGGCTTATCTGGTGACGATAAAGACTGATACTAACAAAACGGCGAATGCTAAACTGATAAAAAAATAACAGATGAAACTAAAACATATACTTACGCTGATATTGTTATTGACTATTCTATTTGGATATGCACAATCCAATATCGGAAATGATTCTCAACAAAAGACCAATCTTATTTCATTACCTACAACGGCCAACGCCTATGTACTTGACAAAGTTGGAAAATTGCCTATAGACCTGTTTAGAGGTAAAGCTAATATTAACATTCATGTTTATACTATCCAAGCTGATGGAATTAGTATTCCTATCTCACTGACTTACAATACGGGAGGAATAAAGCTGAATGAGGTTGCCGGAATAGCAGGACTTGGTTGGGCATTAAATATTCCCAATAATATCACACATAATATTGTGGACCAGGATGATAAATATATTTCAATGTTTTCTAAGAATATTAATGAAGTAGATGCTAATGTTAAAAACATAGGTGCCCAGGATAATAGTGCAAGACTCATTGTGGAAGGAATATATCAGGGCAATTACGATACCAGACCAGATATATTTAATTATAACCTTCCTACAAGTTCAGGAAGCTTTATAGTGAGTAATGGAGCTGGCTATACTATTCCTCATGAGGATATTAAGATAGAAACTTCAGCTGAAATTAAAAAAAATAAAAAATAACAGATAAGGTAGGAAATATTTTTTTATCTGTCACCAAAAAAGTCTTTCAGCCAATGACACGGGAGAAGCTGGAGCTGGAATAACTAATGAACCATTATATGGATTGGATAGTATTAGAACAATCAATAATAAAAAAATAGAATTCCGATACAACAAGGTTTTAAGTTATCTTGAAAAGAGTATTAATGAAAGAGTAAATAAACTTTTAACACAAAGGCCAGCCGGGAATTTTGAACCTTCTCTTCCGTTGCCTCTATATGAGCGCTTTGAAGGGTCAACAGCAAATACAGAATGGCTCTTAACCCAGATTATTTTTCCAGAAGGAGAAGTCATATTTCAGTATTCTGATGATGAAAGGTTAAACACAATAACCGGAGAATTATATCGTAAAGATCTGAACGCACAAAAAGGGGTTGCTCTTAGAAGAATTTTGATAAATAATAAAACAGGCAATACTATTAAAAACTTAAGTTTAAACTACTCCTATTTCGAATCCTCAAGGCCCAATAAAAATTATCAGGATTATCGTTTAAAGTTGACGGAAATCTATGATAATTTGCAAAACAGCAGTTACTCTTTTGTTTATAATGAAGATATGCCGATTCCGGCAAGAAATTCAAATAATGATGACTATTGGGGCTATATAAATAATACATCCGGTACAGAAGAAACTTCTAATATACCAAGAATTGTTAATACTCAGTATGTGTCGGGTGAAGTTACAATGCCTAATGATAAGAGCAGAAATAGAGAAACAAATCCTCAGTATTCTCAACTGGGAGTTTTGAACAAGATTACCTATCCTACCAAAGGAAGTAAAAAAATTGTATTATGAATCTAATAAAGTATCCCTGACCAAAAAAAATTGCTACAACAAACACATGGACTGCCGGAACCTTAGTGAGTCAATATCCCGGTGATGATGCTATTGATCTTACCGCTGATATAAATAAAGATATTATTATTCCTGAAAGTGATATAGCAGGCAAAGATAGTATAAAAGTTACTGTATCTTTTGGCAATTCTTGTAAAAATAACAGGGATGATGTCAGCACAATTCAGGAAACTTCCTGTTTCGGCTCGGGATACCATAATGGTTCTGTATTAGGAAGTAATGGAAAGCCAAGAGTTTTTACCTCAGGATCCGATTTTAATTTTAAAGCAGGTGAGCCTATTAAGCTCTACCTTACCAGAGTGGGTAATTGTAGATGCTCTTATTCTGTACGGGTTAATTATAAAACAATTACTAATTCTATTGTTGAAACTCCAGTAGGCGGTTTGAGAATAAAAAAAAATTGAAGATGTTAATGAAAATAATATCACGAATATTCTCAATTATGATTATCAATATTTTGACAAAACTACTAATGCCAATAGAAGTAGTGGTTTACTTAACCTTCCGTTTCAATATGCGCGTTTAAGAAAGAAATATATAAGACAGATAGACCCTACCAATGGAGAAGAAACAGGTAATCCTTACTTGGAAAAACATTTAGTGGTCAGCAACTCGGGATCAAGCTACAACAGTTATGCAAGCTCTGATATTGTTACCTACAAAGAGGTTACAGAATATAATGATCTGGGGAAAACTATCAATATATTTACTCAAAACAATACTAATGATCAGCTTTATTCTTTTATACATTCGAAATACAATAAATGGAAAGACGGATTACTTGAAAAAAGTATTATACTGAACAATGTTAATGATACTGTAAAGGTACAAACGCATAAATTTGCATTTAATCCATTAAAAAATTCACTTTCCGGTTATGTTTCAAGATATCCGGAAGAAATTGCCTTTGCCCATGATATAGAGATTACCCAATATTTGTCCCAGCTTCACGGTGGTACTTCTCCTGAATATATAGATGTTTACTATGTTGACAAAAAGTATATTCCAATCGAATCTGGAAAGATTGAAGCTACCGAAACAATTATCACCGATTTTTTCCAGAATAAAAAAAATGGAATCTAAAAATAGTCAATAACTACTACAATACAGATATTAATAAACCAATCAACCTAAAAAATACCTTTAATATATTTCCTTCAATGGAAAATATCAGGACAGAATATCAGTACGCTCACCAAAAAGGCAATCAGTTAATGATTGATAAAAATATGATTGAAGTTCCATTAGAAACAATTACAACCCAGGCTATTGGAAATAGTACTAAAACTTTATCGAAAACAGAAACCATCTATCCAAAAAACCAGACTGAAGCCAATACAAAAACATCAGGATTGGTTTTACCAACTTCAGTGTTGTCTTATGATATTCAAAATCCTAATGTAGCTTCTACCGAAGTTACGTATGACAGGTATGACTCTAAAGGAAACTTACTTCAGTATACTACAAAAGATGGAATTTCTACAGTAATTATCTGGGGTTACAATCAAACTCAGCCTATTGCCAAGATTGAAGGAGCTACCTATGGGCAGGTTCAGAGTTTAGCATCCGCCATTATCACAGCCTCTGATACCGATGCTTCGGCAGCACCGAATAATGATGAAACAGCTCTGTTATCAGCATTGAATACCTTTAGAAACAGCCTTTCCGGTTATCAGATTACCACTTACACTTACGATCCTTTAGTAGGAGTTCGGAGCATCACCCCACCATCCGGGATAAGGGAAAGCTATATTTATGATTCGGCTAACAGACTTGAGAAAGTGATTGATGCCAATGGAAAAGTGTTAAAGGAGATGAAATACAACTATAAAAACTAACAAACGATGAAAAAGATAATTATCCCGGTAGGAATATTGCTGTTGGGCAATGTAAAAGCCCAGCTTACCCCACTTCCTAATACGGAAAACTATGTACAGACTAAAACTTATCTTGATTACAGCGGAACAACAGCCACAAAATCATCCGAAACTGTTCAATATTTTGATGGCCTTGGCAGGCCCAAACAGGTAGTTGGCGTAAAAGCCTCTCCTTTATGCAAAGATGTGGTTACCCATATTGAATATGACCAGTTTGGAAGACAGATTAAAGATTACCTGCCCGTTCCCCAATCCGGGACCCAGAACGGAGCTATCTATGCTTCACCTCTTGGCAATGCTTCATCTATCTATGGCGCGGAAAAGATCTATTCAGAAAAAGTGCTAGAAAACTCACCTTTGGATAGAATTCAGCAACAGATCCAGGTGGGTAATGACTGGGCAGGTAAGCCTGTACAGTTTGGGTATGATGCCAATATCTGGGAAGACTATGTAAGGAAATATGAAACCTCTACAACCTGGGTTGAAGGGAGGACACAAACTTCCGTTCAGCTTCTTCAATATTTCCAGCCGTCACAATTATACAAAAATACGGTTACTGATGAGGATGGAAACAAGACCATAGAATTCAAAAATGGTAAAGGACAGCTTATCTTATCCAGGAAGGTTTTGAATGCTTCCGAAAATGCAGACACTTATTATGTGTACAATGAGTATGATCAGCTGGCATTTGTCATCCCGCCATTAGCTTCAGCTCCCACAGTGGAATCCTCTACAGTAGAAAAACTGTATTATCAATACCGTTATGATGGTAAAGGAAGGCTTGTAGAAAAGAAGCTTCCAGGTAAGGGTTGGGAATATATGGTATATGATGGAGCCGATCGTTTGATTTTATCTCAGGATGCTACCCTGAGGGCCCAAAATAAATGGCTGATTACCAAATATGATCCACTGGGAAGAGTTGCTTATACAGGACTTTTAGATGCAGGGGACAGGGTAGGAAGACAAACTAATGTTGGTAACGGGATCATTATTGAAGGCAGAAGCAATACCGGGTTTACTAAAAGCGGGATGACGGTCTATTACAACAATGGGAACTTTGGCGACGAAATTTCTACGATATTGAGTGTCAACTATTATGACAATTACCCTGGGTACAGTTTTAATCCCTCTTTTCCTGCCAGTATCCAGGGGACTGCTGTATTAACAGAAGCCCCAACATCCGATGGAAGAAGCACCAAAGGACTTCCTACTATGAGTTTGGTGAAAAATATTGAAGATGACAACTGGACGAAAAATTACACCTATTACGATACTAAAGGAAGAGTAATAGGAACCCATTCCATCAACCATTTGGGAGGTTATACCAAAACAGAATCCAAACTGGATTTTGCAGGGGTAACGCAGCAGATGATCACCCGGCATAAGAGACTGGATACCGATACAGAAAGGGTTATTACAGAAAACTTTGAATATGATTCCCAAAACAGGCTGTTGGTGCATAAGCATCAGGTAGATAATAATCCTGAAGAGATCTTAGCACAGAATACCTATAATGAACTTTCCCAACTATCCAATAAAAAAGTAGGCAATAACTTGCAGAGTATTGATTATGCCTACAATATCAGGGGGTGGATGACCAGGATCAATGATCCTGCCAACCTGAATGGGAAATTGTTTGGCTATGAAATCAAATACCATAATCCTGTGTATACCAATTTAGCTTCAGGCAGGTTTAACGGGAATATAGCCGAGGTAGACTGGAGAAACTCTTCAGAGGATGTTTTAAAAAGGTACTCCTATACCTATGATGGCCTCAATAGGTTAAAGGATGGCATCTATACGGAGCCTAATGCCACCAATCCATACAACAATAACTTTAATGAACATCTTACCTATGACACGAATGGCAATATTATGACCCTGAAAAGAAATGCTTTCCCGGTATTGGGAAGCACTTCCACGGTGGTGGATGATTTAGAGTATAACTATACCGGCAACCGTTTGAACCAGGTGATAGAACATTCTCTGAACGATACCGGCTATGAAGGCGGAAATAATATCATAGATTATGACCTGAACGGGAATATGCTCAATTTGAAGGATAAAGGAATTCAGAATATTGCATATAATTACCTGAGTTTACCCGATGCCTATTCCATTACCCAAACTGACCCTTTTTTCGGGACTAAGAATTTCAGGTTGCAATACCTTTATCGTGCAGATGGGGTAAAACTCCGTAAACTCAATACTTCAGGAGGAGGAAGAGGACAATCAACCACTAATGTTATTACCGATTACCTGGATGGTTTCCAGTACAAATATCGTGAAGTTATTGAACCTTGCCTATGGTGCCGTACAAGTGTAGCTTTTGAAAAGGAGGCTTATAAGGAATCCGGGGAAATTCTTGAGCCGGGCGTTATTACCCCGGAATGGCGTCTTGATTTTGTACCAACAGCAGAAGGATTTTATAGTTTCGGGGAAAACCGTTATATTTACCAATACAGGGATCACCTTGGAAATGCGAGGGTAAGCTATATTAAAAACAGCGCAGGTGTTGCTCAAGTGACGGATACTAACAATTATTATCCGTTCGGGTTAAACCATATTGGCCAGGGAAGAGGGTTTTTAGGAGGATATTTTAATTATAAGTACAATGGAAAGGAGCTACAGGAGACGGGAATGTATGATTATGGGGCAAGGATGTATATGCCGGATCTGGGAAGATGGGGTGTGGTGGATCCAAGAAGTCAATACACGCACGAAGCCTACAGTTATGTTTGGAACAATCCAATCTCATATAACGATCCGACAGGAATGGAGGGTGAAACAGGAAAATGTCCTCCCGATTGTCCAAAAGGAGTTACTGAAATAAAAATCCTTCCTAATAAAGAAAAAGAAGTAGTAATTCAAGAAGTTACTCTTACCGGAAAAGCTAAAAGCAGTGATTCCGGTCCCGGAAGCTTAGCTATGGCTGCTTTACTCGTTTCACAGGCAGATTCTCCAGTACCTGGTCCTGCTGATGTTGTTGCTGCAGCAATGTTAATAGGAGCTGGAGTCTGGTGGACAGTTAATCAATTTACACCACCTAGCACAGGATACACTACTATTGCAGATCCAGGTGCGGGTTACAGAAATTTAAAAACTGAAGATACAGCTGAAGAAGATAAAGACGTAAATGGTGTTGATGTTCCAGAAGAAGGAAAAAGAAGGAAAAATAGATTACCTGATAAAGGAGAACCAAATACAACGGAAACTAACGATCCTGGAACAACTTCTAAAAAGTATGGACCCGATGGGAATGTTCAAAAAGAATACAACAAGGGACACGGGCCAAAATACCCTAAAAATGAGCAAGATGATCATATACATGATTACAAGCCTAATCCTCGAAATCCTACAGGAAGAGGAGATAGGCAACCGGGAAGACCTCCTAAAAAAGGCGAATTATTAAGAGATTTTGGAATAAAAAAATAATTTGAAATGGATATAACGAATACTGCGTCTGAAGTTTTTATTGGAGAAAACTCATTGATAAGCACAAAAATAGAAGAAATAAATCTTAATAAAGATGAATTTGGGGAACTACAAATACAAATTACAATAAGTGGTTTTTCAAAAAAGAGTAATTATTTTAAAATAAATCTATTGTTTACCGAAGTAGTAGAATTTAAGTTTTATTATAGTAATATTTATAATTTTTATAATATTGAAAATTATAAATTATTACATATCAACAACCAAATTTATATTAGCTTTGATCCCGATGAGAACGAAGAAAAGTCTGAAGGTGATTCTGATTTTATAATTGCAAAAAAACTTGAACTATCCTCTCTCGAATAAATTTCCCATTGCTAGCGTAAGCGTCACGCTTGTGCAATGATAACAATAAAAACCACTGCAAATGCGGTGGTTTCTTTTTCTATTTTCAAATACAAAACAGAACAAGATAAATAAATCTCTAATCGGAGGAGAAACAATTACTTATGATGATAATGGAATATGGTGCAACATCTTGATAGGATGATAGAAAAGATAAATATAATTATCTTAACCTTCCTGAAAATATGAGCTTTCTATCATTTCCAGGTACTCAATTAAAAACATCTTTACAATATATTTATAATGCAAATGGTATAAAATTAAGAAAGCAATATACTACTCAGATAGGGTTGATTACTGATTACTTAGATGGCTTTCAATATACACAATTGAAACTCAATCCCGCAGTATTAAATTTTGTTCCTACCTCAGAAGGCTATTATAATTTTGAAAATAATAAGTATATTTACAGTTATACAGATCATTTGGGAAATATAAGATTAAGCTATTTCAATAATGGAAATGGAATAGAAATTCTTGAAGAAAATAATTATTATCCCCTTGGATTGAAATACGGAGGTTATAATACATTAGATGGAAATCAAGCATATAACTATAGTTACAATGGGAAGGAGGTGCAAGAAAATGGGATGTATGATTATGGAGCAAGATTCTATATGCCTGACATAGGAAGATGGGGAGTGGTAGATCCGAAAGCAGAATTAATGCGTCGCTGGTCGCCTTACAATTATGCATTTGATAATCCAATACGTTTTATTGACCCGGATGGAAGAGCACCTCTTGACGATCACTTTAATAAATTTGGTCGTTATATTGGTACAGATAATAAAAAAACAAATAATGTTATTGTGCACACTAATAGTTCTGCAACAAAATTATCTCAGTTAAGCGGTAATACTGGTGCTGCAAGATTATCTCAATTGGATTATAATAGTAAAGGAACAAACAAAGCTGTTTCAAAACGTTTTTAGCACACTATGCAGGAGAAAAGGGAATATCTGGATATACCGGAACATATTCGGGATCAAGAGGATCTGCTTTAACTATGCCTAATGGCAATATTTTCTTTAATACTAAAGATTAAGTAAAGGGAATTATGACAATGTATACAATATCAGATCTACCTTAAATCATGAAGGAGGAAAATTAGGGCATAAAAATGAAAATATTAACCCCGATGATTATACTTTTGTAAATCATGCAACTGTTTATTTAAATGAAGCAAAAAATCCTGATTTTGGTAAGGCTACAGAGAAGTATAGAGTTGGACAAGCGACAAGTTTTGGGCTGCGAGTTCTCAATGCAGCACAAAAAGAATCCAGTTATGGCAATGATCCTATGAATATGATTAATGAATATAACAATGGAAATACAGGAAATGTAACCATTACACCATATAGTGGTGGAAATGGTTTGCCAACCAGTACAACAATAACAGTTAGTGCAGGAAATAATACTTATCCAACAACACCATATGAAGACATTAAACATCCCCAAGATTAGTTATTTCTTTTTAGCTTTCTTTATATTTTCATGTAAAGAAAATAAGCAAGATAAGATAAGGTCGGTTTTTGCAGGAGAAAACAGTAAAAAATGGTATGCCTATAGTATTGACAGTGTACATTGTTCTCAGGGGTTTTATCCTTTTCGAGTAAGAGAGTTTTTCAAAGACGGGAGGCAAATCCAATATATCAATAATTCTACTACCAAGAATTTAGATACCATACCCAAGGATGATCTGTATAATCCAGAAAAATGGTTTATTATTAATGATTCTATTGTTAGTATTGGCTCTGTAAGAAACTTTAAAAGTGGGTACTATCACAAGGAGAATCGAAAGATACTTTACTACAATAAAGATACTATTATATTACAGGGTACAAAACGTAATAATTACGAAGGCGTGTTAATCCTAACACGATATAAAGATAAGTAACACAAAACCCTCATCCAGCTGGCGTAAGCGTTACGCATGTACCATGATAACAATAAAACCACTGCAACTGTGTGGTTTCTTGTTCTATTTTCATATACAAAACAGAATAAGATAAATAATCTCCAACCGAAGAAACAATGGGATTAAACTTTAGAATAGTAAAATATAGTGAAAAGTTTCTTGAAAAAGAAGCTGGATTATTTAATAAAAAAATAGAAGATATTTTTGATAAGGCTTGCTTTGTTACTGATGGTTATAGTGGATTGATTACTGATTTTAGTATTAAAAAAAATGGTTATAAATTATTGTCCATTTTGTGGTCAAAAGTTAAGTGATTTTTATAAATTTGATGATTATGCTCAGGAAACTATCGGATAGTTTTGACTAGTCCTAAATAACCGTTACAGGTTAATAAGATAAAAATACTAATATTTATGATATAGTTGTTGGATAATCCCGGCAACTATATTTGTTTTATAAGTTCTTATTCACACTATTTTGTTGTAAATTTCGACAGTATCTTTTACCAGCAATCTCATAGTTTGCATATTAACCTGATAATCTTCTAACAGGAATTCCTGCTTGAGTATACCGTTTACCCTCTCTGCAATGGGCGTTAGCATATGGATTTTTTTCGGTCATTGAAGGTTTAATATTTTTCTTTTTCAAAGCGTTCTGATACTCTTTACTACAATACTGTAAGCCTCTGTCAGAATGATGAATCAGATTTTTCTTATATATCTTTTGCTTTACCACCATATTCAATGCCCTAAGAGATTCTTCCGTTGCCAGTTTATTAGAAATGAAGACTTGAAGGCTTTCCTCACGTTAATGTAGAGGAGCTGCTTGAATTGAAATATTTTAAAATACTAGTATGATTTGTATTGTTATTTTTTTTGATGATTCAATATTAAATATATACTTTTGCTAGAATTAATTAATAAAAAGTAATCTTAATGAGAAAAATTAACATTGTTTTTGCAGTTTTGCTGTTTGTTAATGCGTTTTCGCAAAATCATGGAAATTATTGTGGTTTTGATAGTGAAATGGCAAAAATAGATGCGCGATTTCCGGAATTGAAAAAAAGAAGAGCAGAAGGAGAGGCTAAATTAAGAAATATTGATAAGCAGTCATTTCTTAACAAAATTGGTGGAAATACTTCATGGAGTGGACTATACAATGGGCAGGTATTTGAAATTCCCGTAGTAGTACACGTGATCGAATCTTCAGCTGCAGCTAATGCAAACCTGAGCCTTACAGATCAGAATATTATTGATTGGATAGACAGAGCCAACAGAATGTATGCAACAACGTATGGAAATGGATTTTATCCGGAAGGTACAGGCCCAACCGGAGGGAATGTTATGCCTTTTAAATTGGTGTTGGCTAAAAGATCTCCTAATTGCCTGCCTACAAATGGTATCGTAAGATATGATGGAAGCTCAATTCCTATGTATGACACAGGGGGTGTGGATTCCGGGGGGAGCGGTACAGGTACTAGCGATGCTGCTATAAAAACATTGGCACCCCATTGGCCGGAAACTTCATATTTTAATATCTATATTGTTATAGGTTTTGATGGTCAACAGCAATATGCCGGAGGTCTTATGGGATATGCAAGATTCCCGGAATCTTATGATTATTTTTATGAAAGTTTCATGAAGGTTGCTACGGTTAAGAATCTAAATGATACAACACTTACCCATGAGCTGGGACATGCATTTGGACTATATCATACGTTCCAAGGGGTCTCTTATACCAATCAGACTTCCTGCCCTGTTAACAATAACTGTGCAACAGATGGTGACCAGGTATGTGATACCTCTCCATCAAGAAGTATGTATGGAGTGGCTGTCCCTACCAATAATAGTATTGATCCTTGTACCAATACCAATTATGATGGGACGCAGTATAATGTAATGAATTATACCAATTTTAACCGTAAGTTTACACAAGGACAAAGAGAAAGAGCAATCATGCTGATGATGGAATACAGAAAGAATCTGATCAATTCAACAGCGGCCCAGGATCCGGCTGTAGTAATCCCTTCTCCGGTTTCAGTGGTTGCTGCTCAATGTAATCCAACCGGAACCTTACATCCTACAAATAACAATTTTGGAATTGGGCCAACAAGAGTTCAGTTTGCCTCTATCAGTAGCACAACTAACGGGTATGACTCTGATGAGGTTACTCCTAAATTTTATGAAGATTACGCTTCAGCAACCTGTATAAGACCTGCTTATTATACGGATATTCCATCAGGCTCAGCTACTGAGTTGAAAGTGACCTATGAAAATGGATTTGGGCAGACTACAAAGTTCAAAACAAAAGTTTGGATAGATTATAATAATAACGGAACTTTTGATGACTCAGAATTAGTAATCAATAACACTTCAAATAATGTATCTGTAGGATATGGAAATACAGTGATAGGAAATATTACTCCTCCGGCAAATGCTGTTACAGGAACCTATTTAAGAATGAGAGTTGCCGTAGATGCTGCAACCTATGGAGGAACAATCCTTCCGGATGTGTCAGCCTGTTCTCAATTACAGTATGGTCAAATGGAAGACTATGCAGTAAGAATTGTTAATTCTGCATTGAGTACCACAGAAACAAGAACGGCCTCAGAATCAAAGGTGGTGTATCTTAAATCTGAAAACAAATTAAAACTAGTGGGGAATAAAAATGATGTATTTGGAGATTATCAAATCTATGATTTAAGTGGTAAACTTATCCAAAAAGGAAATACAAAAACAAATGAGATCCATATTGATAATGAACTTCCTGGGGGAGCATTTATTATCAATTACACTGATAAAAATAAAACTGAGTCTAAGAAATTTCTGAACAATTAAAATCAGTCCCTCGCTGGGAGTGAGTTTCGAGCTCATGTCTGCGAATAGAAAAAATAGCACTGCTCAGGGTTTATAATTTTTGAGTAAATAAAGACAAAACCTTCGCAATAGCGGAGGTTTTTGTTTTATAGCTTGAAATAAATGTAAAATTAAAAAAATATTAGATAGTACGGGAGAGTAAATTTACTTCAACCTATCCGGATTCTGTTTCAAAAAACTTTCCCAGCCGGAATATGATTTTGTATCCGTCAGGGTTCCGGAATTGAAATGATGACATACCGCTACGGCTAATCCATCGGAAGCATCTAAATATTTGGTTGGAAATTCTTTTAGTTTAAGAAGGTTTTGCAGCATTCCTGCCACCTGTTCTTTACTGGCATTTCCATTTCCGGTTATTGCCATTTTAATTTTTTTTGGAGAATATTCGGTAATGGGAATATTTCTGTAGAGACTGGCGGCCATGGCAACGCCTTGTGCGCGGCCCAGTTTCAGCATACTTTGTACGTTTTTCCCATAAAATGGAGCCTCCAGGGCTACTTCATCAGGATGAAATTCATCAATAAGAGCCAAGGTTTTGTCAAAAATATACTTGAGCTTGGTTTCGTGATTGGGATATTTTTTTAAAATCAGTTCATGAATGGAGATCATTTCCATTTTACCTTTTGTAACGGAAATAAGACCAAATCCCATAATAGCGGTCCCCGGGTCAATGCCTAAAATTATTTTCTCTGAAATCATTGGTTCAAAGATATGACATTCTAAGTTTTTCCGGATATGAAAAAATATACTAAAGGCTCCTCATTGTATCTGAAACTTTATTAACTTTAAATAAAAATGATTATGAAAAATTTACTTAATTTTTTTTATTGTTCCCGTCTTTATGTTCTGTAGCTTTCAGAAAGAGAGTGCGTTATCTTTATCACGGGAAACGGAATCCGGGAAGATAGCCGCGATAAGCGACAGCATTATCTATCTGTTTTTTAAAGTGAATAAAGACCGGTCAGGAAATGATCAGATTGCCCTCCAGGAAAGCAAAATTACTAGCGGGAAATTAAAGGCAGTTCCTGTGTTTGATAAAAAAAGAAGCGCAAAACGGGGATCTTATTATTACAATATCAGCAGAAGACGGAAGTGAAATTGCGCAACAGCTGGTAAAAAATCCGCTGAAGCCTGAACTTGAGGTCTATGAAAAAGAAGGAATCACCAGGCACCAGGCTTCTCTTCAAAACGCTGAATTCAGTGTGAGGTTTTCCTTTTCTGAAAATGTCAGGAATCTGAAAATAGAAAAAAATTACTGAGAAAGGAGCTCAGGTTATATTCACCCAAAAACTATCATCATGAAAAAAGTTTTATTATCTCTTCTTATAGGAAGCAGCTGTGCTGCACAAGTATTTGAGACGGTACCGCTTTTGCAGAATGGAACCAATGATAAAAGAGTGGTGATTGCTGTTTTAGGAGATGGATTTACCACTGCACAGCAAAATAATTTTGTAACGTCGGCACAGGCTACAGTGAATTATCTTTTTACCAAGAGCCCATATACCGAATATAAAAACTATTTCAATGCCTACGCTATAAAAGTAATCTCTGCAGAAACAGGGGTAAAACACCCGGGAACAGCTACTGATGTTGCAGAACCTGTAATTCCGGTATCCAATCCTAATAATTACCTGGGTTCTACTTTTGATGTGGGAGTTCATAGATGTATTTACAGTAATACAACGAATAAAGTAGGGCAGGTATTGGCAGCTAACGTTCCTGATTATGATATTACCTATGTTCTGGGAAACTCCACAGAATATGGAGGATGTGGAGGGACATACGCTTTTGCTTCTTTAAATAATTCATCAAATGAGATTGTCGTTCATGAACTTGGGCATTCCTTTGGAAAGCTAGCAGATGAATATTGGTTTGCAGGCTCTCTGGAATCTCCCAATAAAACCCAGACATCCAATCCTGCTACAATAAAATGGAAAAACTGGATAGGCTTAAATGCTGTAGGAGTTTACCCTCATGCCGAGAGCCCTACCTGGTTCCGGCCTCATCAAAGCTGTGAAATGAGGTATCTTAATCAGCAATTCTGTTCTGTTTGCAAAGAAGCGATTATAGAGAAGATTCATAGCCTGGTTTCTCCGGTAGACTCCTATACCCCTGCCAACAATTCCTCTGTTGACGGTACATCCGATATTACTTTTACCGTTAATGAAATTCTTCCGGTGCCCAATACGCTGGTGAATTCCTGGAAACTGAACGGAACAGCCATTAATACAACAAACTCCACACTGACACTTACTCCCTCACAGCTGAACAACGGAAACAATACCCTGATTTTTTCGGTAACAGATAATAATCCGCTTCTGAAAGTAAATAACCATAGTACCCTTCATTTTACCAATATCACCTGGACAATCAGTAAGTCTACTCTTGGAGTTGCAGAAGTGAAGGCAGAAGAAAGAAGATACAGCATCTATCCCAATCCGACAGATGGAGAATTCCGTATTAAAGGGAAAAAGGATTTTGCAAAAGATGTGAAAGTTGAAGTTTATGATAGCTCAGGAAGAAAAATTCCGGTAAAATTTGAGAGGAAAGACAGCACTGCAATATCAGTCGATATTAAAACTGCCCCTTCTGGAGTTTATATGCTCAATATGATAGAAAACAAAGATTTAATATTATCCCAGAAAATAATAAAAGAATAAAACATAAAGCCGGCTAACAGCCGGCTTTATCATGTAAGTAGCTTTTCCGCAATAGGAGTCCATTTTCCATCATGACGGAGAAGGAGTATTTCGTCAACTATAAATTTAGTTTTGTATTCGAGCTTTTGATACTTTTCCCAAGCCTTTAAATAATTCTCCCATGTAAGGTCCCTGTATCCTACGGTCATATGAGGAGTAAAAGAATACTGTTTAAAGTTGAATTGCTGCCTCACCCTGCGTTGAAGATCAGTTAAATCAGAATTGTTTTCCGGATGAACAAAAATCACCGGGTTCTTAGGGTTGGGGAAACTGCCAAATCCGTTAAGTTCAACTTCAAAAGGAGGTCGATGGGTGTTAATCTTTTCAAATGCTGTAAAAACATCACTTTCCAATTCAGCTTCCCTGAAAAAAGGCGGAAAAAGGGTGATATGGGCATCATTTTTTAATGCTTTGGAAGTTCCATAGCTGATGGCCAGATCCCTCTTAAAGTTCCTTACTTCCTCTATAATTTCCTGAGGCGGATAAATGGCAATGAAATACAGTTTTTTCATCCTATAAATAATGGGATAAAAATACTTATTTTTTCTCCTTCAGCTGTATCAAAGTGCTTTCTAAGTTGTCTGTAATCTTTTTTACTTTAATATGGGGCTTAAAGATCATTCCTTTTCCTTTTTCTTCATCTGCAATATTGGAAAGGATAATAACGGAAGTCTTCGTTTCAGGATAATAAATATTTAAAGAAGGTGATCCCTTTACATATCCGCTGTGAAAATAAGCGGCAGGATTTCCGATATTCAGCATAATCCCGTAAGCATACCCCATTTTTCCAAAGACAGCGTGATGTCTTTCTGCACTTTTAGCCATAAATAATGTAAGGGTTTCGGGTTTTAAAATCTTTCCGCTATAAAGAGCATTGTTCCAATGATGAAGGTCCTGAATGGTAGAAAGAATTCCCCCTGCCGGAATTCCGATTTCTTTACCTCCCAATCTTTTGGGCATATTCGGAACCTCTTGTTGTATGCCGGCATTGCCAAGATAAGCGCTGGCAAAATGATTGCCTTTAAAGATATCACCTGTGGAAGAATGAGCCATTCCTGCTTTTTTAAATAGTTCCCGTACGTTTTCATCATAAGATTTCCCTGTTACGGTCTCAACGATTTTGCCCAGTGCATTGAACCCGTCATTAGAATAGAAAAAATCTGAACCACTTTTAAACATCAGTTTTCCACCCAGAAGGTTTAATCCTGAAGTATGATTCAAAAGCTGATGAATGGTAATATTCTCATAATCCTTATTTTTAAACTCCTTGAGGTATTGGGAAGCTTTATCTGTAACATTCAATTTTCCTTGTTCCATTTGAAGTAATACCAGGACAGCGGTGAATTGTTTACTTACCGATCCGATGGCAAAAATGGTATTGCTGTCAATCTTTGTTTTTTTCTTTAAAATCTGAATAGCCGTTTTCCTTTCCATAAAGCTGCAATGAATCTTTAAAAACAGCAATACTGCCATTGAAGCGGTATTTTTTAAAAACAGAATCAATCTGCTGTTCCAGAAGGGTCTTTTGAAAAGCGGTAATGGTAGAATCGATAATCGCATTTTTATCCAGAGGGGCCTTAGAAGGTTCAGTTTTGCAGGAAAATAAAAAGCACAGAATCAGAATGAAGGTTAAATTTTTTATCACGGGTGTTTATTAAAAGTTATCATTTTAAAGATAGTGAAATCTTAAAAAGTCTCAAAGGATGCAAATTCCATGCTAGATCCAGCCTGGAATAGTTTTTTTTATCCTGAGCATCTCCGCAATTCCGGGTACGTTTGCATATTCGTGATGTAAAAAGCAGATCTGGTTTATTTTGAAATCAGATCACAAAACCAGAAAGTGTATTCTCCATCCTTTTCTTCAGAATCCGTTTTTGGCCTAGGATAAGTCTTTTTTACCGTTTCTCCAATTTCAAATGGTACCGGATTCTTAAAGATAGGGCCATCAAAAGTGAATGTATGAAATTCGCCGTTTTCTCCGCAAGGATCTACATTTCCTGGTAAATCCTTAATGAAATTCTGATCAATGATCCTTCCGGCAAAGCTTTTATCAAGATAGGTCCCGTTAACGCAAGTGACAATAGTTTTAAATCCAAGGTCTAAAAACTCATGAATAAGATCCGGGGTGTTTTGCTTCCATAGTGGAAAAACAGCTTTCATACCGATGGACTGTAACTGGTTTTCGCGGTATTGTCGGAGATCTTCCAGAAAAATATCTCCAAAGATAGAGTGGGTAATTCCCTGTGACTGAATTCCGGAAATTGTATCTTTCATGATTTCCTGATATTCTTCCATTGAAGGCTCTTTAGGAAGCTCCATTTTTACCAGCGGAATTCCTATACTCGCAGCCTGCTGCTCCAACAGGGAAACATGAACACCATGCATGGATATACGCTGAAACTCTTTATTAATGCTGGTTAAAAGTGTTGATACATCATATTGATCTTCCTGTAAGATCTTAAAAAGGGCAAGGGCGGAATCTTTTCCGCTGCTCCAGTTGAATAAAGCTTTTGGTTTCATGAAAAACAAATGTAAAATTTAAAATGAAATTTGTAACATTTCTGTGAGTTATATTGTCTAATCTTCATAAGAGATGTGAAAAATCTCTTATATTTAACAAAATTAAATAAAACACATGAAAAGTCTACTAATTGGGACTGCAGTCCTGTTTTTCACCGGAGTAGCCAACCCGGTATTTTCACAAAAGGCTGAAGCTCCAAAATTCGTAAGTAACACAGAAGGTGTAAAAGAGTACACGCTTAATAATGGAATGAAAGTCCTTTTGATTCCGGATCCTTCGCAAAGCAATATGGTGGTTAATATCATCTATAATGTAGGTTCTAAGCATGAAGGTTATGGAGAAAAAGGAATGGCACATTTGCTTGAACATATGTTATTTAAGAGCACTAAAAAACTAGGTGATATTAAAAAACAATTATCGGATAAAGGAGGTGATGCGAATGGAACTACCTGGTATGACAGAACCAATTATTATGAAATTTTCCCGTCCAGTGATGAGAATCTTAAATGGGCACTGGAAATGGAAGCAGACAGAATGATCAATGCTACCATTCTGCAATCTGACCTGGATAAAGAATTTTCTGTAGTAAGAAACGAATTCGAAATCGGAGAAAATAATCCGGGGTCTGTTTTGATGGAAAGAATTGTCTCTACGGCTTACTTATGGCATAACTATGGAAACAGCACTATCGGAAGTAAAGAAGATATTGAGAGGGTAAAAGCTCCGACCCTTAGGAAGTTCTATGAAAAACATTACCAGCCGGACAATGCCACACTTATAGTAGCAGGTAAATTTGATGAAAAACAGGCTTTACAGTATGTTTCTCAATATTTCTCCGTTATTCCGAGACCTTCAAGGATATTGGATCAGACCTATACCGTGGAGCCAGCTCAGGATGGAGAACGTTTTGTAGAACTGAAGCGCTCAGGAGACAGCAAAATTGTAGGAGCACTTTATCATACCGCTCCTTATGCAGATAAAGACTACGCAGCTCTGGATGCATTATCAGAAATTTTAACAGCGGACCCTTCAGGATACTTATATAAGGCAATGATTGATTCCCATAAAGCGGCTTCAGTTTATTCCTATCAGCCAACTGTAAGAGATGCTGCCTATATGTATTTTGGTCTGGAAATTCCTGCAGAGAAAGATGTGAAGGCTGTAGAAAGTGATTTCAGGGCAGAACTTGATAAAATTGCAGCAATTAAATACACGGAACAGGATGTTGCCAGGGCTAAGGCTAAAATTTTAAAGCAAATTGAGAACAACAAAAATAACACGATCAATTATGCAATAGGACTGACAGAAATTGTAGGAGCAGGAAACTATAAACTGGCCATGTTATACCGTGATAATATTGAAAAACTGACGTTGGCAGACATTCAGAGGGTTGCGGATAAATATTTCAAAACCAACAACAGGACCGTTGGAGTATTTATACCTACCAAAGATGAAGTGAGAGTTAAAAATATTGAATATTCAGATGACCAGATTGCTTCTTTAACGAAAGATTATAAGGGGAAAGCACTGGAAAAAGAAGTGGCTCCTTTTGAAGCTAGTATTAAAAATCTCAAGGCTAATCTTTCTGAAGGAAAACTGAGCAATGGAATGAAATACGGAGTCATTAAAAAAGAAATTAAAGGAGGGAAAGTATTGGGAAGCTTCCGTTTCCCGGTAAGTAATGCTAAAGATTTAAATGGAAAGGCCAAGATTGGAGCTTTAATGGCTCAGGTGATGAAAACAGGTACCAAATCTCATACTAAAGAACAGATCCAGGATATGCTGGATCAATGGAAATCCAGTATAGGATTCTCATTCAGTGGCCAGACCTTGTATGCCAATGTGAGTACTTATAAAGAGCATTTACCCAAAGTAATGGGACTGATGAAAGAAATTCTTACAGAATCCACTTTCCCGGAAGCAGAATTGGTTAAAACAGTAAATGAGTACAATACTTATCTTGAAAGTTCTTTAAATGACCCTCAGGCGCTGGCATTTACCGAAATTGAAAAAATTACCTCCAGTTATCCTAAAGAAAGTATTTTTTATACACCATCCTTCAAAGAACAGATAGAAACAAATAAAACCATCAAAAGACAGGAGCTTGTAGATTTTTATAATAAGATTTTAGGAAGTAATAACGGAGTAGGGACAATGATCGGGGATCTGGATTCCAAGACAGTGTCTGCGTTAATGGAGGGCACATTTGGAAAATGGAATTCAAAATCGGATTATGAGAAAATTAAACCGGAACTCTTTACAACTAAAAAAGAAGATAAAGAATATATAACTCCTGATAAAGAAAATGGTGCTGCTGTTGGAAAAATCAGTTTTTCAATGGACAGGAAAAGTCCTGACTATCCGGCGCTGATTATTGCCAACGAAATGTTGGGTAGTGGAGGTTTCCTGACATCAAGAATTCCGATACGACTTCGTGAAAAAGAGGGTATCAGTTATGGGGCCGGTTCTTATATCAGTGTTCCATCCGATAATGATGTGGCGTCATGGGGATGGTATGCATTCTTTAACCCTACCAAGAAAGAAGCTGTAAATAAAGCATTGAAAGAAGAAGTCAATAAGGCGGTAAAAGAAGGATTCAGCGAAGAAGAATTAAAATCTAATTTAAATTCCTGGCTGACTTCCAGAAAAACAGGCTTAGGTAATGATAGCACTTTGATGGGATTGGTAAACAGTCAGCTTCAGTTTGGAATTCCGCTGGATGATTATGATGCATTGGAAGCTAAAGTCTCCGCATTGAAAGTAAGCCAGGTAAATGAAGTACTCAGAAAATACATCAGTGAAGATAAACTTACATCTGTTTTTGCAGGTGATTTTAATAAAAAATAACCACTGTAAAAACTGATAAAAATAAAACCGCAGAAACTTATCTGCGGTTTTTTGTGTTTTAGACCGGATTATTAATTTTTCACTTCTCTGACTGGGATAAACCCTCCATTTAGATAGTCTATTTTCAATTCAAATGGAGTGGCCACAGGGCCCGATGCGATTAAGCCTCCTATAATTCCGAAAAAAGCCGAAGCCAGCATTACATTTCCTGTTTTTGCGGTACTTTTGACTTTTCCTGTGAAATAGTAATCCCCGTCTCTTTTTTCAGCTTTTGCAAACAGATCATCAGCGGAAGTATAAATGTACGGTTCCCCTTTGTAGACAATGGCATAATAACCATCCTTTTTTATCTCTTTTTCTTTTCCGTCAATCGTTTCATATATTTTAATGATTTTTGGAGCCTTTCCATAGAATTTGACATTGGTAATGGCTTTTTCAGGCTGCTGATCCCTGAAAGCCTCATAATCTTTATATACACCGTCTTTCAATTCCTGGGAATTGTAAAGACTGAATTTCTGCTTTTCAATACTGTCGAAATTCTTCAGGTCAGCAAAAGAATACTGATGGATAGTACCGGCTTTTTTAGAAATATTCCGGCTGATAAAATCACTTACCATTTCACTTCCTTTTTTCATGGTGGCTTTGGTTACATCCATGGAGGAGTGATCTATTACCTGATCTATTTTATCCAGATAGGAATAAGTGCCATCGTCGTTTTTTGCAAACAGGAAGGCTTGAAAATAGCAATAGCCATGCTCACTGAATGCACCTGTGGTTTCCGCAAAATACAGTTGTTTGAGGTATATTACAATATTGCCGTCTTCTGTATTATCACCGTTGATATGATCCAGAAGCTTTTGGAATTGGTCGCTTAAATGAGTAGTGGGAACAACTCTGGCTTTTGTATTAAAGGCGCCTTTCTGGACAATTCCAAGGGAAGTAGTATCAATCCTGTTGTCGATCAATGTTATTGTTTTATAATAGCTTTTTTCTAATTTTTTATCCGGAAAACTTATGGAAAAATCTTCAGTGCGTTTTTGGGAAAAGGAAACCGAGGCTAAACATAAAGTAATTAAAAGTGAAATTCTCTTAAAGCTTTTCATGGGTAATTAATTTTGGAGTTAAATGTACAAAAAAACCTAACAGGATTCTGAATCCTGTTAGGTTTGTATTATATATCAGAAGATGAGGTGGACCTACATATTCCTTCTGTACTTACCACCTACTTCAAATAACGCATTGGTAATTTGTCCTAAAGAGCAGAACTTCACAGCATCAATCATTACCTCAAATAAGTTTTGTTGATTAATGGCTGCATGTTGTAATTTCTTCAGAGCCTCTTCAGATTTTCCTTCATTGGCTTTCTGGAAATTGTGAAGCGCTTCAATCTGGGCTTGCTTTTCTTCTTCAGTAGAACGGATAACTTCTCCCGGAAGTACAGTGGGAGAGCCATCCTTACCAAGGAAAGTATTTACTCCGATGATCGGATATTCCCCGGTATGTTTCAGCCATTCATAATGCATTGATTCTTCCTGGATCTTGGAACGCTGGTACATGGTTTCCATCGCTCCGAGAACACCTCCTCTTTCTGTGATTCTGTCGAATTCCGCATACACAGCTTCTTCTACTAAATCGGTTAATTCTTCAATAATAAAGGATCCCTGAAGAGGATTTTCGTTTTTAGCCAATCCCAATTCTTTATTGATGATCAGCTGAATGGCCATTGCCCTTCTTACGGATTGTTCGGTAGGAGTGGTAATCGCTTCATCATACGCATTGGTATGTAGTGAGTTACAGTTATCATAGATTGCATACAGCGCCTGAAGAGTGGTTCTGATATCATTGAAATCAATTTCCTGTGCATGAAGCGAACGCCCTGAAGTCTGGATGTGGTATTTCAACATCTGGCTTCTTTCGTCAGCCCCGTATTTCAGTTTCATGGCTTTTGCCCAGATTCTTCTTGCCACACGTCCGATTACTGAATATTCAGGATCAATACCATTGGAGAAGAAGAAAGACAGGTTTGGAGCGAAATCGTTGATATCCATTCCACGGCTTAAGTAATACTCTACATAAGTAAAACCATTTGCCAATGTAAATGCCAACTGGGAAACAGGATTTGCGCCTGCTTCGGCAATGTGATAACCTGAGATAGAAACCGAGTAGAAGTTTCTTACTTTTTCCTTGATAAAATATTCCTGAACATCACCCATTAATCTCAGTGCAAATTCAGTAGAAAATATACAGGTATTCTGAGCCTGGTCTTCCTTTAAAATATCAGCCTGAACAGTACCACGAACGGTAGCAATAGTTTTAGCCTTAATGTCAGCGTAAACGTCTGCCGGAACAATTTCGTCTCCTGTTAATCCTAAAAGCTGTAATCCCAATCCATCATTGGATGGTGGAAGTTCACCGTTATATTTTGGTCTTTCCAGGCCTTTGTCATCGAACTTTTCTTTAAGTTTGGCCTCAACTTTAGACTCTAACCCATTCTCTTTAATATATTTTTCAACATTCTGGTCGATGGCTGCATTCATAAAGAACGCCAATAGCATTGGAGCAGGCCCGTTGATTGTCATGGAAACGGACGTTAATGCATTCACCAGATCAAATCCTGAATAAAGCTTTTTAGCATCATCTAAAGTAGCAATGGAAACTCCCGCATTTCCGATTTTTCCGTAAATATCCGGTGGTAAAGCAGGATCCTGTCCATACAATGTTACGGAGTCAAATGCTGTAGATAAAACGTTTTGCAGGCATTTCTGCGGAAACGTAATGAAATCTTCTGTTGGTTCTTTCAGGACCACCTTCTCCTGCAAACATCCTTGTAGGGTCTTCTCCTGTTCTTTTGAACGGGTAAATCCCTGCTGTATAAGGGAAGCTTCCCGGAAGGTTTTCCTGGCCTTTCCATTTGATCAGATCTCCCCAGTCATGGTATTTTGGTAAGGCGATTTTTGGGATTCTTAAATGTGATAAAGACTCTGTTGAGGTTTCCACTTTAATCTCTTTTCCTCTTACAAAATAAGAGTAAAACTCTTCATGGAAAGCCTTTTTCGTATCGTCCCAGGTTTTCAGGAAATCAATGTTTTCTTGTTGAAGCTCTTTTTCTGCCTTTTGATATTCAGCGTCCAGGGCTTCGTTAGAAATGATATTTTTAACGCCTTCAATATGATACATTTTCCTTGCAAGTTCAGCCTGTTTTTCAACATTGGCATCATATTGCTTGTTGTTTTCAACAATTTCAGACAGGTAACGTACTCTTTTGGGAGGAATGATGGTTACTTCATCAGTAATTTCCTGCTCAACGAAAGTATTTAAATGTAAACCGGCAAATTTTTCGTTTACTTTTGAAACCAGCCTGTTATAGAGCTCTGTGGTCCCATGGTCATTGAACTGAGATGCCTTGGTAGCATATACCGGCATATCTTCCAGTTGGCTTTCCCATAAAAGGTGGTTTCTCTGGAATTGCTTTCTTACCGCCTGAAGGGCATCAAGGGCACCCCGCTTATCAGATTTGTTTAAGGCAACCAGGTCAGCATAGTCTAGCATATCGATTTTTTCCAGCTGTGTGGAAGCACCATATTCAGGAGTCATGACATACATGGAAACATCTGCGAAGTCGGAAACCTCTGAGCCCGATTGTCCGATTCCTGAAGTTTCAAGAATGATAACATCCGGATGAGCCAGCTTTAAAACATTCAGAGCAGAATGAATAAATGGTGAAACAGACACGTTATTCTCTCTTGTTGCCATAGAGCGCATGTAAACCCGAGGGTCATTAATCGCATTCATACGGATCCTGTCTCCAAGAAGGGCACCTCCCGTTTTCTTTTTTGAAGGGTCAATAGAAATGATGGCAATCTTCTTATCAGTATTGGAACGCAGAAAACGTCTTACCAGTTCATCTGTCAACGAAGACTTTCCGGCTCCTCCGGTACCCGTGATACCAATGATCGGAATATTCAGGTCTTTTGATTTTTCGTCAATCGCTTTTACCAGTTCAGGTTTTTCTTCCGAAAAGTTTTCAACCGCAGAGATGATTTGAGCAATGCTTGATGGATTCTCAAAGCTGATATTTTCCAAATCTTTAGCCGTAACATCTTTTCCGGTAGCAAAATCCGACCTTTGCACCAAATCATCAATCATTCCCTGCAAGCCTAGCTCACGTCCGTCATCCGGGGAATAGATCCTGTCAATCCCGTAAGACATCAGATCTTTAATTTCTTCCGGCAGGATAACTCCGCCGCCGCCGCCAAAAAATTTTGATTTGTGGTGAATTTTTTTCTCTTAGCAGGTCATAGATGTATTTAAAATATTCGTTGTGACCTCCCTGATATGAAGTTAGCGCAATAGCATTGGCATCTTCCTGGATTGCTGTGTTCACAACTTCTTCTGCAGATTTGTCATGTCCAAGATGGATAACTTCGCATCCTGTTCCCTGGATGACACGACGCATAATATTGATCGCAGCATCATGCCCATCGAATAATGAGGCAGCAGTTACGATTCTTACTTTGTTGGTTGGAGTATATTTTTGGGTTTCCATAAAAATTCTAGAAAGTTTCTAAGTTTTCAAATATAATAATAAAAAAAGAACCTTGCGTTTGATTTTAAATTGTTGATTATCATTGTTTTAAATGAGTTTATTTAATTATGTTTTTCCAATTTTTGTTAAAGTTTAAAAGTTCGGTAGTTGCAGAATCAAAATAACATAGGAATTTTGTTTTCAAAATGATAGATTTTAAAATTCCTCAAATTAAAATTTTTACTTTTGCACCATATTTTACAGACATGCAAAAAGCTTTGATATATTTCGCTTTGGGAACAGTAGTAAGCTTCCTTATCAATTACTTCTTTTTAAGCTCACAAAATGTCGGGCTGGATATCTATTATGCCATTGCCTTTGGAGCGGCCTGGGGAACTGCCTACTATCTGGATACTCCTCGCTTTACCTTGCCACAGAAATTGGGATTATCTTTCGTTGTCATGGGAGTTCTTGTGTTGGCAGGCAGTTTAATGTTTGACCTGAAGCTGGCTGTTCCGTCGATTTTGAAATTTTCCACGGTTTTTGTAGCCTATTATTTATTTGCGAGTTTCAGGGGAAGTAAGTCATTAAGAAAATAAAAAGAAAATGAAGCTATCAAAAAGACAGCTTCATTTTTATTTTAATGAATCATCAGGAAACTTATCAAAGCGAGCCCGACAACCAAAATCATAAAGGTAAAGAAATTAAGGGTAAATAATATTCCACCGATAATAAAGCTTACTATACCATGTGTGTGATACACACGCCGGTGGGCAATGAAGAAATAAGCTATTATATAGATCAGCAGAACACATAATAAAAGATATAAAATACTATTGAGAATACCAATATCCGTAAGGCTTGCCAGTTTTGCGATGAGAAATACAAACAGGATATTCAGTAAGAGAAACGAGAAATAATGCAGGGTAAAAATTCCATGGTCAAAATACCACCATCTTTTTTTATTGTGAAAAATCCATAAAAAGAACGCAAATAAGGGAAGATAAATGAAAAGAGCTTTTGGCAGGTTATGAAAAGATGTCTCCGACAGGCTCTTGACAATTTCAGCTTTTGTAACGCCTTTCTCTTTGAGTTCAAAAAATTTATGTGCTAAAGGCGTTTGGATAAAATCAAAAGCCGATGGATTTTTCGCTGCCGCCGAATCATAGGCTCTTCTCGTTTTATAGCCGCGATACAGGACATCCTTATCTATTTTTTCATCCATTTCAAAAGCATCTTCCAGGTCATCTATTTTAGCTGAATCCGGTAATGCTCCAAGGGTTTTGATGGTGGCAGAATCTTCTTGGGTCAATATAGCGTCAGCTTTAATGCTATCTGTTATTTTCTTCGTGTCGAGGGCCTTTATTTTCTTGAAGATGCTGGCTTTATCCGGATCCCCGTTATTTTTATTATTGTTGAAATTAATAGTTACCAAAGGAAAAAGCGCAAAAACAAAAAAGGTGATAAAGCTGACAAAAATATACAGTTTTACAGGAGGTACAAACTTTTGTCTTTTCCCTTCAAGGTAAGTTCTGGTGAGAGCACCGGGTTTAAACATCAGATTTTTCAGGGTTCCCCAGAACTGCCCGTCATAATGCGTAAAATCTTCTATAAAATGAGTGAAAAGATAATAAAAAGGTTGGCGGGTTTCAATATTTTCCTGTCCGCAATGGGGGCAATATCTTTCTTCGACCTGTTGTCCGCAGTTTAAGCAGGTTTTTTCTTCTCGAATCTTTCCGTGGCTCATGGTAAAACGTTTTGCGGCAAATATAATTATTTCGGGTTATACAATAATTATATCGATAATCTTTTCCTGGAATCTTTAAAGAAAAATTAATAAAGAAAGAGCCGAGGGAAAAACTCTTTGCTTTATCAGTTGTGTTTTTAGAATCTTCTAAACTTTTTTCATCGCTACACATTTTACAAGTTTTATGCCAAATGCTTAAAAAGTGTTAAAATCTATTAATACAACGCTCAATAAAGATTGTTATATAGATTAAATAAAATATGTTTTTGGGTTACAAAAATAATTTGTACCTTTGCACACCCTTTTAGGGGTAAATTATGTTTAATCTTTAACTAAAACGTGTGAATACATTAAGTTACAAAACTGTTTCAGCGAACAAAGCTACTGCTAATAAAGAATGGGTTGTGGTAGACGCTGAAGGACAGCCGTTAGGTAGATTAGCTTCTACGGTTGCAAAGATTTTGAGAGGTAAGCACAAAACGAATTTTACACCTCACGTAGATTGTGGTGATAACGTAATCGTTTTGAATGCTGGGAAAATTACACTTTCCGGAAACAAGTGGGCTGATAAGACTTATATCTGGCATACAGGATACCCTGGTGGACAGAAGTCTATGACTGCGGCTGAACTTCAAAAGAAAGATGCTTTAAAGGTATTGGAGAAATCTGTAAAAGGAATGTTGCCTAAAAACAGATTGGGAGCTGCTATCCTTAAAAATCTTTATTTATATGAAGGAACTGAGCACAAACATGAAGCTCAACAGCCTAAAACAATTAATGTTAACGAATTTAAATAATTAATATGTCTATAGTTCACAAAATCGGAAGAAGAAAAACTTCTGTAGCTAGAGTTTATGTGAAACCAGGTTCTGGAAACATTACAGTAAACGGTAAAGATGCTAAAGAATATTTCTCTACAGACGTAATGGTTTATAAATTAAATCAACCGTTTATCCTTTCTGAAACTGTTGGTCAGTATGACGTTACCGTAAACGTGTTCGGTGGTGGAAATACAGGTCAGGCAGAAGCTATCAGATTAGGTATTTCAAGAGCTTTATGCGAAATCAACGCTGAGTTCAGATTAGCATTAAAGCCTGCTGGTTTACTTACAAGAGACGCGAGAATGGTGGAAAGAAAGAAGCCAGGTCAGAAAAAAGCAAGAAAGAGATTCCAATTCTCAAAACGTTAAGATTTGCTGTTGGCGAATGGCTATTAGCTATTGGCTACAGAAATGTACTACATTTTATTTAAACTTAATCTCGGCGAAAAGCCTATTGTCAAAAGCAAAAAGCAAACCGCCAATTGCCCGTTACGTTTAGCATCCAAACGCTTCTCCCATCTAAAGAAGTTGTTGATTGTTTAAAAGACGGAAAGTAAACTAACAAAAACAGAAAACATGGCAAAAGCAAATGTAAAAGACCTTTTAGAGGCTGGCGTACACTTCGGTCACATGACTAGAAAGTGGAATCCAAATATGGCTCCATACATTTTTATGGAGAAAAACGGTATTCACATTGTAGACTTACATAAAACAGCAGTTAAATTGGATGAAGCGTGTAGCGCTTTAGAAAAATTAACTTCTGCAGGTAAAAAAAGTTCTTTTCGTAGCTACTAAAAAGCAAGCGAAAGAAGTAGTGGCAAAACACGCTTCTGAACTTAATATGCCTTATATTACAGAAAGATGGCCAGGAGGTATGTTAACGAACTTCGTTACGATCAGAAAGGCGGTAAAGAAGATGAACTCTATCGACAAAATGAAAAAAGACGGTACGTTCGAAACTTTATCTAAAAAAGAAAGATTACAGGTAGACAGACAAAGAGCTAACCTAGAGAAAAACTTAGGTTCTATCGCTGACATGGTGAGACTTCCGTCTGCTGTATTTGTAGTTGATATCTTAAGAGAGCACATCGCGGTAACTGAAGCTAAGAAACTTGGTATTCCGGTTTTCGGTATCGTTGATACAAACTCTGACCCTAGAAAAGTAGACTTCGTTATCCCAGGAAACGATGATGCTTCCAAGTCTATTGATATGATTCTTAGCGTAGTGTCTGAATCTATCAAAGAAGGTCAGTCTCAAAGAAAAGCTGATAAAGAAAAATCTAAAGAAGAAGGAGAAAAAGTATCTGCTGATACAGATGCTGATTTCGATGCAGAATAATTAAAGATTTTCTTTACTATAGAAAAACGCTGGGTTTCGGTCCGGCGTTTTTTATTTTTATTTGTGCTTAGTTTATTTATATTACATTAAAGAATAGAAGAGAAGGCTTCTCAGGTGTTGTTTGCTGATTAAAAAAAGATTCCGGCGGGCAAAGCCCGCCGGAATCTTTTTATTGTGAAAGACTTATATTATAAGAACTGGTTATATACTTGGTTGATTGATAGGAAGAATTGCAGAGCATTCCGGATAACCTGTAATTCTGATTCCTGGGAACCATTGCATAGCCTATTTTTCCTGCTCCGATGGGAATTTTCCTGAAGAAATTATTTCCACTTATAGTAAGCACCATATTACAGGAAGATTTATTGTTTACGGAAATAGAGGTCCTCGGATTGGAGGGATCGTCATTATTCAGAAGATCCGTAAGTACTTCAGCTGTTTCCGGTTTATAGGTCTTCATCAGCTCATTGTATTCTCTTTCTGTATTAGCAACACTACCGGAGTTACGGGCAGGATAGGAATTTCTTATCGGATAACCGCCATAATTAATCGTATTACAGCTGGTTAAGATTAATGAAATCCCGGTAAAAACTAATAGCTTTTTCATACCTATTTTATTTTTTTACTTTTCTTTTTTTCGGTTTTTTTTTACTTACAATTTCCTTTTGCACAGGTTTTTGTTCCGTTTCAGGTTGCATAGGATTATCAATCGTTACAAAGATACTTTTTTTTAATGTCTTTCAGAGAAGTGTATTTCATGTCACAGACATTACTGCTGAGGGTATAAGACCCTTTATTGATGACAACGAAGTTCTCTCCATGAGCTGGAACGGCAAGATTATAATAGTCTTTTCCTTCAACCCGGAGAACAATGTTGCAATCTGAATTATTTCTGAATAAGAGAATGGCTTCTTTACGGGTGATATCTTCATTGAACATCGCATTCAGAAGCTTTACGGTTTTCTCTTTATGCTCTGAAGTAGATTCTACAAGAAGCCGTTTAAATTCTTCCGCATCATTGGAATCAGGATTTCTCATCACATTCTTTGGAATGTCTGAGATAACAGGTCTTGCTTCCATAGGCTTGGCTGTACGGGCTCCTTTGGTCCACTCTGCATTTTTTAGGGCGATAAGTTTAGGCTTCAGAACGCTTCTTTTTGGATCATCCGGGTGGGTGTTCCTTAGGTATTCTTCAATTTCTTTGATATTTGTGCTTTTCAGAATGTCTTTGCTGCCTTTCTGAGCGTTTGTAAGGCCGGGAATTAGAAATGTGAAGAATAAAATTAAAATCGTTAAAAAATTTTTTTTTCATCAATACGGGTTTATGTCATCAGCTTATCCGGAATTTTATATAAGTAATGGTTTTTCCTTTAGCAGAAAATAATTCCTCATAATACGTTTTGATATCCCTCAGATGTGGTGTGTCCGGATCGTATTCAGGTGCTCCGTAGATGTCATGATGAGCAGTAATGATTTCATATCCTGCACCTTGTAAATAGCCCAGAGTATAGCCATGCAAAAATTCGGAATCGGTTTTTAAATGGATAATACCGCCTGGTTTCAGGAATTTTTTATACCGGTTTAGAAAATCCGGATGAGTCAATCTGTGTTTTGTCCTTTTATACTTGATTTGTGGATCCGGGAAAGTAATCCATATTTCATCGACTTCATTTTCAGCAAAAAAATAATCAACAAGCTCAATCTGTGTTCTTAAAAACGCCACATTGTTCATGTTGTTTTCTACAGCTTCCTTTGCTCCAAACCAGAATCTTGCCCCCTTAATATCAATCCCGATAAAGTTCTTTTCAGGAAATGTCTTGGCAAGTCCTACGGAATATTCTCCTTTACCACAGCCTAATTCCAGGACAATCGGGTTATCATTTTTAAAGAAATTTTCTCTCCATTTCCCTTTGAGTGCAAAGCCGCTTAAAGCCTCTTCTCTTGTAGGTTGAATTACATTCGGTAATATCTTATTTTCTGCAAATCTTGCTAATTTATTCTTGCCCATGAGTCATTTATAAAATGACTGCAAAAGTAATAAAATTTACACAGAATTGAGGTCTTTTAGCTTTAAAAGACCTATGGTGAAACTATTATATTGTTTTGATTATTGTGCTGTTGCGCTGCCTAAGGCAACCATGATTGGTTTTTGAATAGTTTTTTGTGATGCATACTGTGCTCCACATACCAAACTTGTGAAAAGGTATTGCCCTTTTTCCACTACAATTGAATTGTCTTTATGAGCCGGAACAGCAAGTCTGTATTTTGTATTCCCTACCCCTTCCATTCTTACAATGATATTACAGTCAGATTGATTCTGAATGAGGACTATGCATTCTTTGGCATTGGGATCATTATCAAATAAGGAATTAAGGATCTTAACGGTTTTGTTTTGATGTTCAATAGGGGAAACATTCATCAGCATATTGAATTCCTCTGCTTCTGCATTGGGAATAGCTGCATTGGCTGCTGTATTTACAACAAAAGTATTTTGTGCGTTGCTTGGAATATAAGTTTCCGTTGGTTTTTTGGCTGCAAGTTCAGCTTTATATTTGGCAATCTGTTTTTGCTTGATAATGGCATTCATTTCATCAAAAGTGATCTTGGTGGAAGGCCGTCTTCTTAACAAAGCCAGCATTTCCTGCATATCTTTTACCTTTTGATCTTCGGGATGAGCGTTTTTTGATGTATTCTTTCATCATTTCCATAACCCTCGGCTTTAAGACAGAACGCCGGGGATCATCGGGATGGGCGTCCCTTAGAAAAGCATTGATTTCATAGATATTGTTGCTCTTCATGATTTCACTATAGTCTTTCCCTTTTTTTTGTGCAGAAAGATTGAAAAACAGAATCGAGCCAAGGAGTAAAAGAATTTTTTTCATTAATATAGATTAAGTTAAAGATTGGTGCTTTTTCTTAATTTGTGATGGTCAATTAGTCTTTAAGTGATAACGGAATACTATAGTTTTTATTTTAAATAACTGATTATAGCATAAAATTAAATATATTTTTGAATATTAATGAAATGTATACTGTTAAAGTTGTGTTATTTACAATAACAGATATTGTTCCCAGGATGAACAAAAAAGTTCTTTTTGAGCCCAGGGTTACAATACAGATCTATACCTATTGTTTCATAGATTCTGTTTATTTATTCTTAAAAGGAAAATAAGTTTATTTGCTGACAACTTCCTGGAGATGGGAATTTCTTAACCTTCTCTGATAAATAGGAAGATATTTTTCAATCGGAACTTTTATGGCTTCAAAATTTCCAGCCAGCACATAAGGCTGAATATTTTCAGAAGTATACACGAATTGTAAGAAATTATCAATTAAATTCTCAGGAATCTTAAACTTTAAGAAGTAATCTTTTCCCAAATAATTTTTGATCTGGGCAACGGAAGAATTCATTCTTTCATAGGCTGCATAACGCTGCTTTTTCTTTCTTTCTCCTGAAAGGATATCATAAATACTCTCCAAACTAAAAGTGAGGCCTCCGTCCCTTAGCCCTGCAACCGGAAGTTCAGGTGGATTACCGTCACCTTTAGGTTCAGGAAGTCCGATAATTTTTTTGATGGCGAGTGCTTTATCTTCTTTCCGTATGGAATTGACATCATACCTGAGGTTTCCGGTAGGCTTGAATCTGCTTAGTACAATTTCCTGGATCTCGTAATAAGCAATCTTAAGCTCAACGAGATTTTTCTGATCCATCAGCTGGGGAGTAAGCTTAATGTCTTTTCTCTCCGTAACAATAGAAGTGAACCGAATAACGTCGCCCGGATTTGCCGGAATATTGAAATTACCATTGTAATCGGTAAGGACAGTTTTTTGAGTATTCAGGTTGGTCACATATACCTGATTGAGATACAAAATTGAATTGTCCCTCAGGAATACTTCTCCGGAATATATTTGGGCATTGATTTTAATCAGAAAAACCAATAACAGTAGCGTAAACAGTTTCTTCATATAATTCGGCAAAATTACATAGAAATACAGCAATTTATACCTTGTTTGATGAAGATTACGGGTTAAAGTTATATTAAACTTTGCAGTAAAGTGTTAATGAGTGTTATAAATTATTTAAAATAAGCTAATTAGCTGGAAATTATTGTTTTTTTAATGATTACCGGTGTTTTACCAACAGCCAGCTTGAGTACTTTACAGAAAGGGTAGACCCATATTCTGTCCAGCTGATAAAGTACCAGTAAGTAGCCGTAGGTACATACCTGCCTCCTATTCTGCCGTCCCAGGTGTATTTATTTTCAGGAGTTCCCCTGAAAATTTCGGCTCCATATCTGTCAAAAATTCTGAACTCAAGATTGTCATTAGCCATTAAAGCTGAATAATTAATTCCCTCATTATAACCATCGCCGTTTGGAGTGATGGTGTTGATAAGATTGATGATGGCAAACGGTTTTTTGACTTCACCACACAATTTAGAGTCTTTCACAAAAACATGATGTGCTCCTCTTGATACATTGTAGAAAATATTTGAACTCTGCCAGACCACTCCGTCCAGCGAGTATTCATAAGGGGGCGTTCCTCCGCTTACTCCGACCTTCACAGTGGTTCCGTCAATTTCAATAGAAGTGATGACAGGAAGAGGTAGCTCCGTGACATTTACATATTGCTTATAAACACATCCGTTAGAAGTCAGTTCTACCCAGTAACTTCCTACAGGAACATTGGTAATGGAAGGACTTGTGGCTCCTGTACTCCACAGATATCTGTCAAAACCGGGACCAGCATCCAATGTAGTAGTAGATTTAGGACAAATAGCCTGATCATTCAGAAGCGTGGATTTCTTGGGGATTTTAATGGTAATTTTCAGGGTTCCTACCTCCGGGCATACTCCGTTTTTCTGAAAACGGATATAATAAGTCTGGGTATTGGTAACATTCACTGCGCCACTGATAGGATTGATATTATTCTGGGCATCTGATAATGTTCCGTGAAAAGTAAAAGTAACATTCGGATCCAGGGTAAACTGAGGGATAAATTGAGCCAGATTAACTGCTTTGATTCCATCTAAGTCATCATCACATACGTCTTCGGTATCCGTTGTTTTTATCAAGGGTATTCTGGCTCCAATACTGAATTGCAGCGGTTTGATCACTGCAGGACATCCGTCAGGTGAATCTACCCTTATATAAATCGTGGTCGTTGTAGTGTAGCTCCAGTTGTTAGGAAGGGTATTGGCATTTCCTGCATTGGCATCACCAAGGGCGGCATAATATCTTACATTCGTAAAATAGGTGGGATTATTGAGGACAATAGGGGTAATATTGGCAAGGATAACAGTAACGGTTCCGTCCATATTATCATCGCAAAAAATACCATTGTAATTATCCTGTACTATTGCTTTATTATAAAGATTCAGTGTTATTTCTGCAATGCCTTTACAGCCGATACTATTTTTTACAACGGCATATACAATCGTCCCGTTAGGTGCGGAATAGGCATTTGCTGTAGTGATAAGTGCAGCCGGATTTTCGGTTTGGGCATCTAGCAATGTAGGATAGTAAGAAATAGTAACAGGAGAATAGGTGGTTACGGCTGCGGTGGTTAAATCGAATATTCCCTGGCCGTTATTATCACAGGATTTCAATATAACATTCGTAACGGTGAGGGACTGGATGCTGATATTGACAGTTACCGTTTCACAGTCCGGAAAATCAGGATCATTGCCACAGAATGTATAGGTAAAAGTATCATTGCCTATTGTACCCGGCGTATTGATGGTATAGGTAATCACTCCCGTCGCTGGATTTATAACAGCTGTTCCTAAAGAAGGTGGAGTTGTTATGGCAACCGTTGAAGGAACCGGAGTTTGTGACGAGCTGCTGAATGTGGGAGTAATCGTTTTTGTATCGCATACATTGTAGCTGGCAGTACTCAGTTTCATACAATTAACGACTTTATATTGTTCCGTTACTAAAGGTGCGCAGCTGCCCATGGTTACAGAGCAGGTATAATATCCTGGAAGGGTAGGAGTAATAGAGGATGAGGTTGCTCCGGTAAGAATGGTGCCATTCCGGTACCATTGGTAAGAATCATAAATAATAGGATCTACTGTAAGGGTAATTCCCGGAATACAATTGGTTCCCGATTTTATAATAACCGGCTGGGTGGGAAATCCGGCAAAAAAGCCTCCATATCCTACAGCATCACTTCCTGCCGTTATGCCCGCTGTAATTGCTTTGTCGGAAACTACTGTTATGGTTCCCGTTACGTTAGGAATACCATAAGTTACCCAGTTGTTGGTTCCTGTCATGTTGTAAGGGCCTGCACTAGCTAGTGGAGTTGCTCCGTTTACGGTAACTACAGCCCCTCTTTCGGTAATAAGGTTCAGTTTTGTGGGAATATTGAGCATGCCGGCAGGAACAGCATTGGAATGTACAAAATTTTCGTCGATGAACCCCAGTTCATTAATCTGCTTGGGAAGATAACAGTTAAGGGCCGGAATAAAATTGAATCCTCCGGTTGCCACTTCGTTACCGGAATTGGAATCTCCGGCCAGAAGCTGATAGACGTAGGCATTTTTAGAAGTCTTGATGTATAAATTATAATGACCTCCGCCCTGTAAGCTGTATTTTGTATCAGGGATAACGAAATATTTTCCGGCATTGATGGTGGCGACAGGTGTCAATTCGTTATTGACGTAGATCTGTGTGTTATCTTCAGTAGCAATAACTACGGCCCCTTCCATATTGGATCCGATACTTCCGTTACCTTTTACAAGAGCAAATTCACTACCCAGCCTGTCGACCGGAACTGCCTGATCCATTAAAATATCGGAACTTGAAGGATAATCACCGGCATACTGGCCGTTAAAATTTCCGTTTGTAACATTGACAGGTTTGTTTGAGGTAATTTTTGAACCGATAAAACCATCAAAATTTCCGGCAATATTTCCAATACCGTCAATGATGTAAGATTGTCCCTTATTTAAAGTGAAGGTCATTACAGGATTGGTAGTACCTGTGGTTCCGTTGGAAAATTGAACAGCAGGATTATATCCGGTAATAGTAACAGTAGTATTGTCTTCTGTTGCTAAAACGCTGGTCATGAAATTAAGAATGCTATTATTTACGGTAATAGGTGCTGAAGCAGCAAAAAAAGTTTTTCCGGTAGAGGGAATTCCTTTTGAGGTAATGATCTCCGCATGGTTGAATACAGAAAACCTCAAATTGGCATAAAAAGGAAACTCTGCCTTTAAGTATAGTCCTTTAGTGGTTGGTGTAAATAAATCAGTTTGTTGGGTGGTAATGATATAATTCCTTAAAACATCAAATTTTTGGGGATTATTTTTACTGATGTTTACCGTACCTATCAAGACATTGTTGTTATAAATATTGACGGGGAACGGTGTCGTTCTATTGGTAGATAAATAAAGTTTTTGATAAGGATTAAAACTTCCCGTCCTGTCTACCATGGGGGCAAACCAATGCTCTCTGTCTAGTTGGGCAAAAGCAAAGGTGAAAATGTAAAATATAAATAAAAAAGATAGAGTTTTTTTCATTCAGTTTCATGATTTATCACAAATTTAATAATAAAAAGTATTGAGTGCTTGAAAAAGTAATAAAAAAACCACGATTTCAAAATCGTGGTTTTAAAAAAAATATTTCTGAGTTTTACTCTCTGTTTTTTACCAAAATCCAGCCTGTATATTTTATCGCTGTATTTTTTCCATTTGGCTCTGTCCAGCCAACTTCATACCAGTAATTTCCGGTAGGAACTCTCTTGTTTCCGTCAATGGTTCCATCCCATTTATATCCGTTGGATTTGTCAGCCTGATAGATTTTGGTTCCGTATCTGTCGAAGATATTCAATACCAGGTTATTTTTAGTTGCCAATAATGAATAATCCACAACATCATTAACTCCGTCATCATTTGGGGTAATCACATTGATCAGATTAGGAATCGTGATATCTACTTTTATAGGTGTACAGTTATAATCGTCTTTTACATACACGCTGATATTTCCTCTGGCAAGGTTTGTGAATACGTTTGAATCCTGCCAGTTAATATTATCAATCGAATACTTATACGGAGCAGTTCCTCCAATCACATTCACTGTAATGGTATTATTTGAAATATCAATATTTGAAATAACCGGTTGTTCTGAAGGATATACTTTTACAGTTTGTACCGTATAGCAGTCTCCGGTTCTGAGTCTCACCCAATATGTTCCTACTCCCACATTCTGAATAGATTGTGTAGTAGCTCCCGTGCTCCATTCGTATCCTTTGAAGCCAGGTCCGGCATCTAAAGTTGTTTTTCCTTCCATACAAACGATCTTATCAACCAGGATATCAGATTTTACCGGAGGCATCACTGTTAGCGTTACTTCTGCGATTCTATAACATCCATTGGCATTAATTACTTTGATGTAAACTACTCCGTTAGGGGCAATATAGTTGGTTGGGTTCAGAATTTCATTCGTTCCGGCGTGGGCGTCTGCAGGAGATGGATAGTATTTTTTCACTACGTTGGTGTCTGCAGTTACAAAAGCTTCTTCAAGATTAAACAATCCTGTTGATGGATTGGATTCTATGAAACATTCTCTTAAGGCTGTATTGTTGATAGTGGGACTTTCAGACACCGTTAAATTTAAAGTAACTTCTTCACAGTCTGTAAAATCCGGGTTATTACCGCAGAATTGATACACAATAGTATCAGGACCCGTATAATTATAGCCCGGTGCATAGCTTATAACACCCGTAACAGGATCAATTACAGCATTACCATGGGCAGGTGGAGTAACAATCGTTACCGAACCAGGAACAACAATTTGCGTTGAGTTACTGAATGTAGGAATAATCTGTTTTACGCCATCACATACAGTATCTGTTTTGGTTGTTTTGGTAAGACAGGTATATACTTTATATACCGGGGTAGTTTCCGGAGGACATGATCCTATGGTAATTCTTACAGTATAATTTCCTGATTGCGTAGGAGTATATGAATGCGTTGTAGCTCCAGGAATGGCAACACCCTCCTTGAACCACTGATACGTATCAAAACTGTCATCTACTTCCAGCACCAATCCCGGAATACAGTTACCGGATTGTTTTGCAATAACAGGAATTGAGGAGAATCCGGCAAAATATCCGCCATAACCTAATGTTCCACTTCCACCTGCAATACCTGCAGTAACCGCTTTTGTAGAGGTAACCGTTACATTTCCTGTAACGGCAGGAACTGAATAAGATACCCATGATGAGGTTCCGGTAACCGGGAAAGGTCCCTGAGCAGCAGGAGGTGGCAGATTGTTAACTGTTACGGTAGCACCGGTTTCAGTAAGGATATTTAATTTTACGTTTTGACCTCCTTCCGGAAGCATATTAATCATTCCAATTTCATCTATCTTTCTCGGTAAGAAACAGTTCAGCGGAGGTATGTAATTATACCCTTCTGTTGCTGTATTGTTGTTAATACCTGCCAGTAGCTGATATACATATGCATTTTTGGTTGTTTTGATATGCATATTATAGTGGTTATTCCCCTGGTTGATATATTGATTGTTAAATGTACCGTTCGGTCCTTCAGATACACGTATCCAATCTCCCTCATTAAGGGTGGCTATCGGGGTTGTTCCTCCGTTTACGTATACCTCGGTGTTGGTTTCTGTAGCAATTACCAGGGCATCTTCAACGCCATCTGTGATCCCGCCATTTCCTTTTACAAGTACAAATTCATTCCCTAATCTGTCTACCGGTACAGACTGGTCCATTACAATGTCACTTCCGGAACTTCCTTTACTTGCAGGCAGGGCAAACTGGCCATTAAAGTTTCCATTGGTAACAGACACCGGTTTATCAGCTTCTATTTTAGCACCTATAAATCCTTTGGCATTTGTTCCGAAATCCTGAAGACCTTCAATAATATAGGCTTGTCCTTTATTCAGGGTAAAGGTCATCGTAGGATTGGTAATTCCTGTGGTTCCGTTAGAGAACTGAAGTCCGGAATCATACCCGGATACGGTTACAGTTGTATTATCTTCTGTAGCCAGGATTCCGGCTGTAAAATTTAAATATGTGATGGTCTGTCCCGTCATCGGAGTTGCTGCAGCATAGAATTTTTTTCCAATTCCCGCTTTTCCTTTAGAAGTTAATATTTCTCCATGGCTGGTTACACTAAATCTAAAGGTTACATAATAGGGTTTTTCCCCTTTGGTATAAATCCCTTTACCTACCGGTGTGAACTTTTCGCTGCTATTGGAAGTGATCATGGTATTGGTGTTCACAGTATAGGACTGCGGATTGCCTTTACTGATGGTAACTGTTCCCAGAAGAACATTGTTACTGTAAATTTCTACAGGAAAAGGCGTCACAGAATCTGTAGAAAAATATAAAGCTTGCCTAGGATTGCTTAAGGCTGACGTATTTGCTGCCATTGGGGCAAACCAGTGCTCAGTGTCTCTCTGTGCAAAAAGCATATTGATTGCAGCAAAGAGGAGCACGATAACTGATAGAATTTTCTTCATAGATGTTGAAATTAGATTTTTACAAAAATAGTAGAATAATTGATTGATATTGAAATTTTTTTTTCAATATTAATTGATGAATTAATAAAATAAACCACGATTGCGCAATCGTGGTTTATAAAATGTGCTTAAAATAGACTATTCCCTGTTCTTTACAAGAATCCAGCCGGTGTATTTTATTGGAGTTTTTTCTTTGTTAGGTTCGTTCCAGTTGATGTGATACCAATAGGTTCCCGTCTCAATTTTTTTGTCAAAATGCCTTCCGTCCCACTTGTAATTATTGAATTTATTACCGGTAAATATTTTATTGCCATACCGGTCATATACCACGAAAGACAAATTGTCTTTGTAAGCCAGCTCGCTGTAGTCTATATAATCATTCACATTATCCCCGTTAGGAGTAATGGCATTTAATAAATTAGGAACTGTAATTTCTACAGCAACAGGGACACAGTCATATGCATCTTTTACATAAAAAGTGTGCTGACCTCTGGATAATCCTGTAAATACATTAGAATCCTGCCAGTTGGTGGTTCCGTCTACAGAATACTTATAAGGAACTTTACCTCCGGTAGCAATTAATGTTGCAGTATTATTGGTGATTTCAATCTGCTGAATAACCGGATCCTCCACTTTTTTCACTTTTACAACCTGCTTCAGAAAGCATCCGTTTTTACCAAGGATAACGAAATACTCTCCGACTCCGACATTTCTGATGCCCGATGTTGTGGCTCCTGTATTCCATTCGTATGAGTCATATCCGGGTCCGGCATCCAGATTAGTTTTGGCATCCATACAAATATACTGATCCACCAGGATTGGAGATTTTTTAATCGGAAGCGGAATCAATTCAATTTTAGCATTGGCTGTACAACCTTCAGCGGTAGTCACTTTTACATATACAGTACCTCCTGTGGATGGAAATTTATCCGGAGTCGTTATTTCATTGGCTCCCATATTAAGATCATTGAGAGTGCGGTAATATTTTTTTACCACAGCAGCATAGTCGGTGACTGCAGCTTTAGTAAGATCAAAATAGGCATACGGGTCTACATCATACCAGCATGCAGTAATGCTGACATCCTTTACGGTGAATGGAACTACGGTGAGGTCTAAAGTAACCTGTTCGCAATCAATAAATTCAGTAGCATTTCCGCAGAACTTATAAACAATTTTATCAGGACCTAAATAGCCTGCTACCGGAGTATAGGTAATGGTTCCGTTTGGATTGACAACGGCTGTACCTTTAGTAGGCGGTGTTACTATTGTTACTGTACTTGCAAGCGGAACCTGAGTAGAAGAAGTAAACGCCGGAGTAATTACTTTTGTGGCGCATGCGTTCAGAGCCTGATTGGTAAGTTTTAAGCAGGTTTGTACTTTATAAATGGGAGTTGTTACCGGCGGACATGTTCCCATGGTTACTTTTACCGTATAATTTCCTGATTGTGTGGGTGTGTAAGTATTGGCTGTTGCTCCCGGAATAGCTGTCCCATTGCGAAACCATTGATAAGTTTCATATCCGTCATCCAGCTCAAGAATAATACCCGGAACACAATCTCCCGATTGTTTGGCAATAACAGGAATAGAAGAAAACCCTGCGAAATAACCACCATAACCAACCGCTCCACTTCCTCCGGCAATCCCTGCAGTAACAGCTTTTGTAGAGTTAACTGTAATGTTCCCCGTTGCATTAGGCACTGAATAAGAGACCCAATCTGTGGTTCCTGTTACAGGATAGGGACCCTGAGTGGCAGGAAGAGGCAGATTGTTTACTGTAACGGTAGCCCCGGCCTCAGTAAGGATGTTAAGCTTTACAGTATTGGTAGTGGGAGGGAGGATGTTCACCATGGAAATTTCATCAATCTTCCTTGGTAAAAAGCAGTTCAGGGGTGGTATATAATTGAAGCCTTCTGTTGCTGTGTAATTATCAATCCCTGCTAGAAGCTGGTATACGTATGCATTTTTCGAAGTTTTAATATGCATATTATAGTGGTCGTTCCCCTGGTTAATATACTTGTTGACAAATGTACCGTTAGGCCCTTCACATACACGTACCCATTGTCCTTCATTAAGAGTGGCTATCGGAGTAGTTCCTCCGTTTACGTATACTTCAGTATTATTTTCGGTTGCAATCACCAATGCGTCTTCGTCACCATCAGTGATTCCTCCGTTTCCTTTTACAAGAACAAATTCGTTTCCCAGCCTGTCTGTAGGAACAGACTGATCCATCACAATATCCGATCCGCTCCCCTTATTGCCAGGTAATGCAAATTGGCCGTTAAAATTTCCATTGGTAACAGAAATGGGTTTGTCAGATTCTATTTTTGCACCTATGAACCCCGTTGCATTTGTACCGTTATTTTGAAGTCCTTCAATGATAAATGCTTTCCCTTTGTTTAGGGTAAAAGTCATTGTGGGATTACTTGCTCCGGTAGTTCCATTAGAAAACTGGACGCCTGCATTATATCCTGAAACTTTTACAGTCGTATTGTCTTCTGTAGCTAAAATTCCGGCTGTAAAATTTAAATATGTGATGGTCTGGCCCGTCATTGGAGTTGCAGCAGCATAGAATTTTTTTCCTATTCCTGCTTTGCCTTTAGAGGTCAATATCTCCCCGTGGCTGGCTACACTGAATCTGAAATTGACAAAATAAGGTTTTGTACCTCTTGTATAGAGTCCTTTACCTACGGAAGTAAATTTCTCATTATTGTTGGAGGTGATCATATTCGCTGTAGGGATATCGTACACTTGCGGATTACCTTTACTGATGGTAACGGTCCCCAACAGCGCATTATCACTATATATTTCTACGGGAAAAGGAGTAGTGGAATCCGTAGAAAAATATAAGGCTTGCTGAGGGCCGGAAAGTGCAAATGAATTTGCAGCCATTGGTGCAAACCAGTGTTCTGTATCCCTTTGGGCAAAGAGAGTATTAATTGTTAAAAAAAATTAATACCAAACTGAGTAGAAATCTTTTCATAGGTATGGAATTAGGATTTCTACAAAATTAAAATAAAAAATTATATATTTTTAAATAAATTCAGAATTAAATTGAGAATTATTCTTCATTTTTAATTAAAAGCTATCTTGAATATGAAATTGGTGATTGTATATCGGGCTACCTGCCGCTAGTCTTTCCGTTCCAGATTTAATTTTTATCTGAGGACCTCAATACAGAGCCTCCACTGGACAGCAACTTCTATAACAGCCTAAGGCAGGTAAAGAGCTTTTCATATTGCGTTCATACTTGTGGATTCTTCATAAAAAAATCCCGATGAATTTTCATCGGGATCAAATATTTTTGAAGGATTGATTAAGTTAAGCTTACTCTTACAAACCCTGTTACTTTTAGATCTGCATTTACAGATTTTACGTAATCAGCAACTGAGATACTTCCGTCTTTAATGAAATCCTGGTGTACCAAAGTATTGTCTTTGTAGAATCTCTGCATTTTTCCTTTAAGGATATTGTCGATAATGTTGGCAGGCTTACCTTCTTCAGTAAGTTTGTGTCTTTCGATTTCTAATTCTCTGTCAATAGTTTCCTGAGAAACAGCATTTTCGTCCAAAGCAATTGGGTTCATAGCAGCAACCTGCATAGAAACAGCTTTAGCAGCTTCATCAGCTCCGTCTACTTTTGCAGAAAGAGAAGTGATTGCAGCAATTTTGTTTCCAGCGTGGATGTAAGCTCCTAAGAAATCTCCCTGGATTCTTTCGAAAGATCCGATCTCGATTTTTTCACCGATAACTCCTGTTTGCTCAACTAATTTTTCAGCAACAGTGATTCCGTGGAAATCTGTAGCTAAAAGCTCTTCTTTAGTAGCAGCGAAGATCGCCATTTCAGCTAATTCATAAGCTAATTCGATGAACGCTTCGTTTTTAGCAACGAAGTCAGTTTCGCAATTTAATGAGATGATAGCACCTAAAGTGTTATCCTCGTTCACTCTTGCGATCACTGCACCTTCAGTAGACTCTCTGTCAGCTCTGTTGGCAGCAACTTTTTGTCCTTTTTTTCTAAGGATATCTACCGCTTTTTCGAAGTCTCCTTCAGCTTCTACTAGAGCTTTTTTTGCAGTCCATCATACCTGCACCTGTTTGGTTTCTTAATTTAGCTACATCTGCAGCAACTGGTGTATAAGACATAATATCTATTATTTTTTATTTAAGATTAGTATTAATTTTTTAGCTTAATTTTAGAGCAGTGCAAAGATAATGATTTTAATGATAAACTAAAAAATGACTTTTCACGTTATTAATATATTTAATACTATTTTAAAGCTTTGATTAATGAAAAAAATCTTCTTCCTCCTGTTTATATGTATTTTTTCTCTTGGATTTTCCCAAAAAAAGAAAAAATCGAAATCTAAAGCGGTTGTAGAAAAAGAAACTGTGATCATTTATACAGAACAGGAAGCAGAAATATCAAAAGAAGCAAGAGTTATCGCAGGCTTTCTGAAGCAAAATCCGGGACATGCAAGAACGGACTTTTTTAAAAGACGACTGATCGATATTATTATGGCGGATAATTCTCCTGAAGCCAAACCCAGCATTAAGCCTATCAGCAAAGATAAGATTGAAAACATTGTTAAAAATAATGAATTGAATAGCGGTAAAGTGATCGTTGTCAATAAGGCGGGACAGGCAGGTAACACTGATGCTGCAAAAGCAAATAGTACCGAAGCTGCAATCAATGCTTTGAAAGAAGATATTTTAAAAGAAGGCAGAAGTGTAAGCTATGCTTCCGCAGGGTCTGCCAAAACTGCAGGATCTGCCAGGTCTGAGCCGAGCGAAGAAAATAAAAGGCGAGCTGCGATGCTGACTCATCTTTTTAGTAATGATATTAATAAAAGTGAGGCTTATGTTAATATTAAGAACAGGTCCGGATGTAACCTTATTGTAAAAATAAGTGGAAAAAAATATTATAATTTAAGTGTTCCAGCCAAAGGAGAGAACTTTATTTTGGTAGATAAAGGAGAATATGTGCTGACTACGATGGTATGTGATGCCAAATATTCTTCCTTAAAGAAAATTAATCAGGACATTGAGATTGCCCTCAACGTTGCGGATTAAATGAGAAGAAAACTAGAGTAAAAAAGGTTAAGAAATTTTTCTTAACCTTTTTATTTTATCCTTTATATTGCCCCATTGCAATAAATTTATCCTGTCTCTGGGTTTCAAGCTCCTGTCCTGTAAACTTGGCAAAAGCTTTGATATTTTGTAAGATGGAATTTTTTAAGTTCAGATAAGTCGTTTCCGGATCGTAATGAGCTCCACCAAGTGGTTCCTCAATAATCCCGTCGATGAACTTTTCTCTTAAAGCATCCTGAGGGGTAAGGTTTAATGCATTAGCAGCATCTTCCTTGTGATCCCAGTTTCTCCATAAGATGGAAGAGCAGCTTTCCGGTGCAATTACCGTATACCATGTATTTTCCAACATATATACTTTATTCCCGACGCCTATTCCTAAAGCACCACCACTGGCACCTTCACCGATAATATAAGTGAAGATCGGGGTTTTCAGCTGTACCATTTCAAAGATATTTCTTGCAATAGCTTCACCCTGTCCTCTTTCTTCAGCTTCCAGCCCAGGGTAAGCTCCCGGTGTATCTACTAAAGTCACCACAGGGATATTGAATTTTTCAGCAAGCTTCATCAATCTTAAAGCTTTTCTGTATCCTTCCGGATTGGGCATTCCGAATCTTCTATGCTGTCTTTCTTTAGTCGTCCTTCCTTTTTGAGTTCCTATAATCATTACCCGTTGTCCATCAAGGGTAATCAATCCTCCAATCATTGCCGGATCATCAGCGAAATTTCTGTCTCCATGAAGTTCTAAGAAACTGCCTTTATCTGCCATTCCGTTGATGTAGTCTAATGTGTATGGACGATCCGGGTGACGGGACAGTTGTACTCTTTGCCAAGGGGTAAGATTTCCGTAGATTTCTTTTTTCTTTTCCAAAATCTTATCCTCAATCTGGCTGCATGCTAATTTTACATCAACACCACTTTCTTCTCCTACTAAAGAACACGTCTGGTATTGATCCATCAATTCTTTGATAGGAAGTTCGAAACTTAAATATTCCATTTCTTGAAGTAAATTAAATCTTTCAAATGTATGAAAAATTATGTTAATACTATTTAAAATTATTTATAGCATTGCTTATTCTGGCGATACTTTCTTCTTTTCCAAGGATTTCCAGAATATCCGGAACGTCCGGGCCTTTCAATTCTCCTACTAAAGACAACCGTAAAGGCATCATTACTTTACCCATTCCAAGGCCTTTGTTTTCGGCAAAATCATGTATAGTCTGCTTCAGCACCTCTGCTGTAAAATCTGCCGAATCAAGAGTTGAAACTAACTCTCCTAAAATAGCAGAAGTCTCATCATTCCAGGCTTTTTTAGCAGCTTTCTCATCAAAGGAGGAGGGCATTTCAAAGAAGAATTTTCCGTTTTCATAAATATCTTTTGGAAAGGTGGCCCGTTCTTTCATCAGGTGAATCACCTTCAACAGTTTTTCATCAGAAATCCCTGAAAGATTAAGATCCGTATTTTTCAGGATCTGGAGAAGTTCTTCATCAGACTTCATCTGAATATACTGATGGTTAAACCATTCTGCTTTTTCTTTACTGAATCTTGCGCCGGCCTTATGTACTTTGTGAAGATCAAATTCTTTAATCATATCTTCTATAGGAAGGATTTCTTTATCGTCAGCAGGTGACCAGCCAAGTAAAGCAACCATATTGATAAAAGCGTCAGGAAGATAGCCGTTTTCCCTGTATCCTTTAGATACGGTTCCCGTTGCAGGATCTTTGAAATCAAGCGGGAAAACAGGGAATCCAAACTTATCACCGTCTCTTTTGCTTAATTTTCCCTTACCCTCCGGTTTCAGAATCAGAGAAAGGTGGGCAAATTGCGGTGCTTCCCAGCCCATTGCTTCATATAATAAAGTGTGTAAACCTAAAGATGGCAGCCATTCTTCCCCACGGATAACATGGGAGATTTCCATTTCATGGTCATCAATGATATTGGCAAAATGGTAAGTAGGCATCCCGTCATTTTTTACCAAAACTTTATCATCTAAGGTATTGGTATTGACTGAGAATTTTCCACGGATGATATCTTCCAGGTTTAATACTCTGTCAACAGGCATTTTGAATCTTACCACATATGGTGTCTTTTCTGCCAGGAGCTTCTGAACTTCTTCTTCAGAAAGGGCAAGACTGTTTCTTAAACGGTTTCTCGTTTTATTATCATAAGAGAAAACATCACCCTTAGCTTCGAACTCTGCGCGCATTGCATCCAGTTCTTCAGGGGTATCAAAAGCAAGGTAAGCATAATCTGTTTTCAGGATCTGCTCTGTATACCGGTCATAGATATCTCTCCTTTCGGATTGTCTGTAAGGCGCAAATTTCCCTCCTTTTTTAGGACTTTCATCTGGAATGATTCCGCACCATTCTAAAGCTTCTTCAATATATTCTTCAGCTCCTTCTACGTATCTTGCTGTATCTGTATCTTCAATTCTCAATACAAATTCCCCGCCTTGGTTTTTAGCAAAAAGATAATCATATAATGCGGTTCTTACGCCTCCCAAATGTAAAGGTCCAGTAGGACTTGGAGCAAAACGTACTCTTACTTTCTCCATTTTCAATTTAAATTTTTGCAAATTTACTTAATTTATAGATTTTAAACAGATTAAAGAACTTAATTTTACCTATATATTTTTTATTCAATTTTTTCCTGATTCTGTTTTTTTCATAAGTAATTTTGCCGGAGAAGGTAGAAGGCATGATTTTTATTGTATATCTTTAAGTAATAAAATAACAATATCTAAATTATGAGAAAAGAATTATTTGCAATGTTGGGACTCTTGGCAGGAATCTGTATGATGGCTCAAAATTTTACATTGGGTACAAATCTAATAAAGGATAGAAAGTATCAATCTGAGAATAGACAATACTTTCTGATTTTTCAAAATGATGGAAATCTGGTGGTTTACAATCGTAGAAATCAACCACAATGGGATTCTAAAACACAAGGTCAAGGGGCGAGAGCAATTTTTCAAGGAGATGGAAATCTTGTAGTATATAACTTTTCAGATAGACCCATATTTAGTACAAATACCGTTAATAAAAATGCAACAAGTCTTGAAATGCAGGATGATGGTAATCTTGTAATTTATAACAGAAGGGGAAATGCATTATGGTCCTCTTATAATGATCCTAATAGGAATGATTTTGGAGGAAACGGGAATTTTAATAATAATACAGGAAGTTACAGTAGAGGTAATATTTATAAAGGGTATGAATTTGTACAAGGTGAAAAGATATATTCTGAGAATTCCAAATATTATTTAATTTTCCAGACTGATGGTAATTTAGTAATGTACAGAAGTGGGTTTAAAAAAGATATCTGGTCTACTGCAACGACAGGAAAAGGAAGACGTGCTGTTTTTCAGGAAGATGGGAATTTAGTAGTCTATGATTCTTCAAATAGAGCTGTTTACAACACAGGAGTAAGCTTGTCAAATGTTGACAGACTTTCAATTCAGAATGATGGTAATATTGTAATATACAATTATGATAATCAGGTTGTTTGGGCAGATAAAAGATAAACCTATAAAAAAAAGTGTATCACAACTAGATGTGGGCCGAGAATCGTTTAAACGAAAACCCCTCTCGTATAATGATACAGGAAAATTTCATAAAAAAGGCCGTTTTCACGAGTTGTAATACGGCTCTTTTTAGATTAACAGCTCTTGTTATTTTTTTATCATGAAATTATTTTCATCCATATATTAATCCAGTCTTTTGTTTCATGTTCCAGGGAATAGTTATCCAAAACAAACTGTGATGCTATTCTACCTTTTTCAAAAAAAAGATTTGGATTTGTAGTGTATTCTAAAGCGTGATTTTCTATTTTTTCAACAAAATCAATAATATTGCCTTCCTCGATTAGGCAAGAAAACTCTTCCTTGAAATACTCTTTACCGCCTTGTCCTGAGTATCCGATTACAAAACATCCGCAAGCCATTGCCTCCACGGGAGGTAACCCAAAGCCTTCTCTATGATTGAAGCTCAAAAAGAACGCAGATTCTTTTAAATGTTGTGCAACTTCCTGTTCATTCATATTATCAATCGGAAAAAACTCCCAGTCATTCATCCTTTTTCGTGCCTTTAAAATATTAATGACCTGCAAAGAATCTTCGGAAAGTTTTCTTGGCATAAAAGCAATTTTTTTTCTTTTTTTTATCTTTGAAACTAAAAACACCCGTATCAATTCCTAAACGGGTTCTATATAAATTATGTGAAGGAAATACAACCTCAAAATACTTTTGGGCATTTTCAGACGCTACAATAGTTCCAATACAATTTTTATTTAAATAAGGATTCTCCTCACTATAATCATATCCATATCCTTGGAACGTATAGTAACAATTTTGATTAAGTATTATATACTGATGATTGGGAATGGCTTTGTAAAAAGAATTCCCATATATTTCCGGAAAAACAAATAGGGCATCTTTCTCTATCGGATGTGCAGAAAAACGATGGAATAAAAGTTTTAGTTTTTCATAAAAACCACTTTTATGATTTTTAGAGCTAATATTATTTTCTATATTTTTTATAAGCTCATAATGATAAGATATTTTTGTTAGTTGATACCAAATATTATCTCTTTTCTTCTTTTTTTTAAGTAAGACTGAAGCATTGTAACCATGACTGTTGAGAATATTTACATATTTATAAATTTGTTTTATGCCTCCAAACGGTACAGATACTGATGGGCAAATAAAATATATTTTTCTGTTTTTCATAGTAAAATGAATGTTTTAAATGTCATGAATAATTTCGTTTGCATACGTTTGCCAAAGAACAATTTCATTCTTATATATTTTATGCTCCGATTGTTGAACCCATAAACCATAACTGTTTTCAGGTCATAATATTTAGAAAACTTCCTTTTTGATTTTTGCCTTAAATTTCTAAAAATTTTTTGAAAAAAAAATGTCGTTTCGATCCCCTGTTTTATTTGTTTTTTTATAGTTTCTAATAAATGCTTAATTTCGTTTTCTTAAAAGGCAGGACAAAATAATAAATTTAAAATGGGAATTAAAAGATTTTTTAAAAATAAAATAGAGGATCGTAATTTTATCAATAATAAAAGAAAACTGAAAATCAATCATTTTGAACTTGATTTCTTTGAAAATTATACATTTAGTTTTGCCAACGAAAGTGAGACTGAAGTTTCTATTATTATTCCTGTTTATAATCAGATCAGATATACGCTTAACTGTCTTTATACCATAGAGCAATATGACAAGTATGTTTCAAAAGAAATTATTATTATCAATGATAACAGTTCTGACGAAACATTGGAATATTTAAATAAAATCCCCGGAATTATAGTTATTGATAATTCTGAAAATCTTGGATTTTTAAGAAATATAAACAAAGGAATTCATGCAGCAAAAGGTAAATATGTTTATATACTGAATAATGATGTTGAAGTTCAGGAAAATTATTTGTCAAGCCTTTTGAATGTATTTGAGACCAAAGAGAATGTAGGTGCTGTAGGCTCTAAGATGGTTTTTGCAGATAATACACTTCAGGAAGCAGGATGTCTTATTTTCAAAAATACAGAAATTGTAAACCTGGGAAGATGTGAGGCCATTGATACACCAAAGTATAATTTCTTAAGAAAAGTAGATTATTGTTCAG
>NZ_JPEQ01000019.1:0-73726 GCF_000738495.1 Chryseobacterium sp. P1-3
TTGCACACGTGTTCCGCACCCGTACGCCGCTCTCAATTGCCCGAAAGCAATCTACCGCTCGGCTTGCATGTGTTAGGCCTCCCGCTAGCGTTCATCCTGAGCCAGGATCAAACTCTCCATTGTATGTTTGTCTGACTCACTCAAAGTTTTTAACGCTTTAGTTTTTCCTTACTTGGTTGTTATATTGTATGTCAATGATCTTTATATCTTCCGCTTTTTAACGAAGCAATCTTTCTGTCTATATCCGCTCCGTATTTGCGAGTGCAAAAGTAAAACTTTATTTTGTAATGACCAAATGTTCCTAAAGAAAATTTTAAAGTTTTTTAAGTAACCTTAATTCTTCTCAAAACCTCAATCACCCCTACTCCTGCGCTCCGATTTATTCGGACTGCAAAGGTACAAACTCTTTTTAAAACCACAACTCTTTTTGCAAAAAGTTTTTAAGTTTTTTTCGTCCGTCTCTTTTTGAAGTATTATAATGTTCTTGCTTACCTAAAAGCTCTTCTGCGCTTGACTGACTCTCTCGTTTTCAGTGGGGCAAAGATAACAACTTTATACAACGCAAAACAAGTCTAGTTAACATAAAATTCATTTTCCATTCCTATTTTAAGCTAAAAGGCTGGCAATTAGCGATAAAAATTATAAACAAATGTTTAAAGGGGCAATTGGAAAATTAAAGTTGGAGTAATTTTTTTTAATCAATGACGGCTGGATGGTAAATTAATCATTGTTTTTAAGTTTTGAGAATATTATAAATACACCTATTCAATAGGCCCGGGCTTTAGCCCGGGATCAATAAAAACCATAAGATTCCATCGGCTTTAGCCAAAACATATTGATATCGTAATGAAAAAAGACATTGCTATTTTATTTCACCACAGATTACACGGATTGACACAGAGGAATGTGGAGAGTTGGCTCGGGAAAGGTCAAGGAATATGGGATATGCTTTAATGTTTATGTTTAGAGGAAGATATGATAAACACACCTATTCAATAGGCCCGGGCTCAATAAAAACCATAAAATTCCATCGGCTTTAGCCAAAACATATATAATACATCATTTAAAATAACCCGTACATTACTCATTTTTATCTACGCGCCGTGTTTGATACAAGCCTTCAACTACAATAATAGATGTAATAGTTATAAAAAGAGGAAAACATTTTTGTCGATTCCTTACATTTGTAATTGCATTCTGAATTGTAAAGAATGAAATGAGTTTATATATGATTGACAAGAAATATAAAGAAACAGTTCACACTGATATCAACCACTACCAATATACTACGATTACCCACGACGAAAATAACGTCAGAATCTATACTCTGAAAAACGGACTGAAAGTATTCCTGGCTCAAAATTTTGATGCCCCAAGAATTCAAACCTTCATTCCGGTAAGAACCGGAAGCAATAATGATCCGGCAGATAATACAGGACTGGCCCATTATCTTGAACATATGATGTTCAAGGGAACTTCTAAAATAGGTACCCAAGACTGGGAAAAAGAAAAGCAGCTCCTTGACCAGATTTCCATATTATATGAAGAGCACAAAGCTGAACAGGATCCTGAAAAGAAAAAAGAAATCTATAAAAAAATAGATGAAATTTCCCAGGAAGCCAGTCAATATGCAATTGCCAATGAATATGATAAGGCAATTTCTTCTCTGGGAGCTACCGGAACCAATGCCCATACATGGTTTGATGAAACTGTTTATAAAAACAATATTCCGAATAATGAATTGGAAAAGTGGCTGAAAATCGAAAAGGAAAGGTTTTCGGAAATTGTACTGCGTCTTTTCCATACGGAGTTGGAATCCGTATATGAAGAGTTCAACAGGGCGCAGGATAATGATTCAAGGTTAGTGAATTATGAACTGATGGATGCTCTTTTTCCTACTCATCCCAACGGGCAACAGACTACCCTGGGTAAACCCGAACATCTTAAGAACCCTTCTATGAAGGCTATTCATCAATATTTTGACCAATATTATGTTCCTAATAATTATGCAATGGTACTGGTTGGTGATCTTGATTTTGATAAAACAATACAATTAATTGATCAGTATTTTGGCACTCTTCCTTATAAAGAACTTCCCCAAAAGACTCCTGTTATTGAAAAGCCCATTACAAAGGTTATAAAAAGAACAGTAAAAAAGTCCTACTACACCAAGGATTCAGCTTGCCTGGAGAACAGACAGCTATGGAACAAGAGAGGCTATGCTTGCAGATATTGTTGCCAATATCCTTAGTAATCGTGGTGAAGCAGGATTATTGGACCTTCACATCAACCAGACCCAAAAAAATGCTCTGGGCACAAGCATTTTCTGTAGGATTAAAACAATATGGCTATTTTTCAATTGTTGCCGTTCCTAAGGAGACCCAGACCTTAGACGAGGCAAAAGAGCTGGTTCTCGAGGAGATTGAACTTATAAAAAAAGGCGATTTTCCGGACTGGATGCTACCCGCTATCATAAATGATTTTAAACTCCAGAGAATGAAAGGTCTTGAGACCGCTGAGGGGCTGGCTACAACTCTTTATGATTCTTATATCAAAGGAAGGACCTGGGAACAGGAACTCAATGAAATGGAAGAATATGCCCGATTTACCAGGGAAGACGTTATCAGTTTTGCCCAAAATTTTTTCAAAGATAATTATGTGATAATTAATAAAGAAAAAGGAGTAAATGATAAATTGGTCAGGGTTGAAAATCCAGGCATTACCCCTGTTAAAATCAACCGGGATACTCAATCTGATTTTCTGAAAGAGATTTTAGCTGACAAAACTGAGGATATACAGCCGGAATTCATTGATTATCAAAAGGAAATAACCACAGATACTCTTAAAGGTAAAAAAATAAGCTTCGTCAGAAATAAGTATAATGATATTGCACAACTGCATTTCATATTTCCATTTGGAAGTGATCATGACAGAGATCTAGGGATCTCTACCCAGCTACTTCAATATTTGGGAACTCATAAGCTTTCTCCTGAAGATTTGAAAAAGGAGTTTTTCAAAATCGGGATCAGCAATAATTTTAAAACAACCAATGATCAGCTGCTGATCTCTTTAAGTGGTCTGGAAGAGAATATTGAAAAAGGTATTTCACTTCTCCAGCATTGGATATATGATGTAAAACCTGACCAGGAAATTTATAATCAGTTTGTAGATACCGTTCTGGAAAACCGGCGGGCTGTTAAAAATGATAAAAACCGGATCATGACTGCCTTAACGAATTATACAAAGCTGGGTAAGTTCTCCCGCTTTACTGATATCATTTCTCAGGAGGAGCTTGAACATAGCCAGGCTGAAGTGTTTACCGACCGGATGAAAAAACTCTTCAAATATCCATATCAGGTATTTTTCTATGGCAAAAATTTTGAAAACTTTAAAGGATATATTGAACAGTATATTGAACCTGAAAGTCTTCAGATTCCGGAACCTAAAAAGTATCCGGAACCTGAAACCGGCGGCCATGTATATTTCATCAATTATGATATGGTACAGATGGAAATGAGCAAAATAGGAAAAGGCTATTCTGTAAATCCATCCAACTTTGGTAAAATCAATGTGTTTAATGAATATTTTGGCAGAGGTCTTTCTTCTATTGTATTTCAGGAAATCCGTGAAAGTAAAAGCCTTGCCTATTCCGCATATGTTTCTTATGCAGCCAATTCGGAATTAAAACATCCTGATTATATCACCACTTATATAGGAACACAGCCTGATAAACTGATGATTGCCGTTGATACCATGAATGAACTGATGAATGAGCTTCCAGAAGTGCCTATTCAATTTGAGAATGCCAGGAACGCTGCCCTGAAACAGATTGCTTCCACCAGAATTACCCGAAATAATATTTTCTTTAATACTTTAAGACTGAAAAAGCTGAATATTGAGCATGATTTCAGAAAGGATATCTATGAGCAGATTCAAGGTTTGAGATTTGAAGATATCAAAGAGTTTTACAAGACGAATATTCAATCGGTACATTTTAATACAGCTATTATCGGGAAAAAAGAGAACCTCGATATGGAGGCTGTGGGTAAAATGGGGACTTTTAAAGAGGTAAGCCTGAAAGATATTTTTGGCCATTAAAAAATAAAAAACCGCTCAGCAGCTTGTACTGAGCGGTTTTATTTTAGATCAGGTAATTTACTTGATCACTTTCATTTCATCAATCAGCCATTTGGAATCGGCAAATTTATCGATGATAAATAAGATATATTTTGTATCTACCATGATATTTCTGCTGAAACGGGGGTCAAAATTAATATCACTCATAGTCCCTTCCCATTGTCTGTCAAAATTCAGTCCCACCAGGTTTCCATTGGCATCAAGAGCCGGACTTCCTGAATTTCCACCGGTTGTGTGGTTTGTTGCAGTGAATCCTACAGGAACATCACCGGTTTTATCTTTATAGATTCCGAAATCTTTTTTTGTTATAAAGGTCAATCAGTTTTTTAGGCACATCAAATTCATAATCTCCCGGAATATATTTTTCCATTACACCGGCTAAGTGCGTCTGGTATCCATAAGAAACGGCATCCCTTGGTGTAGATCCTTTTACTTTTCCGTACGTCACGCGAAGTGTTGAGTTCGCATCCGGGAAGAATTTCCTGTCTTTATCGGTAGCCATCTGCTGAGCCATAAACTTCTTCTGCAATGCATCAATTTTTGCCTGAAGGGAAGTATATTGCGGATCAGCCGTTTTTATATACGTTTCTTTCATCGAAACATACAACTGATAAATAGGATCTTTCTTTAATGTTTTGATTAATTTGTCCTGATTAGAAAAAGCTTTATCAATATCTGTCGTTAATGCGGCACCGTTTACTGCTGTTCTTCCGGTGACAATTGAGTTTTTAGACATCTCTTCCACTACCGGGATATTGGCATTTTCATCTTTGTATTTGCTGAATCCTGCCGGTAAAAATTGTGGTGCCGTTTTATTGGCATACAGTGCCAATAGTTTAGCCGTTACTTTAGCATCAAGCTCTGCGCTGTAATCTTTGTAGAAAGAAGTTAATTTTGTTTTTAATTTCGAAAGTTCCTTTTCGTCCATTCTACCAGCTTCCACAGCAGCTACAAAGTCGTAGTAATCTCCTGCCAGTTTTAATGTTTCAGCATTTCTTACCACCTCTGTATAATAAGCATTGTTTAACGCATAAGGAGCCTGATCATTGTAGAGTTTGTTCAGCTGGTCTAAAGTAGTCTTGATCTCTGGATTTTTAGCTATCAAAGAACCCTCATACATTACTTTTTTCTCAACAGCGTTGGATTTTTTCAATCCTTCCACTTCTCCAATCCATTTTTTCCAGTAATTTGCTACAGATGCATATTTTGAAGCATATTTAATACGTGTTTCATTATCTACACGCATTTTTTTCGTCTAATGTTTTTTAAGGCAACATCACGTACTGCAATTCTGGCAGGATCAATATCTTTCATGATCTTTTCTACGGCTACTGAAGGAAGATATTCCGTAGTTCTTCCCGGAAATCCGAATACGAAAGTAAAATCGTTTTCATTTTTATCTTTTATAGAAACCGGGAGATAATGTTTCGGCACGTAAGGTACGTTGTCTTTTGAATACTCTGCCGGCTTGTTATCTTTTCCTGCATAGATTCTAAACATAGAAAAATCTCCGGTATGCCTCGGCCAAACCCAGTTGTCTGTATCGCTACCGAATTTCCCGATGCTTTGTGGTGGTGCACCAACCAGTCGGATGTCTTTATAGGTTTCAATCGTGTAAGCATAATACTTATTTCCATAGTACATAGGCTTTACCAGGATTGATTGATAAGATTCTATTTTCTGAGAGTTCTTATAAACCTCAATATTGTTATTGATTTTTTTGGTAAGTTCAGGTTCTGTAAGATTATCTGTTCCTTCCAGAATCTGGTTGGTCACTTCTTTTATATCTACAATAAAATCCACTTTTACCCCCGGATTCGGAAGCTCACCACTTGTATTTTTGGCCCAAAAACCATTGGAAAGAAGGTCATTCTGAACCGTAGAATGCGCCTGGATCTGTCCATAGCCACAGTGGTGGTTGGTTAACAGTAATCCCTTAGGTGAAATGATTTCTGCGGTGCATCCGCCATTAAACTGTACTACTGCATCTTTTATGCTCGGCTTCTGAGTATTGAAAATGTCTTTGGCAGAGATTTTCATTCCCAAATCCTTCATTTCCTTTTCATTCAGTTCCGTAGGAATCCACATTCCTCCGTATTGTTGTGCAAATGCCATTGCAGCCGGCAAAAGAAATACAGATAAAAGTATCTTTTTTGTCATAATCAAAAATTTTGCCCCAATTTACGAAGAAAAATAGGAATAGACTTCATAAAACACAGGTAAAAGTATGAATAAGCTTTTTTATATTCCTATACAGAGTAAAATATATTTACAATATTCGGGTATCGGCAGCATATATACGGAAGAATTGGAATAAAAAACTGTACCCCATTCATTGGTAATGCAAACTAAGATTTGCCTAATCGTTTACCCTGATCTTTTCCCCGTTTTTGGCTTGATTTTTGTTTGCTGGTTGTTACTTGTATTAATAAAAACATTTAATTATTATGATGAAAAACAAAGTGTTTATCCTTGGAATAGGAGCTGCCTTATTTCTTGCTTCCTGTACTAAAAAAGAAACAACAACTGAAACTACCGGATCTGCAACAGATTCTACTGCTGTTCAGCCCGCAGCGGCAGACAGTGCCACTCATTCTACCACAAGCGCCTTAGGTGATACTTCTGAAAATGCTTTAGACTGGAATGGAACATACGAAGGAACTATTCCATGTGCAGACTGTCCGGGAATCAAAATTTCGTTAACATTAAATACGGATAAAACGTTCACGATTACTGAAGAATATATCGACAGGAAATCCAAAAATGAAGATAAAGGATCTTTTACCTGGGACAAAACAGGCAGCATCATTACTTTAAAAGGTAAAAATGCCGCTACTCAATATAAAGTTGGTGAGAATATTCTTATTCAGCTGGATACTGAAGGAAAGGAAATTGATGGTCCAAACAAAGATTTATATATTTTAAAGAAAAAATAAAAAATAAAGGCTCCGGCCTTTATTTTTTTGCTCTATTCTAAAACTGGCAGGCAATAATCCTGGGGTCATCCATCAGGTATTCCATCAATTCCTCATGGTGGATACTTTTTCCTGTAAGCCTCCAGGTAACGGATAAACTATCTTGTGTATATTGTTGTTTGATGATCAAATGTTTTAAATGGTAATTCTTAAAAACATCTTCACAGTGTCTGACATCTGCTGATGTTTCTACTGCAATTCGATAATCCCTTATTTTATGGTAATTGTCTATAAATTGTTGAAGGTAAGTAAGCGCACTCAAAACCAAAAGAACCAAAGCTGTTCCCAAAAGTGAAAAATACACATATCCGGATCCTACAGCCATACCTATTGAAGCAGTTGCCCAGATTGTAGTAGCGGTTGTAATTCCTTCAATTTTATTGTCTCCTTTAAAAATGACTCCTGCCCCCAAAAATCCTATTCCGGTAATAACGTTTGCTGCGAGGCGATCAGGATTATCCACTCCTATTTTAATGGAAAGAATCGTAAACAGACAAGATCCGAAACATACCAGAATAAATGTACGCAAACCCGCTGATTTATTCCGGTATTCGCGTTCTGCACCAATAAACAGCCCTAAAATAACGGAAATGAAAATCAATAGCAGTTCGTCCTTAACAACGTAATGATCCTGAAGAAAATCCATCTTTTAAATTTTAACTTAGAATAAAATTACAACAAAAAAAATTTGTGGACCCGTTTTTGAAGCCCAGTTTATCTATTTAAAAAGTGGTTTACCGGAAAAACTTTTGTAATATTACATTTTCTATGACAGACACGCTCTCATAATGGTAGCCTATATTGTCGAAAATCAAAAAAATATTTTAATAATTCATTATGGACAAGGAAATTTCACACTTCTGGCTGGGGTATTTTAAAAATGAAGAAGACTTTTATGCCTTCGTAGAAGAGGATGAAAACTATTATCTGGAAGAGGAAACCGAAGATCAGTATGTTTCAAAATTTGCAGAGTCGCAAAATATAAAATGGTTTGATGATGATTTTATAGAGTACGGCTTTGAAGACGAACGTTTGGGAATTTATGAAAAATTTTCAGAGTATTCCTATGCAGATCAATGGCTTCCTTTACTTGAACAAAAACTTAATGAACTGGGACTGGATACTCCTGTTAATGCTATCATTTTTGCCAGCAGATTTGTTATTCCCAATCCGGTTTCTGTAGATGGAGAGGAGAATAAACTGTATTATATCGGTGAGATCGAATTCGAGGTGTAACCTATGATAAGAGTACCTTGTTATGGTGAATTGCGTATAACAAGGTATTTTACCTGATAATTTAAAATTATTTTGAAAAATACAGACCCTTCTAAAACCAGAAAACTCTTTTTGTTTTTAAAAAGGTTTTCCATGAATATAGCTATTATTTTCTTCATAACATTGCTACAGATGTATTGGTCTATGGGCGGACTCTCTGATCATATATCGAGCGGATGCCTCACGTGTAGCTTTTTTAAAGAGGTTGTATTGATGTCGTTCTTTACATCAGTATTTTTATCCTTTGTCTTTACGTTATTTTACGCGGCTAAAAAGACTTTTATAAAAACTATTGCTGAGCTTCTATTATTGATTTTATTCTGGTTTTTCATGAACTATTCTATTTTTGTGGATAGGGAATCTGCATGGAGCACTTATGATTTTGAATCAGAAATCCATTATGTAATATCACAGTCCCTTTTTCCGGTTCTTCTTCTTGGATGTACATGTCTTTTGCTGCTGCATTATAAAGAAATAAAAACCAGATTTATACCTTATAAAAGATAATACCATTGAAAAATTTTATTACTGTTCTTCTATCCTCTCTTTTTATTGTCTATTCCTGTAATAAGGATAAACAAACCACGGATTCCAAAAAAAGTAATACTTCTAAAGCGATACAAAAAGAGTCTGCCCGTTCAAAAACTCAACAGAAGGCATCAGAAACAAGAAAAGAACCTTCAGATTTTGTTTCCAATGAATACGAAATTCAGTATGACGCTGAGGGCGATCTCAACCAGGATGGCCTTGCCGATATGGCTTTGGTTCTCAGAAAAAAAACAGACACCCTGGCGCAGAGGAAAATGCTGGTTCTTTTAAAGAATCCTGATAAAACCTATCGGCTGGATAAGATCTCCGAAACTGTTCTTCCCGATGAATATAATGAATATGGTTATAAAATGCACGATCCGGAAGATATCAGTATTGAAAAAGGAGTATTGAATATCAAATTATATGATATTGGTCCTTACGGGAACCAGTTCAGTACTTTCAGGTATATGAAAGGTAATCTGATTCTTACCTATATTGAAACCTATAATATGGGCGCCGGGTCTCATTCTGCATTATATTATGAGCCATTGAAGGGGAAAGTTGTAGAGGAAACCATCAATACCATGAAAGAAGATATGCCTGCCTCCACTGAAACTTTTAAGGTAAAAAAAGAAATTTTCCTGTTTGAAAAGGCTTCTCCGGATGACATTATCAGAAAGGTTTATGATTCTATAACCCATGAGTAAAATTTACTAATAATAAATAAAAACTTCCGCCTGTAACAGCGGAAGTCTTATATAGTAAATGCTATGGTAATTCTATTAATGAGCTTCTAACCAGTTATTCCCCACCCCGATTTCAACCAGCAACGGAACCTGTGTTTGTAAAGCGTTTTCCATTTCGGTTTTAATCAGTTCTGAAGCGGCCTCAATTTCATCAACCGGAGATTCAAATACCAATTCGTCATGTACCTGAAGTAACATTTTGGTTCTTAGCTGCTGTTCTTCCAATTCCCTGTGTATTTTGATCATTGCTATTTTCACGATATCTGCCGCACTTCCCTGAACCGGGGCGTTTTACTGCATTTCTTTCTGCATGGCCTCTTACGACAAAGTTATTGGAGTTGATATCCTTCAGATGCCTTTTTCTTCCCAGAATAGTTTCAACATATCCCATCTGGCGTGCCTTATTCACTTGTTCTGCCATATATTCCTTCAGCTTCGGATAGGTTTCAAAGTAAGCTTCAATCATTTGTTTAGCCTCTGTACGGGATAATCCTGTCTGCTCTGCCAAAGCAAAAGCTCCCTGTCCATAAATAATTCCAAAATTAACCGTCTTTGCCTGGCTTCTCTGGGTTTTGGAAACTTCTTCCAAAGGAATTTTGAATAATTTTGCAGCCGTAGAAGCGTGAATATCTTCTCCGTCCTGGAAAGCTTTGATCATATTCTCTTCTCCTGAAATTTCAGCAATAAGACGAAGTTCAATCTGTGAATAATCGGCTGAAATAATCTTGCTTCCTTCCCCGGAAACAAAAGCTCCACGGATCTGCTGCCCTCTCAGTGTCCTGATCGGAATGTTTTGTAAATTAGGGTTCACACTTGCCAGACGTCCTGTAGCAGCTGTTGTCTGTGAAAAGTTGGTATGCACCCTGTTATCGGATTGATCAATCTGTGAAGGCAGGGCATCCACATAAGTAGATTTTAATTTCTGATAGGTTCTGTATTCCAGAATATGTTTTATGATCTCATGTTTTGAGGCCAGTTTCTGAAGAACATCCTCTGAGGTAGCATATTGCCCTGTTTTAGTCTTTTTCGCTTTTGGATCCAGCTGCATTTTCTCAAACAGGATTTCACCTAATTGTTTTGGGGAGTTCATATTAAACTCTTCTCCTGAAAGTTCAAAAATTTTGACTTCCAATTGTCTCAGATCATTTTCAAGGTCTATGCTTTCCTGGGCCAGCCATTTTTCATCTAAGGAAATTCCGGTCAGCTCCATTTTTGCCAGGACCTCCATCAGAGGCATTTCTATGTTGTAGAAAAGTTCTTCCAGATTTTCTTTTTTTCAGCTGTGGTGCAAATAATTCATACAGCTGGAAAGTTATATCCGCATCCTCCGCGGCATAATCTGTCTGGGTTCTCAGGTCTGCATCTCTGAAGTTTCCTTGTTTCTTTCCTTTTTTCCCGATAATGGTTTCAATGGAAACAGGTTTATAGTTCAGGTATACTTCTGAAAGATAGTCCATTCCGTGTCTTCCGTCAGGGTTCAGCAGATAATGGGCAATCATTGTATCAAACATGGCTCCTTTAACAGTGATGTCGTATTGTTTTAAAATTTTATAATCAAATTTTAAATTGTGAGCCACTTTCAGCAGGTCTTCTTTCTCAAAAAACGGTCTGAAAATCTCTAATGTTTCCAACACCTCATCTCTGTTTTCTGATAAGGGAATATAATAAGCAAGGCCTTTTTTATAAGAAAAACTCATTCCTACCAGCTCTGCTTCCAGCTCATTCAGAGAGGTTGTTTCTGTATCAAAACAAACAACTCTTTGTTTCAGCAGGTTATCTACTAATTTTTTCTGAGCCTTTGGATTGTTGATAAACTGGTAAAGATGGTCATTATGTTCAATAGTAGATTTTGTAGAGGTAGCCTGATCCAGTTCTTCAAAGTTGGCAAAAAGATCAAGCTGCATGACCTGCCCTTTTATTTCTGTACCGGACGGGGTTTCTTTTACTTCTACTTCACTTACTACAATGGTTTCTGTAGGGGCAGGGGCAAAAGCCCTGTAAAGATTTTCGTACAATCTTCTGAATTCAATTTCCTCAAAAACTTCTTTTACTTTTTCAAAGTCCGGAGTTTCGAGATCGTATTGTTCCTGGTGAAATTCTACAGGGGCATCACAAATAATGGTGGCCAGTTTTTTTGATAAGATTCCACGTTCTGCCGAAGCTTCCACTTTCTCTTTAAGCTTTCCTTTCAATTTATCGGTATTGGCCAGCAGGTTTTCAATACTTCCGAATTCTTTAAGGAACTTCATCGCCGTTTTCTCTCCCACTCCTTCCAGGCCGGGAATATTATCTACGGCATCTCCCATCATCGCAAGGAAATCAATGACCTGTTTAGGGTCTTCGATTTCGTATTTTGCCTTTACCTCTTCTACTCCTAAAATCTCAATATCGCCGCCCTTCAAGCCAGGCTTGTAAATTTTAATTTTGTCGGTAACCAGCTGAGCGAAATCCTTATCCGGCGTTACCATGTAGGTGGTATATCCTTCTTTTTCCGCTTTACATGCAATGGTACCGATTACATCATCTGCTTCATACCCTTCAACTCCCAGAATCGGAATATGCATTGCTTCCAAAATCCTGTGAATATATGGAACAGCAATTTTAATAGCCTCAGGAGTTTCGCTTCTGTTAGCTTTATAGTCCGAAAAATCTTCAGTCCTTACGCTTGCCTGTCCCACATCAAAAACTACGGCCAGGTGAGTAGGCTTTTCTCTTCTGATTAATTCGATTAAAGAATTGGTAAATCCAAAGATGGCAGAGGTATCTAATCCTTTGCTGGTTAACCTCGGATTTCTGATCAATGCATAATATCCTCTGAAAATCATCGCATAAGCATCGATGAGAAACAGCCTTTTATCTTGTGTTGCGTCCATATTTTGTATAATGAACAAAGATAATAAAATAGGAATAAATCTTGGTAGTTTGGGCCAGGAGAGTTCTGGGCTCAGTCCCAAAAGTTGGGGTCTTATAACATTTAGATCTATATTAATTCTAAAATTCACGCAAGGGTTTCTTTTTGGATTACTCTTTATTTTAAGTAAGCTAAGAAATGAATAGATTTTTAATCGATCTGATGAAGCGAAGACTTTGCATGCGCCTAGCTATGCTGCCTTCTTTGCCTACTTGAAATAGAACATTATTTTTTTAAACTTTACGTGAAAAACGATCTCAATAATTTGATGCTAATCAATAATGAACAGAATTTTTTTATATTCAGACCTAATTTATTATGTCCCCAACTTTTGCTCATGATCCGAGTTCTGGACTTTGGGGAAAGGAACGTTTACATTTCAGCTTCGTAACAAAATAAAATGTATCCTTCAGAATAAAACAAAAAAACAGTATACCCACTGAGTATACTGTTTTATTTTTTCGGTTATACCGGTCTTATTTTCCTGATGTAGGCCATAGTCCAGCGTACTGAGAAGTACCGTAGTCAATTGTTTCAGCACTTACCACGAAACTGATCAGCATACTGTTGCTGTCAATAGCGTCAAAGTCTACTTCGTGCTGGATTACATATCCGTTTTCCCATTTCAGAGTGATCAGTGTTCCTTCTTCGTGAGATTTGTTGAAAGTGATTTCTCCTACTGTAGGCTTATATTTTCCGTTTAGTAAGCTTTCAAGGATATCAGATTTTTCAGTAGCTTCTACCGTTACCTTGATCAATGCATTGGAAGGGTCTGATGCTACACGTCCGGATACATCTGTAGATCTCGATACGCTGTAGTTCATTTTTTAATAATTTTTGTCCTTCCCCGTTGTTGAATTTTTAAGATTCCTCTTGAATTTCTTTCTGCCATGATTGTAAATTTTAATCGTTAGTAATAAATTGTGTTATTCAAAAAATTATATAGCAAAGATAGCCGCACTGTTTTTTGAAAAAAAAAGCTTTTGAACATAAATCTGAAAAAATTGTAGTAATTCTACGATTTCATGTCGTAATTCTACGACTACAACCACAACTCCTTATTAATAAATATTTTAGCCAAAATTTAAAAACAACAAAAAACAGCTTGTTAATGCACTTTTACGTGAAATATTTTAAATAAAAGCATTCAATTAAGTTAAAATTAAGTTCAGATTTTAATTCATGCCAGGATGGTCTTTAATGTGCTTTTGAATTTTTCCCGGAGTCTATTTCTGTTAATTTTGTGCTGCATTGATTGAAAAACCGCCTCCGGACTGATTGGCAAATGAATCAGCCAATACTTTAAATGTCCATTCACTAAGAGGAGTTACCAATAAAGGAAGTATAAGCCCTACTCCACTCATTCCTCCAAAGCCTTTAGAAGCTTCACCTCTCATTGCTTTATTGGTTTCTGCCCTATGCTCGTTAATCACTCTATTACCTTTATTGCTTGTTTTTACTCTTGGAAGAATTTTCCCGCTATTTTTGCGTTTCATTGCCTCCACCGCCTGAGCTCCTGATTTAGTTTTCTTCATTTCAGCAACTATTTCAGCAATTCTGGCCTCCCGTTCTGCCCGGGTACCTTTAAGGTTCATAATTTCTTTAATGTACTTTTCATTCTGATTTTGTCTGTATTTATCATAGGAATGGTACAACAGCTGCTCGCTGGCTTTCGTCTGATCTGTTCCTATATACGGATCGTCAGGTGTATCCACAGTAAAAGGACTTGACATTTCCTGGCGGGAAGCCAGCATCTTATCATAAGGAGTATTTTTGTCATCACTACTATATATTCCCTGCATAATTTCTCCTTCTGCATAAGCAAGGGGTTGATACACGAGATATGCGCCTACTATTCCCACTGCAACTTCAGTTCCTCCTGCCAATAATCCACTTCCAACACCTCCTGTTGACCCGGCTGCAAAACCTACTCCGAAACCGAAAAGTCCTGAAATAACAGCTGTCAGCCCCAATTCTCCCATATTTCGGAAGGCAACATTTTTTGCGGCCGACTTTGCCTCTTCTTCATCTATAAATGGCGTCAAAATTCCCGGACCTACTGAACAGGTCATAAATGAAGATAAATTAACAGCTTTTTTCCCTTCAAATGCTACGGAAGGATGCGGATTTTTCCAGTCTACCAGATTAGGGTTACATTTCGTAGCATTTGATTTCAGGGCAAATGTAAGCCCGGTACCGATAACAGCTGTAGCCACTACACCGATAATGACAGCTCCTACTCCAAAAGTCATAACAGAAAATGCTACTGCAGCGCCAATGGCAAGCCCCGTAATCAAACCTCCCCAAAAGAATCCCCAGCCAACAGCCTGCCCCCAGTTGGATTTACATTCAAAGTCGTCTTTAAGGACCAGATCGGCTTCCGTTAAAAGTGGTTTCTTTTCGGATTTATAGACTACAGACAGCTTCCATACATTAGGGTTTGCTAAAATATTGCCAGGTGAAGGGTTTACCTGATGAGAACAAACAATAAATGTTTCCTGAGGAAGATATTTACTCATGGGTGTATTTTTTTTTCATTAATGTACTGCTTGATGAGCCTACTGTAGTTGTGGCTTTCTCAATATCAATATCAAAATATTTTACATATGAATCTATGAAGTCCTGAAAGGCCTGATGGTCTTCATCCTTATTGAAAATCATATACCGTGTTCCTTTCTTTTGTTCTACGATAAGCCATTTCGGCAAATGGGTAAGTCTGTTGATAAAGAAAACAGATGTTTTAACCTCATTTTTTTTAAACACATATTTTTTTTTTGCCTGCAGAAGCTGTTACCTGGCTTTCTGACCAATCTATCTTTATCCGGTTTTTCCTGAATACAGTCCATTGATACAGATAATACATTACCAAAAAAGAAAGCAGCCATAAAAAGGCAGCGATATCATAATCATCAATAAAGGACTCCTGGCTCTGAAAAGTATCTGCAATGCATCCATATGAGGCAACAGCATTTTATAGAGACCAATTGCATAGGCTATATATATCACGAACCCTGCCACCAGGGATGTATATACAACAGCCATAGGAAGTATGGAACCTGAAAAAGAATTTCCCAACGCCTGTTGAGGCCCTGTTTCATTTATATATTGCTGAAAAGATTTTACCGATATTCCTTTGGGATGCTTTCTGAGGGTTGAATTCAAAATATTCTTAATCCTGAAAGTTTTCTCACCGGTAAACTGGAAATCCTCCTTTTTAATCAATATCTCATCTTGATCGCCGGTATGGATTGTAAACTGACCATTATTGGTTGTGCTTATATAGAAAGTTTTAGAAAATCTATTGAATAATGCCATATACACAATAAAGGAAAGGGATAAATAGAACAACAACAGAATACTTACCGGAACATTTTTCCCGAAATGTTTTTCAAGCAAATCCAGATGAGTATTCAGATAATCCCATCCCGGAACGATATAGGAAAGAAGCACACATAATGCTATGGCGACTATTAAAATTACTGTTCTTTTCAAAAAATCAGGGTATGCACGAAATATGAATTTATTAACCGCCATTATTCAATCTTTTTAGGTTAAATATACATTCAGATTTTATATTATTCTCTATATTTTCAATTATTGACAGTTCTGCTTTTTCTAAGGTTCTTGTTTTCAGATTATAAGTGAACAGATTTCTCATATCCAGTTTGTATTCTGAAAATTTATATTTTATGAGAGGCTGGTGATACTTCTCATAGCCTTTGGTCACTTTCTCCAGCAGTTCTTCAGACTGCACTGTTTCCCAGACTTTTCTTATGGTAACAAGATCTTCTTCTTTTTTCAATACATCAAACCTCACTGTCATAGGCACGAGAACATCCGGAAAAAGCTGGGACTGATAGGTATATTCTTCTCTTTCCATGTTTTCATCCGCATTATAAAGGTATCTGTCTAATAATGTAAGATAAAACAGGTCCCTGTTATAATCTTTTTCATCATTATACTGGTCAGAAAACTGGAAATCCCCTTCCTGAATAAGCTTTACATATTCCTGGGGCTTTGTCTGCTTTATAACTTTGACAAATTCAATTTCGTTAAGCTTATTCTTTTTAAACTGCTCCCAATTTTTCTTTAATTTATTTTTATCTGCAATTTTAGAGAACCTTCCAAGTTTATCGATTTCCACCAGACAGTCATTTCTGATATAATCAATTTCAGATACAAAATCAAAAACCCGTGACAATCCTGGTGGATTAAATTCATAAAAAAAGTCACAAAGCTTAACCTGTACCCAATGTTGTGATAAATTTACTTTTACTTCATATTCTTTTTTAAGCTGAGAATAGGTTTTTACATCGTCTTCAATCCTGGTTATATTCAGCTGTTCAGTTCTGTATCTGTTTTTTTTGTTCAAATGCGGTATGATCAATATTTCTTTTCTCTTCTTTATTTTTTTGGGGAGGTATAATAACTGTATTGATATGAATGGGCAGGTAATCTCCAAAAAAACTGCTGAGTCACCGGTGAATGTGAATTATGAAAAGCCAGCAGTTCTTTCCCGGTCATCTGATATTTTTCTGCAATGGATTCTAATGTATCTCCTCTTTTTACCTGGTACTTACTGTATTCCATACAATGGATTCTATTATTTTATTTATGGTTAAAAATATTTTCCAGTCTATGAACCTGGATCGTTATTGAAAGCGATTAATTGATGTCTACCTGGCCTCCTTTAATGGTAACATTGCCATCTACAACCATTCCCGGATTTCCTTTTGCTTTTCCAACATTGGTAATACTAACGCCTTCAATATTTACGGTGTCTGCTTTTACTGTTATTGTATCTTTTGTAATTTCAATGCTGCTGCTGCCTACTTTTATGCTTATTTTTTGTGCTCCGGTCAGATCAATAACTCCGGCATTGTCCATTTTAAATACACTTTTCCCTTTTCCTACCTCAACTTTATGCGTATTACCTACATCTGCGATATGATCACATCCTACTTCGAGCTTCTTGTTGTTTCCAATTTTATCCGTTTTATCATTACCTACGGTTTTGCTGCTGTTATTATTGGCATTGTGTACTACATTTCCGGCACCGTCAAAGAACATATGGGCTCCACCCTGATCTTTAAGATTCATAGATCCGGCTCCATTGTCGTATCTCAGTTCGGCACCACTTCTCCCGCTAAAGCTCATTATATTATTTCCTACGCCGCCTCCGCCACCGATACTTCCATGGAACATCCCTCCCATCACAAACGGGCGGTCCGGATGCTGATGTACAAAGTTGACAATAACCTGATCCCCTACTTCAGGAACAGACATAAAGCCCCTATTTTTATTGACTTTATCACTGCTTCCCGCATCCGGTGACATCACGCGGACAAATTCTGATGTATCCTGTCCGCTTTGCCAATCGAATTGTACCTGAACACGCCCTTGGTTTAAAGGATCTGTATTCGAGATTACTTTTGCAAATTGAGCCTCCGCTCTTGGCATTTCAAATTCAGGCCTTGGGATAAAACCTGAATCTGCAGCAATAGCTTCAAATTTGCCATCATAATATCCTCTGGCATCTACTTCGTGGGTTACTTCAATAATCATCAGTTTGGTAAAATAAGAAGTCTGGTTGCTTCCTGTTTTACGCATCTCAATATCTGCAGTACATCCGGGATATAAAAAGGGAACCGTTGTTGTTCCTGCTGTAACGAAAACTTCTGAAGCTTTACTTCCGGCCGTTCCTTTCTGGGAAGCATCGATGTCCATAAATGATGAAGCTTTTATCGGGGCTACTCTTAAAGAAGGGGTTGTAAAGGTTTTTTCTGATATTTCGTAGGCACGTCTTGCAATATCTGAAGCATGGGTGATCTTTGAGCTTCCGGTTGTCAGTTTTTCATTTTTGCTGCTGTTGTATCCATAAAACGTCGGATTGACATGTTGTGCTTTCATTTTAACAGCAATATCACTTACGCTGCTGCCGTAGGTAAGCTTAATCGCTTTTTCCTGTGGCGGGAGCTTTCCGAAATGCAGCACTTCTCCATCATAATAAAACTGTTCACCATAGGCTTCCGCCATTCTGGCCAGGTAATTATAATGTGTTTCTTCGTATTGGGAGCTATAAGAGACATTGCCATGCTGGGCATCTACTCTGAAATCGAATTTATTCTGTCCCAGCCCTTCCCTGATCACCTGGTCAGCAATGCTGTTGAGACTTACCGGCTGGCTTCCTCCGAAGCTTTGAATGTGAGGCGCTGCGTCCAGCAGCACTGTCGGGCTGTATCCTTTAAGAATAATATTTCCAAGGCTTCCTTTTTCCTGGCTGAAACCTACTTCTGTAATAACTCCTACAAAATTGCGTTCTGCTCCTTTTTCAAGATCCTTGTATTTGAAGATTACTGTAATTCTTTTTCCTAAAAAGCCCTGTGCTTCTTCAAGGTTATGATTTTCTGCATTTCCTAAAGTATCATGAGCCAGCATCAGGTCAAACTCATGGTGCTTTACAGCACTTTGAGTCAGTTTAAAATGCTTGAAATGCCTGATAATTTTTCCTTCAATAATAATATCCAGCTTTACCACACGGTTAATCCCTGCAATAAAGCTTTCAGCAATGGATTCTACATTATGTATCTTTGAGGTAGGCTGTTTGGCCCACACTTTATTTTCAACAATGGAAGGATTATTGGGAACAATCATTTGGTTCATAAACAGATCTGCTCCCTGTGCAACGCGTATACTCTGCTGTCTGATTTGAGCTGCTTTCCTGCTTTTTTCCCCCACCTTATTCAATTTTCCTTCTGCTTTTGGGATTTTATTTTCTTTTGCAGTATTTTTCAACCGTTCCGTATTTATATCTTTTCCAGGATTTCCTGTTTTATCATCTTGAAACATACTTCTTGTGTTTGAGTTTATAATTAATAGTGCTGATATTTACAACATACAGAATCAAAAATATAGACTTTGGATCAATTATTTTTCACATGGTCATTTAAAAATGATTCCTGAAATTCTATGACGATCTTAAATGGAAAAACAGAACAGTATACTCTTCCGAGTGCACTGTTCTGTACCAATTTTATTTTTACTAAGATGATGAATAGGCTTATTTACCTGCTGAAGGCCACAGTCCAGCGTACTGAGAAGTACCGTAGTCAATTGTTTCAGCACTTACCACGAAGCTGATCAGCATACTGTTGCTGTCAATAGCGTCAAAGTCTACTTCGTGCTGGATTACATATCCGTTTTCCCATTTCAGAGTGATCAGTGTTCCTTCTTCGTGAGATTTGTTGAAAGTAATTTCTCCTACTGTAGGCTTATATTTTCCGTTTAGTAAGCTTTCAAGGATATCAGATTTTTCAGTAGCTTCTACCGTTACCTTGATCAATGCATTGGAAGGGTCTGATGCTACACGTCCGGATACATCTGTAGATCTCGATACGCTGTAGTTCATTTTTTAATAATTTCTGTCCTTCCCCGTTGTTGAATTTTAAGATTCCTCTTGAATTTCTTTCTGCCATGATTGTAAATTTTAATCGTTAATAATATTTTGTGATTCAGTGATTGTATAGCAAATATAAAGGGTCTACGCTGGCTAAAAAAAACTTTTAATTATAAAATTGAGAAATTGTAGTAGTTCTACGACTTTATGTCGTAATTCTACGACATTAGATTTACCAACATGCTCTAAATCACTGGAAATACAAGGTTTTTTAAACATTAGGACATTGATAAAAAAACAGAGATTTTACACCTTAATGAGAAATATTAAGATTTATTATTACAAATTAGGATTTTCTTAACACTTTAGTAATTCTCTAAACCCGAAGAATATGTTCATAAAAATTTTTCTCCATAAAAAATCCGGACCTCTGTATTTCAGGATCCGGATGTATGGTATTATTCTTAGGGTATTTATTGTTGAGAACTCCCTCCCATTTTAATTGATCTTGTAAGAATTTTATTTTTTCTCAAAAGAAAATCAGGCATCAGGTCTGTAGGCAGGTATAGTGTACTTTCTCCTTTTTTCTGCAGCTCATCTACGATCCCCGGATTCCAGGCAAGAATTTCGTCAACACTTACTTTTAATTCATCAGCAACAACATTTAAATTAAATCCCGCATTGATTTCTGTTTCTGCAAGTGCTGCTGCTGTCGTTTTTCTGTTTCCTTCGAAAAAGATTTTTATTAATTCTTGAAGAGTTATAATTATTTAAAACACTTTGTAGCTCACCTGTTGCATAGCATGCATTCAGGTATTTTTTTACATGATTGATAGTTTCCGCAGGAAGATACTGTGAAAACTCATGATATTGAGTGGATCCTGCAGTCTGCATTGCTTTGGCTATATTACCTTCCCCGCAATTATAAGCTGCCACCACCGTTACCCAATTGTTATACTTTTTGTAAAGATTAGCCAGGGAAATGGTAGCTGTCTTCGTACTTTTATAAATATCTGTACGATTTTGCTCCGTGAGCCCATATTGATTGGCATGTGCCGTCATCAACTGCCAGATCCCAACAGCACCGGCTCCCGAGGTTATATTTTTGTTAAAATGAGATTCAATCAAAGCAAGATTTCTTAAATGTTTTGGAAGCCCTTTCTGAAGAAGCAGCTGTTCAATAAATTCTACCAGATCTTTATTGGCGTTAATAATTCCTTTATATCTTTTCACACTGCTTTCCGAAGTATCTGAAGCAGAAAGAAACTGCCCGTTTACCCAGACTACAGTTCCTAAAAGCATTACCCCTGTAAAAATATTCCTGATAATCGTTTTCATTTTAATATATTTAAGAAGCAAAAAGGCAGAAGTAAACCTACAGTGCTGCCTTTTGCTTTTTTCACTTATCCATTATTCTACTTTCCAGTTCAGTTTTTCTTCTTCCTTATTCCAGTCTACATGAATGGTCTGTCCGGATTTCACTTCTTCTCTCACAATCATTTTAGAGATTGGTCTTGCTAATTGGGCGCGGATCACTCCCGAAATCTGTCTTGCCCCATATTTGCTGCTGAATCCTCCTAATGCCAGGTTTTTCACTGCCTCGTCACTGATCTTTAATGCCATTCCTAACCTGGTGAGTGAGGTATGAAGTGATTTCAGCTGGATGTTGAAAATTCTTTCGGCAATAGATTCTGTAATCGGAGCAAAAGGAATAATCTCTGTAATCCTTGCTAAAAATTCAGGTCTGAACCTTCCGGAATTGGACATGATCTGCATCAGAGATGATGATTCAGGAACTTTTCCTTCTTCAAACTGTTTCACGATCTCTTCACTTCCTATATTGGAAGTAAACAGGATCAGGGCGTTACTGAAATCCCCTTCTTTTCCTAATTTATCATGAACCTTACCTTCATCCATGATCTGAAGGAATACATCAAATACCGAATGATGTGCTTTTTCTATCTCATCAAACAGTACAACAGTATAAGGCTGTTGCCTTATTTTATTTACAAGCATACCTCCTTCTTCATACCCGACGTATCCCGGAGGCGCTCCATACAATAATGCTGCAGAATGCTCTTCTTTAAATTCCGACATATCGAAACGCACCATTGCTTTTTCGTCATTAAACAGTAATTCGGCCATGGATTTCGCCAATTCTGTTTTTCCGGTCCCGGTAGGTCCCAGAAGGAAGAAAGACCCTATTGGCTGTCCTGGTTTATTCAATCCGCTACGGTTTTCAACAATAGCATCGGAAAGAATTTTTAAAGCATGATCCTGCCCAACTACCCTGTTCATCAGAAGAGATTCCATATTCAGGAGTTTTTCTTTTTCCTGGGCCTGGATTTTTCCAATTGGGATATTGGTTTTGGCAGCCATTACAGCAGCTAGTTCCAGCCTGTCTACTTTCTCTCTTTTCCTGGCTGCATGCTGTAAAAGCTCAGCGTAGGTGTCTTCAATAATTTTTTGAATCTGCTCAACAGGCATAGAATTATCTATGACAGGCTGTTCACTCAGTGAGCCCCATAGTATAGGGCTTATTTTATCGCGCAACAGGTTATAAGTCCAGATCAGTTCATCTGCTTTGTCCTTACTGTCTGTATATTCTTCTTTTAAAATGGTATCATAACTTTCTTTCCAGCTTTCAAGTTCTTTTTCCGAAAGCTCATCCAGCATTTTAATGGCAGCCATCGTACGGTCCAGGAGGTCAATGGCAGCATCCGGTAATTTTTTTCCTTTCGCATATCTTTTGGCCAGGCGTACGCATTCCGGAAGTGCTGTTTTTTCCACTTCAATACCGTGATGCTTCTTATATCCTTCAAGAAGTACATCGATCATTTTCACACAGGTTTTTTCATCCGGTTCATTGACTGTTAAGACTTCAAATCTGCGGTTAAATGCCTGTTCCGGCTCTATAATTTTCCTGTATTCTTCCTGGGTAGTGGCTCCTATAACGGTAATTTCACCTCTGGCCAGCTCGGGCTTAAGAAGATTGGCTACATTTCCAATGCTTCCTTTAGGATCTAACAAGGTGTGAATTTCATCAATAAAAAGTATGGCTTTTTCAATTTTTTTACATTCATTGATTACTTTTTTCAGGCGGTCTTCAATTTCTCCTTTGTAAGACGTTCCTGCCAGTAAGGCACCGGTATCCAATTCTAATAAAGTACCATTTTTAAGCATGTCCGGAACATTTCCCTTTGTAATTTCAATAGCGAAGCCTTCTACCAGGGCAGTTTTTCCTACTCCCGGCTCTCCGATAATAATGACGTTCGGTTTGCTTCTACGGCAAAGGATTTCCACCAGCATTCTCAGCTCTTTATCACGTCCTATAATATTTTCAAGCTCTCCTTTTCTGGCTTGGGCAGTACGGTCCACACAATAGTTTTTAAGGGATGGAAAAGAAGAATCCGTAAAATCTGATCCGTTAGAAAACAAGGATGCAAAATCACCGTTTTCTGATACCGTAAGTGGCATATCTTTTCTGTAGAGATTGAATATTTCGTGCTCTCTTAAAGGAAGAGATTTCAGCTGCTGAAGAGAAAATACAACCTGAGGTTTCACAATAGCTGTTAAAATACAGATAGGAGTAATCTCATCCAGTCCTAGTTTCAGCCTAATATCATCGGCTTCTTCTATAAGAGTATCTATGGCTTCATCCTGTACTGCTTCTTCCGGAAGATGGGCCGTTTTTGGATATTCTTCAATACGGACATCTGCCCATTCATAAAAATAGCCGGGATCTTTATCTATGCTTTTCAAAAACTCGTTAAGCCCTATATCTTTGTGCATTAAAGCCTGTAAAATATGTGGTCCTCCATAGGTAGCGTTATAATTTTCTTTTGCTATCGACTGAGCAATATGAAATAGCTGCTTGACTGTTTCGTTGGTTACTAGTACTCCCATTTATAATTTTTCTTATATTAATATATTTGCGTTCTGATGTTGGCTGTTCTTTTCAGATTTAGAATCTGTCCCATTTTTATTCCTTTAATTCCTTTACCATTTGGGATCAAATCTTATTCTTTTATTCCAATAAAAATAAATATTTTATTCCATATGAGATAAAAATAGTTAATTCTTCGATTAGAGAAGTAATAATGCTCTTTTTCATCTTTTACTTTCCTTTAAATACTTTTATCCATTGGGATTTTTGTTTTAAAGATACTATTATTTACGGAATCATGATCAATAATCCGCTTATCTTGTCTTATGTGATATCGCAGGCAAAAAAGACTGTCTTTGCTAAGGACAGTCTTTTGTTATGAATGTTGATAGTGTGTAACAGTTTAGCTGTTTGGCCAAAGCCCTGCATACTCAGAAGTTCCGTAGTTTATTGTTTCTGCGCTCACCACGAAACTGATCAGCATACTATTGCTGTCGATAGCGTCAAAGTCTACTTCATGTTGGATTACATATCCGTTTTTCCAGCTTAGGGTAATTAATGTTCCTTCTTCGTGTGATTTATTGAAAGTGACTTCACCCACAGTAGGTTTGTATTTTCCGTTCAATAAACTTTCAAGAATGTCAGATTTTTCAGTAGCTTCTACTGTAAGCTTAATCAATGCGTTAGAAGGGTCTGATGCTACACGTCCTGAAACGTCTGTAGATCTGGAAACGCTATATTTTAGTTTCAATAGCTTTTGTCCGTCTCCTCCATTGAATTTTAAGATTCCTCTTGAATTTCTTTCTGCCATGATGAGTACATTTAGTCGTTAGTAATATTTGTGATTCGGTGATTGTTTAAACAAAGATATAGGGTCTTTTTTTTCTAAAAAAAAACTTTTGAACATAAATCTGAAATTTTGTCGTAATTCTACTATTTCATGTCGTAATTCTACGACAATAGATTTACATATACCATCATAACCCTTTTAAATAAAAGGATTTTACCCATCCTGAAATTTAAACAAATACAGCTATTTTACACACAAAAGAGAAATAGGAATTTTTAAAAGCTGGACTTCAGGGTTTGTTCAGGGTAAATGATTCTGTGAATGGACAGCTCGTTTTACTTGTTAATTTTATGCAGCGTGATAAAATTCAGACACAGTGTTCGCAAAGTTCTTGCTGAATATTTATTCTTTAAAACCGCAAGAGCATCATTCAGCTAAGAGATACAATGTCGGGTTGTCAATAAAAAAGGCAAAAGTAATAGTACTTCTGCCTTTGGATATTATAAAAATTAACGATTAATGTTTGGTATATTCCGGAGCTTCTGTCGGAATCCTTGTTGGGGTAAAATATTCATTAAGCCAGTAGAATGTCTGGCCGTTCTGCTGAATTTTCACTGCCGGATTATTTCTGTGAGCAAGCATCCTGTCTGCAAGTTCCTTATAATGAAGGAAATAATTCCTTACCGTTTCCCTAGGGACAACTTTAGACTTCTTCCAGCCTTTAAGTTTGTACTTATTCATTAATTCTTCTTCTGAAAGGTCAAACCCTGTACTGATTCCTATAGAATAAAACATAGGTAATTCATAAAGAGCTCCTTTGTCCAGGAATTTTATAGTTGGGTTATACTTCTTAAGCAGTTTTACATATTCTTTAATGGCTTTAGACTGGTTAAAATCTGCCCTTTCAGCCTGGGTATTTCTATATACTTCGGAATAGAAAGCTTTTAAGTTATCGTATTCACCTTCAGAAATAAGGATTCCTTTTTCTATTGCCGGAGTATATTCTTTCAGATTTTTCGGGATATATCCTTTTACCAGGAACGGATTTCCGTAGTTGATCAGCTGCGCAGCAATACCTGCTGAAACAGGATTGGTAAGCCCCGGATACAGGTATTTGTATTTCAAATCAACATCTGTTCTTCCTGCTCCTACGGATGAATGGAAATATTCATTTAATGATTTATCTACCGTTTCGTTATCTAAGGTAACCTGTGCAATAAGGCTGTCTACTGATTTCTTCAGGAATCCCGGGGTTGTAATATCACCTTTTTTAGGGAAAATAACGAATCCCTGTGACATACTCTGTTTAGGATAATCCAATGAGAAGAATCCTTCATCTCCTTCTACCAGGCTAAAATTATTTTTTGTAAGGACATCATTTTGGTTGATGATCTTTTGTTTTTTAAGTTCCGCAATATTCTTTGCTGTATTGGTAACCACATTTTCAGCCATCAATACAAAGTCGTTATAATTGTCAGAAGATCTTGCACTGGTCTGGAACATGATCAATCTTGCCTGTGCCTGGGTAAGTGAGCTTATCACACTATACATATTACCGCTCTGGCTGGCAGATGTACCTACCGTTACAACAATATTGGTTTCATCAGGAACGTTTGAAAGAAGGTTTCCGGCTGCAGTAAGAGCTTCTCCTACCGGCTGATAACCGCTATTGCTGCTACAGTTCATTTCATTGGTTTTCTGATCTATAAACTCGGTAATTTTACTGTAGTTAGTGCTTAATGTTGAAACAGAAGTATTGTTTCCACAAGGATTGTTTTTATACAAAACTGCCCCATATTTTACCGTATTGAAATAGGATGGCTTTTCAAATCTAAGCTGCAAATCCTGTAATAATGATTTTACGATAGGAGCATAAGGAGCATTTGCTGCACTTACATCCAATACAAAAACAATATTGATATTCTTATCTCTTTCTGTAATCTCCCTGTAACGGTCAAAGTAAATAGGCTCACCTAAAACATTGGATACGAAGTTTTTGCTGTAGTCTAAGATATTGGTAAAATATTTAGTCTTGGTATCGGCAGCTGGTGCTTCTTCTAAAGTCAAATTTACCGGGTAAATATTTTCCAGCGGTTTTCTTTTGTTGACATCAGTAAGAAGGATAGCCGTTTTATTATCAGCGTCAGATGCTGATCCTCCCGGAGCCCCTTCATGGATCCCTAATGCGGTATCGTTAATTCCTGTTGTATTTTTTAATTTAATGGCAGAACGTTCTCCCCATGTAGAGATTACATTGGAGCTTACCCATCCGTAAAGGCTTTTACCGATACTGTCTATATCAACAGATGGTTTCTTCCCTACCAAAAGTCTCTTATTATTTTCGGCTTGCTTGTAAACATATACTATCTGGCCGTTAGGAATCTTTACATTAGCCGTTTCGATAAGACTTGGTGAATTAAACACCATGATGGAATCATTTTTATAGTATCTTTCGGCACTTTTGATGACTTCACTGTTACTTGGTACTACTGCTACTCTTACAGGGTAACCCGTTTTTTCGCTTTTTAAAGAATTGTTCCATAGGAGAAGGTCTGATTCAGGAATCCAGCCATACGTTTTAACAGACTTTGAAGAGACCTTTTTCATTAAAGCATCGGGAACGTATTCTGCAACTTTTACCATTCCGTCTCTATGTTTTAAAACCATCAGGGGTTCCAAAAATTTCACTTCCTTATAAGACTTTTCATCATTTTTATCCAGGTAAGCGGTATTCCTGGACCGGTCTGAAATCACGATCCATGGGGTTGACTTTTTAGGAAAACCATTCACCACCGGAGAATTATCTATTTTACCGTATACAGATGGTTCGGGTGTTTTTTTAGATGGCAGTTTTACCTGGCAACCCGTCAACAATACTGATAATCCTATATAATATGCTGCTAGAGGAAATTTATTTTTCATCCTATTTTATCTTTTTTATGATTGGTGCATCCGAAATCCGGATGATATTATTTACTTTGATTGATATCTACTTTAGTTACACAGTTTTGTGTATCATCTAAATTTACCTTTACGGTCTGAATCACAGTATTTTTATCAAACTGAAGACCTGCGCAATACATGTAAAAATTGTTTACTTTACTATCATTTACTTTTACTACCGTGTTTTCATTGTTACACAAATAGGTTCTTAACAGGTAGTTGTAATGGGTATTGAAACTGTTCCCATTGGCAATCTGCTGTAAGTGGTATTTGAAGTCACTATCCACTTTTGCATAGGAATCTTCTACTGATACTTCTTCTTCTGCTAAAGAATCGTAAGCTGGCAGAATTTTAATACGATGGTAGATTGGCTCCTGGGTTTCTTCAGTATATAAAGTCACCACATAGTCACCCGGTTTTTTATAAGAATAAATGGTAAATTTATCTTTAGAGTCTGTATTTCCGGTTTCCCCGAATTTCCAGGCAAACTTCGTAGCTTCAGATACGGCACGGAAAGGTACATTTTCATTTTGCATTGCTTGTATAGGAGCATCAATTGTGGTTTTCACTTTAGTTGTATCTTTTTGAGCCTTGATACTTCTTTCTGATACCATTACCGGGAAAGATTTTGTATACTTATTGTCTACAATGAGAGTTACCTGATAATAACCGGATTTATTATAGAAGTGTATACCACTGCTTTTATCTGAAGTGGTACCATCTCCAAAATTCCATCTCTTGGTTTTTGCAAATTGGGTTTTATCTTCAAATAAAAGTGTATCTCCTACTGCCAATGAAGACGGATAAACCACCCCAACAATATCAGTAGCAGAATGGATCACTTTTTTCTGCAGCCACAGTGCAACAAGAGCGGCAATGAGCAAAGTTGCGATGACACCAATAATAATGTTCTTTTTGTTCTTTTGAAAATAATTCATAGTTAATAATTGTGAAGTGTTTTGTATATAGTTCCTAGCATTTTCATTATGGGTTACTGACTTCTTGCTTTTAAAGCATTTTCACGTTCATAGAGTTTATTCTGCTTATCTTTAAACCCGATTCTGCAGTCTTCAACCTGTTTCTCAAATATTTTAATGTCTTCCAGAGTTGTAGAAATCACTTTTTTATCATCAAAATACATTTTGTAAAATTTAGCGATCTGAGGATAGGCATCTTTCCGGATATCAGTTACATTATTTCCGTTGAAATAATCGTTAAGATCATTCACGCCCAACTGGATATTATTTTCTGCAAAAGGTTGTGGACCTTCGCCTTTAAGTTTGGTTATCCTGACATAGGTACTATCCATGATCGGTAAAATAATCTTCTGATGTTGCTCAAATTCGGCTTTCTGCTGAAGATTCTGAATACCTCTTACATCTTCATCTGAAAACGGGGATTCAAATCCTTTCAGGAAAATAATTCCAAGAAATATCATGGCTGCCAACAGCATCAGTATTAAATAAAAAAACTGATAATGCCTTTCCTTTTTAGATAGTGTGATTTGTCCTTGCATATCTTTTCTTTTTTATCTTCTCCTTCTGCTTCCTGTGAAATTTCTGGTTGGGTCTTTTCTGAGTTCACTATTTGCCCTGTTTATTTTACCCATACAATCATCCAGGTCTCTTTTCACTGTTTTCTTTTTGTATTCCACTTCAATGATCTGAGCCTTTAAAGTCATCATCGGCTCTATCTGCTTCATCAGTACGGCATAGTGCTTAAAATTCTGGGTACTGTCTTTTCCCATAATATTTTTAGCATCTCTTACGTTATCCATAATACTGGTCCGGAGGAATACATCGTTTTCCACCTTATTAATATTAAGCTGAATCATTTTGTCGTAAATTTCATCAACAAGATTCCGCAGCACATCGCTTCGTCCCATCAATTCTTTATAAGCCTCTGCTTCTCTGCTGATCCCTTCTCTTTGTATATCATAGCTTTTAAAGAAGAAAAACAGGCACATAAAAAGAGACTACCGACAAGACGGCAAAAGATAGAATGAACTTCCAAATGCCCATTCTGACGTCAGATTTGTTTAATTTTTTTTCCCTGTTCGAAGACATATATTTGCGATTTGTTTGGCCTGTGAAAATATAAAAAAAAAATTTTATGCACAATACGTATTTTCCCCAGTCTGGTTTCGTAAAAACCCTAATTAAATTAATATTAATTTCAGCTTTCATAAGTTTTTCATAAATTAGGCCTCTGAATTTTGAATATCATTCGCCAAATCGATATTAAGAATGAGTAAAATATTATCCAATACTGTGCGTTTTTCCATAGCTGACAGCGATTTTTATTTCAAGAAAATAATGATCAAAACACTCATGGAAAATCCTTTTTATATGCTTCTGAATGACTGTAATAACGGCCATGAGCTGGTGAACAGGATCTACAGAAGGCAGGAGGATGTGTTCATTATTGAACTATTCATGCCGGTACTAAGTGGTATTGAAGCGATTAAATATATCAGGAAAAACAACACAGAAACTCCCATAATTACCTATTCAGGCACCTACCAGGAAGATATGGCTGAAATCCTTTCCAGGATACCTAATCTATATTACTGCCAGAAAAAGAGCAATATCATCAAAGACATTTATTAAAGGAAGCATTGTTTCTGATGAGTTTGATTATGCTTCTTATTCCAAGGAATGGGAACAGCAGCCACTTGCTGTACAGGAATACATGGACAGGCAAAAGAAGGGACAGGAGGAGCTTTCTTCTGCTGAAATCCAGCTGATGAGATTCTGCTATGAAGGATTCAGCAATAAAGAGATCGCTGAAAAGCTCAATTTAAGTACAAGAACTATTGACACCTATATCAACAGGCTTACGGAAAAATTAGGATTGAAAACCAAACTTCATCTGATCCGTTTTTGTGTGGAAAACGGATACTATAATTCCAGTATGTAAAATCTTCTGAATTTTAATTTCATATTTTATTGTATAGAAAAGTTTTGAAAGACAGACTTATGGCCAAAAACATTGCTGTAAGCTTGTTTAATGAGCTTTTTATGGGCTATACCCCATGAATTTTTATTGAATTACGGGGTTATATTATTAAATTGTTAAATAATATCAGCCGGCTTTAATATAGCGTACATATGACAATCTTAACTATTTAAACAAAAATATTTGGCCACTAATTTGCTAGTATTCAATTTTTTTTAACTAAATTTGCACACCTAAAATTTAAAATTAAAATAAGGAAATGACAAAGGCAGAATTGGTAAACACCATCTCAAATAAGTTGGGAACAGAAAAGAATGAAACACAGAAAGTTGTAGAAGCTTTTATGCAGGAGATCAGAACTTCTATGTATAATGGGGATAACGTTTATCTAAGAGGTTTTGGATCTTTTATCATTAAAACAAGAGCTGCTAAAACAGGAAGAAATATTTCTAAAAACACTGCAATTGAGATTCCTGCTCATAACATTCCTGCTTTCAAACCTTCAAAATCTTTTGTTGAGAAAGTAAAAACTAAAGTTGCAGTAAAATAAGACATTAACTGAATATTAACTAGTTACTAAAAAATTAAAATTATGCCAAGCGGAAAGAAAAGAAAAAGACACAAGGTTGCAACTCACAAAAGAAAGAAAAGAAGAAGAGCAAACAGACAATAAGAAAAAATAATCTCTTCTCATCGAGATTTACAATATAATGATATAGTTGGTGGTTTTAATTTTTTAAAGTTCGCCGACTATATTTTTGTTTGCAACTATAAGATTCCGCGGAAAGTGGAGAATTTCAAATATTATTTTAATAAACATATAAAGGTTTTCATTCTAATTCCTTATATTTAATAGATGAATTAATCAAGAATAACACCAGTTTCCTATAATCTTAACAATTTTATCTTATAACAAAATGAAGAAAGAACTAATAGTTTCGCATGAAGATGATCTTACAAAGATTGCACTGCTGGAAGACGGAAGACTATGTGAACTTCATGAGCAAGAAGACAAAAGCGATTTTATAGTTGGAGATCTGTTTATAGGAAAAGTAAAAAAACTGGCGCCCAATCTGAATGCCGCTTTCGTGAATATCGGATACGACAAGGATGCATTTCTGCATTACCAGGATTTGGGGCCTCAATATCTTACGTACAGAAAGTTTTTAAAAGATACTATTTCTAAAAAACAAAGCACTTCAAGCTTAAAAAAATTTCGAGATTCAACCCGAAATAGACAAAAACGGAACGGTAGACAAAGTAATTGCAAAAGACGATCTTGTTCTGCTGCAAATTACCAAGGAACCTATCTCTACCAAAGGACCCAGAATTTCTACCCAGGTTTCATTAACGGGACGTTTTCTGGTTTTAATTCCTTTTGATAATAAGGTTTCCATTTCCAAAAAAATCAGAAGTACTGAGGAAAAGGAAAGACTGAGAACTCTTATCGACAGCATTAAGCCTGAAGGTTTCGGAGTTATTATCAGAACGGTAGCCGAAGGAAAAAAGGTAGCCGACCTTCACAATGATATGAATCAGCTGATTCAGAAATGGGAAAGCACTTTCAAAAACATCCAGAGAAACAAAGTTCCGTCTAAAGTTTTAAGCGAAGAAGACAAAGCTTCAGCTATTTTAAGAGACAATTTTAATCAGGATTTCGTAAATATCATCTGTGACGACGAGCAGATGGTTAATGAAATGAAAAATTATATTGAAGTAATTGCCCCTGAAAAGAAAAATATTGTCCAGTTTTATGATTCTCATATTCCACTCCTGGAATATTACAATGTTGAAAAACAGCTTAAACAGAGCTTCGGAAAACACGTCAACATTCCAAGTTCGAAAGGAGCTTATCTTGTCATTGAGCACACAGAAGCACTACACGTCATCGACGTTAACTCCGGGAATAACATTACCACCGGAGCCGCTGTCAATAAAGAGCACGCCCTAAAGGTGAACAAAATGGCAGCTACAGAGATTGCAAGACAGCTACGCCTCCGTGATATGGGAGGAATCATCGTCATCGATTTCATCGACATGCCGAACTCTGAACACAGAAGGGATCTTTACGAACACCTGAAAGAGGAAATGAAACGCGACAAAGCCCGCCATAAAATACTTCCTCCAAGTAAATTCGGACTGATCCAGATCACCAGACAAAGAAACCGTCCGGAAAAACAGATCGAAACCAAAGAAGAAAACCCGAACAAAGACGGAGAAATTGTAGCTCCGATTGTTATCGTGGAAAGGATGGGTGAAACCCTAAGAAACATCCTGCAGAAAGAAAAAGGAAAAATTTATCTGCACGTACACCCGTTCGTGGAAGCCTATCTAACCAAAGGCATTAAAAGCATCCAGATGAAATGGTTTATGAAATACAAAAAGTGGGTAACCATTGTACCAAGGGATTCTTTTAAATATTTAGAATACAGGATCTACAATTCCAAAAAAGAAGAATTGATAGAATTCTCTAATTAAGACAAAATTCAAACCTTCAGTTTTTACTGAAGGTTTTTTTATGACACGATCTTATTATTCAATAAAAAATGTAACTGTATATATAGGTTTTGGTTAAAGCAAACCGGGTTTTTGCTTATTTTAATTTGGCCGGGCTAAAGCCCGTCCCCTATTGATATTGATATCCTAAGATTATACACAAGGACAATAGTTGTTTAACAACAAGATCTTTTATCTTTTATCTTTTATCTTTATAATTATGAAAACCCATCACTACAAAACTACAATTCAGTGGACAGGCAATAAAGGCAAGGGTACCAGCGGATACAGGGATTATGAAAGAAGCCACAGCATTTCGGTAGAAAACAAAACAACAATTGAAGGCTCATCGGATCCTGCGTTTCGTGGGGACAAGACGAAATACAACCCTGAGGAAATGTTTTTGTCATCACTATCTTCATGCCATATGCTCTGGTACCTCCATTTTTGTTCTGAAGCCGGAGTCATTGTTACAGAATATATGGATGAAGCCACAGGAATAATGGCAGAAACGGCAGATGGAAGCGGACATTTCACTGAGGTCACCCTGCATCCGGTGGTAACAGTGACAGAGGAATCTATGATGGAGCAGGCAAAACAGCTTCATCACAAAGCCAATCAATTTTGCTTTATTGCCAACTCTGTCAACTTTTCCATTAAACATATGCCCACGATTAAAATGGGAACAAGCATAAGTAGTATACTCCGGCGAGAAAAACGCTAAAAACTACAGTTAAATTCAAATCTGATTTATGCTCCGATTCCCTTTCCATATTGGTTAATTAATGTTAAGACTCCTGTTTCTTCAAGATATATTGTTAAATTTGAGCTATGGAAAATTTTGGAAAAGATTTATTGAGAAAAATAAAAAGCATAGAGCTTCCCGGCGAGCATGCCCACGGAATATTCTCGCCTCCCTATCGTCCCGTTTTTACCTATGAAGAGGTATTGGCAAAAAATCCAAAATTTGCAGCAGTCAACATCGTATTGTATTTAAAAGACAACGAATGGTATTTTCCTTTGATCCAGAGAACCATTAATGAGCACGACAGACACAGCGGCCAGATTTCCCTTCCTGGCGGAAAACGTGAGGAAATGGACCGGGATTTTGCAGAAACAGCGATCCGTGAAACATCCGAAGAAATTGGGATAGACAAACACTATGTAAGGATTATCCGGGAGATGTCCCCGATATATATCCCGCCAAGCAATTTTTATGTATATCCTTACATTTCATATACCGCGAAAAACCCTTTTTTTATCCTTCAGCAAACTGAAGCGGTAGAAGTGATTGAATTCCCTGTCACGTCCTTCCTGAACCTGTCGGATACTCCTGAAATCATGGCTCTGCCGAGTGCGGGAGGTAAAGAAGTACCGGTCATTAATTTCAACGGGTATATCATATGGGGAGCCACAGCAATGATATTAAGTGAATTCAGCCAGTTGCTGAAAAATATGTAACTTTGCACTACCGTGTTTAATTGAGAGATGGCGAAGAAAAATATTTTCACCGATGCATTCGGAACACCTTATTTTTTAAAAAGGTTGGTTATTTTTATTTTAGGATTGGTATCCTACAGAAGGTTCAATGGCTTTAATAAACTAAAAATAACCGGCACAGAACATCTTGTGGATCTACCGGATTCCAATGTGCTTTTTGTATCCAATCATCAAACCTACTTTGCAGATGTAGCAGCCATGTATCACGCTTTCTGTGCAGTAAATAACGGATACTTAAACACCATCAAGAATCCGATCTACTTACTTAATCCCAAGATCGATTTCTATTATGTAGCGGCCGAAGAAACCATGAATAAGGGAATCCTCCCTAAAATTTTTAAAATTGCAGGAGCGGTAACGGTAAAACGGACCTGGCGGTCAGAAGGTAAAAATGTCAACAGACTGGTAGATATGAGTGAAGTTGACAATATTATGAAGGCTCTGGACAATGGCTGGGTAGCCACTTTCCCTCAGGGAACCACATCAGCTTTTGCACAGGGAAGACGGGGAACAGCCAAATTAGTAAAAAACCAACGCCCGATCGTAATTCCGATCAAAATAAACGGATTCAGAAGGGCCTTTGATAAAAAAGGACTCCGTGTAAAAGTAACCGGAGTAAAGCCTACCATGGAATTCAAAGCACCTTTAGATATTGATTACGATAATGAAAAGGCACCGGAAATCCTGCTAAAAATTATGACCGCTATTGAGCAGACTGAGGATTTCAATGTTTTACACACCTATGATGAAGAACTTAAAGCTAAAAAATTAGAACAAAAAGACCCTAATAATTAAAGTTAAATTATGAACAGAATAATAGGAATTTTATTCGCCATCATAGTATTAGTTTCATGCAATAGCCAAAAAGTATATTCGGATTTTGATATCAGCTATTCGAAAAGTGGTGGTTATGCCCCGGTATATGAAAATCTTCTTATAAAAGGTAACAACGTACATTATTCTTTTGAAGGCCAGGGGAAAAAGTACAAACAGGATTTTAAAATTTCCAATGAAGATTTAAAGAAACTGGATCAGGTCCTTTCTCAGAATAATTTCAGAAGAATACAGGAGGACCATAAAAAACTTTACGATAATATTTCTACTTCTATTAACGTTAAGAAAGGTCCTAATGAAGGAAGTAAAACAGATGCCAGCATGATTATTCCCAATTACCAGACCAATTGGGATAATATTCTTGGAGCATTCCAGGAGATTATTAATACTAATGTAAAAAAACAGTAAATACATTGAAAACCCACTTCATCGCTATTGGCGGAAGCGCCATGCACAATCTTGCCATTGCTTTAAAAGATAAAGGATATCAGGTTACAGGTTCAGATGATGCGATCTTTGAACCCTCAAAATCCAGATTGGAGAAAAAAGGAATATTGCCTCAGGAAATGGGTTGGTTTCCTGAAAAAATCACTCCGGATATTGATGCGGTAATCCTCGGAATGCATGCACACCAGGATAATCCTGAATTAGCAAGAGCAAAAGAACTTGGGTTGAAAATTTACTCTTATCCTGAATTCCTTTACGAACAATCCAAAAATAAAACCCGGGTTGTAATTGCAGGCTCGCATGGTAAAACGACCATTACCTCAATGATCCTTCATGTCTTGAACTTTCACCAAAAGGATGTAGACTTTATGGTGGGTGCACAGCTGGAAGGTTTTGACTGTATGGTAAAACTGACCCAGGACAATGATTTCATGGTATTGGAAGGTGACGAATATCTTTCTTCCCCTATCGATCTGCGTTCCAAGTTTCTCTTATACCAGCCCAATATTGCTTTAATGAGCGGTATTGCATGGGATCATATCAATGTTTTCAAAACATTTGATGAATATATAGAACAATTCAGAAAGTTTGTAGCGAGCATTACCGCCGGCGGAGTTCTGGTGTATAACGAAGAAGATCCGGAAGTGGTAAAAGTAGTGGAAAATGCTGAAAATTATTTCAGAAAAATCCCTTACAAAACTCCGGAATATGAGATAAGCAATGGAAAAGTATATTTAAAAACCGAGATGGGAGATGTTCCTCTTTCTGTTTTTGGAGCCCACAATCTGTTGAACCTTGAAGGAGCAAGACATATCTGTCAGCAATTAGGAATCATGGATGAGGATTTTTACGAAGCCATTATGAGCTTTAAGGGAGCTTCAAAGCGTCTTGAAAAAGTAGACAGAGAAGATAAAGGAACTCTTTATAAAGACTTTGCCCATGCGCCAAGTAAGGTAAAAGCAGCTGTAAAGGCATTCAACGAACAGTTTAAGAATGAGAAAAAGTACGGATTCCTTGAGCTCCACACCTATTCCAGCCTGAATCCTGCTTTTCTTGAGCAGTATGACCATGCCATGGATGGTTTGGATGAAGCAATTGTTTTCTACTCTGAAGATGCCCTAAAAATCAAAAGAATGGAACCTATATCTCCGGATTTTATTAAAGAAAAATTCAAGAATGAAAACCTGAAAGTTTTCACCAATGCAGAAGACCTGCATGCCTATTGGAATACACTAGATAAAACCAATGGCGTTTATCTGATGATGAGCTCAGGAAACTTTGGCGGCCTGGATCTGACGAAATAATTGAATTTATAAATTTTATATAAAACAAAATTCCTTTCAACTTACGAAAGGAATTTTTATTTTATCGGATATTGTAGGATCAGGTGCATAAAAAATAAGCTGCTGAAGTCCCAAAGATCCTACAATTTCATTTCATTCCCTCTACCTGAAATATGAGATTTTTCAGAATTTCCTCAGCAGAAAGTTCACTGTAATCATGCAAAGACTGTCCTATCCAGATTCCTACAAAATCTGCATTTTGTTTAGATTTGGCAGCTTTACGCAATGCATTGGTCAGTTTATTCTGATAAGGGTAAGGTAAGATATATTCCGAATCTTCAACTGCTTCAATATATTTGTTTTTAACTCCTCTCGCATATCTGCCTGAGAAGCTTTTCGTCAACATAATTTCGTCCTCTTTTGCTTTTTTAAGCCTTTCCTTTTCAAAAGGCTGCAAGGCACTTTCGCAGGAAGCCAAGAGAAGATTTCCCACCTGAAATCCCTGTGCCCCCAGATCCTTTACCGCCTGAAGGGTTTTCCCGTTATAAATTCCACCAGCATAGATCAGCGGAACCTTTACGTGATCGTAAACCTGCGATAATAAAGATAATCCTCCAATCTGCAGAACATGCTCCGGATCAAAAGTTCCTCTGTGACCGCCGGCTTCTATCCCCTGGACACAGATGATATCAATTCCTGATTTTTCTAATAGTAGCGCTTCATTTACAGAAGTACATGTACCAATTAATGTTACCCCGTTTTCTTTCAGCTTCTGAATACTCTGATCATCCAGATTCCCAAAAGTAAAGCTTAAAATTTTACAGTTTTCTTTAATGACCACATCTACGAGTTCATGATAGGATCTCACATTAAGGTCTTCCAGATCAGGAAAGTTTACTTCAATGTCATTGTCTTTTGCCAGCTGTTTTAAAAATTGTCTGGTTTTAATAAATTTTAATCTTAAAGGCTCTGTTATTTCAGGAATGTGATGTACAAAGATATTAGCTGCAAAAGGCTTATCGGTTAGTTTTCTTGTCTCTCTGATCAGCTTAATAGATTCTTCAGCTGAAAGATCTGCCAATGCCAAAGAACCCAGACAGCCTGCGCGAGTTGCTGCAGCAACCATCTGTACGGTACTCACTCCAAACATGGGAGCCTGAATGACAGGATATTCTATCCCTAATTTTTTTACTGATTGTATCCGGCCAGAACATAAAAATATATTTTAATTAAAAGGTACAAAAAAATAAGAATACTTCTCTTTCAACTCCGTATGATATTCCTCATTACAAAAAGTAATTTCCAAAGATCTCACAAATTTCACCGATTCAAAATCCGGATCGTTATCTGTAAAGTCTGCGGGAGATTATTTAACTGAATCCGGGCTAAGAAGCAAGTATACAAGTATAAAGGATGGAAACTATTTTCAGTTATCATTACCGGCAATCAACAACATCATTAATTTTATTGTAAAGAAGATAAAAGCAGACGAGTGGTTATTCTTTATGCCCCCTCGTAACTTCCATCTTCCAGCTCCCATCTTCAAATCTAATTAAATTAGAACCCTTATTCCAAACTGACGTTATTTAATCGGCTTTAAATATCTGCTACAGAGTTTAGCATTTTCTGTTCCCATTCCGGATCTTTCGGATCAAAGAATAATCTTTTTCCTGTATCTAAAGAACGGACAACATTCATTTCATCTTCTGTCAATCTGAAATCAAATACATTAAAGTTTTCTTCAATTCTTGACGGTGTTACTGATTTGGGGATAACTACAAATCCTTCCTGTAAATGCCATCTTAAAATCACCTGCGCAACAGTTTTACCGTGCTTTTCTGCTATTCTTTTCAGTTCCATATTATTTAAAAGGTTGGCATTGCCGTTCCCTAACGGGCTCCATGGCTGGGTGATGATGTTATTTTTCCTGTTATATACCTGTAGCTCTTTCTGTTGGAATACCGGATGTAATTCAATCTGATTGATTACCGGTACAACTGTTGAATGGAGTTTTAATTCTTCCAGCTTCTCCATCGTAAAATTACAAACCCCGATTGCTTTGATCTTTCCTTCCTGATACAATTCCTCCATGGCTTTCCATGTTCCCGTAAAATCCCCGTAAGGCCAATGGATAAGATACATATCAAGATAATCCATCTGCAATCTGTTCAGGGTTCTTTGAAAGGCACTTTTTGTTTTTTCATATCCGTGATCCTGAACCCATACTTTTGAAGTGATAAACAGCTCATCCCTGTCTACCCCACTGTTTTTTACAGCTGCTCCTACCGCGGTCTCATTCTGATAAATAGCAGCAGTATCAATCATTCTGTATCCCGTCTGTATGGCCTTAACTACAGCTTTTTCACATTCTTGCAGGTCTTCCATCTGCCATACTCCGAATCCTAACGCCGGAATATCAATTCCATTATTTAAAGTGACCACAGGCTGTCCTGCATAGATTTTCTTTTGCATAAGTCTTGATTTTAGTTATTAATATAAAGTGATTAAACAAATTTGCGACAAAAAATTGAAATGCCGGCTTACCAATTTTTACTGTTTTTGTACAACCGTTATTGGATGTAAGTACGAATGGCTCAAATATATTTGCTGAAAATTTTAATTTCTTGCCTAAATATTCATTGTTATGATCATCCTTGCGCCCTGTGGTTTTCCCCAAAAAACAGGAAATAATAAAAATATTTGTGACGGCTGTAACTTCTAGTTCATTCCCTATTTTTCCTATTTTTGTATAAATTTCAAATCATGTCACAACATATCAGGCTTGCAAAGGCTGAGGACTACCCAAGAATTATGGAAATATGGGAATCGGCAGTAAAAGCTACCCATGATTTTCTTGCTGAAGAGGATTTTAATTATTTCAAAGAAGTAATTCCCAAAGACTATCTTCCCCATCTGGAAGTTTATTTAATTACTGAAAATGATGAGGCTAAAGGGTTTGCTTCTGTTTCTGACGACAATCTGGAAATGCTTTTCATTCATAATGATACCCGTGGAAAGGGATATGGAAAAGCAATTTATCAATTTATGAAAGAGAAAACAGGGCTTACCAAAGTGGATGTTAACGAACAAAATCCACAGGCGATCGGCTTTTATGAAAAAATGGGTTTCAAAAAAACAGGAAGATCGGAAAAAGATGGCTTCGGTAAAGATTATCCATTAATTCATATGAGCTTGTAATGGAGAATTTCACCTTTAAAAAAATTGATGCCCATTCAAAGATTCCATACGGTTTACTTTTATTGGCAGACGAGACTACAGAAGCCATAAACCGGTATATCTTCAAATCCGATATCTATCTTTTCAATGACAGCCAGCAGGATATTGCTGTAATGGCCCTGTACAAACATTCTGATGCAGAATTGGAAATTAAAAATATAGCTGTTATTGAAAGCTACAGGAGCAAAGGTATTGGTAGCATATTAATAAATAAAGCAAAAGAAATTGCTAAGAAAAATCACTATAAACTCCTGACTGTCGGAACATCGGATACAGGTTTCCAACAGATCAGGTTTTATGAGAAAAATGGCTTCATGAAAACAGGTATCCGTAAAAATTTTTTTATTGAAAATTATCCTGATCCCATTTATGAAAACGGTTTGCAGATGCAAGACATGATTTTACTTACCCATCACCTTTCGGAATAGATCTTTGATATGGTCTATTTCTGTTTGGTAATTGGTCTTTTTCCGGCATCCGAAATAAAGTGTATTTTCCAGCTTTCTTTTTCCTTCCCAGATCAGTTTTACTTCACCGCTTTCGATTTCATTTTTGCATAGAAAATCAGGAACAACGGCCAGGCCGGCCCCTCCTTTCAGACAGCGGATAATAGAATTTAGATTAGGAACAATATAATTCGGACGGAAATTCGGTTTATGTCCAAAATTCAAGGTCCAGAACTGAAAAAGATGCTCCATATCACCGGTAGTTCCATACCATTTTTCATTCTTCAGCCAATTCTCAATCTGTTCTGCGTCTTTTGTTTTCAATATTTTATTGAAAGCAGCGGTATCAATATCTTTTCCTCCTACCAGAATGATTTGTTCCGAAGAGAAAGCTTCATGTTCTATATTGGGGGAAGAACCCTTTTTAGGCGTGATAATAAGATCTAATATACCTTTATCCAGCTGATCCAGCATTTCAGGATATTCTCCGAAGCTGATAATCAGGTTAAAAGGCAATGTAGAAACATATTGTTCCAATGTAGTCTGAAAAGTCTCAAAACACATTCCAACACTGATGGTAGGAGTATGTTTCTCGGTAGACTTCTGAAAATTCTTCTCTACATCTTCAAGTTTGGCAATAGGCTCGGCAACCGCATTGAATAATACTTTTCCACGCTCTGTCGGGATCATTTTTCTGCCCGTTCTGTCAAACAGTTTATACCCTACATAAGCTTCCAATGAGCTCAGATGCAGGCTTACTCCCGGCTGTGATATAAATAAAGCATCCGCAGCCCCTGTCAATGTCCCGGTTTTATATATCGCTTTAAAAGTACGGTACCATTCTAAATTAACCATGGCTTAATTATTACTATTATAATGCAAAATTACAAAATAATTATAATATTAATATTATTTCAGCTACATAATAATCCGAATAAGGTAATTATATGAATTCAGGAATAACAATTTCTTCATCATAGTTCAGGGGATTATACCTCAGAAAATCAGACCGAAAATCAAGAAATATAGGACCCGCAACAAGCAACTTTTTGAATCGCAACAAACAAACTATAAATATTATAATACTTTATTATAATTTATATTATTTCTATTATACCATAAGTCATCGTAACTTTGCGAAGTAAAATTTAACAATCATAAAAAAAATGAAAAAAGTATTAATCATCAACGGCGGACAAAATTTCGGACATTCCGGAGGAAAATATAATCAGACTATTGCAGAAAATACATTAGCAGTTCTTAAAGAATTCGATAACCTGGAAGTAAAGGTTACCAATGTAAGTGAAAGTTACGACAAATATGAAGAAGTGCAGAAGTTTGTCTGGGCAGATTATATTATTTACCACACTCCTATCTGGTGGTTCCAGCTTCCGAACGGATTGAAAAAATACATCGATGAAGTTTTCACGGCTGGCCACGCCAAAGGAATTTACATGAGTGACGGTAGAAATGCTGCCAATCCTGAGATCAATTACGGTACAGGAGGAATGCTCGGTGGAAGAAAATATATGCTTACCACAAGCTGGAATGCCCCTGCAACAGCCTTTACATTTCCCGGTGAATTCTTCAGTGAAAGAAGTGTAGATGACGGACCTTTATTTGGTTTCCATAGAATGAACGCTTTTGTTTCTTTAGAAAAAATGGAAAGCTTTCACTTCCATGATGTAGAAAAGAATGCCAATATAGAACGTGATATGAAACTGTATAGAGAACATGTGAGATCCGTATTTGAAAAAGAATTAAAACAGGAATTGGCATCATGAAAAAAATACTGGTCACAGGTATCACCGGATATATAGGTGGTAGCATCGTATAGAAACTTCTTGACAAAAATTAAAAATTTTATTTAATAATGAAAATATACCTTACAGCCATTATAAAAGCCAAAGAAGAACACCAGGCAGAAGTATTGGAAGTTCTTCAGAATATGGTAAAAGAGACGAGAAAAGAAGAAGCCTGTGAACTTTACAGCCTTCATCAGGGAACTGAAGACAAAAACCAGTTCGTTTTCTATGAAATCTGGAAAAGCAAAGAAGGATTGGAGTATCATAATCAACAGCCTTACATCCAGGCTTTTGGAGCTCTGGTAGATGAAAAACTTCAGGAAAAACCACATATTTATACTACCTATATTATTTCATGATGAAAAAATTAGCGCTTTTCATGCTTGCCATATTTACAATAGGATCCGTACAGGCACAAACCCAAAATTCAAAGAATATGAAAAAGAAAATTTTATTCGTCGTAACCAGTCATGACAAAAAAGGAAGTACAGGCGAAGATACAGGATATTACCTCGGAGAAGTTTCCCATCCCTGGGAAGTCCTTCACAAAGCAGGTTATGAAATTGACTTTGTAAGCCCAAAGGGCGGTACTCCTCCTGTAGATGGGTTTGACCTGAAAGATCCTGTAAATAAGGAGTTCTGGGAAAATAAAGAATACAAAAACAGAATTGATCATTCGATGACGCCATTCCAGGTGAACCCAAAAGAATATTCTGCAATCTTTTACGCAGGAGGTCATGGAGCTATGTGGGATTTTGCAGACAATAAAGAACTGGCTGACATCGCCTCAAAAATTTATGAAAACGGAGGAATAGTAGCAGGTGTATGCCATGGCCCAGCAGGACTCGTGAATATCAAACTGAAGAATGGGAAATACCTGGTTGACGGGAAAAAGATCAATGCTTTCACCAACGAAGAGGAGGCTGAAGTAAAATTAACAGATGTTGTTCCTTTTTTATTAGAGGACAAGCTGAAAGAAAGAGGAGCAGAATTTGAAAAATCAGGGCTTTGGCAAAATCATGTAGTAGCAGATCAAAGAGTGATTACAGGACAGAATCCCCAGTCAGCAAAGAGTGTTGGAGAAGCAATTTTAAAGGAATTAAATAACAAATAACCGCCCCCAAAGTCAATTGATGCAACAATTACCTCCTCTGGAGGGGTGGCAAATCGAAGATTTGACGGGGTTTTTAAATAAATAACAATACAAACAAAATGGAATATAGAAAATTAGGAAATACAGATTTGGAATTATCGACAATCACACATGGTGCTTTTGCTATCGGCGGAAACATGTGGGGTGGTAATGAAAAGCAGGATTCTATCAACTCTATTCACGCATCATTGGACCATGGAGTAACTTCTATCGATACCGCACCATTCTATGGTTTCGGGCTGAGCGAGGAAATGATTGGTGAAGCTATCAAAGGAAAGGACCGTTCAAAAATCCAGCTGTTAACAAAGTTTGGTTTGGTATGGGATGGAAGCAACAACGGAAAAGGAGAATTTTTCTTTGATGCGGAAGATGAGGGAAAAACAATTCCTGTATATAAATTCGCATCCAAAGAAAACATCATTAAAGAAGTTGAGGAAAGTTTACAAAGATTGGGAACAGATTATATTGACCTTTTACAACTTCACTGGCCAGACAGCACAACTCCTATCTGCGAAACAATGGAAGCCATGGAATTACTGGTCCAGCAGGGAAAAATTCGTGCAGCAGGAGTAAGCAATTACAGCGTGTCTCAAATGGAAGAAGCTAACAGGACTTTAAAGCTTGCCAGCAACCAGGTTTCTTACAGCATGCTGAACCGTGCGATCGAAAATGATCTTGTTCCTTATTCTTTGGAGAACAATTCAGGAATCATCGTGTACAGCCCTATGGAAAGAGGTCTTTTAACCGGTAAATATTTCAGAGAAACCCAATTAAAGGATAACGACCACAGAAACGGATATTTTTCTCAATTTGATTTGAATAAAGTAAAAACGTTCTTGGAAAAAATTGAACCTATCGCACAGGAAAAAGGAGCCAGTCTTTCTCAGCTGGTATTAAAATGGACTACCCTGCAACCGGCAATTACAGTAGTATTGGCAGGGGCAAGAAATGCCCAGCAAGCTATCGAAAATGCAAAAGCAATGGACATCAACCTTTCTCAGGAAGAATTGAATTTCATCAATGCTGCTTTAAGCGAGATTTAATATAGAAGCTGGAGGATGGAAGTAGTATAAGGTGATTGATAACTTTCAGCTTTTGTTTTTAATGATTACCAGACTATGAAGAAGAAGAAGAAAGTTGAAGTCGTGTATTGCAAATCTGCAGTATGTTAATTTAAATAATTACAAAATTTAAACAATGGAAAATACAACAAAAGGATTCACACGTGCTAATCACGTTGGAATTACTGTAAAGAATTTAGAGAAATCTATTGCCTTTTACGAAGCATTAACAGGAACTAAAGTTTCCAATATTGATGTCATCGGTGGAGAAAGAATGGCCAAAACCCAAGGCCTGACTGACACTAAAATAAAATTTGCCAATCTCCGTCTGGATAATCTCAATCTAGATATCCTGGAATACGTCATCCCAGAATCTGAACAGGCTGCTTACTCCAATAACCAGATCAGTGCCATGCACCTTTGTTTTGAAGTAGACAATATCGACGAAGCGATGCAGAGGTTAAATGAAATCGGTGTAGAACCTGATGGAGAACCAATCGTATTCGAAGAAGCAGACGGATTAAAATCCGGATATGGAACTGCTGTAGCTTACTTCCAGGATCCTGATGGAACCAATCTTGAAATTATAGCTGCTCAAGGACCATTCAAAAGAAAGAATCCGTAAATGAAGAGCAAAAATGCCAAAACAACCTCCATAAAAACAAACTTAATAATTACCCATTAAGATTTATTTTTAGAATTAATACCAACGGAGGTTTTTAATTGAGCTCTGTAATGCTATAAAAAGGCTTTTCAATGTTGAAGAGCCTTTTTATAGCATATTTAAGCCATTATATTATTTTCTCCTCCTTCGTCATTATTTTTCGATAGGAGTATGGGTACTTATCGCAATCCTGTTCCATGCATTAATGGTCACAATAGCCATAATGATCTGCGCGATCTGATTATCGTCAAAAATGGCTTTTGCTTTTTGAAATGTTTCCTCGGTAAGGCCTTCATGGCTGATTAACGTAATTTCTTCTGTCATGGCCAAAAGTACCTGCTCATCTTCTGTAAAAAATTCTTTCGCTTCTCTCCAACCATCTAAAATAAAGATTCTTTGAGGATTTTCCCCGTATTTTAAGGCATCTTTCGTATGCATATCAAGACAGAATGCACATTTATTAATCTGTGAAGCCCTGATTTTGATTAATTCTTTCTGAATGTGATTTAAAGAAATAGTCTGAAGATATCCTTCTAATCCCAGCATTGCTTTGTAAGCAGCTGAATCTACTGTTGCAATATTTAATCTTGCGCTCATAATGATATTATTTTTGGTTTAATTGATCAATACTAAAAGAATAATGGCGTTGTACAGCCAATAAAAAAGCTGAAGCACTTCCTACCCAAACCGAATAATTGAGCGGAGCTTTCAAACCCGATGCAAGCGTCATTGAAACAGCAAAAATCAATAATAAAAAACCGGTTCCGTACGCTGCTACCTTAGTTTTATATCCTATGATCAGCATCAATGGAAAAAGTATTTCCAAAAAAGTAGCGGCATATGCTGAAAAAGTGCTTAAGTTTTCCGGAAGAAAAAAAGTCAGTTGCCTGGTATATTCTTTAAAGCTGGCCATATTCCCCCATGATGAATTTTCTTTGCTCCACCATCCAAACCGGTCTGCCACTGCAGAAAGTATGGTTACTGAAAGAGCCAATCTCAGAAACAGCTGTGGAAATTGATTTTGTTTATCTGTCATTGCATTAGCTTTTAATTACATGACAAATTTGCGATATCCGGTCCGTAAAAAACTTAAACTGGTTTAAGAACGTAATTTTGCCTTGATTTCACTTAAATATTCCGGAGTAAAACCAAGAAATGACGCGATAAGATATTGAGGAATCCGCTGAATAAACCATGGATAAAGCGTACTGAAATGAACATACAGTTCTTCCCGTGAATATTCAGACAGATAACGAAGTTTCCTTTCAGATGCCGCATAGGCCCTCTGGTAAATAATCCTGAAATATTTTTCCATAACAGGATGTTGCTTAAGTAATAATTCCTGGCTTTTAAAATCTATGACAAGGATAGTGGATTTTTCTACAGACTGAATGTTGAAATCCGTCTTTAACTGTCTCTCATAGGCAAACGTGTCAGTAATCCACCAGTTTTTCAATCGCAAACTGGGTCGTGTGTTCTACTCCTCGTTCATTAATAAAGTATTTTCTAAGACATCCTTCCACCACAAAATACATATTTTTGCAAATCTCGCCTTCCAGCATCAGATTTTGCTTCTTTTTCACTTTTGATACTTCAAAAAATGAAAAAATTGAAACGTATTCTTCATCAGTTACGGTAATAAATTTATTTAAATGTGCCTTAAAGTTATCCATCTTGAGAATTGAATACTCAAACTTAACTTTATTTTTTTAGTTTTACAATCATAAATAGTAAATCATGGAAGTTATTGCCAAAATTCTGATCGCTGTAGTTGCACTGGAACACCTGTATATTCTCTGGATGGAAATGTTTGCGTGGGAAACCAAAGGAAAAGAAGTTTTCAAAGCTGCGCTGCCAGCAGAAATGTTCAAGCCGACAAAAGGTTTGGCTGCCAATCAGGGATTATACAATGGTTTTCTGGCTGCCGGGCTAATCTGGTCTTTTCTGATCAAAGATCCGCAATGGCAGGACAATGTGGCTTTATTCTTCTTAGGCTGCGTAGCGGTGGCTGGTACTTATGGGGCAATTTCCTCTACCAAGAAAATATTTTTTGTTCAGGCATTACCTGCAATATTGGCTATTCTTGCTGTTATACTGAAATAGTTTGTCGAAATTTTGCTGAAACGCTTAGATGCGAACTTTTTTCGATACGTTTTTAAGGTGCAGGATTTTATATTAACCCATTGAAGCTTTGATCTTCTCTCTATGAAGTAATCCCCAGTTCACCAGCATTTCGGTTACCGGAAGCACCGATTTTCCGTATTCAGTAACCGCATAAGTAACTGTAATCGGTTTTGTATCCTGAATTGTTCTTGTAATCAAAAGATTCATTTCCAGCTCTTTCAGTTCTTTACTCAGCATTTTGGCGGAAATCCCCTCAATTCCACGTTCCAGTTTTTTAAAATGAATCTGCTGATCTGTTCTGTTCGTCAAATACCGCAGAATCATTAACTTCCATTTTCCGCCCAACACATCAAGACTATCACGCATTGCGAATAATTCCTCAGTGCAGGTTGCTTCTCTTTCAGTTCCGTTTTCAATAATTTTTGCCATAATAGTTTCATCAAGGTAACCAGTTACCAATTGTTAACTAGTAACAAATATAAACTATTTCCACTTTACATTTGTACATCAAAATAGCAATATGAAAGCCGTAATTTTAAATAAAAATTTTCAGCTTGAAGATGGTTTTACTGAAAAGCCTCAAGTCAACAATAATGAAGTACTAATCCAGATCAAAGCAAGTGGTTTCAACCCTATCGATTATCAGATGCTGGAAAATGAGCTGGAAAGAAAATTAATCAGTTCTCCCATATTAGGGCGGGAATTATCCGGGATAGTTGTAGAAAAAGGAACTGATGTTACTCAATTTAATGTCGGTGATGAAGTATTCTGTGGCAGCGGCTCAATGGGAAGCAATGGTACCTATGCAGAATACATCTCTGTTCCGGAAGCCATTGTTTCCCTCAAACCGAAAAACACTTCCTTTGAGCAGTCCGCTGCAATTCCTTCTGCAGGGCTTACTTCTTTACAGATTTTTCACCGTTTGCAATGGCAACCGGAACAAACCATTCTGATAACGGGTGCAGCCGGAGGTGTTGGATCCTTTTTTGTCAAAATTTTACTGGCTCATCATATCCAGCATTTCATTGTCACTGTAGGAAGTGAAGAAAACAGGCAAATGCTTCTCAATGTGGGAGTAAAGGATCACCAAATCATCAATTATAAACAGGAAAATCTTGTTGAAACTCTTATAAAGGCCAATAACAACCGCCTTTTTGATATTGGAGTTGATCTGGTGGGGAACTATATGGCAGAAGTAGTTGCAAAAGCTTTAAAAGTCAATGGCACTTATGTAGATGTAACCGCCCTGCTTACTGCAGACGCTCATGAAATACTTTTCAATAAAGGCTCCCTCATCATGAACATCTCCAATTATACCTACACCATGATTAAAAAATATGATTATTATCAAAACGGTTTACATGAACTGAAAAGTCTCATCGAAACAGGAACGATTCTCCCACCTCAGCATAAAGTAATAGGCTCCCTTTCTCTGGATACCGTTCTAAAGGCCCATGCCCTTCTAAAAAATAATCAGACTTATGGACACAAACTCGTCATGAAACATTAAACATGAACAAATTATCAAAATACATCGTTACAGGATAATATGAAAATCTGATATTACCAAAGATCTGCAGTAAAAAAGTCTATTCATAAATGGAATTTTAAGTTTTGGCTAAGGCCGTAGAATTAAAGAATATCAAAGAAACATTGTATTTTTGCAGGTGATATTTACAAAGCAAAAAATTCCAACAGTTTTTGCCTCATTTGTTCGGGAGTCATCTGACCTTCCTGATAATAAACTAAGTTCCGGTTTTTATCCAGAAATATCCATAACGGATATACCGGTTGATTTTTATTCCTTGATAAAGCCAATGCCAGCTCATGAATCCCGGAATTTCCGTTGGATAAATAATAAAAATCCTCCCCCTGGAAATGTATTTTCTCCTTCGTTTTCTCCGGTTCAAAATGGACAAAATAAAAATGATCATTAATCATTCCGACCAGGTTTTTATCTTTATTCAATCGGAAAAATTCAATTTTGCAGATGGCACACCAATCTGTGTACAGGTGAATAATCACAGGTTTTGAATTTTCTTTCTGCAAAGTCTCCATTTCCGAAAAAGTGCCTGTCTTTATCTGAGACAGGTAAAAACAAGGCACTAACATTAAAAATAAAGCAAAAGTTCTCATCTCAGTGTATACTTTACTCCCAGGAATCCTCTGATACGCTGCATTGGAGCGTAACCATATGCTGTATCGAAAGTATAGTGGTTGGGATTGCTGATCGGATCATCAACGTATTTATCAAACGGGTCAAAGGGTCTCATCAGAGGATTTTCAGGTGTAAAGTTGAATAAATTTTTCACACCGCAATACACTTCAAATCCGGATTTGAAACTCTTTGAAACCTGGATATTGGCCAGTGAATAAAATGGCGAATATTCCGGACGATAATCATTGGGCAAAACGGGAAGCCTCATGGGTCCGTAAAACTGCCCGGTAAAGTCAACAGTCAGGTTATTCGGAAATTTATAGGTTAAATTATAGGTACCACTCCACTTTGGTGCATGCAGCTGTTGCGTTTTTTTGATTTTCATTATCGTATTTCTGATATACATCAAGATAGGTTACTCCCAGGTTAACACTCAAAGGAAACTGAAAAGTAAAATCTACATTTAACGAAGCACCTCTGGAAATACCGTATCCGTGAAGGTTATCATATATTATTTTATTGGGGTCAGAATCAAAATCGCCTACAATCTTATTGCTGAAATAGGTATAAAATGCAGAAGCATCTAAGTGCAGCATACGTGTTCCCACAGGAATTTTCCAAATGTAATTCAGGTTTCCGTTAACAGATCTTTCAGGCTGCAGATCTGATTTTACCACCACTTCACGCGATCCCGTTAAAGCGGCATGGTCTTCTGTAAATAAATTCACCACCCTGAACCCTGTTCCGAAATTGAAACGCAATGTATGGTAAGGATTAGGCGAAAATTTCCATGCCAGCCTCGGCGAGTGTACGGAATGATGAACTTTGTCATAATCATACCGGTAGCCTAGCAATAAAGTATTTTTATCATTAATCTCCCATTGATCCTGGACAAATGCTCCCCATATCGGTGACTTCATAGGAGCGTTGGTCACCCCGTCAGCCGCTAAGGTTCCGGGGGTATTGTCATCATAGAAAGTTCTTTTAAAAGTAAGTCCGGCTGTCATATCATGCTTACCAAAGCTTCTATCCCAATACGTCTGTACAAAAGCTACTTTTTGAAGGGCATTGAACGGGTTGGCTCCATAAAAAGAATTCTGGTCATGGTAATTATAGGAAAACTGGGTTACGATATGTTCTTTCATTGGCCATTCGTACAATCCGAAAATTTCTGCTCTGTTGGTATAAATGCTTTCACCATACACTTCATCACTTCCCCTGAAAGATTTGTTCCATTGCATTTCTCCACCGAAACGGTCTTCATACAGGTACCTCATCGCGAAACTTGCCTGCCGGCTAGCTTTTCGCTGGAAATTCCATTTATTGAAAACAGAAATTCTGCTTTGTAAAGCAGCATCCGTGAAGTTATCTTTATTCTGGTCTACCCTTTCCTGAAAGCTGAAATAATTTAAGCTTAATAATGACGCGGCTTTTTTCCCTACATTGAACTTGGTGGAAAGATCAAGATTATTTTCAGCCCACGTACTTGTCATCAGATCAACACTCAGTTTAGGAGCTGTCAGCGCATTTTTGGTAATAATATTGATCACTCCTCCCATAGCTTCCGAGCCATAAATAGAAGAAGCAGGGCCTTTTACCACTTCAATTCTTTCCACCAGGCTATTAGGAATTCCGCTTAAGCCATATACTGTGGAAAGAGAACTTACAATGGGCATTCCGTCGATCAGAATCATCGTATAAGGACCTTCCAGTCCATTGATATGGATATCCCCGGTGTTACAAACCGAACAGTTAAGCTGAGGTTTTACACCATTCACCATCGCAATAGCTTCAAAAATACTCGGAGTAGGGTTTTTCTGGAAAAACTTTTGGCTGTAGATCTCTACCGCTACAGGACTTTTTGATCTGCTGACCGGTTTTATGGTTCCGGTAACCACCACATCATCAATATTACCCGTCTTGATGTCTTCCGGGACAACTCTTGCAGAATCAAGTTTTGTATCCAGATTCTGACGTAAACTATCCGTTTCTTGTGAAAAACAATACGACGATAAAAAAATAATAGAAAATAATATTCGCTTCATGAAATTAAAATTATTAGACAAATCTAACAATTATTTTTAAAACACAAAACACAATGATAGAATATTGGTACAGTCAATTCGTGAAAAATGACTAAATTTGAGAAACTACATATAAAAGTAAAATGAGATATCATCTAGCGGGAAACATCCCACAAAAAAGACACACTATCTTTAAGTCTCCGGAAGATCAATTTTACTATGAACAGCTTTTTGGTACAGAAGGCTTTCACGGTATCTCTTCTCTGCTATACCATATTCACCGTCCTACACAGATCAAATCGATTGGACAGCCGAAAGATGTAACACCTAAAATTGCTGTAGAAAAAAAACATCACTCCAAGAATGTTCAAAGGGATGAATGTCACTCCTGAAGATGACTTTCTGGACAGCCGCAAAATCCTTTTGGTAAACAATGACCTTAAAATGGGATTGGCAAAACCCAGAAAATCGATGGATTATTTCTATAAAAATGCAGAATGTGACGAGCTTTTATTCGTTCATCAGGGAACAGGAATCTTAAAAACCTTTGTTGGAAACCTGGAATTTGTTACCGGTGATTACCTGATTATTCCCAGAGGCACTATCTATCAGGTAGAACTGGCATCGGAAGATACCGTTTTCTTTGTATTGGAAAGCCACTCTCCCATCTATACTCCCAAGAGATACCGGAATGAATTCGGACAACTTTTAGAGCATTCTCCATTCTGCGAAAGAGACATCATTGCCCCTACCTTTGTAGAACCTAAAGATGAAAAAGGAGAATTTGTAATTAAAGTAAAAAAAGAAAACCAGATCACAGATTTCATTTATGCAACACATCCTTTTGATGTTGTAGGCTGGGACGGATATTTTTATCCTTATAAATTCAATATCAAAAACTTTGAACCTATTACGGGAAGAATTCACCAGCCGCCACCGGTTCACCAGAACTTTGAAGGCCACAACTTTGTTGTATGCTCATTCTGTGCAAGAATGTATGATTATCATCCATTGGCAATTCCTGCTCCTTACAACCATTCCAATATTGATTCTGATGAGGTATTGTTCTATACCGAAGGAGATTTCATGAGCCGTAACCACATTGACCTTATGGACTTTACGCTTCATCCTGGCGGAATTGTACACGGACCTCACCCTGGTGCTATGGAAAGGAGTATCGGAAAAAAATTCACGGAAGAATATGCCGTTATGGTAGACCCTTTCCGCCCTTTAAAAGTGACAGAAGAAGCAATGAAGGTAGAAGATCCTTCCTACAAAACCTCCTGGCTGGAATAAAAAAACAATATAACCATGGAAGAACATTCACCGGAATAAAAATTACTTCATAAAAAATTTCATTATGTACAATTATATTAGTGCAGAAGAAGCTATTTACACTATAAAAAGTGGCAACCGTGTATTTTTTCACGGAAGTGCATGCACCCCAAACTACCTGATTGACGAACTCGCAAGACAGTCTCACCGGCTGGATAATGTAGAAATGGTCTCCATTACCCAACAGGGAAATGTGGAAATTGCAAAACCTGAATACAAAGATAAATTCTTTATCAATTCATTATTTGTATCCACACCGGTGCGCGATGCCGTAAACTCAGACAGAGGGGACTTTGTGCCTGTCTTTTTAAGTGAGATCCCGATTTTATTCAGAAAAAACATTCTTCCTTTGGATGTGGCGCTGGTAACTGTTTCCCCACCGGACAGACATGGTTTCTGTACATTGGGAACTTCAGTGGATGTGGCAAGATCAGCAGTTGATACTGCCAAAATCATTGTAGCAGTCGTTAATCCCAGAATGCCCAGAACCCACGGTGATGGCATGATCCATATCAGCAGAATTCATAAACTGGTCTGGCATGAAGAAGAGCTTCCGACTGTAGATTACGGATCAAAAGTTGGCCCTGAAGAAATGCTTGTAGGAAAAAATGTAGCTGAACTTATCGAGGACCGTTCTACGCTGCAGATGGGAATAGGAACCATTCCTGATGCCGTTTTAAAATGCCTGAATAACCACAAAGACCTGGGCATTCATACCGAAATGTTGAGTGATGGTGTGATCGATCTCATCCAAAATGATGTAATCAACAACAAGTATAAAGGCTATAACGACAATAAAACCATTACCAGCTTCTGTTTCGGAACCAGAAAATTATATGATTATGTGGATGATAACACCGTCTTTGCGTTCAGGGACGTAAGCGAAGTTAATTTCCCGATCAACATTATGAAAAATAAGAAGATGGTAGCTATCAATTCTGCCATTGAAATAGACCTCACAGGTCAGGTTTGTGCCGATTCTATAGGAACAATGCAATACAGCGGTATTGGAGGACAAATGGATTTTATGAGGGGAGCAGCATTAGGAGAAGGCGGAAAGCCCATCATTGCCATTACCTCCAGAACCAAAAAAGGAATCTCCAGAATTGTTCCTTATCTTAAACAGGGAGCCGGCGTAGTTACCACAAGAGGACATATTCATTATGTGGTCACTGAATACGGAACCGCCTACCTATACGGAAAAAATCTGCGTCAGAGGGCACAGGAACTCATCAGTATTGCACATCCGGATGACAGGGAAATGCTGGAACGTGCTGCTTTTGAACGGTTTAAACATTGATAATCAACTATTAAAATCCTCTTACTATATTATTGGGAATTAAAGCATATTTTAATCCAGACAAATAAATGATAAAAAAGCTTTAACATTTTTGGCAGTATTTTTGATAAAACTCATTCAAAAACAAGGAAATTGAAGACTATATATAATTCGATACGGGAAGAGGTGGTAAAGCATTCAAAAGTAAGAAATTCTGTTTTGGGGAATGTGAAGGAATGGAAGAGAAGCCATTATATTATTCTTTCCGAAATCATTAAAGAAGAATTATCTGAAGCTGAGGAATTAAAAGGAGGAAAAAAATTCGAGATCGGTAATACTATTTCACATGTTACGTTACAACGTTTCTTTGAAAATGATTATCAGGACAAAACGCATAGCGACCTGAGGTTTTTAAAAACATTAGACAAGATTTGTATTTTTTTGGGGTATAAGGACCTTAACGATTATATTCTTTTCATAAGGCATAAAAACCAGGAGAATGAAGAGGCAGATGATAATTCGTTTATGACCCAGATGGTGTATGATTACTGTGCAACTGCTTTTGAATTCTGTAAGCACTTTCCCGATCATAAAACCGAGCTTTTCAAAGAGCTGGTATTCGATGATTCTCCATTTTTAGAAAGAGTATCACAGTTCAGTAAAGAATTATGTGACAAAGATTTCCAACTGGTAACAAAAAACAACCGGTCCAACTATGAGGTTTTCGATATTCATATTGTAACTGACGAACCGGATAAAAAAATCCTCGAATCACAGGAATTCTGGAATCTTTTATTCAAAGTTGGAGAAACCGGTGAAGAACACTTTGTCAACCAATTGAGTACACAGATTTATTTTATCCGTAAAATAAATGATACCTGGAAGATCTGGGACAATTATAATCCCGATGCAGGAAGGTTAAACAAAATAATTGAAAACGTATAATGATAAGAAAGCCGCAGGAAATTCCTGCGGCTTTCGTGTTCGAAATATTTTTTTCACTTGTCTTTTGTATTACAAATGTAAGTACCCCTGTTTAAACATAAGAAACTTAAATATACTTAAGTGAACTCTTCTTTAACTTTATGTTAAATATATTTAAGGAATATCCCTGAATATTTTCGCTATATCTAAGTTTTTCGTATTTTGCATACCAATAAAATAAAAAGTAAAAAAGAAAATATGTCAACACTTACATTTGCCGAAAAAATTGCTCAAGCCGAGAATTTTTTACCGATCAACGGTACAGATTATATTGAGTTTTATGTAGGAAATGCAAAACAGGCTGCCCATTATTATAAAACCGCTTTCGGTTTTCAATCTGTAGCCTATGCAGGTCCTGAAACAGGGGTAAGAGATCGTGCATCCTATGTACTTCAACAAGGTAAGATCAGATTGGTATTAACTACCGGACTTAAATCTGATTCTCCTATCAATGAACACGTAAAAAAACATGGTGACGGAGTGAAAATTTTGGCTCTTTGGGTAGATGACGCTTATAAAGCTTTCGAAGAAACTACTAAAAGAGGCGGGAAACCGTATTTAGAGCCAGTCACTTTAACTGATGAGCATGGTGAAGTAAGAATGTCCGGAATCTATACTTATGGAGAAACCGTTCACATGTTTGTCGAAAGAAAAAATTATAACGGTGCTTTCATGCCGGGCTATGAAAAATGGGAAAGCGACTACCAACCTGAAGAAGCAGGTCTGCTATACGTAGATCATTGCGTAGGAAATGTAGACTGGAACAGAATGCTCCCTACCGTGGAGTGGTACGAAAAAGTAATGGGATTTGTAAACATCCTTTCTTTTGATGACAAACAGATCAATACTGAATATTCTGCCTTGATGTCTAAAGTAATGTCCAACGGAAACGGATATGCAAAATTCCCGATCAACGAACCTGCAGAAGGTAAAAAGAAATCACAGGTAGAAGAATACCTAGATTTCTATGAAGGTGAAGGTGTACAGCACATTGCTGTCGCTACCAAAGATATTATCCACACCGTAAGCGAATTAAAAAAAACGTGGTGTAGAATTCCTTTCCGCCCCTCCGGAAGCATATTACGATATGGTTCCTGAAAGAGTAGGACATATTGATGAAGATCTTAAAAAATTACAAGAGTTAGGTATACTTATTGATCATGATGAAGAAGGATATCTTTTACAGATCTTTACCAAGCCTGTAGAAGACCGCCCTACTCTATTCTTCGAAATCATTGAAAGACATGGCGCGCAAAGTTTTGGTGCCGGAAACTTCAAAGCTTTATTCGAGGCATTAGAAAGAGAACAGGAAAGAAGAGGAAATCTTTAATTTAATATTGAAATAGCAAGTTTTGTCAGGATGCAGAGTCTTGACAAAACTTTTTTATAAAACACAGCTTATGAGAAAATTTTTTATCGGAATTTTATTCTTTGGAACATTAGGCCTTAAAGCACAATACGGTTCTTTAAATGAAATTCTCAGGAGACTTGAAGAAAGAAAAGGCATCAATCAGCATCTTGAAAGTGTAAATATTGACAACAAAAAATTTATTTTCATTAAAGATGAAGCAGATCACACGGAAAGAGATTTTATTATCATCAAAGGAAAAAATGCTACCTATGTAGAAGTTTTTGATGATAAAGCCACCGGTGAAAGCAGCTCGAATGTCTTTACAGGAGATATTGTAAGAAAGAATAACATTATCTCATTAAGAGCAGATATGCTTGAAAATAAAAAAAATTCCGATGCCTGTCACCAAAACCCTATTATTGACCAAACAGGACAATATTCTGTATCTCATAGACGTAAACACCAGAGACAGATGGATTGATGAGGAGTCTTACTCAAAAAACGGCGAAATAAAACTTCCTGAGGAAATTTCTCAGGATGATAGTAATCTAATTTAAATCTAAACTTATGAAATCATTTGTAGACTATTCCTCAAATTCGGATTTTTCTATACATAATATTCCATTCGGAGTGGCAGTTTTTAACAAAGAATATATCGGCTGCTGCACACGAATAGGCGATCAGGTTATTGACCTTGCCACTCTATACGATCTTGGTTATTTTGAAGATATTGAAGGACTTGATGATAACGTTTTTGAAGCGTATACCATCAATGAATTCATTGAACTGGGTAAACCCGTTACCAATGCTGTCCGCACAAAAATACAAACACTATTGCAGGAAGGCTCAATATTGTCAAAGGACCAGAAAACAATTGAAGAAGCCTTTTATGACCTGGACAAGGTAAAAATGATGATGCCTGTTCATATTCCGAACTATACAGATTTTTACAGCAGCATCGAACATGCTACCAATGTAGGAAAGATGTTCCGCGATCCTGCTAATGCTTTGTTGCCCAACTGGAAACATTTACCCGTAGGCTATCACGGAAGAGCATCTTCCATTGTCGTTTCAGGAACTGAGATTAACCGCCCGAAAGGACAAATGAAACCTGCTGATGCAGATAAACCGGTATTCGGGCCATGTAAGCAGCTGGATTTTGAATTGGAAATGGCTTTCATCATCAACAAGAATACAGAGATGGGAGAAAGTATCACTACAAAAGATGCGGAAGATGCTATCTTCGGAATGGTGATTTTCAATGACTGGTCTGCCAGAGATATCCAGTCTTGGGAATATGTTCCGCTAGGGCCCTTCCTTGCGAAAAATTTTGGCTCATCCATTTCCCCTTGGGTTGTAACCCTTGAAGCTCTGGAACCTTTCAGGACAGCTTCTCCGGCACAAGATCCTGAAGTTCTCGATTATTTAAAATTTGAAGGCGATAAAAAATTATGATATCAACCTTGAGGTCTATATTCAGCCTGAAAACGGGGAACAAAACCTGATCTGCGAAAGCAACTACAAACACATGTACTGGAATATGACCCAGCAATTAGCGCATCACACCGTAAACGGTTGTAACGTGGAAGTGGGTGATATGTATGCCAGCGGTACCATTTCAGGAAGTGATCCAAAATCTTTCGGATCTATGCTGGAGCTGACATGGAGAGGGCAAAATCCTATAACATTAAGCAACGGTGAAGAAAGAAAGTTCATCGAAGACAACGATACCGTTACCATGAAAGCCTGGGCTGAAAAAGACGGCATAAGAGTAGGCTTCGGAGAAGTATCCGGTAAAATTGTTCCAACACTTTAACAATAATTTAAACACTTTAGTTACTTAAGCTAAGTATTATATGATTAATTAAGTTCACTTTAGTTTTTGAAAATCTACGATTTTCATTCTCTTACTTATATGATTACTCAAAAATTTAATTAACGATCTTTCTTACAAAATTATCGGAGCCTGTATTGAAGTACATAAGCTTGCAGGCCCGGGTTTGTATGAAGAAGTACCATCAATGTTTAGAGAAAGAATTTAATCTGCTAGGACTCAAATATCAAAGTGAACTTGAAATCCCATTCTTTTATAAAGGAAATTATATAGATTGTAAAGTAAAATGTGATTTTTTAATTGAGGAATTAATCGTTTTAGAATTAAAATCGGTGGCTGAAATTCATCAAATCCATAAAGCACAAACCATGAATTATATGAATCTTTTAAAAGCACCCCGTTCAATTTTAGTCAATTTCAATGTTACAAATCTTTATCATGAAGGTACTGAATCTAAATATTTAAAGAACTTCCAAAAGAATGAAAATCGTAGATTTTCGAACTTAAGTGTACTGCATAAAGCGTAATCAGAAATAACTAAAATAACTTAAGTGTTAAAAAGTAAAATATGAAAACAGTAATCCCCTCCGAAATAACCTCTGTACAGCTGCAAACCATTATGCAGACCGCCATTTCACCACGACCGATTGCCCTGGCTTCTACAGTGGATAAAAATGGTGCGATTAATCTATCTCCGTTCAGTTTTTTCAATATGTTCAGTACGGTTCCGCCGATCCTGATTTTCTCACCATCAAGGAGAGTGCGTGACAATACCACAAAACATACTCTGGAAAATGTACTGGAAGTTCCGGAAGTAGTCATCGGTACAGTAAATTTTCCGATCGTACAACAAATTTCTCTGGCTTCTACAGAATATGAAACAGGAGTAAACGAATTTATCAAATCCGGACTGACCATGAAAGAGGCGGACCTGGTAAGCCCAAAACTTATAGAAGAGTGTCCAGTAAACTTTGAGTGTAAGGTATTGGAGGTAAAGTCACTGGGAGATCAGGGCGGTGCCGGAAACCTGGTCATCTGTGAAGTTCAGAAGATTCATATCAGGGAAGAGTATCTGAATGAATCCGGAAATCTGGATCAGAAAAAACTGGATATGGTGGCACGTTTAGGTAGTAACTGGTATTCCAGGAGCAATGAAAACAGTCTTTTTGAAGTTCCCAAACCTTTGGTAACCAAAGGAATTGGGTTCGACCTCTTACCTGATGCCATTAAGTACAGCAAAGTGTTCACAGGAAATGATCTGGGAATGCTTGCCAATACAGAAGTACTACCCGGCGAAAGTTTCCACGCTGATGAAAGCATTCATTTGGATGCCCAAAAATTACTTCTTGAAGGTAAAATTGAAGAAGCCTGGACCCTTTTGACAGTAAGATAAAATAAAAGAAGCCTGAAATCCAGGCTTCTTTCTTTATTTATTTAGCTTTTAATGCATCAGAAATGGTGATTTTTCCTTTTTCGGCAAAATCAGTAACCTTACCGTTTTTGTCTATGGAAACGTTTAGATTATCATTTTTAGCATCATAATAGATTGTAGTAGAATATCCCGGGCAATCATGTTGTTTGCAGCCGCTTAACTTATAGATACCGTTATCCGATGTGATAGGGCTTTCCACATTAAAGTATTTGACCATCTCATCGTACTGGGCACCTACTGTTTTTTTCAACCTGTCCGTTATATTTTTATCTTCAAAGAATTTAATTTCATGAGGATATTTTCCTACATTTTTACTGATGATATTATCTGTTGTTCCGGGTGTTGCAGCAGGAGATGATACTGTTGCGGAATCTGTTGCAGGTGCAGCCATAGAATCCACGGGCATTGTTGTATGTGAAGAGTCCGTACTGGTGACAGAAGTTTCGGTTTTAACTTCTTTCTTACAGGAAATAATCGATGCAAATAACGATAATGCCAATGCAGCCGTCATAACTTTTTTCATAATTAATTTTTTTATAGTGGTTGATATAATAACGTATTTTTTATAGTTTTATTTCAGAATCCTTCCTCCATTACATTTTATCAAGTATAAAAGCAATACATTTTTCTGTCACCAGTTTCAGGTCTCCGGGCAGCTCATTTTCCGTCCAGGGTTCTTTTGCTCCAAAGGTATGATTAGCATTTTCAACAAAGAACAATTCTGAATTCGGATTGAGAATATGAAGATGCTCAGCCTGCTTAGGCTCTACACTTTCATCCCCGGTTCCGTGAATAATAAGCATATGGGCTTTGGCCATTTCTGTCGCTCTTTCCACATCAAAACGATGTATATTTTTTTCATAATCTTCATAAAACTGGAAATAATGAGGCATTTCCTGTTTGGTTCTGCCGTTCAGAACATAATATACTCCTTCCTTTTTCCAATTTTCAAAAGCCTCCCCCACAGGAAAACGCTCCAATGTATCTACACTGGCTAAAGTGATCAGCCCATTGATTCTTTCATCCTCAAAAGTTTTAATGATAGAAATTCCCCCTCCCCTGCTGTGTCCTATCAGAATTACCTTTTGGTCATCAACATTCGGATGCCGGATAAAATGATCAATTACAACCCCAAGATCTGAGAGTTCCCTGGAATAGTTATTATTTCCGAATGCTTCAAGATCCGCAAAGTGGTAAGGATCTTCCACCGTTGTCCCGTTATGGGAAAAATTGAACTTCACAAAGAAAAAACCTGCTTCTGCCAATTTTTCTCCCATTATATTCCATGCCCCCCAATCTTTATAGCCTTTATATCCGTGAACAAAGATTACCAATGGTAACTTTTGTTCATTCTCCAAATAAAAACTATCTGCAAAAAATGTTTTTGTTTCGGGATTTTCAAGAGGTATATTCTTTTTAATAGTCAGATTCATAATATCAGGCTCAATTAATTTTAACCGAAATTAATGAAAAAAATTATCAAAAAATAACCTTATTTTTGCCTCATGCAGAATTTAAGAACTGTAACCGTGATGCGTTACATTCTGCCGCTGAGAGAGGGAGGGTCTCTTCCAGCACTGGCAGAAGCTGATGATGACTTCAAATATGTCCTGAAATTCCGTGGTGCGGGCCATGGAGTAAAAATGCTGATCTCAGAACTGTTAGGAGGAAAAATAGCCGAAGCACTGGGCCTGAAAATCCCTGAGCTGGTTTTTGTGAATCTTGATGCAGATTTTGGCAGAACAGAAGCAGATGAAGAGATCCAGGATCTATTGAAGTTTTCAGAAGGTTTAAATCTCGGGCTGCATTACCTTTCCGGATCAATTACCTATGATCCGGGAGTAAGTGTGGATCCTCTTCTGGCATCAAAAATTGTCTGGCTGGATGCTTTTATCACCAATATTGACCGTACTTTTAAAAATACCAATATGCTGATGTGGCATAAAGAGCTATGGATCATCGATAACGGGGCTTCGTTCTATTTTCATCATTCATGGCAAAATTTTGACACAGCAGCCAAGACACCATTCAAATATGTGAAGGATCATGTACTTCTCCCAAAAGCTACAATGCTGGACGAAGCAGATCAGTTTGCCCATACGGTATTGAATGATAATCTTTTCCGGGAAATTGTCAATTTAATTCCTGAAGACTGGTTACACTGGAATGACGCTGATGAAACGCCCGATGAAATCCGTGAGATTTATTTTCAGTTTATGAAAACCCGGCTAGAACATTCTCAAATCTTTGTAAACGAAGCTAAAAATGCAAGAGGATAAAATATACGAATATGCGGTAATACGCTTGGTACCGAAAGTTGAGAGAGAAGAATTTTTCAATATCGGACTGATAATGTTTTCCAAAAAAGAAAAATTCATCCGGGTTGAATTTTATCTGTGTCCGGATAAATTTAAACTGATGCACAGTAAGCTGGATTATGAAGATATTATCCAGAACCTGGCAAGCTTTCAGAAAATAGCCAATGGGGAAAGAGACGGAGGCCCTATTGCTCTGCTGGATATTCCTGAACGTTTCCGCTGGCTTACGGCTGTAAGAAGTGCTGTAATACAAACTTCAAGACCGCATCCCGGAAAATCCAAAGATCTGAATGCTACTTTTGGTAAGCTTTTTGAGGAGTTAGTAAAGTAACACACTCCTTAAAAAAATTTTATGAAATCAATTCTAAACAATATTTTAAATTACAGGTTTGTTACAAATTTGTTTTTTATTTTTCTTTTAAACTATTCTAGTTTATTTTTTTCACAAAATTTTTCACAAGCTCCTGAAGCGCCACGGATAAAGAGCTCTTTACTTCCTGAAATAGCATTGGTTACGGAAAATATAGAGTATACAGTCAATAAAAAAGGAGTTCCTGTTTCACTTGATATTTATGCCCCTAAAACAGCTTCTAATGAAAAATTCCCTGTTTTGATCTACGTTCACGGAGGAGGATGGGTAGAAGGTGATAAGATTGTATATGCAGACAACTATCTGGAAACAACTATTGCCAAACTGATAGCCAGGCAGTATGCGGTTATCAGCATCAACTATACTCTCCTGAATAGCAGCACCCACTTCCCACTCCCGTTGGAAGACACCAAAGATGCCATAAGATGGGTAAGAAAAAATGCGGAAAAATATAATTTTGACACCAATAACATAGGGCTATTCGGGGCTTCTGCCGGAGCGCACCTGTCACTTCTTGCAGCTTATACTCCTGATGAAGCTTTTACAGGAAATCCTGAGCTTTCTTCTTATTCAGCAAAGGTAAACTACGTTATAGACCATTACGGTCCGGTTGACCTAAACAAACTTTTCCATACAAGACTAGGCACAATTCCTGTTTTTATGATTGGACGGATTTCAAAGAAGATTGTTAACCTGCAGCAAAATCTGGTAAAAGCACTTTCCGGTTATAATATCAAAAAGGATCAGGAAAGGGCCATTGAATATTTAAAAACCATCTCTCCTGCCAGCTATACTTCTGCCGGAGTACCCACCTTAATTGTCCAGGGAAATAAAGATAAAGTAGTTCCTTTAAGCCAGTCAAAAAAGCTCTACCGGAAATTAAAAAGAGCAAAAATCCAGACTTCTTTAATTGTCGTTGATAATGGAGTACACAGCTTCAATACAACTGATAAGGCTTACCTGGATAACCTTACGGATCAAATGGTTGACTTTATAGTTTCTCAAAAGAAATAATCTGTATACACAATACCACAGATAAACACTTAAAAACCATACAGATAAATCATAAATAATTATACAATGTATCAAATTTGCTAAATTGATATACATATCAACTGTTTTAATGTATAAAATAATTAACTTGGCTCAATGTTAAATTATTTTTAATAATACAGCCAATCCTTTTAATTATTCATCACCAAAACAAACGATATGGATTTTTTAAATAATATCAATGCTTTAACGCTGATATTCGCATCTGTTCTCCTTTTTGCGATTGCCTACCGTTTTTACGGAATTTTCATTGCCAATAAAGTACTCCGGCTTAATGATCAGCATACAACTCCCGCTGTAGAATTTGCAGACGGTAAAGATTATGTTGCTACGAATAAAAATGTACTGTTTGGCCATCATTTTGCGGCAATTGCTGCTGCCGGCCCTCTTGTAGGTCCCGTATTAGCTGCTCAGTTCGGTTATCTTCCAGGTGCTTTATGGATACTGATAGGATGCGTTCTGGGTGGTGGTGTACATGATATGGTGGTTTTATTTGCCTCTGTAAGACATAAAGGACAGAGTCTGGCAACAATTGCTTCAAAAGAAATTGGCAAGGCAACAGGTACTGTGGCCGGATTTGCCATTCTGTTCATTCTTATTCTCACATTAGCAGGGTTGTCATTAGCTTGTATCAATGCCATGCATGAGGCTTCCTGGTCGCTGTTTACGGTGGTCATTACCATGCCAATTGCCATTATTATGGGCCTGATTATGCGTTATAAAAAGAACAGTGTCCTATTGGCCAGTATTCTGGGAGGTATACTTCTGATTGCCGGGATTATTGGCGGGCATAGCCTGATGCAGAACCCTGCTATGAACAATTTATTTTCATGGGATATTAAAACCATTTCAGTTGCGATTCCGTTATATGGCTTTTTAGCTTCCGTATTACCGGTATGGCTGCTGCTTGTTCCCAGAGATTATCTTTCAACCTATTTAAAGATCGGGACAATCATTATGCTTGCTGTAGGAGTAATCGTTATTCACCCCACCATACAGATGCCTGCCCTTACAGCATTTATTAACGGAGGAGGTCCAGTCATAGGCGGTCCTGTGCTTCCATTTATCTTCATTGTCATTGCGTGTGGTGCCATATCGGGATTTCATGCTGTCATTGCTACGGGTACAACCCCTAAAATGCTTAATAAAGAGAGAGAAATCCTCTTTGTGGGGTATGGAGCTATGCTTGTAGAAGGTTTTGTTGCCCTTATGGCTTTAATAGCTGCCTGTACATTAATGCCGGGTGATTATTTTGCTATTAATACTCCTAAAGAATCCTATGATGCTTTCCTTGCTGCTCATCCTGCTCTTCACGGAGTAGATATTGATTATTACTCGCAAAAAATAGGCATTGATCTGCATGGGAGAACCGGAGGTGCCGTTTCCCTGGCTGTGGGTATGGCTCATATCTTTAACAAGATTCCTTATATGGATCAGTTAACAGCCTATTGGTATAATTTTGCCATCATGTTTGAGGCGGTATTCATCCTTACTGCGATAGATGCAGGAACAAGAGTAGGACGATTTTTTTTACAGGAAATGCTGGGATCTGTTATTCCTAAATTCAATGATAAAAACTGGATTCCGGGAATTATCATCAGCAGTCTTCTTTTCACTTTTGCCTGGGGATATCTGGTGTATACAGGAAATGTAAGCAGTATCTGGCCGTTATTCGGAATCAGTAATCAGCTGCTGGCCGCGTGTGGACTAATCGTTTGCACTACGATGCTCATCAGGATGAACAGGGGTAGATATGCTTTGTGTGCTGCTATTCCGGGAGTCTTCATGGCTGGGATCACATTTTGGGCTGGTTACATCCAGGTAACGACCATTTACATTCCGAAGGAACAATATTTATTGGCAGCTCTTGCCGTTACCGCAATGGTTTTGATGTTGATTGTCTTTATCGGTGCTTTCAGAAAGTGGTATGAGCTTTTAAAAATCAGGACTACGGAAACCGATTTTTATGGTGAACAGGTAAAAGAGCTTGTGGAAAGATAATAAGGTCTTCTTTAAATTCCTTTTACCATTGTTATAATTTTTATACATTTGTTTTGCTTTAGGGGTATTCTGAAAAGAATTGAGAGAGTCCCTTCGAACCTGATACGGCTTACACCGACGTAGGGAAAAGCAAATCTACATTCCTTGTAAATGTACTTTTGTTCCGGATTTTTCCTAAAGCTATTTTTTTTTAAATGATAACAATGGAAAAAACTCTCTGGCAACAAGTCCAGCTTGTAAAACAAAAGTCACCGCTCGTTCACAACATTACCAATTTTGTAGTGATGAACAATACCGCCAATGCTCTTTTGGCTGTGGGAGCTTCCCCGGTTATGGCCCATGCCCGATCTGAAATCAGGGAAATGGCCCATATTGCCCATTCGGTAGTTATTAATATCGGAACTCTTGATGAATACTGGGCTGAATCTATGCTTATCGCTGCCGAAGCAGCTCATACAATGCAAAAACCCTGGGTTCTGGATCCCGTAGGTGCCGGTGCCACTTCGTTCCGTGATCAAACCTTACAACGGCTTTTGCAATATCGCCCTGCTGTTATCAGAGGGAATGCTTCTGAAATTATTGCCCTGGCTAACATCAATACCACAGTAACCAAAGGTGTGGACAGTACTGCTCAAAGCAACGAAGCTATTGATGCCGGTCAAATATTAGCCGGCCGGTACAACACAATTGTCTGTATATCCGGTGAAACAGATATTATCCTTAATTCAAAAGATCAGTTCTTTATTAGAAACGGACATCCGCTAATGACTAAAGTAACAGGGCTAGGCTGCTCTGCTACTGCATTAATAGGCGCTTTTACAGGTGTTGCAGAAGATAAAACCCTTGCTGTGGCATCTGCTATGAGTCTATTGGGGATTGCCGGGGAACTGGCTGCAAAAGAGAGCCCGGGACCGGGAAGTCTGCAAATGCTTCTGATTGATAAACTATACAATATAACAGAAGAAGAGTTTACTGCGCATTTAAAAATAGAGCAAAAATGAGTACTGCTTTTTTTCCTTATCAATTATACCTGGTCATTTCACAAGCCGACTGTATGGGGAAGAATTTTCTGACCGTTGCTGAACAGGCAATTCTCGGAGGTGTAGATCTCATCCAACTGCGGGAAAAAAATGATAACACGGAACTATTCCTCCGAAAAGCTCAGCAACTTATTGAAATTACCCATAAATATAATATCCCATTGATAATTAATGATTGTGTTGAAGTTGCAGAAAAGGTAAATGCAGCCGGCATTCATGTTGGTAATAATGATACTCCTCCTACCCAGCTGAGACAACGACCTCATCTTCAGGATAAAATGATTGGTTATTCTGTTGAATATCTGGCCCAGCTTAAAAACGAACAGGCTGCTGTATCTGATTACCTGGGAATCAGTCCTGTTTTCAAGACCAGAACTAAAACGGATACGGTCACAGAATGGGGCCTTGAAGGAATTACCAAAATCAGGCAACTTACAGAAAAACCTTTGGTGGCAATCGGCAGTATTCATCTTGAAAATGCAAAAGCTGTCATCAACGCAGGTGCAGATTGTCTTGCTGTAGTTTCTGCAATATGCAGCGCTGCTGATCCTCAGAAAGCAGCATATGAATTAAAAAATGAGATTTTAAAATGAAAAAATACAAATATCCATCTGTTTTAACCATTGCAGGCTTTGACGGAAGTGGAGGTGCAGGAATCCAGGCCGATATTAAAACAACTTCTGCTCTCGGATGTTTTTCCACTTCAGTATTGACAGCATTACCCGTTCAGAATACCCGGGGAGTAAGAAAAATATACCCGATTCCCATAGAAGCAGTTGCAGACCAGATCAGAGCCATATTGGAAGATATTGTCCCCGATGCCATTAAAATCGGGATGGTTCACACTCCGCAACTGGTGGAAACCATTGTTTCGACCTTATCCGGGTATAAAAAAATACCTGTTGTATTTGATCCGGTGATGGTTGCTACGAGCGGCCATCGTCTGATTGAAGAAGAAACCATAAAAGCGATTACAGAAAAGCTATTTCCTATTGCTGATGTTATCACTCCCAATATGGATGAAGCCGCAATTTTAGCAGATATGAAAGTAGTATCCCTGGATGACCTGTATACAGCTGGAAAAAAAATAAAACAGCTTGGGTGTAAAAATATCCTTCTAAAAGGCGGTCATCAGGAAACTCCAATCATCACTTCATTGTTTTATGATGAGGATGGACATTACCATTCTTTTGAATCTTCAAAACTGAATACCAACAATACTCATGGCTCCGGTTGTACGCTTTCTTCCGCAATAGCCGCGTATATCGCCCAGGGGAAAACTTTATATGATGCTGTTTCTTTGGGCCAGCAATATATTTACCAGGCCATAGAAAACGGAATGGATGTACAGACAGGATCAGGTAATGGTCCACTTAATCATTTCTTTAACCCGCAAAAACTTATTAAAAATGAAATGGTCTGAAAAAAACTGGCTGGCTATAGAAGACCAGTATCAGTCTATTCTGGAAATGCCTTTTATCAAAGAATTATCCGATGGTAGCCTTCCACAGGAAAAATTCCGTTTTTACATGGCCCAGGACTCATTATACCTGGAACATTTCGGGAGGAGCCTGTCTTTAATTGCTGCTAAGATCCCGGATCTTCAGGATGTTCTTACTTTTATGCAGTTTGCAGAAAATGCCATTGTCGTGGAAAATGCTTTGCATGAATCTTATTTTAAAGATTTTGGCCTGACTGATAAAGGAGTTTTAGAACCTGCCTGTCATCATTATATTCATTTTCTGAGGAGTACGGCTGCCCTTGAATCGGTAGAAATTGCTGTTGCAGCAGTGCTTCCTTGTTTCTGGATTTACAGAGAGGTAGGAAATTATATTTACAAAACCCGGAATACAGTAGACAATCCCTATGAAAAATGGATTGCCACGTATGCTGGAGAAGAATTTTCCCAAGCGGTAGACCAGGCTATTTCCATATGTGACAGATTAGCTGACAACAGTACGCAAGAAACCCGAAAAAAGATGTCGGAAGCTTTTATCATGGCTACCAGATTGGAGTATTATTTCTGGGAAGCTGCTTATGAATTGAAGAAATGGAAATAGATATTTCACAGAACCGCTGAAAAGAATGTATAAGAGTGATGTACTAAACGAAGCTAAGTATAACAAAAAAACGGAACCCATTTTTAGGTTCCGTTTTTTATAAGTCTCGTTTTAATTAAAAATTAAAATTGAGTCTGGTGAACACATATCGCCCGTTTTGACCGAACTGTGAAGTAGATCGTGAATAGATAAACTGGTCATTATTGGTAGAAGCCGGCAGGTTCTTAGTAGGATAAATATCAAATAAATTATTTACCCCGAGGGTCAGCCCTACGTTTTTGGTAAACTGATACGCTACGGAAATATCGGTGATAATTTTATCTCCTATTTTCTGATGTTCATTAAAATCAATAACTCCATCACCATTCACATCGATAATATCGGCTCCCGTTACCTTTCCGAAATAAGTGTTTCTAAGATAGAAATTGGCATTTTTCCAGGTAAGTGTATGAGAAAGACTGGCCTTTACCCTTGGCACTGCTTCTTCCAGATATACTCTGGACTTTTCAGAAAAATATACTTTCTCAAGCTGCGGAGACTGCAACAGTCCTGAAGAGTGAATATCCCCTACCTGCTTGGTCTGGTTAAGGTTAATTGCGAAATTATTGTCCAATTTTACCCCTGAAAATCTGGCATTATGTGAAATCACTACATCCAGACCTTTTGTTTCCGTATCAATAGCATTGGTAAAAAACTGGGCTCCATTCACGCCCAGTTGATCATAGACCAGCTGTGCATCACCAGGTACATTTGCTTTTAAAAATTGGTCTGTAAGGATAATCCGGTTATCGATTTTCGTAAAATATCCGTCTGCAGTAAAGGTCAGATTTACAGATGGAATTTTATAGGTAAAACCCACACTTGCAGATTTTGAAGTTTCCTGTTTCAATTTTGGTATTCCCAGCAATCCGGCGACTTGTGAATCATTACTAAAGGTCCCTACTTCCAGAAGCTGATTATTGGTAAACAAAGTAGAGGTTACATTATAATAGATCTGATGAATAGAAGGAGCTCTGAATCCTGTAGATCCGGCAAATCTTATATTAAAATCAGGAGCTACTTTCACTCTTGATGCTAACTTATAGTTAAATGTCGATCCGAAATCAGAGTAGTTCTCATATCTTGCAGCCGCGTCTACCAAAAGCCAATGGGTAAAATTAAACTCTACATCTGCGTAAGCCGCTACAGACTGTCTGTTTTTATTGACTGCATTTTCAGGTCTGAAACCACCAAACACCTGTGAACCTCCAGGAAGTGTTGCTCCAAAGAAATCCGTCGGTCTCTGGGAGTTTCCGTTCCAGACATTCCCGAAAACATCATACGTCGTATAAGAAGCTTCTTCACCCGGTGTCATTTTAAAGTTTTCAAAACGGTGTTCACCTCCAAAAGCCACATTTAATCCTTCCCATACATCATATTTTTTCGAAAAATCCAGGTTGATTGTGTTTTGGGTGAATCTTAAACCGCCGGCATCAAACTCACCTGGTGAAGCAAACCGTAAAGATGTATTGCCGGTATTTTTGATAGTATAGTTGAATGAGTTTTGTCCGAAAGTATTACTCAAATCAATATTCCAGCCATCCCATTTTCCCTTGACACCTGCAGCCAGAGAGATGTCCTGAATATCTGTTCCTATCTGGGGCAAATAGCCGTTGGGATATAATCCTGTAAAAGTTCTGCTCTGGTTAGGCTTCCTGTAAAATCCTCCTGAAGTACCATGTCTTAAACTATATCCTCCAAAAGTATAGACTTTCCAGTTATCGCTGACTGGAACTTCAGCATTGATAAACAGCTGGTGGTTATTAAGCTTGGACTGCCCTACCTGCATGTTGAAATCTTTTCTGGTCTGCCCCCGGTATGCTAACTCCTGATCAGTAAAATCTGCCCCCAAAAGCCCTTGTAACGCTCCGATGGTATTAGCTCCCTGGATCTGATTTTGAAAAGTAGACGTAAAATAATTAACTCCCTGAGCATACTGATGTATATAATTAATCAGCTGCTGAGAATTCGGGGTATTATTAATATTGTTAAATAGAGAAGAAAGGTTAACCCCGTCATTCAAAGCACGTTGTTCTATAGCATTGTATGCATTATAAATTATTCCGCTTTCGGCACCTGCCCTGGAAGTTGGATTTCTGAACTGGGAAGACCAGGTGATATTAAAAAAGCCGCCTTTTGTTCCTATTTTATTACCGTAGTTTAAATCTAACTGAATATTCTGACCATCAAAATTACCGGTATGGTCATTCGCAGCAGGAGTTAAGTTTCCACCATAGCTAATTTGCCCGGCCAGTTTTCCCGTATCCCTTTTAAGCTCCAGGTTCATTACCCCGGCAATGGCATCAGAACCATACTGTGCAGCTGCTCCATCCCTCAGTACTTCTATCCTGTTTAGTGCAAAAGACGGAATAGCATTCAAATCCGTTCCTACTGTTCCCCTTCCGGGCGTACCATTTACATTCACCAAAGCAGAAGTATGTCTTCTTTTTCCATTGACTAAAACCAATACCTGATCAGGACCTAATCCTCTAAGCTGCGCAGGATCCAGGTGGTCTGTTCCATCCGAATTTGTTTGTATGGTTGAGGTAAAAGATGGGGCAACAGCATTCAGGATTTGCCCAATATTGGTCTGTGGAAGGATGATGGATGATTCTTTTACATTGAAAACATCAACAGGAACAGGACTGTCAGTCTTTGATCTTGCTCCGGCCCTTGACCCTAATATTACTACTTCTTCTACATTATTGGTTTTTACACTGTCTTTTTTTATTTTGATGCTGTCTCTTTCCTGTCCATAGGAAAAGGCACCCAGAAAGAATAAAACAGAAGCCGAAAGGATAATTTTTTTATTTTTCATATAGTTTAAAATTTGATTGAACATTTATGTTTTTATAAGGTGCAAATGTAAAATATATTCATTAGTCTACAAAATTAATAGACTTTGTTTTTGTAAAAAATTATGATCGTTTCTTTCTATCCCTTATTAAAGTTAAGTTTTTTTAAATTAAAAATATAAAGATTTAATAAAAAAACGGATCCAAAGAATTGGATCCGTTTATGAAATAAATTTTATCTAAATCTTAGTAAGTTTTGCATATTTCAGGATTAGGTTTTTCTCTCCCTCATGCATGAAAACTACTTTTGCTTTGATATTTTGTGGATCTGTACCATCCAAAAAAGTGACTTCGCCTATTCCGAAACGGTCATGTCTTACTTTATCACCCACTTCAATATCTTGTGAAGAGGCTCCACTGGGGTTGATAATTTTTGCCGTGCTCACCGGCTTCAGTTTCCTTGGTTCCGGTGCAGGCTTTGAATGTTCTTCCCTGTTAATGGTCTTTTTCTCAACTTTTTTAAAGCTTCTTGCTTCAGAAGGATGTTCATCAAAAATACTGGATTTGATCCCTGCATTATTAATAAACCTTTTTTCCATAGCAGGATTAAGGAATTCAATATATTCATCATCAATCTCACTCAGGAATCTTGAAGGTTCCGCATCTGTAATTTTCCCCCACTGAAAACGGGAAATTGCATAAGAGAAAAAGGCTTGTTTCTCAGCTCTTGTGAGCGCTACATAAAACAGGCGTCTTTCTTCTTCCAGATCTTCCCGGGTTGCAGAACTCATAAAGCTCGGGAAAAGGTTTTCTTCAAGTCCTACCAGATGTACTACCGGAAACTCAAGCCCCTTTGAAAGGTGAATGGTCATTAAAGAAACCATGTCATCATCCTGATCTTTATCCTGGGTATCTGCGGAAAGCGCAATATTTTCCAGGAAATTGGAAAGGCTCGGGTCACCATCTTCCAGCTGCATTTGTTCTTCAATGAATCCCTGCATGGAGTTCATTAATTCCTGAACGTTTTCTACCCTGGAAATTCCTTCCGGAGTCTGATCATCTTTCAGGAACTTGATAAGGCCACTTCGCTTCGCTACTTCCATAGCAACACTGTAAGCGGTTTCCGTTTTCAACAGCACCTGAAATGCCTTGATCATGGACCAGAAATCATTAAGTTTGTTTAATACTCCATTATTTAGTCCCAGCTGTGGGGCATACATCGGAAGGTTATCCAATACTTTTGAAACTGAAATATTGTGTGCATCTGCAAACACGATCAGTTTGTTCTGAGTAGTTTCTCCAATCCCTCTTGCCGGATAATTGATAATTCTCATCAATGCTTCTGAATCGTTTTCATTGATCAAAAGACGCAGGTATCCGATAAGGTCTTTTACTTCTTTCCTTTGGTAGAAGGAAAGTCCACCGTATACTTTGTACGGTATATTTTTACGCCTTAAGGCATCTTCAAAAGCCCGGGTTTGTGAATTCGTTCTATATAAAATAGCAAAATCACTATATTTCCTCTGATCCCTGTTGCGAAGTTCCCAGATATTTCCGGCAACAAAATTCGCTTCATCAGCATCGGAAAGGGAGCGGTATATTTTGATTTTATCTCCTTCTTCATTATCACTGAAAACATTTTTCTTAAATTGCTGTAAATTTTTGGCAATCACCACATTGGCTGCATTTACAATATTCTGGGTTGAGCGATAATTCTGTTCCAAAGATACTGTTTTAGCATCCGGATAATCTTTTTTAAAATTCAGGATATTATAAATATTCGCTCCACGGAAAGAATAAATAGACTGGGCGTCATCTCCTACCACACAGATATTTTCAAATTTTGAGGCCAATGCCTTCACAATAAGGTACTGCGAATGGTTGGTATCCTGGTACTCATCTACCATGATATACCTGAACCGGTCCTGATATTTTGCCAGCACTTCAGGGAAACGAGTCAGCAGCTCATTGGTTTTCAACAATAGGTCATCAAAATCCATAGCACCATTTCTGAAACAGGCCTCTACATATCTTTGATAAATCTGGCCGATAAAC
>NZ_JPEQ01000020.1:0-16053 GCF_000738495.1 Chryseobacterium sp. P1-3
ATGAGATCTCAGGTAGTTGAAAAAATGTGGTGGGGAGGAAAACACCCTAATTCTGTAGCCTACAGGGATCTTGAATATGCTAACCCGGGAACTTATTATTTCGTTCCCGATGGAGTTAATTATAATCCTGCAACAGGAACATATACTCCTCATACCAAAGCCAGCTTCCAGGATTGGGCGCAAAACTATCCTTATCAGGCGCGGGTAACCGAGGCTGAAAGTGAAGAGTTTGCCAATGTGTTTGACCGGACCTTCGTAAAGCTAAGGTCGGTAATCCTTGAATATGATTTCTCTTATCTGCTTAACCCACGGGGATTTGTAAAAAACTTTACTGTAAACCTTTCAGGATACAACCTTGCGATGTGGAAAAAATCCAAAAACCTGTATTCTGATCCCGATTTTAAAATAGGAACCGGAAACGACAGTAAAGATCAGTCTAAAATCGGCTCCGGGAATGATATTCAGGATCCTTCAAGCAGATGGTTCGGGATTGGTTTTAATCTTAAATTTTAAACAGCATTTCAAATGAAAAATATTATAAAATCATTGATCGTTATAGGAGCTTTCACGTTTACTTCATGTGAATCCAATCTTGATAAAATTAATGAAAACCCTAACGACCAGTCAAGCATCCATCCGCGATCACTTTTAACCTATGTTTCCATGAATACTTTTCAGGTAAATGGTGATAATATGTATGCCTCAAGAATGATGATCGGTACGGACGGTGAAAATATATATCAGTACATGAAGTGGAATGATGCTTCCTTTGAAGTCTATACCAAAGGACTGTTGAATACGGTAAAAATGATGCAGGAAGCTGAAAAGATCAATAATAAAAATTATATTGCCATTGGTAAATTTCTAAGGGCATATCAGTTTTTCAATATCAGCTTAAAGGTGGGAAGCGCTCCTTATTCTGAAGCCGTAAAAGGAGAATCCGGAATTACCCAACCTAAATATGACAGCCAGGAAGCCATCATGTCCGGTATTTTATCTGAACTTAAAGAAGCTAATGATCTTATCAATAGCAACGATAAAATTGAGGGTGATATTATCTACAATGGTGATGCTTCAAAGTGGAAAAAGCTTATCAACTCCTTTCGGCTGAAAATTTTAATGACCTTATCCAGAAAAAGCACAGTAGGAAGTTATACTATTGCTTCAGAATTTGCTGCTATTGCCGGAAGCCAGCCTTTAATGACTTCCATTACAGATAATGGCGAACTTAAATTTGCAGATGCTGCCGACAGCCGGTACACAATGTTTAACAACAGCGGATACGGATCCAGTTTATACATGGCTGATTATTTTATCAATCTGTTTAAAGAAAGAAAAGATCCCCGCCTGTTTACATTCGCTGCCCAGACTACGGGAGCAAAAGAAGCGGGAAAAGCAATCACAGATTTTACAGCATATAACGGCGGAAATCCCATCTCATCGTATTCTGATAACGCAGCATTGATTACCGCTAAAAACATTTCCAAGGTAAACGACCGTTTTTACAAGGATCCGACCAATGAGCCATCGTCCATATTAAGCTACCCTGAGTTAGAATTTATTCTGGCAGAAGCAACAGCAAGAGGATGGATTCCCGGATCTGCAAAAGCCCATTATGATAATGCCATCAGGGCCAGCTTTAGTTTCTATCAGACCTATGTAAAAAACCCGGGACAGTACTTTGCAGGGTTTGATGTAAATCAGTATCTGACGACTCCATTGGTTATGTATGACAACTCAGCTCCGTTACAGGTTCAGCTGGAAAGAATCATTACCCAGAAATACATGACTATGTTCCATCAGTCCCAGTGGACGTCTTATTATGACTATTTAAGAACAGGTTTCCCTGATTATCCGCTGCAAAATGGCGTTTCGGCGCCGTTCAGGTTCAGATATCCGCAATCTGAGTACAACTATAACGGTTCCAATGTGAAAGCGGCATTGGCTGCCCAGTATGGAGGCAATGACAATATTAATGCAAAGCCCTGGTGGTTACAGTAAAATTCTGATTATTTTTATATAAACAAAGAAATCGCAGGAAAATCCTATTAACTTGCGGTTTCTTTCTTATTACGATTGAATTATGGACAGAAGAGAATTTTTAGAAAAATCAAGCCTTTTACTTGCCGGGCTGGGAACGTCAGGTATACTGCATCCTTCTATTTTAAAAGCTTTATCAATTGAACCGGCCGCCCAATCTACTTTTTATGACGCGGAGCATGTAGTGATCCTTATGCAGGAAAACCGTTCATTTGATCATGCCTTCGGAGCTCTTAAAGGAGTGAGAGGATTTCTGGATCAAAGGGCTTTTATCAAGCAGGATGGCCATTCCGTTTTTTTCCAGAAAGGGGATAACGGAAAATATGCATCCCCAGCACGCCTGGACCTAAGAAATACAAAATCCACATGGATGAGCTCATTGCCTCATTCATGGGCAGACCAGCAAAAAGCACTGAATAAAGGAAAATTTGATCAATGGCTTCAGGCCAAAGCTTCAGGCAATAAAGATTATAAAGATATTCCGCTGACGCTAGGGCATTATAACCGTGAAGACCTTCCCTTCTATTATCAGCTGGCAGATGCATTTACAATATTTGACCAATATTTCTGTTCTTCCCTGACAGGAACCACACCCAACAGATTATTCCTTTGGTCCGGAACCTTAAGAGAACAGCAATATGGCAAGGTAAAAGCCAACGTGGTTAATGAAAATATTGATTATGATACAGCCAGACAGGCAAAATGGAAATGTTTTCCTGAAATTTTAGAACAGCAAAATGTTTCATGGCGTATTTACCAGAATGAAATCAGTCTTCCAAAAGGAATGTCCGGAGAACAGGAAGCATGGCTGAGTAATTTCACCGACAATCCTATTGAATGGTTTTCAAGGTTTAATGTTAAATTTTCCAAGGGCTACCATCAGAATATCCCTAATATTATTGCTCACCTGAAACAGGAGATTGAAAAAGATCCTAAGCAGAAAGAAAGACTGGAAGCTATGATTGCCGGACTGCAGGAAGATCAGATAAAATACCATCCGGATAATTATTCAAAACTTTCCCGGGAAGAGAAAAATCTGCACGAAAAGGCTTTTACCACCAAACGTTAACGATCCCAACTACTGGAAACTTGAAATCGGCAAGGATGAAACCGGTGAAAGGCTGGTCGTTCCGGAAGGGGATGTTCTGTTTCAGTTCCGGAAAGATGTGAAAGAAAAAAAACTTCCTCTGGTGTCCTGGCTTGTAGCTCCCGAGCATTTTTCTGATCATCCCGGATCTCCATGGTATGGGGCATGGTACATTTCAGAGGTTTTAAATATTCTTACCCAGGATCCTGAAACCTGGAAGAAGACAATCTTTATCATCAATTATGATGAAAATGACGGTTATTTTGATCACGTACTGCCATTCGCACCTCCTGTGAATCCAAGCCAGCCGGTAGATATGAACGGTAAAGAAGGCGTGGAGTATGTAGATCAGTCCCAGGAATACATGTCTGATCCTTCTTTGAAAAGCTATGAAAAAGTTGAAGGAACTGTAGGACTTGGCTACAGGGTTCCCATGATCATTGCTTCCCCGTGGACAAAAGGCGGATTTGTAAATTCTGAAGTATCGGATCATACTTCCGTGTTGCAGTTCCTGGAGAAATTCATCATGAAGAAACTCAACAAAAAATGTTCACGTAGACAATATCAGCGACTGGAGAAGAGCCGTATGCGGAGATCTTACTTCTGCGTTCAATTCTTCTCATGTAAAAGCACCTCAGATGGATTACCTTAATCAGAAAGATTATGCCAAGACCATCAACGCGGCCAGAAACAAGCCTGTCCCTGATTTAAAATGGTATTCTGAAAACGAGCTCAATGATCATTTACTTGAGATTCAGGAAAGAGGATTAAAACCTTCCAATCCGCTTCCTTACAATTTCCAGGTCAATCTGGAGAGGGAAGGCATCAAAATGACTAATTTAAAAGAGAAAGGAGTTCCTCTGTTGGTTTATGACAGGACACAATTCAACAGTAATGATTATTACTTCTCTTATGCCCTGTATTCAAAACAGGAATTATCCCATTCGGTACATTCCGGAGCTTATGATTATGAGGTCTATGGACCTAATGGTTTTTTCCGGAAGTTTAAAGGAGATTCAAGCCCGGAATTGGAAGTTACTTTAGTCAATCATATTTCAAAAAGTCAGGTCGAATTGATTATCAAAAACAATAAAAAGAAGAATTCTTTAGTGCTGGAAGACCTTTATGGGAAAACAAAAAGAGTGATTTCTTTACAAAAACAGGAAGAAAGAATAGTTTTCGATCTTAATCAATACAAAGGATGGTATGATATAAAGGTAAACCTGAATGACCATCAGTGGCATTTTGCAGGAAGGATAGAAACGGGCAAGGTTTCTGTATCTGACCCGCACTGGGCTTAATAAATTCAACAATTATTCTAAAAATCCTGTACAGCTTATGTGCAGGATTTTTTATAATAACACTCAAACGAATTATATTATTTTTCAATGATATTTAATTACTTTAATAGAAAAAGCAGTGATATAAAAAAAAGTTATATATTATTTCTACGGTATAGTGAATTTTATTATATTCACTTAACTAATTATCAGTGTCATGAAAATATTAAAATTAACTGTTGCTTTATCTTTATTTACTGCTGCCATATCAGGGAATCTATATGCCCAGGATACGAATACGGATAACCATACCATCACAATTTCCATCCCTGAAGTCGCCCTGGTTGATATTGAACCCGCGGCTACGAAAAATATTACATTAGGATTTACAGCACCTACAGAAGCCGGGAACCCTATCGTAGCGAGTGCAGCCAACAACACATTATGGCTTAATTATTCATCGGTTAAATCTGTTGCAGATCCTACCCGTAACGTGAGTGTAAAGCTTAATGCCATCATTCCGGGGATTGATATTCAGGTAACCGCAGCGGCTGCTACCGGCTCCGGCGCAGGAACTTTAGGGACTTCTGCAGGATTATTAACACTAAGTGCTGCAGACCAAACTATTATTTCAGGTATCGGAAGTGCTTACACAGGAAACGGTGCCAATAATGGTCATAATCTCACTTATGCTCTTGCTGCAGGAAGCGGGCCTGGTGGTGTAGCTGCCTATGCAGATCTACAGGCAACAGCCACTGCAGTAGCTACTGTTACTTACACCATATCAGACAACTAGGGTTTAAGCCAATCAGTTCTGTATTTCAAACAAGAAGAAATTGTATTTCAGTTTCTTCCTGCTTTTGTATTATTCTCAATTTTTTAATTTCAAATTTATTATGATCACTAAGCGTATTCTCTTTTTAATCACTTTGATTTTGCAATTCAGCCTTTTACATGCCAGTATTGTGGTTCTCAATGGTCTTACGCATTCGTATAAAATAGAAAACGGAAAAGTGTACAAAGGAAAAGTGGCTATCGAAAACACAGGTAACACCCCGCAAAATGTAAAGTTATTTTTACAGGATTTCACTTATCATTCTGATGGGACTATCAATTATACAGCGTTACATACCAATAAAAAAACCAACGGCGGCTGGATTAAGCTCAATACGAATTTAGTAACTCTGAAGGCAAAAGAAAAAACAGAAGTATTCTATGAGATCAATGTTCCTGATCAGATAAAAGATCCTGGCAGCTATTGGAGTGTAATCATAGTAGAACCGGTAGATAATATAAAACCCAATGACAAACAGTCCGGAGTAAGCATTACTTCCGTTATAAGATATGCCATTCAGATCATCACAGATTATGATACGGAAAAGGCTAAACCTGATCTTACATTTGAAAGTATCAAAGTAGAAAAAGAACAAGGTAAGAAGACTGTAAAAATTGCGATAACCAATAACGGAAACCTTTATTGTAAACCAACAGCGTCCATTGAAATTTATAACCGTAAAACAGGAGAAAAAATAGGGACTTTTTCTAGTTTAACAATGGGCTTACTCCCTTCTACCTCTAAAACATTCTACATTGATATCAGTAAAGTACCTCCAGCTCAATACAAAGCTACTGTCATAGCTACTGACGAAGATGAGAATGCTTTTGCGCTCAATGTGGAATTAGAAGTAAAAAATGGTTAGAACCTGGACATTATTTATTATTGTATTATTGTTCCCGCTATTTGCCTTTTCTCAGCAGCAGTCAAACAGATTAGCCAGTAAAAAAGACAGTTTAAGGCCGGGGATGACCACTTCTATCTCTTTTATGCTGGTAAACGGATCGTCAGAACATAAAACATACGACATTTCAGTAGTTACTTCAAATCCTCTTATCAGACCTATTCTTGCAAAAGATGAGTTTCAGATAGCTTCACAGGAAACATCCTTATATCTTGTTCCTGTGCGCATTGCAGCAGAAACGCCACAGGGTGACTATTCTGTTACATTAAATATTACTGACCGTTTGAACGGAATATCTTTTACAAAAGTTTCATCCATTAAAGTTTCAGGTAACAGAAAACTTTCCCTTACTGCATTGGATTCACCGGAGTTTATAAGGGCAGGGGAAACCATCCATGCTTCATTTCTTTTAAAAAATAATGGAAATGTAGCAGAAAATATTGTTCTTGAAAGTAAAAATGCAATTGTCGATCATGATGCCTCAATTCTGTTAGCCCCCAATGAGTCAAAAATTATTAATATTCACAAACCAACCCTTTCTGAAGTCGGTCAAAATGAATTTCAGAACCTGAATCTTTCTGCTTATTCAAAAGACAATCCTAAGGAAATCCAAAGTGTTTACATAAGTACCCAGGTTATTTCTGTAAAACCCACCAGCATTGATATTTATCACCGCCTTCCCATAGCAGCTTCATTATCTTTTATCGGGATGAAGAATATGGGAGTATATCATGATGGTTTTCAGGGTGAATTTTATGGCAAAGGGACACTGGATAAAGAAAATAAAAATCAGATTGAGTTCCGGGCTGCTACACACAATCCTGTTGAACTGAACACTTTTACTCAATATGAAGAATATTTTGTGAATTACAGGCGGGATAATTTCTTTGTTCATTTAGGTGACAAAACTTATTCTTCTTCTTACCTGACTGAGTTTGCCAGATATGGTCGTGGCGCAGAAATCCGGTATGATTTTAATAAAATAAGTCTGGGAGGCTTTTATAATCATCCTCGTTTTTTCAAAGATATCAGGGATGAATTAAACTTTTATTCAGCATTTAAAATCCGTAAAGAATCTGAAGTTACTGTAGGATACTTCTACAAGATTCCTGAGAAAGAAGCTTTCAAATCTGGCAATATGGGGCTAGACTCTGAAACCCACCTTCCCTATACTAAAGGTAAATTTAAGGTTTCAAAAAACATTAATCTCTCCGGGGAATTTTCTTACAGCAGAATGAAAAAAAAAGAAGGAGCAGCTTATATGATGCAGGCTGATATCAATTTTGAAAAAGTTACCGGAAATTTATTATATATGAAAGCAACTCCTGAGTTTGCAGGGTATTTTACCAATACCAGTACATTTAGTGGAAATCTTCAGTATAGATTTTCCGGGAAGATAAGTATTCTTGCGAATTATATGCAAGATGCCAGAAATTTCCAAAGGGATACCTTATTCCTGGCAGCTCCTTACAGAAAGTATTTTCAATATGGAATTCAGTATCAATACCTGCCCAATGGGTCTGTCATACTTAATAACGGATATCAGAAATACCAGGATAGACTGGAGCCTAGACAATTTGATTATTATGAGCGCTTTTTCAGAGTGAGCATCAATCAGCGGATCGGAATATTTCAGGTTAATTTTGAAGGGCAGTTTGGAAAAACAGATAATTATCTGAGCGAGTGTAATGGTAATTCTAGTTTCTATTCGGCTAATCTTTCCTTTGAAAAGTTCAGGACTTCTTTCAACCTCTTTGGAAGTTATGCGATTACTTCCAGATATAAGCTGCAAAATCAAAAACAGTTGTACTATGGAGCCAGACTTTCCAGCCGTTTTTCTGATAAAACAAACTTGAGTATTTTCTACCAGAACAATTATATTCCGGAAGAATATTTTAAGGACAGAAACTTATTCGAGTTGTTATTTCATCAGCAGCTATTTCCGGGAAACGAGCTTGATTTTTCAGGCAGATATTCATTACAGCGGGGGCAGATGGGGGATAAAGATTTTATATTCTCAATACGATATACCTGGCGCCCTCATGTTCCGGTACAGAAAATTGCAGAATATGTTTCTTTATCTGGAAATATCCGTAATCTGGGAATCAAAAGAACAGAAGGGATAAGATTAATGTTGGGCAGCTATTTGTCCGTTACTGACAAGGAAGGGAATTACATTTTTAAAAATGTAATTCCCGGCAATTATTTCCTGGAAATAGACCGGTCAACCACGGGGATTGATGATATTCCCACTGTTCCTTTTCCTACAGCACTTGCTCTTGTAAATAAAGAAAATACTTTTAACTTCGGCTTAACTACGGCGGCAAAGATAGAAGGGCATATTCAATTGCTGGAAAAAGAAAACAATCAAACGGGTATAGAAGCTTTACCGGCTAAAACAGAGAGAAGGAAAAGGGAGAGTATTGTTGTAGAAGCAACCAGTAATGATCAGACTTATCGTAAAATCTGTTTTATAGGAGATGATTTTGATTTTACTTATCTCAGTCCCGGTGATTGGACGGTTAAAATTTATCGAAACGGTCTGGATAAGCGATATAAAATTTCCACCGACAGATTCCAGTTTACCTTACAACCTGCAGAAATAAAGAAATTAAACATTCATATCGTTAAACAACAGATAGAAATTAAATACCAACAAGAATCCTTAAAAGTAGGATATAATGAAATAAAAAAATAAGAAATGATTCTGAAACGTGCCTTATTACTAGCATCTTTTATTTTCTTCGGTTTATTGTATTCTCAGGCTACTGTTACTTTTACCTTACCTGTTGTAACTTTAATGGATATAGAACCTGCAGGAAATATTAGCTTAAACTTTACAGCTCCTACTGAAGCCGGAAATGCTCTTGTCAATCCTACTCCCAATACATCAAAATGGATCAATTATACTTCTGCTATTGCTCCAGGAGGTCTTTCCAGAAGAATTACCGCTGCTGTTAATACCGTAATTCAGGGGATCAGTATAAGACTACAGGCAGCCGCTGCTTCCGGGGCTGGCGGAGGCATCTTGGGAACACCATCAGCACAAGTCACACTTTCTACAACACCTATTACAATTATAAACGGTATTGGAGGTGCTTACACAGGAAGTGGAGCCAATAATGGGCATCAACTTACGATTTCCGTGGTCCCTGGTGTTTATTCCAATTTAGGAGCCCAGACTAATACTGCTGTCACAATTGTCTATACCATCACAGAATAAATTGAATATGAAAACGAGCAGCTTTCTCACAAAGATCTTCATAAAAAAGTATATATATAGTATTCTTTTAATAATCAGCAGTTGGCTGCAAGCCCAAACGGTGACAGTCTCCGGGAACTGGGCTGCAGGCATACCTTCCATTACGGAAGCAGGCACCAATTACACAGGGATCTATAATAATACTTTAAACAATCAAATAACATTGTCCGGTTCGTTACCGGATTCTTTTATCAAACTTCTTTCAAGTTCAGGTGCAAAAATTACAATGCATTATACAACCAACGCCTGGAACAATTCTTTGGGACTTTCTGCTAAAAGAAGCGGTGGCACTACTTCCATTACCGGACTTTGTGTTGCATGTTCTGCCAGCATTAATGGAGGAGATGTTAATTACATACCTATACTACAAGCAACAGATGTAACACTTTTAACGATCACTTTTTCCGGGCTTTTAGGATTAGGAAACAGTATCAATTTTTCAGGGATCAGACTTTTGTTACAGCTGTCCGGTGTTTCTGTTACCATTCCTGCCACCACATATAGTGCACGGATCGTTTTCACAGTAGTGGCAAATTGATACACTGGATAATAAAAATGGAGTTAAAAAAATAATAAGCAATATTATATTTAGCTTTCCAAAAAATAAATCCTTTCCAAAATTGAAAAGGATTTATTTATTTTTAAATTAATGCTTTGCCCACCAAAGAGGAGTTAATACGGCATCTTGTCCTCCTAACAATTGAACCGCTTTCTCATATCCAGGCTGATCCGTATTTCGGAATGTACTTGGATACCTCAATCTCTGAGGGAAATTCTGAATAGAATTCGTCATATAATTTCCTGAATTCAGATTAGGAAGATTCACTAATGGTGTTTCAATCGCCGGGTTTTCAAAGAATGGTAACCCTAGTCTTCTATGGTCACTCCAAGATTCCAACGGAAGCCAAGGCATATTGGCAATATATTTTTGAGTGATGATTTTCGTTAATTTATCATTTTTAACCGAACCATTCTTATAAATCGTATTAACAGGATATTTGATATCTACGGAAATCATATTTCCTGTAACAGGATCTTTGTATTTCATAGTATGACTTGGTCCCGGTTCTATAGTATGTGTATAGGAAACAGAAGTTCCGTCCCGGTTATAATCTGTTGATGTAATATATTGGGTATAAAACTGGGATACTCCGTTATAGGCAAAGCTATCCTGAATTCCTTTATTATAAGCAGCTTCATCGCTCATAGGAACAGACCAGCCTTTTAGTGCAGCCTCTGCCATTAAGAAATACGTTTCCCAGCTTGCAAAGAATATCCTGGAATTTTTACCTTCCCTATATTGTTTTCCTAGTGCCGGCATACATCCTACTACGTTTCTCAATCCGTTTCTCTGACCTTTTACACCCCAGTTACCAATCGTATAAGCATTCCAGGTGTTTACTGCATTAATACTGTCTTTTTTATTATTGGCATAGGTTAAAAAGCCGTAATTGGTTTTAGCTTGGTTGGTATAAGTTGGATATAAAGAATAAACAGGACTATCAAAGTCTCCAGGAATGTAAAAGGTCTTATAGGCTCTCGGATCAATTTTATTTGGTAATCCATCCAGCCAATATCCTGCACTCGGGTCATTAGTCAGAGTAGTAAACTGCTCTTCATATTTTATCCCAATATAATCCGGAGATTTTACTGCTGTATGCTGAGCTGCTGGTAATTGATCTGTAGAGCTAATCCCGCCCAATCCAATATATATATTGTTAAGCGTTGCAGATAAAATCTGAGAATTCCATTCTCTTGACATTACTCCGGACAAAGGATTCCAGCCTGTATCTTCTTTAACGGTAAAGTTATCGGTACTTGTTGTAATCAACATGTTAGAATTAGCGGCATCTTCAAATTCAGCTTTTGCTTTTCCGGGGTCTACTTCTGAGATTCTCATTGCCATTCTCATACGCATGGAATTGGCATATTTTACCCATTGTCCCCATTTAAAGCCATATACTCTGTCAAAAGCATTAGGATTGTCCGGTCCCGGCTGATCGACTTTCATTTTAGCAACAGCATCTTTCAGCTCGTCCAGAATAAAATAATATACTTCTTTCTCAGAATTAAAACCCGGGTTTACTCCCTTGAATGCCTGAATAGGCTGAGGACCGAAATTATCAGAAAACTCACTCATCAGGTAAGCCCTCCAGATTCTGGCTACCTGGATAAGATTATCATAATGGGCCTTTCCCTGCCCAAGTGCTTTTTTCTCGTTGGCAATCTCTATTGTTGCGTTGGCATTATTCAGCCATTCGGAAATTCCTTTCCAGTATTCCACAGTATAAGAATCATCATAGGTTCCTCCGGCAATTCCTGTGGTCAGATGTTGCCTTGCAGCTGTCTTCCAATAAAGAACAAAAACCCGTTCTGCAATATTAGGATCCTGCTGTGCCCCTAAGATAGAATTATTCAAAAAATATTCTGGCTCCGCTTTATTAATATCTACTGAGAAAGGGTCATTATTAATGTCTTCAAAATCATTACATGATGTACAAACGGTCGCCAATACTATGAATGATAAAATATATTTTTTCATGATGTTATTTTTAATGTTTAAAAACCTAATGTCACAGTGAATAGATAGGATCTTGTTGTAGGAAATGCCAGGTTTTCAAATCCTACAGCATTAGAATTGATTGCAAATACAGATTCGGGATCTATTCCTTTTGACTTGCTGTAAATCATCCAGACATTATTAGCTGTAAACGAAACTTTAGCACTTTGTAAAGCCAGTTTTTGGAAAATACTCTTAGGGAAACTATATGATACCTGAATATTTCTTAATCTGATATTGGTAGCATCATAAATATTCTGTTCTGTAATTCCCAGGTTACCTGCCGTTACAGCTGCCCAATAATCCTGTTGTGTCACTTCTTTTGTATTGGAAGTATAGGTACCGTTTTGTTGTACTACAGCATCCAGAACAAAATTATCACGTCTTCCTCCCGGAGCTGTATCTGCAGCAAGACCTGCTTTTTGCAGTGCAGATTGTGTAGATGAATAGAACTTACCGCCAATGCGCCCATCGATAAGGAAAGATAATCCGAAGTTTTTGTAGACAAAGCTGTTAGTAAACCCAAATAAAGCCCTCGGATTCTGATCCCCCAGATAATACTGTTCAGCTGTTGATTGTGGCAAGCCGTTTTCACCCACAATAAGCTTCCCGAAATAAGGGCTTCCAGGATCTTCCACTCTTAGGAATTTGGTTCCATAAATCGCTCCGAAAGGTCTGCCTACTTCTGCAAAAAAAGTAACATTATCAAAACCTGATAAAGGGTACTTTAATACTTCCCCATCTATTTTGTCAATAGTACTTTTAAGTTTTGAAAAATTGGCATTTACATTCCAGACAAAATTATCTTTCTTGAAAACATCTGTATTTAAGACCACCTCAATACCACTGTTACGAAGTCCACCTGAACTTATTTTCTTAGCTTCATAGCCCGAAAGCGGATTCATAGGTAAATCTATTAACTGACCAGTAGCGTTATTTCTGAAATAACTTACATCCAAAGAAACCCTGTTGAAAAATTTAAGGTCTGCTCCTACTTCAAAAGTTTTTTAGTTTCTCTGCATGCAAATTGGAATTATATAGAATCTTTTTTCTACCCAATACAGCCTGTCCATTAGGATCTGCTGCCAATTTATAGGTATTGTATAATTCGTAAGGATTTAAAGAATTTCCTGTAATGGCATAAGCTGCACGAAGCTTGGCAAAAGTTAAAACTTTAGAAGTCGTTCCATTCAGTTTGCTCAGCATTTCTGTCACCACCAACGATGTACTTATTGATGGATAAAAATATGATCTGTTTTCAATCGTTAACGTAGATGACCAGTCATTTCTGGCTGTTGCATTGATAAACCAATAACCGTCATAATTAATTTCTGCTGCGGCAAATACAGAATTAATCTTTTTCCAGAAGTCTACTTCATTATTAGCAATTCCGGCAAGATCTTTTGTATTCACTACGCTAAATACATTGGGAACAATAAGGCTTTGAGTACTAAAATAAAGTGCCTTCGTTCTACTTTCCATCATTTGTCCATATACAGAAACCGAACCGCCCCACTTTCCGAAAAGATTATCTTTTTTAGCTGTAATACTGGCAATATAATTATTTTCGTAGAATTTTTCCTCACTTGTAGCATAGGCATTATTGCGTGAAGATCCAGTCCATACCTTAGCGTCTGCATTCAAAGCATAAAAATCAGTTCCCAATCTTACATCAGCACTTAACCAGTCATTAAACTGATATTTAAGATAGCCGTTCAATAGAAAGCGGTCTTTTTTTATCGGCGTTAAGACTATTATACGCAGACCAGTAAGGGTTTATACCATTAGGGGTGATCCATCGGGATTTTACATTATTCTGGGTTTGTCCTTCACGATAATCCCTTATATCAATATCCTGTGGCATCTGAAGAATATCTGCATAATAATTTCCATTCCCTTTACCTCCTGACGGTCTGTTTTTTGCCTTTGTACTTATATATTGAGCCTTCACTTCCGATGTCCATCTTTTGTTAGCACCAAAAGTAGAATTCATTTTAGCCATAAAATTGAATCTCTCAAATCTTGAATTCGGAATCTGGCTATTATCATTTAAATAATTGGCTGATGTATATAGACTGGTCCCTTCTCCTAAATTTTCCTGGAAACTCAAAGTATGCTGAGAATTGATCCCTGTTTTAAAAAAATTATCCAGGTTATCATATCTTTGTTTTCCTGACATTTCAATTGAGGGCCCCCATGAACTGGAATTATCACTATTAGGAAGATTCGGCGCCCCATTTAATCCAAGACCAAAACTCTTCTGCATCTCAGGCTTCATAAAAATAGTCTCAAAGCCCAAACTCGTAGAATATGTAATTCCTAGCCCTCCTCTTTTCTTTCCTGTTTTTGTAGTAATCAGGATAACACCATTTCCTCCTCTTGAACCATATAATGCAGAAGCAGCTCCACCTTTAAGAACAGAGATGGTTTCGATATCCTCCGCATTGATATCCCCCAGACCATTTCCCATATCCAGATCCGGATTCCAGAAATCATTATTAAAATAGCCATCATTCTGTTTAGGTTTAGAACCCAGACTATTACTTAATGGAACACCATCCACAACAATAAGAGGCTGATTATCTCCTTTAAAAGAATTGAACCCCCTTAAATTTATTTTTGACGATGATGCTGGTCCAAAACCTCCTTTTATTACCTGAAGCCCTGCAACCTTACCGGTTAAAGCATTTGTCACATTGGTTTCCTTGGCATCTACAAGAGCCTGTCCTTTTACGTCCTGAAAAGAATAACCTAATGCTTTCTTTTCTTTTTTAACCCCATAAGCTGTTACCACAACTTCATCAATTTTTTGATGTTTTAATAGAATCCTTAGTCTGTGCATACATTCCATTAAGACAAAAAAAATAGAGATGGGAGAAGCCCGATCTTAATTATTGTTCTGTTCATAAATATACATTCCGATTTAACACAAATATAATATTTTGATGCTATTCAGAAGTAAGTCATAAACAATTAAAAAAAAATTAACAAAAACAATGCTGATACTTCGAGAGTTAACTAAAAAAAAACTCAACCTTAATTATTTTGTTTTATAAAAAAACGGATACCTCTAAAATACAAAAAAGCATCATCAAACAGTAGAAAAATAATGCTCGGAAGAAAAAATGGACAAAGATAGGATAACCTTAGACATAGAATAGCAAAGTAATTAAAGACCCAAGAGAATATCAACTCTAGCTAAACTGACATATGGATTATTACCATTGGAATAAAAATCACTATTCAATAGGCACGGGCTTTAGCCCGTGCTCAATAAAAACCATAAAATTCCACAGGCTTTAGCCAAAACCTATACGCTATCCTGGATCTATTATCTGTTATCTATCATTTCACTCTTCACCCTGTATAAGTGAGGGGTAGTTCCAGGTACATAGACGTGGGATAGATATAATATAGATGGGATGGGTCTATAACAAAAAAAGTCTCACACATTACTGTATGAGACTTTTAAAATAAAATAAAAACTGGCGGCGGCCTACTCTCCCGCGTTAGCAGTACCATCGGCGCTGGTGGGCTTAACTTCTGTGTTCGGAATGGGAACAGGTGAGCCCCACCGCTAAAACCACCCTAAAGAAGGTATATAGCATCTGGCTATTTGCTGCTGGCTTTTGGCTTTTTTGCCAATCGCTAACTGCTTACTGCCATTTGCGGTTTTTAAGCGATAAAAACTCTCACAAAGACAAAACCTTTACTGCGCATAAAGTACTTGTCATTTATTATATGTTTAATATGATAATTTTATAGCAACCATAGGCTATAAATCTACGGGTAATTAGTACTACTCGGCTATGACATTACTGCCTTTACACCTATAGCCTATCAACGTTGTCATCTACAACGACCCTTAAAAGATGTCTCATCTTGAGGCGAGTTTCGCACTTATATGCTTTCAGTGCTTATCTCTTCCAAACGTAGCTACTCAGCGGTGCACCTGGCGGTACAACTGATACACCAGAGGTTTGTTCAATTCGGTCCTCTCGTACTAGAATCAAGCCCTCTCAAACATCTAACGCCCGCAATAGATAGAGACCGAACTGTCTCACGACGTTCTGAACCCAGCTCGC
>NZ_JPEQ01000021.1:0-14522 GCF_000738495.1 Chryseobacterium sp. P1-3
AAGAAGCAGAAGTCAGTGTCTGTATAGAAGCAGAGGATAAATTTTATTACCTGCAAACAATCACCATAGAAACAAAATAAGAATATGTCAGCACCCATCCCATATACGGTTCAGAGCGGAGAAACGCTGCAGGATATCGCCAGGAAACTGGGTATCAAAGACTGGACGAAACTCAAAGATTATCATAATGCCAATTCCGGAACGAAGGTTGGCAATACTCCCTATACAGGGTTTTCCCTGATGACCCCTCCGCCTGACGAGGTTTACGCCCTTAATGGTGAAACACCACCTCCTGATCCCGAAGAAGAACAAAAAACAGCAGAGCAGAAACAGGAAGAGGAAAAGAAGAAAGAAGAAGAGCAAAAGAAAAACGAACAGGCTTCCAAAAGCGACCACGACGGAAAATACTTTGTGGTGCATGGCGCCAAATGTGTTTGTGATAAAGCCGAAAACCCAAAACAAACAGCGGACCTACAGGTAACCACCCATTCCGTTATTGTTTTGAACGATCAACAGGGAAAACTGGCGGCAACCGAAGAAGATAAAACATTCAACCCTCCTGCAGCCACTTTTGGAAAATGTACCCTGAAGCCATCCCCGGGAGGCTATCTTCCCTGTGCGGTTGCCCCGGCTCCAAAATGGAATAAAACCTATGACAGCACCCGGGTATTAGGAAAAAATACGCTCACTGAAATATCAGAACTTCCCTGTATGACCGGGGGGAAAATCACCATATTCAAACATGGACAGACGGACTCCGTGAGCAATGCCCATGCAGACAATACCAACCCGGCGGAACTCGCTATGGTTAACCCGGCAGTAGATATGCCTAAGAAAAAGGAGGAATATCCTTCTGTAACTTCTATTGCCTTAACCCAGATAGAAAACAGGATTACCTTTAAAGCAATAGATTCCAAAAATAAAAGTGGGGTTGTGTACTTGCGTAAAGATGAAGAAGCTTCTTTCAAAGCAAACCTGAAAAGCGGGAACCAACAGCTCACCTCATGGGTGGTTTACAGTGACCACCAGGGTAAGAAAGAGAATAGAATCTTTTTAAGAGAACAAATCGGGACAGAATTTTCCCAGAGTTTCGAAGGATTGGGAAAATTCAGGATTGAAGGATACGGAAAACCTAAAACCCCTGAATTTGAAAAAGGGAAATATGACAAATGTGATCCTTCCTGCTCCATTGACGTTGAGGTAGTAGAAAACACCCTGCTTGAGCTGGAATCCACCTCCGGAGATTTTACCACCCGTATCGATCCTTCTAAAAACAGGAAATTCAGAAGGGGTGTTCCTTCGGTTTTCAGGGCTAAGTTTTTGATCCCTGATCTTACGGAAGAGGAGAAATCCAGGCTGACGCTGGCGGTATTTGACGGAAGTGGAAATGCCATTACAGAAGGTGTTCATATCAATGGAGACACCCTTACCTTTACCCCTCAGAACACCAAGGCTAAATACACAATCCTGGCCCGTTATATCAATGAAAATGGTGAAGCCATAGAAAAAAAGATGTCCGGGGAAAGTGAAGGCAATGCAGTTTTAGGCATCAGCCATGGTGCGGAAGTTGTAAGGCCCGGAACCTCTATGTCGTTCAGTGTTACCAAAATGAAATATAAGTTTGGAGATGACAACTCTCCTTTTGGCCTGACCCCGGGGGAATCTTCAGACATTAAATGGAACCTGGACGGTGTACTGATCGGGAATGGGAAAAGCATTACCATTCCGGGATCACGTGTTACTCCAGGAAAACATGTTGTAGAAGCGTACAGCATGGTGGCCAATGCTACCGGAAAAAACGCTAAAAAAGAAGATGATGACTGGCATTTTGAGGTGAAGGAAAATGATGTGGTAAGCTTTACCGTCAGCGGTACTCCAAAAGTGGGTAAACCTATGACCGCCACTGTTGATAAAATGATATTTTCGGACCTTCTTCCTAATGAAACCGTACACTGGCAAGGGTTTTCCAATGCCGTTACCGGAAAGTCCATCAACTTTACGCCTAAAAAGCCCGGGACATTAACCATTACCAGCAGAATAAAAGGGAAAGGTTCCACCCAAACCATAAATGTAGTACAGCCCATAATTAATGATATCCAGTTTACAGACAGCAACGGAAGTAAAATAGACAAAGCGGGCTGGGGACAGAAAGTAAATATCCGCATTGATCACCAGGGTCTTGAGAATGAGAAGTTAACTATTGTTCTCTGGGATAGTGACACGGTACAGGATGACCCTGTAAAAACCATTACCATCAAAGCTTATGACGGAGGGCTGATTCCGGTAACCTTAGATGCTGACATGAAAAATAAGGCGGGAAGCCAGGGATTGATCTATGCCAAAATTTCAGCGCCTGATGTTGTCGCTATTGGGGAAGGATTGCCATTCCCTAAAACATATAAACTGGATGTCCAGGACAAAAAAGAAATCTTTAATGCCAAGTTAGGCAGTGAAGACGGCAGCGAAAAACATACGGTAGTAGATTATGATGAGATCAGTTATTTCTACGCCAACAGCCGGGGAATAAAGCCTGATGAAAGCCTGTTCCTGGAAATAAGGGATTCCGTACTGGGGAGAGACCCTCTTCTATTACAGCAGGCCAATGTTAAAGCTGATCAGAATGGCATCATCAAACAAAAAATTATATGGAACGGTATAAAAAATAAAGTAAATTTATTGACCGTTTATGCCATCGTAAAAGAAAAGAACCAGGACGGAAAAGTTTTATACGATGCAGATGGTGATTATTCTATGGCAACCGCTAAGCTGAGAAAAGGCAGTACCTTGGTTAAAATAGTGGAAAATAAAGGTGCAGTGAAGGTGGGGGATCAACCAATAAGTGGGTCTAATTGTGGTGGTAAATTCTGTATTAAAAAAGGAAGCCCTAAGAGCGAATTGATCAGAGAAATCAATATCCGCTTAGCTGGATTTGGAGGAAATGTTCCAACAGATGAGTTTACGGACAGAACAGAAAAAATGGTAAAACAATTCCAACGGGATTATATGAAAGTTCCGGAAACAGGAAAAGTCTGTGGAAATGTACTCAAAGCAATTGATGACTTTACAACGAAATGGGCTGAAAAAATATCAGATTATACATGTTTATGTAATGGAATAAAGAGTATTGCAAACAAATGCTCAGGATTTGGAAAAGGTCAATATAAAGATCAATATTCAAATAAAAACCATGTTGAAAAATATCATAAATATGAAAGGCCTGGAATGCATAGAAGTTTATTATGGGGAGTAAGCGCCTTGAAATATTATTTAAGTACACAAAATGAATATAAATATTCTAGTATTACTGCAGGATACAGATGTTGGGAACACAATAAATATGCTGGTAGAACAACTACTAACCATATGGGAAAAGCTGTAGATATACAGTTTTTAAAAAAATAATAAACTAGTCGGAGGAAAAAAAGAAGAAAATCTACCTGTTCTAAGAGATATTCGTGACAAATTTTATACAAAATATTTAGACAGTAAATATAATTGGGTTAATGGAAATAATAATTTTTCTTTAGAGCCGTTTGGATTAGGAAATGGACAAACTTGGAGCTGGATCCATATGGATGTACGTGAATTTGATAATGCTTATCTAGATGATAAATTTTTTACTAAAACTCAAGACTCACTTACAGGAAAAAGCTTGATTCAACTTGCCAATGAATTAGGATTAAAAGATATGTGTAGTTGTATGGGCGGAGGATTAAGCACTAATAGCAATTCTAATCCAAAGGCAGGAGAATGTATGTGCTTTAAACAAGGTAAAGTGAAAACGGCATGTACAGGCAAAGGCAGCTCTATCACTAATGATATTTATAAAAAAGAAGCAGATAGATTAGGTATTGAATTAGCAATGATTCAGGCTATTGCAAAACAGGAATCTAAGAGGGAAAGTTTCTGGAAAGAAGGACAAGCCACTATTCTGTTTGAAAGACACAAAATGTGGGAATATCTGGAAAAAGATTTAAACAAGACAAAAGCTGAACTTGAAAAATTAAAAAAAGATGATCCATCAATTGTGAATGACCTGTCCGGAGGCTATGGTAAATATTCCGAGCAGTACGAAAAACTAGATAAAGCTAAAAAAATTGATAATACAACAGCTTTAAAAGCATGTAGCTGGGGTAAATTTCAAGTAATGGGCTTCAACTATGCGGTAGCCTTTAGTTCACCTGAAGAAATGGAAAAAGCTGTAAACCTTTGTGAAATTCAGCAGTTTTACTTTTTTGTTGGATACATTGAAAATACCAACGGAATGATAACTGCTATGAAAAATAAAAATTGGGAAGATATTGCCTCTAAATATAACGGTAGCAAATGGAAACAAAAGAATCCTGACTATGCTTCTAATATTGAAACCTACTATAATGAATATAAAAAAGAAAATGATAAATAATAAAATGAAAATGAAACTTTTTTTCATCTCGATGATATTGAGTGTATCATTATTAGCTTGTAAAAAGGATCTGCAAAGCCAAACAACAATTACAAAGGAACCTGACAAGCAAGAAAAAGTTATAGACTCCTTACTTGTTGATATCAATAAAGATGGTCAGCCTGACAAGGTTATTATTTCTGAAAAAACACCATCGGCCAACAGAACAATTGCCGTGCAGCTGAATAACCAAAATACATACAAAACAATAAGTTCAAATAATAAAATCATTGCCTGTTCTACATGTGGCGCTCAGTCAGGTGATCCCTATATTAATTTAAAAGCGACTGATGCTGGATTTGATCTGGTACTGGAAGATAGAGTCTATTCATTTACCTTCAAATCCAAGGATATTTTTTTTAGAAAAAATAGATATTCTGACAACCAAACAAACATCAGAAGGAATAGAAGAACAGCATAAGATTTATACTCCTGAAGATTTTGGTTCTCTTAACTTAAGTAACTTTAATGATGATATCCTTCTCAAACTTAACAACCATTCCAAACAAGTATCTCTACCCGTTCAACAGGAAGATCTCGACAAATTCGAATGGGAGACAGATAACTCTTTGGGCAATTATAACAGCAAATTATCCCTGGAAAAATATGGAGATATTAATATAACCCTAGCCAAAAATGATAATTCTGATGATGTATTCTATACATTATTTACCATTGGTAAGAACGGAAAAATAATTGATTCCTTAAAAGTAGGCTATGCTGATGATGGCTATCCTGAATCTGACAAAAGAGAGTTAACAACATTTTCAATAGATAAAAACTACGCTATTATCCTCAAAAAAATTTGACAGGGTTGAATATAAGAATGTTTTAAAAAAGACAGAAGAATATAATATTTCCCCAAATGGAAGCTTCTTAAAAACAAAATAATTATGGTATTTCAATGCTGCGATAAATTCAGAATATTATTTTGCCTCTTATCCCTCATTATGATATTATCCTGTAAAAAGGAGGAAATTTCATCGCAGAAGAATACTAAAGTAAATATCAGCATTTTCAATATTTAGTGTTGATATGTCCAGAGGTGATTCAGACTATTTTATTTTAATTACTACTCAAAATAATAACATTATTGATTACAAAGAAATAGGCTCCATTGGTGACGAAAATCCAGTAACATTTAAAATATTACCGGATTTTTCCATCGAAAATACAAAGGGAATACACAAACTGCTGTTGCCTTTGAAAAGTTTAAAAATTGATGAGAAGGGAAAAATTATAAACGGAACTTTCCTAAAGAAAAACAACACGATTGAAAAATAAATAAAATACATAAAAAGAGACTTTTACAGGATAATTGTGACATTGTCCTCTCTATAATTGTAAACCATTACTCCTTTTAAAGATTCTATTTAAAAAAATAAAGTACATCTGCTTTTGGGACATTGATCAAACATTATGGCGTATTGTAATTTTATATACCTTTAGATTACAATATATCAATTCATATGAAAAACCCTGGCTTTACCCAATCAAGACCTTTGAATACACAAGATATCAGGACTCTGGTCCTTTCTGCTTTTGGAGGAATGCTGGAATTTTATGACTTTGTCGTTTTTATTTTTTTTGCCAAAATCATTGGAGAACATTTCTTCCCACCTACCCTGGATTCCTTCTGGGCGTCTATCAATACATACGGTACATTTGCTGTCGGTTTTCTTGTAAGGCCAATAGGAGGCATGATAATGGCCCATTTCGGAGATCTTTTTGGAAGAAAAAAAATGTTTTTTTTATCCATTGTTCTCATGGTATTTCCTACCCTGGCGATAGGCTTGTTGCCAACTTATAACCAGATTGGCTATCTGGCGCCTGTACTTCTGCTCCTGGTAAGAATTCTGCAAGGCTTTGCTATAGGAGGAGAAATTCCTGCTGCGTGGGTTTTTGTAGCTGAGCATGTCCCGAAGAACAGAATAGGATTAGCAGATTCAATGATTACGGCAAGCCTTTCGTTAGGCGTTTTATTAGGCTCGGCAATAACTCTTTATATTAATACAGTTTTCTCTCCGGAAGATATATTTAACGGAGCCTGGAGATACCCCTTCATCCTAGGTGGAGCATTTGGAATCATCACCATTTTCCTCAGAAGATATCTTAAAGAAACGCCTGTTTTTATTGAAATGAAAGAAAAGAAAACCTTAAGTGAAAAAATTCCCCTTCAGAAAATCTTTCAATCCCACCTCCCTGATATTAGTATTTCTCTTCTGCTGACCTGGATTTTTACAGGGTGCTCCATATTGCTTACCTTAATGATTCCTAATCTGATGAGTGATTTTTTCAATATTCCCAGGAAAGATGCCATTACAATGCAAAGCTATACTCTGATTACCATTAGCTTAGGAGCTGTACTGGGAGGTATATGGTGTGATAAAAAGGAAGCAGGAAAAATGTTGATCTTCTGGAGCATTTGTTTCGGAATCTGTAGCTGGTTCTTTTTACAAAAGCTTATCAATATGCAACCGGAAGGTATTTCGATTTTATATGCAATAACAGGCTTATTTGCAGGAGGAATTTTAGGATGCATTCCTTATATTATGGTTCACCGGTTTCCTCCTGCCGTAAGGATTTCAGGGATTTCCTTTTCATACAATCTGGGACAGGCGATCTTTGGAGGCATCACTCCAATTATTATTGTTCTGATGGCAAAAGAATATCCCAAAGGAATATTGTTTTACGTTCTGTTTCTTGCCGCATTAGGATGCTACTTGGGACTACGTTCTGCTTTAAAAAATAAAAACAGCAGTAGAAAGGCCTTATAACGGATTAGGATGTAAAAAAGCCGCTATTTGATAGTAGCGGCTTTATATTTTTAAAAAACATTGTAAGTTTTAAGCGGTAGTATCAGGAGTAAAAACTCTTTGGGATAATTCCTGATCGAAAAGATATAAGGCAGAAGGATTATCACAAACCATTTTAATCTTTGTTACATACTGAGATGCACTCGCCTCTTCTTCCACCTGCTCATTGATGAACCACTGTAAGAAAGATGTTGTTGCAAAATCTCCTTCTTCATTAGCATTCTTCACAATATTGAAAATACTTTTGGTTACTATTTTTTCATGTGCCAGAGCTTTCTCGAAAATATCCGTAGCATTTTCGAATTCGTGTGGCGGTTTTGGAATTTGCCCGATGATAATTTCTCCCCCAACATCATTCAGGTAATCAAACATCTTATCAGCATGCATCAGTTCTTCTTTGCTTTGCACTCTGAAATAATTGGCAATCCCATCCAGATCTTTTCCCGAAAACCATGCAGACATTGAAAGATAATATTGAGCGGCGTATTGTTCGTGTGCTATTTGTTCGTTAATTAATTTTGCAATTTTTTCGCTAACCATAAGTATTAAATTTATATTCAAAAATAAGGAATAAAAGCCCAAATCAAAAGCATTACAAGAAATTAATACAAAAAGGATGGAAAAAACATCCATCCTTCTCACATTAAAAAATTAAAATTACTATGAGTTATTTTGCTTCAGGAGTACCGGTATTCATAGTTTTTTTCATCATCCTCCTTTCCTTTACTGCCATTTTTCTCTGCTCCATTTTAGCATTCCTGTCTGCCTGCCATTTATCATATTGCTGGGGAGTAAGAATTTTCTTCATATCAGCATCCATTTGCGCTCTTTTAGCCTTCATTTCTTCCATTTTAGCCTGTCTGAATTCTTTATTTTTTTCAAATTCAGCCTTCATTTCTGCTTTTCTTTTATCATGAAGTGCTTTTATCTGGGCAACCTGGGATTGGTTCAGGTTAAGGTCTTTTTGCATTTGAGCCAAACGTTCCTGCTCTTTTTGTTGCATCTTTTGTTGCATTTCAGCTCTTCTCGCTTCCTTATCCTGAGGAGTTGTCTGTTGTGCCATTGCAAAACCTCCCATTCCTATAAATGCTATTGCTAAAACTAATTTTTTCATCTTTAAAAATTTAATTTAATTGTTATATGTCTTTTTGATTAGTAATTAAAATCAAGGTTAAATTAATAAATTCACAAATATTGTTAAATTTTAATAAAAAATAATCAATGAAAACAAAAAAAAAGGACAGATTATAAAAACCTGTCCTTCACACCACTTAAATATAATATATGAAAATTAATTTTTCACAAAATTTCCTCTAAAACCACCGCTATTTCCGCGGCCTTCATGTTTGGGAGCACCTTCTGATTTTTGTCTGAATCCTCCGCTGTTTCCTCTGAAGCCATTATTATCGTTTCTTCTGGGAGCTTCTCTTCTTACTTCATTGTTTCCTCTGAAGCCACCATTTCTGAAACCTCCATTATGATCAGAGTTTCCTCTGAACCCTCCTTCAGAGTTATTCCTGAAACCTCTGTTGTGCTCGGAATTATCCCTGAAGCCTCCTGAGTTATTTCTAGTACCTGCATTATCACGGAATCCTCCTGAATTACTGCCATTTGTTGCCGAACCTCTAAATCCGCCGTTATCCCGTCTGATAACATTAAAAGTAGGATTGTCCATTCTGCGGAATCTTGCTCTGTCTACCCTGTAAATATTGATATTTACATTTCTATATCTTGGCATTACCGCGTATCTTGGTACATAATATGTCCTTCTGTAATTCTGGAAATAAATAACCGGACTGGCTCCGCGATAGTAGTTATTTTGAAAAACTACAAAAAACCCTTGGCCCTAAAAATTCTCTCCAAAGCGTAGAAACGGTCGTAATACCATCTGTCAGGATTATATCGGTAAAAATTATTCCATGCTGTAAAACTTGCATATAAATTATTCAGTCTGATAATCTGATCAACCTGCCAGCGATTTAATCTGTTTTGTATAAAGAAACCATTCCAGTCAATATTAACGATGCTGTTTCTGTAGTCATTATAGTAACTCTGGTAGTAATCACTTGGATAATAATCATCAGGATAATTGTAATAATAATCATCGGGGAAATAATTCCTGTCATCTTCATCGCTATAATAGCCTCCATTCTGATAATAACCGTCATCATCCCAACCATTATTCGGATATTGCTGAGCAGACACCAAAATGCCTAAACCCAAAGCTAATCCTAAAAATATTTTTTTCATCCCTATAGTTGTTAATTGGTTAATATATAGCAGAATATCTCAATTCTATCTTTTTGATTCAAATACAAAAAAGAAGTTAAATCCAAAGATTAAACTTCTTTTAAATTATACATAAACAACTGATAATCAATATGTAAATTTACACTCTGCCGCTATCTTTTATCCAGTTGCCTATTTTTTCATTAAAGGTTTGTTTTTCTTTTAACTCTTCAAGCCCAAGGTGCATTCTATATCGCCAGTAATGCGGGAAAACAGCCGGATCATTGATTCTTTCATTCTCTATGTTCTCATTTCTGAGTTCTGCGTCTGTTGCCAGAAATTCCTGAATCGGAAATATAGCCAACATGGCATCATTATAGAGATGCTGCTTCATAATAATCTCTGCCAGATGGGGAGTAAGTTCTTCAGGGGCCTTACCATACTGAATAAGCTGCTGATTAAAATATTTCTGTGTTAAGACAGGATCTTCTTTCCACCACTGTCTTAAGGTTGAACTATCATGAGAAGAAGCAGTGACTACATTCATATAACCAGCTTCCTTAGGATTGTAAAACGGAATATTTTCAGCAGGCATCCTTTGAACTTTAAGAGCAATAATAGCCAGTTCATCCATGACAACGGGTACACATGCCGGAACCATTCCCAGGTCTTCTCCACATATCAGCATTTTTGTAGCATTCAGAATAACGGGAAGTTTTTCCATTGCCTTTTCATACCACAGATGATCCTGCCTCCTAAAGAAATAATCATGGTATAGATCATAGATAATCTTTTGCTCCCATTCCGAAAGGTATTTATAGGATTCCGTATTATACACATTAAACCTTGGATGGTATACTGTGACTCCATTTCTTTCTTCTGTCAAAAATAAAACATTGGCACACAGTGAAATCAGTTTTTCTTCAAGTGCTCCAAGCGGATTCTTTTTAAAGAAGTCTGCCAGTTTTCTTTGAGTATCAAATTGTTCCTTAAAGGTATAAGTTCCATCCTGGTTATTATCCATAAACTCAAGAACCTTACCGCTCTCTTCTCCAAAATACTCCCATAAAATCTGGTTGTTGATAAAAGGTTTACAATACCTGTCAAAGTCAAATGGAAGATGCCAGGCCTTAAATTCATCCAAAACAATAGGTACAGCCGGATAAAAGTATCCTAATATCCCTTGTACAGCAGAAATTGGCATTCTCCAGATTCTGAAGAAGCCTAAAATATGATCAATCCTCATGGCATCAAAATACTGTTCCAATGCCTTGAAGCGGTTTTTCCACCATTGATAATTATCTTCCTTCATCGCTTCCCAATTATATGTTGGAAATTCCCAGTTCTGGCCAAGCTCTGTAAACTGATCCGGCGGTGCTCCTGCCTGGAAATCCATCCCGAACAACTCAGGCTCTGTCCAAGCTTCAACAGAATATCTGTAAATTCCGATGGGAAGGTCGCCTTTTAAAGAAATACCAAGATGATGAGTATAATCCACTGCATCTTTTAACTGTAAATGAAGCTGATATTGTACCCATGCATGCAGCATCGCAATATCATAATCTTTACTTTTACTGCTAAAGAATTGTAAAATTTTTCCTGCAATATATTTTTTATGGGTTTTCCAATCGTTAAAATTCGGAGTTTTATATTTATCCCTTAAAACACAAAATGCGGCATAGGGTATCAGCCATGTATCATTATCTTTTATGAATCGCTTAAAGCCCCTGTCTTTATAGATTTTATCCTTTTCAGTGTTAAATATTGCTTTTAAATATTTCCATTTGCCAGCAATCATCTTTTCATAATCAATGAGGTCAAGAGCATTTAAAGCTTCTTTTTCAGCCTGGTACTCTTCAACTAATTCTTTAGGTAGAGGAAAATCAAGCTTTTCCAGTGAAATATATTGCGGATGTAAGGCATATACTGATACAGCCGCATAAGGATAGGAATCTGTCCAGGTATAATTAGCTGTAGTATCATTAACAGGCAATATCTGAATAATACCTAAATGGGTATTTTTTGCCCAATCAGCTAATTTTTTAAGATCAGTAAACTCACCTACTCCAAACCCGTCTTTACTCCTTAAAGAAAAAACAGGAACAGCTACTCCTGCATCATGATACATTTGATACGCCTTAAACCTGAAATAATGGTTGGAAACAATTTGAAGAACGTCAGCTAACGGATTGGCCACTGTAAAACGATTTTCTCCTGTTTCTACATCAATAACCCTGTTCTTATCGGTATCATAAATGCAATATTTGAATTGAATGAATTCGTTTTCCGGAATCTGAACAGAGGCCTCCCAAACTCCAAAATCCGTCTGAGATAAGTGAATTGCTTTTTCATAGCTCCAGCCCCCTAGAGAAGGTGTACTTCCGATCAGTACGATTTTCCAGTCCGGATGATATACAGGAGCCTCTAACCTGAATAAATGAGTATGCTTTTTTAGGATCGTTATTTTCTCAGGGATAAAGCCATTCAGTTTATTATAAAGTATTTTATTATTTAAATAATTCTCCGGAAAATTTTTATTATTCCATTCGTCAAAAATAACAAACTCTTTATAATTGTGTGGAAAATGAAGATGATGCAGAACAAATTCTTCTCTTAAAACAATAGACTTATCATCTACAACACGGTATTTATATGAAATAGATTTCGAGAAATAGTCTGCTTCGCATTTCCATTGTCCGTTATCTGCACAAAACATAGTATGGATGTGAACAGCAGTTTCCCCGTCTTCAATAACCAGTTCCAGACGTTCTCCTGCTTTTACAATATATCCTACATTAAAGTATAACTTCATCTATATTTTTTTATAAAATTACATTTTAATATCGAAAAATAAAACTTATTGAATATCAAATAATCATTAAAAAACCTTCCCGGATAAGCAGGGAAGGTTTTGTTGTATTGAAAATAAAAATCGTTTCTTTACTGTTTAGTTATTCTTAATCAGAACATAATTTTTATATTATCTCTACTCGGTTACAAGAATCTTTTTATTGAGAATCACTTTTCCGGATTCATCCGCTATACTTACAATATAAGCTCCATTGGTGAGGCTCTTTAATTCTACTTTCTGATCCAGGATTCCTGACTTCACAGACATATTATGATTTATCACATTTTTACCCGACATATCAAAAATAGTAAGTTGAAGATTACCTTTTACATTTTTGTTATTGATGTGTACATTAATGTAATGCTCATCAACTCTTGTCGGATAAATTTCAAGATCAGCCAAGGTAGCTGTTGAAGCAGTCCTGTTATTTACAAAATATCTACTAGCTAAATCATAAATATGCAACTGTTCACCATCCGGAAGTTGTTTTTGCTTGTAAATTTTCAAGGTCCACCTCATACAAAGGAGCTCCTTTTGCACTTGCAATTACAAACGTTGCCTTTCGCATTCACAGCCGATCCGTTTACTGAATAATTATCAGGAATACCAGCTATTTTTCCTAAAAATTTGGCTTTCAATTCTTTTACTGATACTTTAAATACATTTCCGGAAGCAGCAAAAACATAAAAAATTATTATCAGCATCAGCTACCATATCCCCCCCAAATCCGGTTTCCATAGCTGTAAATGAATTCTTACCATTAGAAACATCATCCTTTACAATTCCAAGGTCATTAACAACATATTGGCTTCCTTTTTTACTAATCTGTAAAATCTGTGTTCCGGCATTATTCATTGCATAAATATTACCATCATAACCAGCTGCCATTCTTGTAATATGGGAATTAATATCACATGATGATACTCTGGCTACAGTGTTTTCTACTAAACTGATTTCCTTGGTTTTGGGATTCAGAATATAGATATTAGAAGAAAACATAGGCATATATACAAGGCTATTATTCGAAGAATCATAAGCCAACGCTGCCATTGTTAATGACTGAGAATGATTATAGGAATTTTTATCTTCAGCAATAATAGTATTCCTGGATTGTGAGAATACTTTTGAAGAGGAATCAGCGCCAAAAATTTTTTTCTCCTGAAGTTCCTCTCAATCCATCTATTACACGAAAATCATTGAAGTTAATACTGGGGGTATCCTTCCCTGAAATAGCAAAAAAATCCTGTTGTGCTCTGGCATCTATGCCTAATAACAACAAAAACAAAGGGAATAAACATTTTTTCATAATAAGTATATTTTTGATTGTTTAGTATGACTAAGTTACATATTTTTTAAATTAAAAATAAAACTTCATAATCATATTTATAACAAAACCCAAATAGACATTGGTAAATAAACAATAAAAATTGGAGTAACTATTATAATCAACAAATTCTGGTTTAAGGAACTAAACAACCAAATTATTCATGAAGAATAAAGTAGTTGGCAATAGTACTTCCGTTGTTAAATAAAATTTACTGCTTTACCAATGAAAAATATCAGTGTTCAATAGTCACGGGCTTTAGCCCGCCATTAGTGATAAACCCATAATGGAAAAAGCATTGCTATTTTATTTCACCACGGATTACACGGATTGACTCAGAGGAATGTGGAGATTTGTTTGGAGAAAGATCAAGGAAATAGGGATCTGTTTTAATATTTAGAAGAAGATATGATGAGCACAGCTATTCAATAGCCACGGGCTTTAGCCCGTGCTCAATAAAAACCATAAAATTCCACAGGCTTTAGCCAAAACATATTTACTATCCGGAATCTATTATCTATTATCTATTATCTGTTATCTGTTTCTCACTCTTCACCCTGTATAAGTGCAGGGATAGTTCCAGGTACATAGGCGTGGGATAGATATAATATAGATGGGATGGGTCTATAACAAAAAAAAGTCTCACACATTACTGTATGAGACTTTTAAAAATAAAATAAAAAACTGGCGGCGGCCTACTCTCCCGCGTTAGCAGTACCATCGGCGCTGGTGGGCTTAACTTCTGTGTTCGGAATGGGAACAGGTGAGCCCCACCGCTAAAACCACCCTAAAGAAGGTATATAGCATCTGGCTATTTGCTGCTGGCTTTTGGCTTTTTTGCCAATCGCTAACTGCTTA
>NZ_JPEQ01000022.1:0-29931 GCF_000738495.1 Chryseobacterium sp. P1-3
GTTTAAAATTTAAGATTAAAACCAATCCCGAACCATCTGCTTGAAGGATCCTGAATATCATTCCCGGAGCCGATTTTAGACTGATCTTTACTGTCGTTTCCGGTTCCTATTTTAAAATCGGGATCAGAATACAGGTTTTTGGATTTTTTCCACATCGCAAGGTTGTATCCTGAAAGGTTTACAGTAAAGTTTTTTACAAATCCCCGTGGGTTAAGCAGATAAGAGAAATCATATTCAAGGATTACCGACCTTAGCTTTACGAAGGTCCGGTCAAACACATTGGCAAACTCTTCACTTTCAGCCTCGGTTACCCGCGCCTGATAAGGATAGTTTTGCGCCCAATCCTGGAAGCTTATGGCTTTGGTATGAGGAGTATATGTTCCTGTTGCAGGATTATAATTAACTCCATCGGGAACGAAATAATAAGTTCCCGGGTTAGCATATTCAAGATCCCTGTAGGCTACAGAATTAGGGTGTTTTCCTCCCCACCACATTTTTTCAACTACCTGAGATCTCATTACGCCGCCAATACTACCGTCGATACCGATGTTCAGGGTGAATTTTTTATACTTGAAGGTATTGTTGAATCCAAAAGTCCAGTCAGGATTAAAATGCCCTAAATTGGTAGGATTGGCAGCCCTTGTAGGCATTCCGGTTTGCGGATTCAGGATGACCTTTCCTTCCGGGGATTTCTGCCAGGTATAATCATAATAACTGTCCATTCTTTCTCCTAATAGAATATTCTTGTAATTAGGCATATTATCGTAGATGGAAGTCAGTTTTTGCTCGTAAGTACTCCAGTTGATTAAAGATCTCCAGGTGAAATCTTTGGTTTTAACTGGGACAAAACCTAATGAAATTTCAAATCCTTTGGTGGTATATTCATTACCATTTACATACTGGGACTTGAAACCGGATGATTCTGCACTCGGAAACTGAAGGATATTATCATAATCCAGGGTTCTGAAATAGGTAGCGTCTAATGTAATTCTATTGTTGAATAAGCCTGCACTTAAACCCAGTTCATAAGATTTGGTCTGTTCCGGTTTTAATGAATTTTCGTTATTTAAAATCGTTGGGTAATAATTGGTAGGGTTTCCGTTAAAGGTAATTCCTCCGTTATTCAAATAATAGTTTCTGATGGAATACGGCTGAAAATCATACGCTACTTTTGCCCATGATGCGGAGAGCTTTAGCAGATTGATGGATTCAGGCATTTTCACCAGATTGGAAATTACCGCACTTACGGATGCTGAAGGATAGAAGTAAGACCTGTTGGCTTTGGGCAGTGTGGAAGACCAGTCATTCCGCCCCGAAATATTGATAAAGAATGCATTGTATAAGCCGATATCAATTGTTGAATAAGCACTGTAGATCAGTTTTTCCTTGAGATAGGCATAATTTTTCAATGCCCCGATAGAATTTTCAAAGGTATAAAGTTCAGGAATCTTTAAGCCATCTGTAGACCTTTCATTGAGGTTGTTTTTATAATAAAATGCCGAGCCTCCTGCGTTGATGGTGAAATCAAAATTGTCGGAGATTTTTTTCTTATAGGTCGCCAGTACATCGTAGTTGAGGTTCCAGGTCTTGTTGTCTTTCAGAATATAGCCTCCGCTTCTTGGTGCACTGTAATTGAAATAGGAATAAGGACTTAATATTTCCGCTTTGTTATGATTTTCTACAATGGATATTTTACCTTTTACCGAGAAATCTTGGGTAGCTTTATATTCCAATCCGGTTTGGGCATTGATGATATTGGTCGTATTTTGATTTTTATAATATTCAGCACCGAACCAGGGATTGTTGTACCAGGCATAGTTCCAGTTAGCCTGCGCTATACCTTCTTTTCCGGGAATCCACATATGGTTTTTCAGGGCTCTTCCGTCTACATCTGCCCCCATCCAGATCAGGATGGTGTACATGTGGCCGCTTGGATTATAGTCGTAGTTGGGAACATTGGGAGTGAAGGTTTGGTTAAAATTGAATTTTGTATCCAGGATCAATCGGTCTCCCAAATGATTTTCAGAGGAGAAATTCACCCCGTATCGTCTCAGGTAAGAATTGGGAACCCTGTCGTCATAATTCATGAAATTACCGGAAAACCTATATATATCTTTATTATTTCTATAGCTGATCGCAAAATTGTTATTGTTGATCACCGCCGGTTTTAAAAATGTTTTCAGGTTATCGTGATACTGCCAGTCAATCGGGACTCTTTCATATCTTGATTTATCATTGTACTGAGTGCCGGTCACAGCTCCGTACCAGGGAATAGTTTCTCCTGTCACTTTATCTCTGATCGGGCTGTTCCATTGGGCGATTTTCAGGCCCGGAACGAATTTAGGTCCCCAGATCATATCACCATCATTCACTCCGCCATCGGCTCCGTCCCAGAATTCATACTTGCCATGGGATCCGTTTCCATATTCGGTCTGTGTTTTCGGAAGATTGGTAAACCCTGCTGTGATCATGGTATTTTGAGAAAACTCAATGGTAAAACCTTTCTTTTTTGCCGTTTTTGTAGTGATCAGTACGGCTCCATATCTTCCTCTTGACCCATATAAGGCGGAGGCTGTGGCTCCTTTCAATACGTTAATGTTCTCAATATTATTAGGGTCCAGATTTTGGAAAACTTCCTTTTCAACGATCACCCCGTCAATAACGAAAACCAGATTGGAATTTCCCCTTAAATTAAATTCAGGGGCCTGTTGCATTCCCGTTGGATTGGAAACATTAAGACCTGCTACCTGGCCGGAGAATAGGTTTCCGATACTTGGAGTTGTTATGGTTTCAAATTGTCTGGTCCCTACTTCCTGAGTAGCATATCCGATTTTTTCTTTCTTTTTGGCAATTCCCAGAGCAGTAATAACAACGCCTTCAATCTGCTTTTCGTTGGCTCTTTTTAAAGTAACGGAATACTGTTTTTTTGAAGAAACTTCTACGGTATAAACAGAAAATTCAGGAGCAAAAAATTCAAGGATATCTTTGGGGCTGGCAGAAATGGTAAAATTACCATTTTCATCAGTAATAGCAGTCTTTCCTGTGTTTTTGTCGGTGATGTTCACACCGGAAACACTTAAGCCGTTTTCAGATTTTACATTTCCGGAAATAGTGATTTCCTGGGCCGTAAAATAAAGAGGAAGTAAAAAAACGGCAAAAGTAGCTAAAGTTTTCTTCATTTTTTTTAAGACAAATTTAGCAGTGCATTATTACATATAGTTTAATGATGTATTAAAATAAAAATACGATTTAATACTTTTTAACGATGGTAATTAACACAATGATAAAATAAAAAATTGCGTTTTGTATAGGCGATTATGCTTTATTATATGATGAATAATTCACAAAATGTCAATGAAAAACGGGTTCTTTCATAGTAATAACCTCATCAAAGGTTTTTTTAGAAATGAGAGGAAGTCCGTGATGACCAATAATTTGGTCGAAAGGTATCTTTTTCTGATGCAGAAAATCTGAAAACTCCCTGGTTACAGCTATTGCCGGAGTAAGATATGAATCGGCAGGCAATGATAGCAGGTCGCCTTGGTAGATCAATTTTTCCTGCGGCAGATATAAGAATGACATTCCTTTGGCATGGCTGTTGGGGACTTCGTAAAATTCCAGTTTTTTCTGCCCGTTTTGCAACACTTTTTTGTTATTAAAAACGATAAAACTGGCATCTCCGGTTTGAGCAGCAGTATTGCCGTTATGTAACATGGCAATAACAGGTTGCTTCATACTTTCTGCGCAGATAATTGTTGCCCCTTCTTTCACTACTTCTGCAATACCCGAAATGTGATCATTGTGGAAATGGGAGAGATGAACGTATCTGACAGGTATATTGGGCAAAGTAGTATGAATAACCTCCAGTATTGATCGGGTGGTAGCCGATGATAGCGGAGCTTCCGTAAGAACAATATAGTTGCCCATATTAACGAATAAGATATTCCGGTCCCCATCTACATTCTCAATCAGGTAGACGTCTTTAGTCAACATTTTAGCGGAAAGCTTAGGAGTCTGTTCTGTGACCGTTTTATATCCCGGAGGAAAATCAAAAACCTTAGGATCTACTCCTTTATTGTGCCTGAATGAGCTTAACGAGTCTGAATAAACAAGTGCTCCGTTGCGTTCCAGGCTGCTTTTCTTTGCAATCATCAATCCATCGGCTGTCAAATAATCATCAAAATGTTGGGTCAGGGTATCTTGTCCCTGGATTTTCGTTATTTTTTTTAAAAGATAAGTGTTTTTATCAAACCAGTATTCTTCAGTGCCGGATGGTGTTTTTCTGGAGATAATCCAGGTATTGTCTGCTGTAAGCAAAGATTCATCTTTACTTTCTGTGAGCAATTGCTTCAGGATAAAATAAGAGAAATTGTTCAATAAAGCATTTTTTCTGTTATTGAAAGAAGAAGAGCCGAGATTGAGCAAATCTTTTCCGGTTCTGCTGCCGATGCCATCATATACATAATATGTTGCATCCCGGCCCAGCCTGTATGTGTCAAACAAATAACCGCCGGGGTAATGATTCCGGGTATGATGCAGGAAACGATTGTTTTTCAGATCAAAAGCGAGATGAAACTCATCTTTTTCGGGTATAGGATTACTGAAGTCATATCCCTGCCATCGGTCTGAATTTGTCCTTTGAGTTGAATATTCAAAGTTATCTACCGCTTCCCAGTTTCCTAATGCTGACAGACTTTTTTGAATTACTTGCTTTGTATCTTGTGCCAATGCGTTAATAGAAAAGCTCAGACAAAATCCGATTATAAATAAAAACTTAATTTTCATGATACTTTTATTTATTTTTTTCGCATTGTGTCTTCTCAAAACAAATGTAACTATTTTTCAGTAAATATTTGTATTGTAATGTTTTGCGGGTTTTTATGAATAAGGTACGGATTAAAAACCTTTAAATCTCACGTTGAGCAATTCAAAGCTTACAATAACTTTGAAAGAAAAACCTTAGAACCGGCTCAGAATCCCCCAATGGATTTTGATATCATTGAATTTAAACGGATTCCCGAATTCATTTCCATTCGATAATTGGAAGCTCATCAGCCCGATAGGGATGAAAAAGTTGAAACCGAGTCCTACACTGTAGAGTTTGGGTTTTACATTCAGTGATTTATTGTTGAGCTGACCATATTGGCCAAAGATATCAAAAAATGCCTGGCTGCCGATGAGGTACCGGTATTCTAAACTTCCGTAATAGAAGAAATCAGCGGCAAGGGAATTTTCATTGAATCCCCGCATGGAATTCCAGCCTCCGAAGCGGTACAATTCGTTGGCAGAAAACTCTACCTTAGAATCCATCATGGCTCCTTCTCCTTTGATGTTGAGAAAATGATTTCCGGCAATATGGTAATTATGTTCACCGAAGAAATAAAACTGATTCTGGGTAGCTTTGGTATTTCCTTTTGTATAAGTTGTTGTTAGAAAATCATACCCGGCATTGATCCTAGTCTTGTACAGGAAAAGATCAATGTCGGTAGGTTCTGTCATTTCAAACCAGACCCCGATTCCCCTCTTGTTATAATCCTTTCCCTGAACATACAGAGAATCAATAATAGTAGAGGTTTCCAAAGTTCCGCGAATTCCGATCTTGTTCCGGTTATTGATATGATAATAGAAGGCCGGTAAGAATTTTACGTTGGCAAAAGTGGAATCCTGTCTGTAAATATTCACCTTTGCATTCATCCCGACATTGGATTTGAAGAGATAGGGAATGTCAACCTGCAAATCAAAATTTTGTCCTTTATCGGGATTTCTCTGCCAATACAGATTAATGGTTTCGAAACCATTGAACATATTCCTGAAATTGACATTCATGGTACCGTTTAAGGTAAATTTGTCTGTCTTGTCATTTCCAAATCCGATGACACCGTCAAAGGTATTGGTCTTTTTCTTTTCCAGGAACAGGTAAATATTGGTTGAATCTTTGGTAAATAAGGTTTGGGGTTGTCGCTCAAGGCTTAGGAAAGGATGGCTTTGAAAGTTTTTATTGATCGCCAGCAAATTTTTGTCATCATAGCTTTTTCCTTTAAATTCCTTTTCAAGATTCTTCATAAACCTTTTCGGAACTTTTTCATACCCTTTGAGCACAAAGCCGTCGATCGTTCTTTTATCATTTTTATTGATATCCAGTTCTACAACAGGATAGCCGTTTTTCTGCCCTTTATATCTGGATTTGATTCTGCTGAAAGAATATCCTTCATCAATGTAACTTTTATTAATGCTTTTTTTGGTAGAATCTAAATTTTTAGTGAAGAAATCTTTCTGTATTTTAAGCTTTTGTACAATGGAATCAGAAAGGTCTACATAGGTTTCATTATAATTTTTTCCTTTATCATAGAATATTTCTGTGCTGTCTCCTTTTGCTTTTACCTCTTTCAGCCGGGTAAAGAAGTAGTTATTTTGTGCCAGTGAATCCAGGAACTTTACGGCAGAAGCGGAATCTTTAACCTTTTTCCTTACGTTGGTCTCTGAGTCAATGAGCCAGTATTGTTTTTTCTGCGCTTGTGTAAAAACGCAGAATACAACAAAAAATATTTTCAGAAATAATTTCAATGCTATGTTTATTTAAATCACTAAGAATTAAGTGGCATTTTAATAATCATCTTGAGCTTAAAAGCGAGGCATTCTTCACTACTTAATCCCTTAATGGTTTAAATACAGTTAATAATTTTTTTAAATAACTGAAACTAATCCAGTTTATTATATTTCTTCATTAAATTCTCATAGGTTCCCTGTGGAAGAATCCATTTCAACGGAACCCCGATTTTCTGCCCGAATTTACCAAAATAATAATGAGCTTTCCATTTCTTTTTATCCAGAAGCTTTTCAATGTATTCCGCCACTTCTTTCGGTTCGGTTCCTTCATCTACATGGGCATTCATTAAAGCATACACTTTATTGAAAATATTTTTATAGGGTTCGGAAACCGTTGCAATGACCCTGTTTTCGGCAATATTGGTTTTAATATCTCCCAGATGAAGTGAGCAAACATCAATATTCCATGGATACACTTCGTATCTCATCGCCTCCGTTACTTTATCCAGGGCTGATTTTGAAGCAGAATAAAATCCCCGGAAAGGCAGTCCCATTTCGCTTCCGATACTGGAAATATTAATGATTTTCCCGAATTTATTTTGACGCATGCCGGGAAGAACAGCGCTCATCATCTGAACGGCACCGGCCAGATTAAGACTGAACAGTTTTAAAATGTCTTCCTTTGTGGAATCTTCTACAGCCCCCACCATTCCCATTCCGGCGTTATTGATCAAAACATCAATGCTGTTTTCTGTAGTTAAAACTTCTGCGATGGCATTCTGAACAGCTGTATTGTCGGTAACATCCGTCGGGATCGATTTGAAATACGGGCTTTCCGTATGCTTCCGGCTTAAGCCATATACTTTGTGTCCCTTTTTACCAAAATATTCGGCTAATGCGAACCCGATTCCTGAAGACGTTCCTGTAATGATGATGGTCATTGAAGCTGATAATTTTAATTTCAGCAAATGTAAAAAAGAAATATGAACTCTGCCATTTATTACAACTGAAAAAGCAGATAGCAAGACATTGATTTTTTGATATGGTTGTATATGTTTGGTCATAAAATTAAAATAAAGTTAATCCCTATCATACTATTGGTAATATATCTTATCATTATTTTAATTGTTTATACTATTGATATACAAGGTGTTGTTTATATTGGTTAATTCCAATAAGTGATGACCGATAAAATTTCTTAATAAAAACATAAAAAACCCGTAATGAAGTGGGAGAGATAGCTGATCTAATTTTGCATCTAATTAAATCAGGATGTCATGAATGTATTAAAAATCCCTGTCTCAGTAACTTACTTAACGGGCCGGGTATTACTAATTGGTGCAATATCTGCTTCACCAATGTTCCTCTCCCAGAAACAAGACAGCTTAAAAGAAAAAACACTCGATGAGGTTGTTGTAGTAGGATATGGAACTCAGAAAAAAAGCAAGATATCGGGTGCTGTTTCTGAAGCTTCGTTGGATAAACTTACATCCAGATCTTTATCCGGAGTAGGAGAAGTCCTGCAGGGTAAAGCCCCTGGGGTAACGGTGGTTAATGAGGGCGGAGATCCCAATGGCTCACCAAAAGTTAATATCCGTGGTTTGGGAGGTGTAAATGGTGAATCTCCGCTTTATGTAATAGATGGCGTAGTTTTTAACGGGACACCTTCTATTAACCCTAATGATATTCAGGATATTTCTGTTCTTAAAGATGCTTCCGCGGCTATTTACGGGGCAAGATCTTCAGGCGGGGTTATCCTCATTACCACGAAAAGAGGTAAAAAAGGAAGTCTGACAGTGGATTTTGATGTTAAATACGGGATCAACCAGGCCTGGAGGTTAAAAGAATCTTTAAATGCGGCAGAGTTCCAGGAAGTAATGCGCCAGGCGTATGATAATGCCGGGAAAATAAATAGCCTGCCACTCGCATTCAACGCAGAAAAATATGCTGACGGCGGAATTACCAGAACCAACTGGATGAAAGAAATCTTCCGTACAGGAACCGTACAGGAATATAATGTAAACCTTAGTGGAGGAAGTGAAAAATCTAGGTTCTTTGTAGGGATGAACCACCGGAACCTGGAAGGAATTTTATTGAATACCCAGGCAAAACGCTACAATTTCAGGGTTAACTCTGAACACAAGGTGAAAGACTGGCTGACGATCGGGGAAAATATGTATTATAATTATTCCGATGGAAATACAGCCAATACAAAAAATGGTTATACAGGAGCTTTGGTAGCGGCAATGTATTATCCGCCGAATGTTCCGGTATATACTCCGGCAGGAGCATATTCAGGATTGCCGATTGAGGTGGCAGGAGGATATGGGGACATGATCAATCCCGTGGCCTATCTTAAAAGGATCAGTATTCAGAATCCTACCCATGAAATTTTGATTAATCCATATGTAGAAGTTGCTTTGGCCAAAGATTTAAAGTTCCGTTCCAACTTTTCACAAACTTTTAAAATAGGAAATACTAAAGAATTTACTTCCAGAGTACTGGAAATAGGAAAAATATTTGATACCAACAATCTGGAATATCAGTCTAATACTTTATCCACATCTCTTGCAGAGCAGCTCCTTACTTACAAATTCACTGCAAATAAGCATAATTTTGACTTCCTTGCCGGCTTTACTTTTCAAAAAACCACTGAAGACGGTTTCAGAGCAAAAGCCTTTGATTTCAGAAGCGAGGCCGAAGCGTTCAGATATCTTCAAAATGCTGCAGATACCAATAAGGAAGTATACAGTTACAAATACAGGCAATCTTTGGTATCGTATCTGGCAAGAGTAAACTATGATTATGCAGGAAAATATATAGTCAGTTTGTTAGGAAGGAGAGATGGATCTTCTTTGGTGGCAAAACAGAATAGGTTTGCCAATTATTATTCCATTTCAGGAGGATGGGTGGTTTCCAGGGAAAATTTTATGAATAACATTGCCTGGCTTTCCAATCTGAAGCTGAGAGGAAGCTACGGGATTTTAGGAAATCTTGGAGGAATCTCCTTTCAGGCCGTGAATCCGCTGATGGTACGTGATAATAATGTGATTTTCGGACAGGATCCAACCCAGAATATTGCCTATTATGCTACCACCAATCCTAACTCAAACCTGAAGTGGGGAAAATCTGAGCAGACCAATTTTGGAGTAGATGCCTCTTTTTTACGTAATAGCCTGTCGTTACAATTTGATTATTTTGTTAAAAACTCAAAAGACCAGATTTTCAATGTCAGCCTTCCAAGTACATCAGGATATGTAGATCAGTATGTGAATGCCGGATTATTCCAGGATAAAGGATATGAAATAGGAATTAATTACAACAGCAAAAATACGGGAGATTTTAGCTATTCCATAGGAGCTACTTTTAGTCAACTAAAAAATACGGTGAAACAGCTGGCCGGTGTTGAAGAGATGTTTATAAGCAGCAATAATGTCCGGGGAGTATTGAAACCTACCCGTGTGAAGGTAGGTGAATCCCTGTATTCTTATTATGGCTATAAAACCGATGGGATTTTTCAGACTCAGGCCGAAATCGATAATTATAAAGATGCCAACGGTAACCTCATCCAGCCTAATGCTAAACCGGGAGATATTAAATTCCTGAAGAAAGAGGGAAATACAGGAACATTAAATAACAATGATTTTGTAAACCTCGGAAATCCTTACCCTAAATTTTCCTACGGGCTATCCTACAATATGACATGGAAGAACTTTGACCTCAACCTATTCTTCCAGGGAGTATATGGAAACAAAATATTCAACGGATTAAAATTTATTTCATTGAATCCCGGTGGAACAGGGCAAAACTATAATATGGACAGGGATATTCTGAATGCCTGGACACCTCAGAATACCAATACGGATATTCCAAGACTGGTACATGGTGATCCAGGCGGTAATTATTCAAAAGTATCGGATTTCTATGTGGAGGACGGCTCTTACCTGAGACTGAAAAATCTTACGGTTGGATATTCATTGCCGAAGGAACTGTATTCAAGGCTGAATGTAAATAAAATCAGAGTGTACATGACAACTAATAACCTGTTTACCATTACCAAATATACAGGCTTTGATCCTGAAGTGGGAATGGAAACCTATGGTGTGGATACCGGAAGATATCCTCAGGCCCGGTCATTTATCTTCGGCCTGGAAGTCGGATTGTAATCTAAACAAATTTAAAAAGTAAAAAAGATGAAATTTTTTAATAAAGCAATTTTAATCTCAGGAATATTTTTAGCGCTCTCATCGTGTACAAATGAACTGGATATACAACCGGAAGGAACTCCTACGGAAGCCAACTTCTGGAAAACAGAAAATGACCTGATCACAGGTGCAAATGCAATGTATAAACCACTTTCCGACAGTGAATTTTATGGAAGAGGCTTTTTCTGGTTTATTAATGCCAGTGATGATATGGTTACGGGAAGAGCAAAAAGTGAAGCCGATAATGTGAAGAATTTCAGCAGCAATTATATCGCGGCAGGAGATCTGGAAACCCAATGGAATAAAAGATATACGGTAATAGGAGTGGCTAACCGCGTCATTCGTAATGTTAATAACATCCAGGCGTCACAAGCGACTAAAAATAAGTATCTGGGTGAAGCCTTGTTCATGAGCAGCAGGATGTACTTTGAGCTGGCTTATAGCTATGGAAATGAAAAAGCAGGAGTTCCCATCGTAGACCGCACCAAAGAGCCCGATCCGAAGCCCGTTCCCAGGGCAGCCAATGTCATGGAAAATTACAATTATATTGTGAATGACCTGAAAAAAGCGGCAGAACTATTACCCAGCCAGGAAGAGCTTCCTGCCAAAGATTACGGAAGACCTCATAAAGCGGCAGCATGGGCACTTTTGGCAAAAGTATATTTGTTTATGAAAGATTGGCAGAATGCAGCTTACTGGGCTAATGAAGTGATGACAAAAGGAAACAGGAATCTCTTAAACAACTATGCAGATGTTTTCAAGGCTGAAAATAATTATAGTTCAGAATATATCTGGTCTGTACCAAGTACCCCTAAATTTAATTCTGTAGGAAGTATCCTACCCGGAGTAATGCTTGAAAATAAAGGCTGGGGTGAGTATAACGGATGGGGATATTTCCAGCCAACGAAGGAATTATATGATGAGTATGAAGCCGGAGATAAAAGGAGGAGTACAACGATTTTGAAATTAGGAGATAAATTTACCTTTAACGGAACAGAAAGAACTTACGCTTCTTCAAACTCCCTTACAGGATACCAGTTCAATAAATATATGGATGCTTTTAAATATCCATTAAGCAGTGGCCATGTAAGTGCCAACGGAGACTACCCATGTACAGACCTTGCCATCCCTATTATGCGCTATGCTGAGGTGATCCTTATCAAAGCGGAAGCCAGACTGATGATGGGACAAAATGCCGATCAGGAAATCAATATGATCAGAACACGTGCAGGTCTGGCACCGAAAACCGGATGTACAATGGCCGACCTGAAGCATGAAAGACGCTGTGAACTGGCAGGAGAATGGGCAGACCGGCACAGGGATCTTGTCCGTTGGGGAGATGCACAGGCTAATTATGCAAAACCTTTACATGGGATTAACGGACAGGTGGTCTGGGCAGCTAGAAACTTTAATCCGGCAATCCATAATGTCTGGGCAGTGCCACAAGCTGAAATTGTAAACAGTTACGGTGTTATTAAACAAAATGAAGGCTGGTAAAATTTAATATAATCAATGGATAATGACTATATCATTGCAGAAAGCTCTGTGATGATATAGTTTTTAAATAGATATCATAGAGGCATCAAGTGACACTTAAATCTATCATATTGATGAGCCCTCAATTTGTAAAAAATAAAACTTAAGAATGAAACTATCAAAAATATTGGCTGTATTGGCTCTGGCAGCTTTTACTGAAAATCAGGCTCAGAATTATTTAAACTATAGTGTGGAAAACGCACATTCACACAATGACTATATGCAGGAAGTTCCTTTCTGGCAGGCGTATTATGCACAGTTTGGTTCTATTGAAGCCGATGTTTTTCTGGTAAAAGGGAAATTATGGGTAGCACATACGGAAAAAGAACTCTCAGCCGACAGAACGCTGGAGAACCTCTATCTGGATACTATTTCCAAACAGATAAAGCTGAATAAGGGAAATATTTACCCGGATCCCAATAGAAAATTACAATTGCTCATCGATATCAAGCAGGATTATAAAACGAGCCTGAATGCATTGGTAAACACCTTAAAAAAGTATCCTGAAATTACAGGAAACAGCGGGATTAAAATTGTCATTACAGGAGGAAGGCCACAACCGGACGATTTTAAGAACTACCCAGATTACCTTTATTTCGATGGGGATCCTGATAAAAATTACACAGAAGATCAGTTAAAAAGAATTGGAATGTTCAGTGCTGACCTCCCTGGGCTCGTAAAATGGAATGGGAAAGGAATTCCAAGAGATGAAGAAACAGCGAAAATAAAATCAGTTGTAGAAAAAGCACATGCTCGGAAAAAACCGGTACGCTTTTATGGAGCCCCTGATTTTCCCAATGCATGGGTGAATCTGATGGACCTTGGAGTGGATTATATCAACACCGACCATATCCCGGATCTTAAGAAGTTCATGAATACTATTCCTAAGAACTTTTACAAGAATACAAAAGAATATGCAACTTATACTCCAACCTATAAAACAGATGGTATTGATAAAAAAGTAAAAAATGTAATTCTCCTGATTCCGGACGGAACTTCCTTACCGCAATATTATGCCGCATTTACTGCCAACAAAGGGAAGCTGAATGTTTTCAATATGAAAGCAACAGGACTCTCTAAAACCAATTCTTCCAATGCCTATATTACAGATTCAGCCCCGGGATCTACAGCATTTGCTACCGGAGTGAAAACTAAAAATACCTTTGTAGGAGTTGACGGAATGGGAAAAGCATTGGCACAGATTCCTGATATTATCGCGGCTAAAGGAATGGTTTCCGGTTTAATTTCTACCGGAGATGTTACCGATGCTACCCCGGCAGATTTTTACGCCCATTCAGACAACAGAAACAGTTCAGAACTGATACTTAAAGATTTTATTACCTCTAAAGCAAAAATCCTGATCGGCGGACCTACCAATGGATTAACCCGGGAGACGGAGCAAAAGCTGAAAGAAGCAAAAGTAGATATTTATCACGATCTGAAATCAGCCACAACCAGTAATCGTACGCTGGTAATAGATCCTTTAGCCTCCCAAAGAATCACCGATGGACGAGGTAACTGGCTTGCCGATGCATTTGATCTTACTTTGAATGATTTAAAAAATAATAAAAAAGGCTTCTTTATGATGGTGGAAGCTTCTCAAACAGATGGAGGTGGACATAGCAATAATATGGAACAGCTGGTTACCGAATTACTAGATTTTGACCATGTGGTAGGAAAAGCGATGAAGTTTGCAGATGAAAATAAAGAAACATTAGTAGTGGTGGTAGGAGACCATGAAACGGGAGGGTTAACCCTTCTTGATGGAAGTCTCAGGGAAGGCTGGGTATTCGGAAACTTTAGTACCAATGATCATACTTCGATCCCGTCAAGTGTTTTTGCTTATGGGCCGAATTCTAAAGAATTTACGGGATTGTTTGAAAATACAGACATCTTCAATAAGATTATAGCTGCTTACGGTATCCAAAAATAAGCTCATCCACTATTATATTGATGTAAACCATCGCAGATAGTACAAAGAAAAGATTGTAATCGATTAAAATTCCGGTAGGAATCCATCTGAATTAATACAAAACAGGCTGTTCCATTTCTGAAACAGCCTGCATCTTTTAAAAAAATGATATTCTTTGAAAACTTTATTACTAAAAATTAGTCTTAACAATCAGTTCTGATAATTCTGCGCTGACAAAATCAACAGGCAAGACTCCATACGAACCTTTGGTATTGGTCTGGAAGAACGTCTTAAGCTTGGGATTAATGTAATTTGAAACGGTTGGAATGCTTGGTATTCCAAATATCCCGGGTTTATAGCCACTTGTGAAATTGATGAAAAGCCTGTTCCCGGTATTATTTTTAGCCTCATTAAGCAGGCTGGATATTCCCGCCCATTTATCATCATTATTGGTTACTTTATAATAATCCTGAACTTTAAGTTGTGCTTCGGGATTGTTAATTTCAAAAGTAGTGTTATCGGCCCAGGAAGTAGCATTGATTCCTTTTGATGTTCCTGCAGAAAACCTTCTCAGTAATTTAATTTTTCCCCTTACATCACCCAGGTTAGGTATGCCGGCTCCCAGGTCCCATTTAGAAGGGTTTTTCTGAATATACGAATCAAAAGTCTGTTCAAAACTTCTCGTTGTATTGGAAGCATCATATTCCTCTTTTACAGACATGATGATTGTTTCTGACGGGTGGCTGTTCAAAAAAGCATAACAGGCGTTAAGCACATCATCAAAATTCAGATTTTGGTAGATAGCTCCGTGATGAATTGTGAAAGAATTATCAATATGCCTGCAACGGATATCCAGAAAACGTACTCCTGCATCCAGCTGTTCGGCAATACTGAGGTTTTGTGTTTTTGCTGTACCAGATACAACAGGGGCATCTATACGTGCTCCCGAATCATGGGTCCCGGGAATGGAAATCTTTGAAATGGAAATATTATCCTGAAGCCCGGACATCCAGTTGTTCATCTCAATAGACGCCAAAGAAGCCATATAATTCATTTTTCCTGCGGAAGCAAGAGTGGTTTCAGTGGCATCTCTTTCAATAATGCTGTCATTTGAACAGGAAAAAAACAGGTTGGCAGCAGCCATACCAAGGACAATGGCTGTAAAGCGTCTCATGCTTTGTTTTGACATAGTTTTTATATTTTATTTAATCTAAAAATAAGGATATGTCAAAATATGAGGAGTTAATTTAACTTTAAAAGATAATTAATTTGTTGAAATAAAGGAAACCGGTAAGAGCCTCGTTTATAAGGTCCGCTTAAAAAACAATGTATTCCGTTGTACCGGGAATTTCCACCTTATGCTCACCAATCCTGAAATCATCCATTTTTATAAGGGTCCTGGGCTTGTATGTAAATTCTTTATAAAAAATTTTCAGGTACTTTTGTTAACTCATCACAGGAAGAGTATTCCCTTTCTGCAACAACCTTCCCTGTAGAAAAATTGATAACATTCAGGAAATTAAAATCGCAGGTATCTTCAAAAGTGTCATAAGAGCCGGTTAAATAGAAATCACCATTCTGAAACATGAAGGTATGCCTGTAGTTTTGAGTATGCCTTGAATTGGTAGAAAACTGCTGTCTGACAATAAGCCTGCCGTTTTTAATACTAAACTCAAGAATATTATCTTCCGGATAAAATCCCATTGCACTTGAAAAAAGCAGGGTAGAATTTTTTTTCCATATCTTAAGGCCGCTATCTGTATTTTTCAGAATATAAAAAACTCTTTGATAATCTGTTTTCCCGGAATAGTGCCGGTCTGTTATTATATCCGTATCGAATGCCAATACCATTTCATCCTGTCCGTCTTTATCAAGATCCCCTTTTACTTCCGCAATTTTTTTTATAGCCCTCAGGTACCGAGAAAGTTTTCAGGGTTTGGGCGTGGAAGCCCGAAACCAATAAAAAAAGTGAAAAAAAGTAAATATATTTTTCATCGAGCAGGAATGGTATTGAAATGCAGTAATTTGAAACAATTCATAAAATTATTCTCAAATTACTGCACTGTAAAAATCAACTAGTTAATATACCGGACAGATCTTCCCAGAACATCGGGTAAGATTTCTCTACCACATTATCATCTTCAATGGTGAGTTCACCGATCAGGCAGAACGGGGCAAAGCTCATTGCCATTCTGTGATCCTGATACGTAGCAATCGAAATATCTTTTTGCGGTTCTCCGAAGCTGACCGATTTGATGGTTAAGTCAGTAATTTCCGTCTCCGTTCCCAGTTTCTTAAGCTCATTATATAAAGCCTGGAGCCTGTCGGTTTCCTTTACCCTTAAAGTTCCCAATCCTGAAATTTCAAAAGGAATCTTTAACGCAGCGGCTGTTACGCAAAGTGTCTGGGCAATATCCGGGCAGTTATTCATATCCAGGACAATCTTTTCAGGGAATGAAAAATCCGGCTGAGGTTCTAACGTGATGATATGTTCTTCTTCAGAGAAAATAGTCTTGATACCGAAGAAATTTTCATAGATTCCGGCAATTGCAGAATCCCCCTGGGTTGATTTCTTGTAAAAACTTTTTAAATGGATCATCTTTCTGCCCAGGGCGCAGATAGAATAAAAATAGGAAGCAGAGCTCCAGTCGCTCTCCACTTCATAATGAACGGGCGTAGATGCTTTTTTTGTATCAAAAGGTTCTACTTTAATGGTATTTCCTTCAAAGCTATTTTGAATTCCAAACCTTGTTAAAATATCAAGTGTCATTTCAATATAAGATCGGGATGTTACCTCCCCTACAAGATGAATGGCCAGTCCGTTTTCAAGCTTACCGGCAATAAGAAGCAGGGAAGTGATAAACTGGCTTGAAATATTGGCCGGTACATGTACCTGGCTCTGAATAATCTTTTTACCCGTAATTTTTAAAGGTGGAAAACCTTCATTTTCCAGATATTCAATTTCGGCACCAAGATCCTTTAATGCATTGACCAGATTTTTTATAGGTCTTTCCTTCATCCTTTTAGATCCCGTAAGAATTGTGGTCTTCCCTTCCATGATTGAATAGTAGGAAGTCAGAAAACGCATAGCAGTTCCGGCATGGTGAATGTCTACGGTATCCGTATTCTCAGCCAATGCTTTTTTCAGCAATTGGGTGTCCTGGGAATTGGAAAGGTTCCCGATTGGTATGTTTTTAAATAAACTCTCCAAAATCAATAAACGATTCGAAATACTTTTCGAACCGCTGATCTGTACTGTTTTATTTCCTGTTAATTCTGATTTTTCTAGCTTCATTATTTTACACGTGATGTCTTATCACTTCAGTTTTTCATTATTCTGATGCCGTTCCTTGTCGCGATCAGTTTTTATTTTCATTTTTCTGTCGAAGGCGTCCTGCAGATTGACCCCGGTTTGGTTGGCAAGGCACAAAGTTACAAAAAAGTACATCTGCAAGTTCCTCTCCCAGGTCTTTGCTTTTATCACTTTCTTTCTCACTCTGTTCGCCATACCTTCTGGCGATGATTCTGGCAACTTCGCCAACTTCTTCAGTCAGCATCGCCATATTGGTGAGTTCATTAAAATACCGTACGCCGATGGTTTTGATCCATTCATCGACTTGCTGTTGCAGTTGAGTAATTTCCATTATTATTGATAAGCCCCGAGAGTAGGATTAGAAGTTCTGGATACATTTACAATATCAAAAGGCACCGTTCCTGCCACCGTTAAATTTCCTTTGCCTTTTGCCGGAGAGGCAGGTGTTACCCTTAAGTTCATTTTGGCCATGAAGTAATTAACAAATTTCGGATCCTCATTCTTGATACTTTGCAGTACATTAGGACTTGAGTCAAAAGGGAATCCGGCCTCCGATGTATTTGAGTATTTAAGCAAACAGTTTTGGATCAAGAACTCAAACTGTTGACCGGGTGTAGGTTCAAAATGAATAGAATTATCCCTGTCAGAGTAAACAATACTGTTTCTTATGCTAAGCTGCTGTAAAGCACCCTGTTCTGTCTGCCCGGAATCATTTTTCCATTCATTGGTTGCGAAAATGCCCTTCCTGTCAAAATTGTTCATTGTTCTGGAGTAATTGGCAATTGTAGCATGGGTATAAGAGTGATTTCCTCCTCTGAAGATCCCAATACAGGAAAGCCCGCAATTATTCATCACCAGGTTGCTGGCATTGACCGTAGAACCTACCGCATAAATCCCATACTCAAAGAAAGTATGAATGAATGAATTATTGATCGTAGCATTGGTTTGCTTCATCTCCAGGCCTCTGGTTCCCCCGAATAACCTGGCATGGTTCATATTAAGAGTCGTATTGGCCTCCATTTTTATAGAGTTCCAGTTTTTAGGCACCGTATCGTATGCTGTATCGTTTCTGTCTCCGCGAAGGATAACCTCCTGATCCTGGGTCCCATTGATATTTAAAGTTGACCCGGCAGAAAATTTCATACCGCTGTTTTTATGGAAATACACCTTGGTTCCCTTTTCGATATTCAGTACTACATTAGGATTGATCGTCAGATCACCGTAAATAATCTTAGCTTTATTATTATTCCAGGTAGTATGGGCTGCTATTATATTAGGATTGGAAGGCGTTTGAATAAAGAATTCTGCATCCTGAACTACAGAAAATAAAGTGACATGCTGTTGTCCGGCAGCACCGGTAAAAACAACACGGTCTTCAGCAATGGCTTCTGGCCCGGTAGCTTCAGGTGCGATTTCAACAAAAATATAAAGACTGTCTTTCTTTCTTAAAGGAACATTTTTAAAATCATAACCGGGTTTTCCGTCTACATTGATTCTATATAAGGATGCTGAACCTTTCTCAAGATTGATCCTGGGAATCATAATATCTTTATCTTCATTATTATATACTTTTACAGCATAAGTTTCTGAGCGTACCTGATGGTAAACCGTATCACAGAATACCGTATCCCTTGAAAAACGCAATTGCTGTGAAGGAGCATCAAAGGTAATATCATCCTTATTACATGATACCGCTACAAGAAGCATCCAGAAAGAAAAAGCCAGTAATAATTTGAATTTCATCGAAATTAAAGTTTAAGTAAGTTCCAAATTTAACGAAAATACTTTGAATTTCTTATCAATTAAAAAATATTGAATTCTGTATTTGGATATTAGAAAAAATGTTGTACTTTTGCAACCTAAAATTAGCAGAGAAATATCCATTACTATTTCGAAAGCAAACTTTAATTTTTTAAAAATTGTATTATGAAAAACGGAATTCACCCAGAAAATTATAGACTTGTTGTTTTCAAAGATATGAGTAACGACGAGGTGTTTCTTTGCAAGTCTACTGCAGAAACAAAAGACACTATCGAGTATGAAGGACAAGAGTACCCTTTGATTAAAATGGAAATCTCTTCAACTTCTCACCCTTTCTACACTGGTAAAGTGAAATTAGTTGACACTGCAGGTAGAGTTGATAAGTTCATGAACAAATACAAAAAATTCGCTAAATAATTTTTTGTATCATTAAAATACTGAAGTCTTCCAATTATTTGGGAGACTTTTTTTATTAAAAGATAGAAAGCCTTTCGCTCAATGAGCTCTCTATTAAATCACAGACTGGAAATATTGCCTTTAGCCAATCTCTTTTCTTTAGTCTTATATCTTTATCTCAACTTCTCCCATCTTTTTGTATTTTTGTGTAAAGTGGAAATTTGATGCAGAAAGTCTGTTATTGAAACAGGATTTTTCAACTCTAACTTTCAACTTCTAACTTTTTAACTTCTAAAAAATGCAATTAGTATTTTCAGACGCACAATATTGGGAAGACTTTCTTCCACTTACCTTCACCCGCCCCGTGGCAGCCATGCGATGTGGAATTCTTACCTTCTCCGAAAGATGGTCTAAAATCCTGGAGAATACCGAAATTTCTTACTTCACGGAAACTTATCTTCAGGATAAATTTAAAAGCCCTGATGAAAAAGAAAGTCTCTTTCTGGTTCCGAACTTTCTGCCTACGGAAACTGTTATTCAACAGATCAGGGATCTTAAACAGGGAGAAGCTTTGGTATATGAAGATGAATTGGTAGCGGCCAGAATAAACATGAAAGGCTTTTCCTTAAACCAGATTGAAAAAATGACAGATATTAAAGACCTGATCTTCTTTAAAAAGCCTGCTGACCTGTTTACTTATAACCATCACGCTATAGATTTTGACTTTGATCTTCTTACGAAAGGCAGGACTTCACAGGAATTGTCTTCCACCAATGGTTTTTTAGGGGACAAAAAAGACCTGTTTATTGAAGAAGGAGCAGAAATTGAATTTTCTACATTGAATACCAGAACCGGAAAAATCTATATTGGAAAAAATACTGAAGTGATGGAAGGATGTCATCTCCGGGGCCCTATAGCGCTTGGTGATCACTCAAAATTCAATCTGGGAGCCAAAATTTATGGAGCCACTACGATTGGTCCCCATTGTAAAGTAGGAGGAGAGGTCAATAATATTATCATTTTCGGTTACTCCAGTAAAGGACATGAAGGTTTTGTAGGGAATTCTGTGATCGGGGAATGGTGTAATTTCGGTGCAGACAGTAACTCTTCCAATATGAAGAACAATTATGCCCATGTAAGATTCTGGAATTACAGGACCAAAGCCTTTGAAGACACCGGACTACAGTTTGCCGGCCTGATTATGGGCGATCATTCCAAAACGGCCATCAATACACAGCTGAATACAGGAACAGTAGTAGGTGTAGCTTCTAATATTTTTAAACCGGGCTTTCCGCCTAATCTTGTAGAAAACTTTTCATGGGGCGGATTGAAAGATGATGAAAGGTTCAGGCTGGATAAAGTTTATGAAGTGGCAGAAAGAGCAATGGCCAGAAGAAAAGTGGCTTTATCAGAGGAAGACAAAGCGATTTTAAAACATATTTTTGATAACTATTAGTCTATTCATTATAAAAACTTCAATTTTTTTTTGAAGTTTTTTTTATTTTCGATGTAATAGATTTGAAACGGTAGTTGTCTTACCTATAAGAAACAAAACTCATGACCCAAGAAACTTTCAAGAATACGGTGTTTATTCTCAAAGACGAGATGTATCGTTTTGCGAAAAGGTTCGTTATGAGCAGTGATGAAGCAGAAGATGTGGTGCAGGATTTGATGATGAAGTTCTGGCAAAAAAAGGATGAGCTTGAGCAATTTGGGAATTTTAAATCCTATGCATTGAAGTCCGTCCGGAATGAATGTCTGAACCGGCTGAAACATCACGATGTCAAGTTAGGATTTGCTGATTTGCAGTTGCATCGTTCGGAGCTGTACAGCATGGAGGTTGATAATCTTAAAGAACACATTATAGGATTTATCAACCAGCTTCCGGAGAAACAAAAAATGGTTATCCATTTGAAAGATGTAGAAGAGTATGAAGTGTATGAAATTTCTGAAATGCTGGAAATGGAGGAAAATGCGGTAAGGGTCAACCTTATGCGGGCAAGACAAAAAGTAAAAGAACAAATCTCACAACTGATGAGCTATGAAAAAAGATCAATTACAGAATAAATATGACGAAGTCTTCCGGGAAATTAAGGAAGATAAGATGGATTGGAGTTTTGAAGATTTTCTTCAGAAAGCAGAGGGTACACCCGTTTCTGGAAAAGAAGAAGGCCCTGTAATCCCGCTCGAAAAAAATAAGCCCTCTTTTCCTAAATGGTTTTGGATGGCTGCCAGTGTAATGCTGCTTTTCAGTGCAGGCTTTTTCTTTTATCATCAGCATTCAGCTAATGTTCAGTATAAAAAACAACTCGTAAAAGACGAAGTTTTAAGGCAAAAGTCGGATTTTATTGAAGAAAATAACGAACATCAGCATCAGGTAGCGGCGAATCATTCAGATTCTGTTTCAGGAGCTAAAAAAGATTCCATTTTTCAGGAAAATTCAATAGCGGAGAAAGATGTTTTAGATGAAATCCTACCTAAAAGAGGAAGGCTCAAAAAAGAAAGAAAGCCGAGATATGTAGACAATTCTTCTTTTAAAACAAATACGGTTTCAAAAGATTCTACAGGATATAAAAAATTCTTACGTTATTGTGAACGGAAAAAGAATTGATAATGTAGAAGAAGCCATCAATGTGACTAAGTATTCATTCCAGATATTTGCAAATAACGTTAGTGAAAAATTGGTACAGCCTAAAGTGGTAGATGATGATTATTAAATGAAAGAAAGTATTAATCATTAAGTAAAAAAAAATTGACTCATGAAAAAACTATTCATAATATTCGCACTTGCTTTTTCCCATTTCTTTACGGTGTATGGGCAAAGAGATAAATTCGATCAGCTTTTTGACAAATATCAGGAAGTAGAAGGCGTTACTTCTATTAAAATTGCCAAGCCTATGTTTGGAATGCTGAGCAGTCTGAACATTGATGATTCCCAGCTGGATCAGATCAAACCGTTATTGTCAAAAATCAATGGTTTAAAGATTTTGATTACAGAAAATCCTGAAAAATCAAATACTTCTGATGGTCGCAGGGTTCAGAATAACCTTTCCCAGTTGAGTAAGGATATTTCCTCTTACCTGAAGAATCTGAACTACAATGAAATCATGTCCGTAAACAATTCCGGAGCAAAGATAAAATTTCTTTCCGCTGAAGCCAGGAATGGTATTCTGGATGATTTATTATTGAGCATTGATGGCGGAAGTGGAGAAAGTATTTTTGTAATGCTTGATGGTAAACTTTCTATGGATGATGTGAGTAAAATCATCAGCTCCAGTGAAACCAAAAAAAAATCCGGTCAGTAATATAAAAAGTAATATCACATCAGAAAATAATCCTTCTTACCTGAATGGAGAAGCAAGAAATGTTGGTGACTTTTCAGGAATCCAGGTAAGTACCGGAGTGAATGTAGTCTTCAAGCAGGAAAAACCTGCCAGTGTAAAAGTAATTGCAGATTCTGATAAGTTGCAATATATCATTACAAAAGTAGAAAACGGGATATTGAGAATTTATATTGATAACAAAGGAATAAGGAACCTGAAATTTAGAAATTTAAGTGTAAATGTTTCCTCTCCAAAAATGAGCAGCATTGATGTTTCTTCCGGATCAAACCTTACGGTGGTAAATGCCATTCAAGAGAATAATATGAGAATTGATGCATCATCGGGAGCCAATGTGACAGGTGATTTCAAAATCTCAGGAGCAACGGATATTTCGGTTTCTTCAGGAGCCAACGTCAGAGCCGGGATTACGACCGGAAAAATCTCAGTCAAAAGCTCAAGCGGATCCAGTACAAATCTGAGCGGAAGTGCCGAATCCGGAACTATTGATATTAGCAGTGGAGCCGTTTGTAAAGCTGATGATTTAAAATTAACTTCTCTTGAAACGGAAGCTACAACAGGAGGGAATCTCTCTGTAAATGTATCCGGAAAATTAAAAGTGAGAGCATCTTCAGGAGGTTTGGTAAAATATAAAGGAAGACCGGAAATAGAATCCAATATCAGTAAAACATCAGGAGGTACTTTAAGGCATTTGGATTAAAAAATGTTAGCCATGAAAACTTTTAAAAACATTTTTTTGACTCTTTTGATGATTGGTACCCTTCAATCCTGCATTGTTTCAGAAAAACCCAATATAGACTTTTTTTCAGATGCAGGATATGATTTTAAAGGAGCGAAATTTACAAGCTTTAATGTCCCGATGCTATTGGCAAAGCCCTATATCAAGAAAGCTCTGAGGGAAGATGGAGAAAGTGAGGAACTGGTAAACCTGGTAAAGAAAATTTCCAAAATAAAAATCCTTACCGTAGAAAACGGAAGCAAAGAGATGCTTAATGACTATGTTCGCTATTTGAACAATAGCCATTACGAAGATTGGGCAACCATAAAACATGACGGAGATAATGTCAATGTAAGGGTAAAACAAAATGGGGATGCTATTAAAAATATGCTGATTACTGTAAATTCAGATAAAGAATTGGTTTTTGTGGATGTAAAAGGAAGCTTTACAGCAGGAGATATTTCGAAAATGATCAATTCTTTTTCAGATAAATAATAGCTGTTATTATTTACAAACTTTGATAACTAACAAGTAGTTTCTATATAATACTAATTTTATTTTGTACATAACCATTCTTATCATAAGGATGGTTTTTCGATTTAAGTTATTGATTATTAAATTTTATTTAAACTATTAAAAAGGATTTTCATATCTCACCAAAATAACCTAATTTTGCAAAGAAAGTAAAGATGTCTATTCATAACAAAATTGTAGAGACAGCCATCACTTTCGATGACGTTCTTCTAGTCCCTTCTTATTCAGAAGTTTTACCTAATCAGGTTTCATTAAAATCAAGACTTACCGACAAAATCACGCTGAATGTTCCGATAGTTTCCGCTGCAATGGACACTGTTACTGAAGCTGATCTGGCCATAGCATTAGCAAGAGTCGGAGGTTTGGGCTTTATTCACAAAAACATGACAATCGCTGAGCAGGCTGCCCAGGTAAACCGTGTAAAGCGTTCCGAAAACGGAATGATTTCTGATCCGGTTACCCTTTCCAAAGATCATACTCTGGGACAGGCTAAAGAAATGATGTCAAAATACAAAATTTCAGGCCTTCCGGTAGTAGATGCTGAAAATGTGCTGATCGGAATTATTACCAACAGGGACGTAAAGTATCAGGAAGATCTTGATATAAAAGTGGAAGAGATCATGACCAAAGAAAATCTGATCACTTCCGATAAAGATACCAATCTTGAAAAAGCCAAAGAAATTCTTCTTAAAAGCAGAGTTGAAAAACTTCCAATCGTAGATAAAGATAATAAACTGGTTGGGTTGATTACCATTAAAGATATCGACAATCAGTTAGAATATCCGAATGCGAATAAAGACCAGGGCGGAAGACTTATTGTAGGAGCCGGAGTAGGGGTAGGAGAAGATACCCTTGACAGAATTGAAGCCTTGGTGCAGGCCGGGGTAGATATTGTAGCGATTGACTCTGCACATGGGCACTCAAAAGGGGTATTGGATAAAATTTCTGAAATCAGAAAAGCCTATCCGGAACTGGATATCGTAGGAGGAAATATTGTAACGGCTGAAGCGGCTAAAGACCTGATTGAAGCAGGAGCTAATGTTCTTAAAGTAGGAGTTGGCCCGGGCTCTATCTGTACGACAAGAGTGGTGGCAGGAGTAGGAGTTCCTCAATTATCTGCTATCTACAATGTGTACGAATACGCTCAATCTAAAAATGTAACTGTAATTGCCGACGGAGGAATCAAACTTTCCGGAGATATCGTAAAAGCGATTGCTAGCGGAGCAGGAGCCGTTATGTTGGGGTCTCTTTTAGCAGGAACTGATGAAGCACCGGGGGAAGAAATTATTTTCCAGGGAAGAAAATTCAAATCTTACCAGGGAATGGGTAGCCTTTCTGCCATGAAAAGAGGAGGTAAGGAAAGATATTTCCAAAGTGAGGCTAAAAAATTCGTTCCGGAAGGAATTGAAGGAAGAGTTCCTCATAAAGGAAAGCTGGAAGATGTAATTTTCCAGTTGACGGGAGGTCTGAGAGCAGGTATGGGATATTGTGGAGCTAAAGATATTGAAGCTTTGCAACAAGATTCCAAACTGGTTATGATTACCGGAAGCGGATTGAAAGAATCCCACCCGCATGATGTAATCATCACTCAGGAAGCCCCGAATTATTCTTTGTAAAAATAAGTGAGATTATAAATGAAACCGCACATTCCTGTGCGGTTTTTTTTATTTTGGATATTAATATTTTTTTTATTTTAAAAAAAATAGCTTTGAATAGAGCTTAGCTTATTTTAGTATACTTAAACCTGGGTTTAATTACTTTATTTAAAAACTGTCCTTTGGATTTTGCAGCGCTGAATTTCTCAATAATAGTCTGAGGCACCTTAAAATAGTCATAAACTGCTCCTGACTGATATATAATTCTCAATATTTCAGTGTCTGGAAAATATATAAATCGATTGACAACACTTGATGGCATGCAATACATATTGCAAAAAATGTTCCTATATTTGAGATAAGAATTTCTGATTTAATCAGATTGAATCTGGAAATGAAAGATGGAAATCATTGAGCCATAAAAAATAACCACTCATCTGTTTTTATCTTCCTTACAATCAAATTAATGGTGGCGTTGGCCTGAAAGTAACTTCAGCTTCCCTTCTCTTATACCTCTTCTTAACCTTGGCTCAGGTTAAATAGAGTTTTATGAATTCAGTATTTGATGATAATTGGTAATATGAAGATGTCCTTCCTCTTTAATCTCTACCTTTAGTTGATGTTTGAAAGCAATATCATGAATTTCTTTAGGAAGCATACTGCCTTTCTGACTGAGTATTTTACTCATATCCTTCAGCAGGTTGATATGAAGGATAAGATCTTCCTTTGCTTTTCCTGATAATTCCTGCATCAGCTTTTCCACCCTTTCGTCAGTAATATGCTGTTGCATGCGATGAGGATAATCTTCAAGACTGTAATTGGCCTGATAATCTTCTTCAAAACCATATTTTCTGATATAATCAATGGCAAGTGATGTAGCCTGTTCTCTGTCATGGCTTCTTCCGATGCTGGCATTTGCTTCTCCAAAAATAATTTCCTCGGCAATCCCTCCTGCAAGATAAATTTTAATCCTGTCAAGAAGGCTTTCCCTGGTATCATGTATCTGATGAGGAAAAGTAAATCCTGCGGCATAGCTGCTTGCTACCTTGCTTTTCAGCTGAAGAGGAGCAAATCCTGTATACAGCATATAAGAGACAGCATGCCCACATTCATGCACGCTGATATTGGCTACGGCATCCTGCTGATTAGATTGGCGTATCTTATCAATCCTTCCCAGGTATGGGATCTCAATCGTTCGTGCTCCAATCCTGCCGGTGATGACTTTCTGTTTTTCCAGATAATCAATTTCTATAGCAGTATCCTCATGAATAATGGCTTCAAAAAGAAACTTACTGAGATTGGTATCCAAAATATCAACCACACTGCTGAATACAGGGCGAACTCCCTGTACCGGAAATACACCGTTTCTGTAAATCAGCTCATTAATAGCTTTATTTATCTTTAGCGTAATGCCAAACTTTGTTTTGGTTTTGTGCTTTAACGTATTAATCTCCCTTTGAATCAGCTTCTGAAAGTCTTCCGTTTTTAATGAGAAATAAATCAGATGGATATTACCAAAACGGGCTACCTGTTCAGGGCGGAATTTTCTGGCAAGCGCATTTTTGATATCCACAACAGTGATTTTTTTAGTAAAAGCATGATAAATATTGGCATCTACATCCGCTTCACTGGTATCACGGGACATCTGAAAGGCTTCGTCCAGATTTCCGCTAATGATAATCAGCATTTTACTGTAGTCTACCGGCTCGTAGATTTTCTTTTCCTTTTGCTTTTTACGGATCAGTTTAATCATATCCTCTTCTTTCATGTCGATAATGCTCATGACATCATCATCCATGCTCAGATATTTTTTAAGCTCTTTGGCATCCCACAAATTGAGATAAGGATTTTCATCCAGTTCTGTCTCACCGTTGAGTTTTCGCCTGTCATTTTCCTTTTTACGGAAAAGATAAGAGAATAGATAGTGTTCAAGATCTTCGCGTTCCCGCTTGCTCAGGCGTCCATCACTCAGAAGTTCCCAGAAATCGGTGAACTTGGTTTGCGGTACAGGAGCACCATCCGGATCAATGGTATTGAAACGTTGAATTTCATCAAAAAGAACGATACTTGGCTTTTCATCACTAAGGCCATTGCTCTGGAAGATATCGGAAACACTTTTGCTCCAGGAAGTTTCATCGGTATTGCTGAGCTCAATTTCTACAAAACGGTTTTGAAATTCCAGAAACCGGACCATTTTCCTTATCAGATCTGTTTTACCCACTCCTGTCATGCCCCATAGATTGATGACAACAGGGCGGGTGAGGATTTCAGGCATCAAATACCAGATCTGCAGGTATTCCATCAGGTCATCAATGATCTTGTCTATTCCTATGAATTCTTTTTTGAGGAAAGCTTTGCAATCATCCAGCTTTTTCTTTTTCTTCCGGATCTCTTCTTTATTGATAATCATGCAGGAAAATTACATTATTTTTTTAAATTATCCTTAAAGTCTTCTATACGGAAATCTGTCTGGGCATTTCCTTTTTCAAATTTTTTCTTTGGAATAGAGTCTGAAATCGTTTTCCGTTTTTTTCTAAAAGATAATCATAGGGTCCTACATGGGAAATCAGTTTTACCAAGACCGGTGAAATCTCAAGACAAATAAACAATCCCATAATAAACGCTGCAGCAAGTCCTATGATAGCTGAATTTTTTCCAAGCTCATCCAATGCCTGAAGGCGGGCCGCAAAACCATTGAATTTATCCTCAAAAGTTTCTGTGGATTTTCTTTCAGTTTCCAGGTTGGTATATACTTTTGAAATTTCTTTATCCAGGTATTCAAGTCTTGGAGCTGCCTGTTTCTGATAATTCTCAAGATCTTGCCTGCGCTGTTCCTTTAACTCCTGTTTACGCTTTGCATTAGGTCCGAAGCCCTCTTTTCCACTGGTTAAGCCGGTTTGTTTTCCCAGAATTTCTTTTTCAAGCTCTACCGATGCGGAATCATAGGCTTTCTGATATTGAGCAATTTTTTCTGAGATTTGTTGCTTTTCTGTTTCAAATGGTCCGCTTTGCTGAAGGATCCTTCCGTTCATTTCTCCCTGAAGTTGCTTTTTATTTCTTTGAATAATGGTGTTCAATTGTTTATTGACCTCTTTTTCAAAGATTTTCAGCTCTAATGGTTTTGAGATAATAATCCCCAAGAATGTTGCTAATATCAAACGGGGAACTGCCATCAAAATCTGGTTCCACCACGTTCCTGTCTTTTTAATGGAGGAAACAATATATCGGTCCAGGTTAAAAATCATTAGTCCCCACAGGACACCAAATCCTGCGGCAGCCCAAATATTATCAAAAACAGTATACATGGCGTAGCCTGCAGAGAGAGTGGCAAATATGGCCGTGAAAAGTACAATGCCTCCGATTCCTGAAAACTTATTCCATTCACTGGGCGTTTTTCTTAAGATATGGATGTTTCCGCCTGAGCATATCATCAGAAACTTCTGGAACCAGTTTATTGCATGATTCGATTGATTTATAGTTTGTTGGTTTGTTTTCATAACAGAAAATTTATACAAATGTAGTACTAAAAATCATACCAATGTAAAAGATAGTATTATGTTTTACCAAGTAATTGTCTTGTATATGGCTAATGTGTTGGTTTACAGTTGATTTTGTTTAATGTGGGTTAGTATGAAAAATAAATAAATTACGACATGTTCTGTCGCTTTGCATCCCTACTTTTGTGATAGAAGGCAAATGAATCGGATAGGTTTAAATTCAACCAAAAATATAGATAAATCTACCATTGTGGGAAATATGAAAAAACTGTAGATTCGCAGCCAATAGTAATATAAATAGTAAAAACACAGCGTATGAAGAAATTCTACATGAGTGCATTTACCTTATGCATAATTTTTAGTTTGCCGGCCCAGGAAGTGGTTTGGCAGAAAGACATCAAATCCTCAACGCAGGATTTCCTAAGCCAGGTGACCACCACAATAGACCAGCAGTACCTTATCACAGGCAGCAGTATTCAGGCGGGAAGCCGGAAGCAGGGAACAGGAAATGCTGCCAGCCAGAACAACGGCTATGATTTCCACCTGGTAAAATTAAACCAACAGGGAGAACAGGTCT
>NZ_JPEQ01000023.1:0-43933 GCF_000738495.1 Chryseobacterium sp. P1-3
TTTAAAAAAATAATGTTCTATTTCAAGTAGACAAAGAAGGCAGCGTAGCTGCTGACTAAGCGCATGCAAAGTGTTCGCTTCATCAGAATCGATTAAGATCGATTCATTTCTTAGCTTACTTAAAATGAAGAGTAGTCAAAAGATCTTTGCGTGAATTTTAAAAATTAAATAGATCTAAATATTATATGCCCCCAACTTTTCCGCTTGATCCACCATTCTTTATACAATAAAAAAGCCTAAGAAACGAGTTCTTAGACTTTTGAAACATTCATTATCAACATTTGAGATTCAACGATTTTCAATCCATAATGTATTAATTCCACAACCTAAAAGGTTTACCCTCTTTTACATTTCTGAATTGATTTATCCCTGCTTTACCTCCTTGGGATGGCTTGCTTGTGAAGTTCTTATTCTTCATACAAGACATCGATGATTCTGTCATGTACATAACTTAAGTTTTCATGGTGTGTTTTTACCCCTGGTTAATAATTTCACTGCAAGAAACAAATATTCAGGGAGATTTCCTCAACTGGTTTACAATTCGTATCCCTACATTTACAATTCGCTTTACATCGCTTATATTTTATCTCGCATCAGGTAAAAATCACCATATTATTTTTCAAAAACAACAGGGATGTGCAAAGTAACACATCGCCCTCCGGCCTCTGAAACAGAGGTTTCCACACTTGCTTTTTTCCCCAATAACAAAATACGTTCATTACTGATTGCCCCGGATAAAGAACGGTGGGATGTTTTAGACACTTTTTGTAATTTACCTGTATCGGCAATACGTATGACAAGAATATCTTTTTGAAGTTCAAAAACAACGGAAATAAGAGCCTTATCACTGTCAATATTAATCCCGTGTACAATAGCATTTTCCACATAAGGCTGTACAAGCATCGGAGGCACCATTATCGCACCAAGGTCCTGTTCCTCAGGATATTGCAGCTCGTAAGAAAATCCGTGATCATACCGCATCTGCTGCAACCTGAGATAGTTATCCAGTGTTTCAATTTCTTCATCAAGAGGCACATATTGCTGTCGGCTTAGTTCTAAACTGCTTCGTAAAAGCCTGCTAAACCGGTTCAGATACTGAATTGCAGCATCTTTCTGATCCAGACGTACAAAGCTTTGTACTGCAGCCAGGGTATTAAAGATAAAATGAGGCTCCATCTGCGTCCGTAATAATTGCTGCTGCAGTAATAACCTTTCTCTTTCCTGGCTTTTCCTGCGCTGCTGGTAATAATAATACAGGAAGCAAATCAGTCCTAAAAGCAGGACAACAATCAAAACTACAACAATAAGCCATAACCGGTTTTGTTGTAATTCCAATTGATTGATCTGAATGTCTTCATTCAGCATCCGGATGGATTTATCTTTGGCCTGAATCTGATACAAAGCGTTCATTTCAGCAATTGCCCGGGTATTTTTATTTTGAAAATACTGCTGTTGTAAAGATCTGATAGTGTCCAATTCTTTTGCCGCTTTTTTATAGTCACCTTTCAGGTCATACAGCTTTGCAAGGTCTGTCCTGTATATAATGACATTACTGGTATCTATTTTATCCTTATAGGCAGATAATACTTTGTTAGCCTCCGCTAATGCTGCCCGGGCACTGTCTCCTTTTTTCATTTCAATAAAAATAGCTCCTATATTGGCATGAGCTAAAAACATATTATTGACAACAGATGGGGCTTTATCTCTCTCAAAGATCTTTTCTTCCTCTATTTTCATTAATTTTTGGTAGTGAAGCAGGGAGTCGTTTTTGCCGCTATTTTCGAAAAAGTTTAATTTTACTGTTGTAATAGTATTTTTTTTGATAAGCTTCCGGATTTTTTTTATGTAAGGTCTCCAATTTTTCCAGATATATTTTAATACTGTCACCAGGCATCTTTTGTAAGGCCAGAATATGAATAATCTGCACCAATGCTCTTTGGCGGTTCACATGCCCCTCCGGCAGACTATCTACTAATTTAAGAGCAGCCAGGTTCATTTCTTTTGCCAATCCATAATCATATAAATATCTATTACTCTGGGCTGCGGAGAGCAACATACTGGTTTTTGCTTCTGCCGATAGTTTTAATCCTGCATCCGAACGAATAATAGCTGCCGCCTTATTATAATAAAAGGCTGCCTGGTGTTCTTTTCCATTGGCCATCAGAATATTCCCCATTCCGTTATATACCAACGCTTTATCCGGTAAATTATCTTTAGTAGATTCAATAAGCGTAAGTGCCTTTTCAATATAATATTCAACAGAGTCTTTTCCCAACATGGCATGCATCCTTGCCAGGCCGTAATTTACCCTTGTTGATAAAACCGTGTCCCGCTGCACTTGTTCATTACGCTCAAAGCTTCGCCAGGCAGCCAGCAGGGAGTCTTTATTTTGTGGAGATAATTTTGCCTCACTCAGTTTTTTAATAGGTTCGGCAAGGGGGGATTCATTGTTTTCAGTTTTTTGTGATTTTTTACAATACATCAGAGTAAACAAGGCAATCACGAGCCCAAAATAAGAAAGATAACGATACATCTATTTAATGGATAATAAGTTAAGTATATAGCTTTTTCGACGGGAGGAAACAGGTATCTGTTCTTCGTTCTGTAAGATCAGATATTCTGAACGGATCACGCCTGTAATCTGGCTCCGGTTAACAAGGTAAGATTGGTGACTTCTTAAAAAGTAAGGGGAAGGTAACAGATCTTCATAATATTTAAGGGGTTTTGAAACCAGCTCATTTCTACCATTTTTCAAATGAAAATAAGTATAGGGACCATCTCCTTTACAGTACAAAATATCCTGGACATTGATCATCCGCATATTATTGAGTGAATTCAGTACAATTTGTTGTGGTAACGCCTGCTGATCTGCAAATGTATTACGAACCAATTCTAGCTGTTTGGCATATTGAAGATTTTTCTCCTGCTTTTGCCTGTAGCGGTCCAGGGCTTCCCTGAGCTCCTGCTGATCTATAGGTTTCAATAAATAATCCAGCGCACCATATTTAATCGCTTTTATTGCAAATTGATTATAAGCTGTAATAAAGATGATATTTTCAGGAACAGGAGATAAGTTTTTTAAAACATCGAAGGCTGTCCCGTCAACCAGTTGAATATCCATCAGCACCACATCCACCTCCTGCTCCTGCAGCAATCTAACTGCACCGGCAACATGATGAGCCGGGCCTATGATTTCCAAATCCGGTTCATCACGCAACAAAAAGATAATCTCGTTGCATACGGCAGGCTCATCTTCTATAATTGCAACCTTTATCATTGGCATTTTATTATTCTTTTGTAAAAATATTAATTCTGATCAGAATTCAATGTTTTTTTATACAGTAATATTCACATCCGTAGGATATTTTACAATTACATTCTATGAAGTAATAAAAATCCTAGAGAATCATGAAGAATAGTTCATACGCTTCATTGTATAAAAACTCCGTTTCATCAGCTTATTTTGCCGGATCAGCTCAGGTTTTGTTTTGATAAGCAGCAATTCATCCTACATTTACATCGTAAACAAGCCGGCAATTACTCAAAGTTAGTTTTAATTATTTTTTAAGGAAATATTGATCAAGCATCAATAAAGATCTTTTTGTGCACTTTAATTCCTTGTAGCCATTGATTGGCTCAACTATACACTTAATCATGTTTGGTAGGATTGGTTTTTCCAATCCTATTTTTATGTATAAAAACAAAATTGAGAAGCAATATCATAGAATTTACACCATACAAAAGCCCTTACAAATCTTGCAAGGGCTATTTTTAATATAAGCTGCCTGATCTGACAGTTAGTTGTAGCAGAAAATGATTATTTTTCCACCTTTAAATTTATTTTACCTGAATAACAGTCTTCTTTTAAAGGCTGAGCTTTAAAATTCCTTATTTTAGTTGTATTACGTTCATCCAGGTATTCCCTGATCAATAACGGATCATTATGCACTTTTATCATCATCCGGTATACATCATTTTTAAGGGCATATCCTACTCCATTTTCAAAATAAGGATTATAATCATATAATGCAAAATCTATATCGGTACTGACTATAACAGATTCCCCGGGTTTTATAAAAACAATATTATCATTAATGTACTTTGCCCGTACTACCCAGTTTAAGGGTTGGGATCTAAAATAAAGATCTTTGTATTTTTTCACAGCCTCTGTACTGTCATTCTTAATTCTGAGTTCCTGCTGGCTCCTTTTATTAAATTCATCAGGCGTAAACTGCGGAACAGATTTAAAGTTCGTGAGCTTAAGAGGACTTTCAGCATTTTTGCTTTGAAAAAGAAGCAACCTTGGATTAAAAATCATCTGATCTTTCGGTATCTCCGCACCTTCCTTATCAAAAATATACTCGTCAGGATTCCCAAAAACTCCAAAGCTTTTTTTACCAAGAATCAAATAAACATAATCACTGGATGTATTGAGCAGCTTATAACGTATTGAAACGGGATGATACCCATCATCATTCTTATAAACGACATTCTGGTTTAAAAGCTCAACAGTTACCTGTTGAGCTTTAATGCAGTTTATATTAATTATTACAAAAAGCAGGATGATTTTATTTCTTGCCTGCCCAATAAGCGTTAACATATTCATTGTATAATCTCATTAATGACCTTGTTGAAAAGCCGTTATCCATTAAAAAGCACTCCTGGATACCATTCAAAGCCACTTCATTCCAATAGCGTGCACCCTCTGCAACATTCTTAGTGGCAAATGCCGCCTGGTACTCATTAAATCCATACTTATCATTGATAATGTTCCAGTTTATTCTTTTCCCGTCAAGCATCTGATTCAACATCTTGTCATAGATTCCCGAAGTTAGGAAAAAATGGTGATTAAGTTCATGGAAAAGTGTAATGGCATAATCCAGTACTGTTTTGTTAAAATCTGCATTACAGTTTAACATCACTTTACCGCCTTCGTAACTTCCATAAACGCTTCTTCTTGTCCATTCCTCTACGATAGTTACCCCTCCTTTAATATTAAGCCTTTTAAATTCAGGTACTTTAGTCACCAGTAATTCAGGATCTTGTGAGGTTGCACCGCGATCCGGATCTATATCTGCACTTTCAAGGTAAGATCTTATGGTTGATTTCTTGCCAAGGCTGTGGAAATAGTGATTTAACCCTGCAACCACGCCTCCTACCAGTGCTCCCTGCCAGAAATTTCCTCCTGTAAGCTCAGCTCCGATACCTCCCATTACGGCTCCTGACAAAACCATACCTTCTGCACTTTTTGCAAAACTTCCTGCTACTTCCTTAAAGATTGTAGCTCCCATACTTCCCAGGAACCCTGAAATCATACCAGCCTGGTGTGTTCCTCCCTGCATAAGGGACAATGTTCCCTGCGCAATACCATGTGCTGTAGCCTGAAGGAATGCCGATCCCACTTTACCGATACTTGCCGCAAATTGCGTTGCCGCCCCGGCCGTGGTGGTAAATATACTGCCTATACCATAGGTGACAGCTCCGGAAAGGGCTCCAAAAAACTCTGCTTTGAAATAACCTAACAGCGTAAATTTCTGTCCGGTGATAATCGTATTGATAATATAACTGGCTGTACCTACCATCGCTCCGATAACGATAGCCGCTACAAAAGCCTCTGTAATCCCGAAAATATATTCTCCACTCGGATCACTGAACAGCAAAGGATTATTGAATACATAACCATATTTGTTATAATTCTGTGTATTGTAAGGATCCTGGATATTTTCATCAGCATTCAGGAATCTTCTTAATAACGGATCATACAATCTTCCGTTCATATGAATAATCCCCACTTCTGAAAAATATTCGTGACTTGTATACCCACGTTCAACCACCATTAAGCCTTTCTGGATATATTCGTTGATTGAATTTTTGTCTGTGGTAACAACTCCTGTTCCCACTTTCAGATGAGTCAGGTTCCCCCACGCATCAAAATGTCGCTGTTCCAGCCTTTTACCATCTTCATCGCTTATAGCAAGGATGCTTCCCAAGTAATCTTTGTGTAAAAATTTATATGTTCCAACAGCTTCATTATATCCTTTGATAAGCACAATATTACTTTCATAAGGACTTCCCCCGATATAGATCATATATTTTTCCTTTTTATCGCTGTTACTCCTGATGACTTCAAAACTTCCGTCTTCACTATAGAATTTCTTATATCTGCCATCCTGGCTCGGACTAAAGTTTCCTCCATAGTTGACTACCTGGCGCATAGAAGTCAGCCCATACTGGAAAGAGACATCTCCTTTAATACCATTAATATAAGTAGGATCATTATTTTCATTATAATTGATATACTGAATCAGGTCATTGTTATAATTCTGGACTCCTGCTGAATTCAGGTTTGCGCTGGTTGCCTGATAGATTTTGCTGCCATCTTCATAATTGATGGTTCCTACCTGATCATTTTCCATAATTCTTCCCTTTGCATCATAAACATTGGTAGAATTTTGTCCTGTTTTAGGGTTTGTCCAGGATATCAGACGATTGTTATCATCATAGCTGAAGGTTTCCGTAATATTAAAATCACCTCCCGTAGTTCTGGTTTTCAGCTCATTTTTAATCGCATCAAAAGTATAGCCTACCTGAAGTATTCCGGATTGACCGGCAGACGAATGGTTGGTGCTTGACAGGAAACCGTTGGTATCATACATATTAGTAATCGTAGTCTCTCCTAATTTGGATAAAATAGCCTGTCCGGATGCATTTGTATCCTGCAATTCCCACAGAATCTTATCTGTACGTTTATCTCTCAAACGATACAATTCACCGTTCCATGCATTGTATTCATTGATAATATTGGCTTCAACAACAACAGTTCCTGAAGTGATTGTTTTTACATATGATTTTACTTTGGATCTATCATTATAGAAAATATTCTTTGTAAAAACGTTTTCCATTACTGTTTTCTACAGTAGAGGAAACTCTTCCCTGGGGATCATATGTTGTTGTTACTGAATAGTTTCTTCCATTGGATGAACCTGCTCTTGAAACCAGCCTTCCTTTGGTATCATATTCAAAAGTAATGGTTTTGGTGGTTGAAGCTCCACCATCGGAAGACAGTTCTGTCTGTGTTACCAGCTGCCCTAAAGCATTGTAAACATATTGTTTGGTTCCTTTCGGACTGGTGATCTTCAGAATTTGTCCAAAGCCATTATACTCATATTTGTAGGTTCCGTTAGATGGATCAGTAAATTCTGATCGTCTTCCCCAGGCATCATATTTTGTAATTACTTTATTGGTATCATAAGCTGCTTCAATCTGTTCATCGGCAGCGTTATACTTAAACTGAATCACACCTCCTTTATCAGTGGAAGAAACAACATTTCCAATAGCATCTGTTGTTTTAGAAACCGTTCTTCCATATCCATTAACTTCCTTAACCGTTGTGGTAAATCCGGAAACAGAGGTAATACTTTCTTTACCATTGAAGGATATTGCTGTAATTTTGGCAGGGAAGAAATTATCATCATAAGACATGGTGTTGGTCTGGGTAGGACTCTGCCCTTCAAAATACGGCTGGGTTTCGAAAATCTTTCTACCCAATGCATCATATCCTATATCTTTGGTAACATATTTACTTACTCCAAATGCTTTGGCTGTTGATTTATAATTTTGTCCAATTGCATTGGTATAAGTCATTTTTTCATTTCCGTCAGGAGAAGTTTCTTTTACCCTGATTCCCATCCCCAACGCCAGTTTGTCATAAGTATAAGTGGTAGCACCCGAAAGACTTGAAGCCATCGTAAGGATTTTACCCCAATTGTCATAAACATTCAAAATAATATTCCCAGACGGATCAGTCTGCTGCGTCATCTGCCCCCAGTCATTATAGATCATATTGGTTTCCAGTCCCAGATTATCTATTGTCTTAATGATGAAACGGCCTTTATCATCGTAAGCACTCTGGGTAGTCTGAACCTGTGAATCCACGCTATTGGAAACTACTTTTTTAGTAACATTCCCAAAACCATCATATTCATAACTTTCCTGAAGATATCCTGAATTATCCCTGTTCCAGTTTTTAGCAGTCTTTATCAGGTTGTTTTCATAAGTGAATTCTTCCTTACCGGATTTGGTATCGTTATAAGCCTGAACAATATTGTTCTTTGATTTTATTCTGCCTATATAGTAATCTGCATTTACACCTCCCGGATTGTTATAATAATCAAATTCGGCTGTTTTAATGGAATATCCGTCATTGATATTGGAGATTGTCCGGGCCGGTAAATAATAACTTCCATATTCTGTAGTGTTAACAGTAACCGTATTGGTTAAGAAATCCTTTGTTCTGGACAGATTTACAACCGAGGAGGTCACAATTTTTGCTTTGTCATCCGGTGCTACCGAAGTCACAACCTGTCCGTTTAAGATTTTATCTGTCGTATAGGAAGTGCTCTTGAGCGCCAGCAGCTCGGTATTCGTTTCCGAAAGATTAGCCGGGAAGATTTTGGCCTCATCGTTGGTTCTTATTGTCCATTCTTTGACAGGAACAGATTCATTAAGAGGATCTACTTCTGCTCCCATCCACAATTTAGCAGCTTCAAGACCAGGGGCAAACCAGGTGGATTTTGCAAACTGTCTGAATCCAATCACTCCTCTTCCATGGAAATGGGAAAGCATTCCCCTGTATCTGAAATCCTGATATAAGATAGAGGTAGGACTAACCTGAATCAGCTGAGAAACAACAGAAGACTGCGGAACTTTCTCTAATTCTATATACGGATAAGGTTCTGTTTTAATTGGTTTATAAAAAACAGGATCAGTTGTTGAATTGAGTTCTTTATATAAAATATTGGTAACCACTTCCCCTTGCTTAATCTGCGTTACTCTCGCAATGGTTGGCAGGAAAGTATAGTTATAATGAAGGACATAATTATAATCACATTCTGCTCCCTGACAATCTACAGGTTTACCGGTAAGGATGATCTGCTGGTTCTCCCTGTTAAGGCTTAAGGTACTGAACGGGATAACCTTTTCATTATACCCTTTAAGCCAATATTTGGCACGGAAGAAACTGATTCCGCTATTGGTATCTATCGGTACCGTATTCTCCGTATTTATGGCCATCGGGATATTTACCCCCGGGAACGGTGAATGTGTTGGATTATAAATAATACTTTTATTAGAGCTTCCTGCCAGTTTATTAACAGAATAAACAGCAACACTTACATTGGTCCATTCCTGGTCGCGGTGGGCATTCCATTCGTGGTCGTACAACAGTACATTGGAAACCAGGATTTCCGTTTTTCCATCACCATCCAGATCACTGGTCTGGTATTGGAACATTCTCAGCATTCCATAGGTACATCCGCTTTCATAAAAAGTATTATGGACACCCGATGTTAAAGTTTCTGTTCCGGCTTGATAAAGAATGAAATTATTCAGATAATATTTATTAAACTTTTTTCCATCTGAAATATACAGGTCCCAGTTGTAAGATTTGTTAGCCTGCGGTACCAGGATATCCATTTTAGAATCTCCATTAAAGTCTCCGAATAGCATGGCAGTATATACCGTTCCTACAAAATTCTGCCCTGCAAAATTACCTACATTCACATTAGAGTAATTGTAAGCAAGGTCTCTTTTGATATTGAAAACACTGCTAAATTGAGAATTAGTCTGCATTATAATTTCCTGGATCCCATCCCCGTTCAGGTCGGCAAACTTGATCGGGCTATTAGCATTTCCCACTGTAGCACTAAACTGATAGACACTCTGTGGCATTCCCAGATTCTGCTCAAGATCCAGCAATATATAAGAGGTATACAGCTTTAATGTCTGCCCCGGGGCTATATTATCCGGCTCTTCCTCCACAGGGGGCACACCGGACTCCGTATTGGTACCATCTATATGAGGTTCCACATCTTCTCCCATTGTTCCGGGCGTTTCGTCTACAGGAGTATCCTGACTGACGGTCCTGGTAATTATTCCCGGATCAAGCGGATCTCCATTACTGCAAAGCTGGCTTATCCTGAATTTAAGCACCAGTTCAGAGATCCCATCTCCATTATAATCATAACTCAATGCTTCACTGATAGCCGGAACAGACGGGTTATTACAACCAAATCCACCTTCGTCAAGGTAAGGAGCAAAAGAATCATAATCAATGGTTTTAGAGTATTCAAAAACCAGCTGCTGATTAGGAATATCGATAGAGTATACCTGGAATTCATAATCTTTTTTATAGGATACACTCGTAGCTTTAGGTACAGGAATGACAAGCCCTACTTTATTTTTAACGTAATTGTCTTTCTTAAAAGTAACCGGAACAGCGTTTTTGAAATCATTTGCAGTAAACTTCGAAGCATCATACTGCAAAGAAATGGCGTTTACTCCAAGATACACGGAACTTCTGTAATTGATAACTCCTGCAGACACAAATTCAATATAGTCTGCAATACCATCCATATTGAAATCTGCATACTTCTTTGTATTAAAGTTATTGACGTTATACTGGCTCGAAGTTTCTTCAGAACCCGTAGAATTGGAGGCATATCCAAAAGTAACAGGATTGGAAGCCTCATTGGCAGCATTATATTCTGTAATCTTATCTACGAATTCATAACTTGTTCCATTATCTATATAATTGATCACATATTTTTTAAACTGTGCCAGGTTTGCTTTCACTGTCACATCTTTCAGGATTTTCTGCTGAATGTGTAAAACTCCCTGGTGATAGGCTGTTTCCTTTTGCGCCCGGTCAATATAATTAAACTCTATGGAGTTAAAATGAGGCTTACCCAACACTTCATTCCCTCCCCATTTTATGCTTTTAATGAGGGTGATATTACTGTTGTTAAGTTCGGCCTGGTCGTATTCATAAGAAATATAATTTCCTTTAATATCCCTCCATTTTATGATGTTATACTGCAGGTCTGTAGTTGCGGCAGGATTATTGGGAATATTACCAAACCATGCCTGGGAACCATCCTCAAAATTCACTTCCCAGTATAATGGCCCGCTCCAGGGTTTCCCGGCAACTGCACCATAGGATTTTATTCTCAGGTTGGAATACTTTTCGGTTACATACTCAGCACCGTCTTTTCCGTATTCGCCGGATTTAAGGATCAGCCGCTGCCCGTTAAAACTATACAAATCCGTATAATCCGACTGAATTCCTATGATTTCATTGTTTTTTTCTATATTTTTATTTACTCTTGCTATGGCTGTGATTCCTCCGATGTTCCATCCGTATCCGGCAACACCGTTTCCTGAGCCACTGGCATACAAAAGATTCACCTGGGGAGCTACACTTTTTACCCCCGGCGGAAGGGCTATGGGTAAAGTAAATTGCAGCTGTCCACCATTGTTGACCTCTATATTTCCTTTGGTATCGTGAAATTCATTAAACTGAACTTCTGTTTTATTTGTAGTCACCGGCAGGTCAAAAACCTGCCCTGATATGGGGATTTTCTTTCCAATGGCATCCGGGGAAAACTTGCCGGACTTTGAAGCAGATTTACCGGATTTAAGCTTAGAACCGACATATTTACCGTTCTGAGCATAAATCTGTACAGCCCATATTGATAAAATGAAAAGTAATATCTTTCTCATATATGGATCTATTTTAATTGAATTGTTAATGATTAATAAGAGTGAAAAGATGTTTAGATTTTCGTAATGTTCTTACTTAGTCTTCTTCCATCTTTGAGTGTAAAGGTGAGAATATATACTCCCATGTACTGTTTAGACATATCAATCTGAACTTTTCTGTCTAATGAAGAAATCCTTGCATTTTGGAATACCCAATGGATGGTACTTTGCTCATACAAGCCAATATCAGCAATAAGGTCATTTACCTTTTCGTTCCAGGTGATTGTTAAAACATCTTTTACCGGAACGGGGTACACATTGATGTGGCTCCAAAACTGACTTTCAGACATTGTATTATTCTGAGTCTCCTGAAGCGTTGCCAGCTCAGCTTTTACTTCAGGTATTTCATCGTCTTTAGGCGCCACCCTGCTAAAAATTAAAGGTAAGTCTCCCCGGTAAATTTGATTTCCCGCCTCATCATGGGAAAAATAAGCTTTAGCCTGGGGCTGAGGAATGATCTGGCCAATAGCCATAGGGCTCATGGTCACTGCCAGAATTTGCAATAACGGAATTTTCATGTTTATTAGTTTTTAAATAAATTTTCAAATCAAAATTAACGTTTTTTATGATATATAGAAATTTTATTTATATTTTTTATTATATTTTCAATAATCCCTTATTTCATGCGGTTTTCCAACTATACAATCTTAAAAAAAATTACAAATATTCCCTTTTTAAATAAAAATAATTTAATAAAAACTGTCATTAAGGAAACATATTCATTATAATAAATTAAAATCAATTAATTTTTTCAACAAAAAAACCACTATGATAATTTTAGTGGTTTTTGTTATTCATTAAAATCCGGAATGTAATTCTTCAATTATTTATCAAGAGTAAACTCTCTTGTACCTCATCCTATATAAGACAATGGTTTGATTATTTTAGCTTATAAGAATTTCCATCCCAAAGATAAATTTTAGAGGAACGTTTCTTTTTTTCACGGTCTTTATCATCTTTTTCCATCTCTTCCGTTTTAAAAATAAAAGCATTGGGAATTCCCCCTTTATCATTAGGAAAAATGTACTCTTCGCTATGATAAAACACATCTGCATCTCCAACATTCATCAACTGAGGCAGCGCAATTAATTTTTTATCTTTAAAGAGGATATACTGATCATAGCTTGCAATCCCACACGCTTCTCCGGAAACCATTGCTTTCAGTGTCAGTTCAACATTCTGCAGCTTATGATTGCTTTCAATATCGAAGGTTGCATAGCTCAGCTCTTCCTCTCTTCCTGTATCAAAATATACCTCATCAAGCAGCATATTTCCTTGCATCACTTTCACTCCGGCTATATTTTGCTTTTCGGTAGTATTCAATTCCTTGCTTTTTTTATCTATCGTTTTTGAGAGCCCAAAAAGGAAATCATAATCATTTTTATTACGGTACCCTACACAAAGGTTTCCACCCCAAACATACCCTTCAGAAGCTACACTCCCTTTCTGATAAGAGATTTTATACCAGTTTGCCCTTCTTTCCCCCAACTTTAAAATCTTTTCTTCTTTTTTAAGGATCATTACCTGCGAATTAGTCTGTAATGAATCTGTAATTTGCGCACTTACATCAGGCTCCTTTCTCACCCTTGTCCAGTCCGTAAAAATCTTTTGGTTTTTATTTTCCTCAAAACCAAAAATTCCATTTGCATACACTTCATTTTCCTGCGCTGTAAAAAAACTGCAGTGTCAGTAAAAATAAAGCCGTCCATAAAGCCTTCATCATTGTATTTATTATTTTTCAAGCAGCAGGCTTACCCACTCTTCACGCTGCAGCTGTTTTTTAAGTTCAAGACCGTTTTCTTTACACACCTCCAGGATATCATCTACATCAAAGAAACATAGCCCGGAAAGCAATAATTGTCCCCCTTCATTCAATACGGAAACATACGCCGGAATATCAGAAATCAGAATATTCCTATTAATATTAGCCAAAATAATATCGTAGTTTTCTTTTCCTAAATTTTCAGCAGTACCCTGTTCAATATCCAGCCCTACATTATTCCTGGCCGCATTTTCTTTGGAATTCTCTACAGACCACTCATCAATATCAATTGCTTTGGTATCTCCTGCTCCCTGCTGTTTTGCATAAATTGCCAATACAGAAGTTCCGCATCCCATATCCAACACCTTCTTTCCATGGAAATCAATATCCATCATCTGCTGGATCATCAAATGAGTAGTAGGATGATGTCCCGTTCCGAAGGACATTTTAGGCTGAATAATAATTTCATGCATTCCCGGTACAGATTCATGGAACTCTGCTCTGATCAATACTTTATCATCAATATTGATAGGCTCAAAATTCTTTTCCCATTCTTCGTTCCAGTTGATATTAGGCATCTCTTCGAAAGAATATTCAATCTTTACATTTTCGTTCCCGAAAAGAGGCAGTGCCTTTAATGCTTCTTCATTAAATAAGTCCGTCTGAATATATCCTAAAATTCCGTCAATTTCTTCTGTAAAACTATCGAAGCCTATTTCTATAAGCTCTGCCATTAATATTTCACTCCAGGGTTGTAATGGGGAAATTTTGAAATTGAATTCTAAATAATTTTGCATGTGTATAATTTGCTGCAAAAATACTAATGTTATTATTGTTAAAAAAATGGAAGGGGTAAGTTTTGGCTAAAGCCGAAGGATTTTTATTTTTTGGTTGAATTGTGCATGGATATTTATAATCTAAAAGCTAATTGCTTAAAGGCTTTATCTTGTTGTTCATTTTTTTTTAACCACAGATGACACAGATTTTCACAGATGTTTGAGGATATTTTTCTGTTTATAGATAGCAGATAACGGATTATAAAAATCTTTGATTTTTAAACTTTTGTGCTCTTCTTAAACGTAATGCTTTTAGCTTAAAGAACTAACGCGGTAAAAACTTTTGTGGTTGAATTGTTAACCACAGATGACACAGATTTCCACAGATGTTTGAGGGTATTTTTTTGTTTATAGATAGCAGATAACGGATTATAAAAGTCTTTGATTTTTAAACTTTTGTGCACTTCTTAACGCAATGCTTTTAGCTTAAAGAATTAAAGTGTTAAAAACTTTTGTGGCTTTTGGTTGAATTGTTAGCTACAGATGATGCTTTTTAGCTAAAACCCATAAATAAAGCGGGCTAAAGCCCGCTTCCTCTGAATTATCTGTTTAATGGCTTGTCAATTTTTTACCAATTTTAAACTTAAATTTGAAATTATGGATTAGTAGAGAAAATAGACCCATTAGCGATCAGCGCTCTCCTGTTCATTTTCAAAATATCCCTCACCCATTCTGCAAAGTCTTCAGGTTGTAATACTTTATCAGGATTTCCATCTGTAAGACCTCCCTGGATACTCATATCGGAAGCAATCGTACTTGGTGTCAAGGTAATGACACGGATATTTTGTTTTCTCCATTCCGCCATCATCGATTGTGATAAAGAAATTACAGCTGCCTTAGATGCTGCATACGCTGACATATTAGGCCCTCCTTTCAATCCTGCAGTAGATGCTACATTTACAATATCTCCTTCTCCTTTTGCCTTCATGAATGGATATACCGCCTTTGCTGCATAATACACTCCGAACAAATTAGTTTTGATCACCTGTTCCCAGGTTTCAGAGGGCATTTCTTCTAATGTTCCGAAATCTCCGATCCCTGCATTATTGATTAGGATATCTACTCCGCCAAGCATTTCAGCCAAGGTGTTAATACCTGCCTTTACAGCAGCTTCATTATCAATATTGAAAACCGCATATGCAGCATTGACGCCCAATTTCTGGATTTCATCAACTGTATTTTTAAGGTTTTCCTCGTTTCTTCCCGTGATCGCTACATTCACTCCTTCATTGGCCAAAGCTAAAGCAACCGCTTTACCTAATCCTCGTCCACCACCTGTTACGATGGCATTTTTTCCGTTTATATTCATAGTAGTAATACTTTTCGTGGTACAAAGTTACAAAAGAACATTTGTACAGAGCAGCAGAATATCAATTTTAATAATTTTTTACCTTCATCTGCTCATACTAATTTTTATTAAATTTGACGGAATAGAAAAGCCGGTTCCCACTGAACCGGCTTCAAAATCTAAAAAAAGTATAGTAAAAAATTAAAAAGCTTAAGGAATCTGAATAGAATTCTGAACATCAAATTCTTCTGAAGCGGAATATTGATTTCCATACATATCAGTGGCTCTCACGTCTATTGTATGTTTTCCCAAAGCAAGTTTTTTCGGAAAGCCTGCTTCCCAGATATGTTTTGACATTTCAGGGTTGGAAGGTCTTCTGCCTGCTAAAATATTCTCTGTAGTATCCCATTTGAAAACAGAAAGTGCAAAATTCGGATCTATGGTCTCGTCGTATTCCATTTCCTCCCATTTTCCATTATCTATTCTGTATTCTACTTTATCTTTTTTGCTTCCCATGAAGAAATTAGCCAATATTTTTGCTGATGTTTTTGATGGAAAAGGAATTACTTTCGGGATATATAGTTTGATTTGATAATCTTCAGGTTTCCCGGCTGTTTTATACTTTACTTTATACTGGTTATCTGTAAAGCTGATAAAAGAATATCCTTTGGCTGTTCCGTCTCTCATTGTTGAAGTAGGAAGTCCCGCTTCATCAGGTGTTCCCGAATACCAGTCTCCACATGTAGTTCCCACATTATACTCATGCAGCTCTTTCATCCCTTGCCAGCCTTCTTTTTTACCATAAAAAATCTGTTGCTGAATATGGGTATGGGCAGACAATACCAATACATTCTGAAAAGGGCTCAGGAAATCGAATAATTTCTGGCGGTCTGCATTGCGGAAGTTATCCTCATTTTTATGTTCCAAAGGAATATGAAAGGAGACAACAATCAGCTTATTTTTGTCTACCAGTTTCAGATCATTTTCAATAAACTGAAGCTGATCTTCACGGAATCCTCCCCAATACCCTTTACCATCTCTCGGATCCGGATATAAAATATCGTCTAAAATAATAAAGTGGACATTTCCATAATTGAAAGAATAATTGGCAGGACCGAAATTCGACTCAAAGGTTTCATCCGAAAGATGATCCTCTTTCGCATCGTAGTTCATATCATGGTTTCCCATTACATTATACCAAGGTAGCCCTATTTCTTTCATTATATCAGCATAAGGTTTCTGTAAGCTCAGGTTATCTCCTACCAGGTCTCCCAAACTGATCCCCAACACTGCATTTTTCTTCGTATTTTTAACCTCATTCACAATTCCTCTTTTGAAGTAATCCAGTTCTTTTTCAGTATAAGGCTGTGGATCTCCAAAGACGAGGATGTCAAAGTTTTTATTTTCATTTTGTTTATACAGTGGGAAATTCACTTCTTTAGGAAGTTCTCCTGTCGGGGCTGTTCCTTTGTATTTGAAATCTGCCGGCGACCCCTTTGGTTTGTGATGATAATAAAACTGAGGCAGATTATTACCGTTTAAAGCGGTTTGGTACCCAGAAGGCTTAATCACAAAAATAGTCTGATCTTCCTGAACAGGAAGACTATATCTTCCGTTTTTATCCGTTAAAACAACCTGAACTCCATTAGAGACTGCAACTCCTTCAATTCCTTTTTCGCGGTTTTCTTTTTTTTGGTTTTTGTTACTGTCTTCATATACATATCCGGAAACGGAAGCCTGGGAGAATGCCATCGCAGATAACAGCATACATGGCATCAAAAATTTTATAGTTGTACTCATTTTTTATCTTTTTATTTTATTCTTATTTATTCCACCACATTTTAACATTGATATTGTCTCCACCCATCTGCTGAACTGCTGCCTGATAGTTGGCCGTATTCAATACTTTAGGATTAGGCGGATACATTAGCCTTTGAGGAAGATTTCCGTTATTAAGCAATCCTCCGTTGTTTGGAAGTTCCGGAAAGCCCGTTCTTCTTTTTTCAAACCATTGCTGCTGATCTACGAAGAAAAGGGAAATATACTTCTGCAACATAATCCTTTTCATATCCGGTTGGTAAGCCACATTCTGATTATCAAAATAATTCGCAGGAACTACTGCTCCCCATTGTTCAACAGCAGCCTTCACTCCATTTTCATAGAAAGTCTTTGCATTTCCGGTAATAATTCCTTTCAGGGCCAGCTCTGCCAGGGTAAACTGAAGTTCAGCATAAGGGTAAATAAAGATTTTCAGTGGTGCCTTGGCCAGGTTTTGATTAAGATTTGAAGGCTGGTAATTAAACACTGTTCCGAAAGGATAGCCAGATGGCGCACCCATATATCCTATATTAACATTATTAAGGTCTCTCGCCTGTGAGAAAAACATGGGTATACGCGGATCATTATTGGCTTTTAAAGCTTGTAAAAAGAAGTCTGAAGCCGCTCTTCCGGTGGTAAAATCCTGTGGTCTTGCAATAGGTGGCATCAAGGGCGAAACACCTGAAATATCCAGCTTGGTCCCATCTGCATTGCTTTGAAATATGGGATAAACGATGGGATTATTTACAATCTCCTGAATCCTTTCCTTAACGTTTACTTCTCCATCCCTGTTTAAAATCCTTGTTAAGAGCCTCAAAGAAAGAGAATTACAAAACTTTTTCCAATTGGTAATTCCGTTAGCATCCGTATCAGCCTTATAAAACAGGTCGCCTCCGGAAAGGGTTTTATTGGTAACAAAAAGGGCGTTTGCAGCTTTTAAATCATCCAGCAGACCTATATAAATATCTTTTTGTTTGTCAAATTTAGGTTGTAAAATCCCGTTATCCAGCTGTGAAGCCTCAGAATAGGGAACATCTCCGTATGTATCGGTAAGATTGGAATAAATCCATGCATTCAGCACCATTGAAATTGCCTGATAGTTTTTGTCACCTTCAGAAATTGCTGCTTTTTTAAGGTCATCAACCTGCTTTAGCCACCGGTAAGAATTATTCCAGAAACCGGTTCCGGTATTTTCTGTAATATAATATCGGCTCAATGAATTCCCTTCGTTAGGGAAGTCCAAAGAAACCTGCATGATATCAAAAGTAAAGTCATTCGCTCTGTTATACCCTACCGAAGCCATATTATACTGTATCGGGATCAGTAAAGAGCTGGCAACAGGTTCATTGATACGGCTTGTATCTTTATTGATTTCTTCAAGGCTTCTGTCGCATGAAACAGCAGTACTCACCAGAGCCAGGAATGAACATATATAGATTAATTTTTTCATTTTTTCTGATTTTAGAATTTAACATTTAACTGAATCCCGACTGTTCTGGCAGTGGGTAACTGTCCCATTTCAACACCCGGGGTAATCGTAGAATCATCAAGGGTAGCTGCTTCCGGATCAAATAGCGGGAACTTGGTCCACATCCAAAGATTTCTTCCGAATAAAGCCAGGTTAATATCCGTCACCTTTAAAGATTCCGTTACTGATTTCGGGAAAGAGTAAGAGATTCTCGCGTCTCTTAACTTAATGAATGATGTGTCAAATGAATTGGTTTCCACATTGGCCCGTCTGTAATAATCACCGTAATAGGTAGAAACAGGAATTCCTTTTGTATTCGGCGAAAAAGTACCGTCAGGATTTTGAACAACTCCCTGCCCCACTATCAGCCCGCCCGGATTATCTCTTCCTGCAAGGGTATGAGTGAGCTTTCCTTGTTCAGACATCTTGTGATGAGACTGCGAATATGCCATCCCTTTGTACTGTCCGTCAAATGAGAAGCTAACTGTGAAATTTTTATATCTGAATTCGTTCTGAAGCCCCGCTCTCCATTTCGGATAGGCATTTCCTATTTTTTTAACTTCCGTAGGTTTGGCCGTCAGACCATCGGTTCCATAAATCACCTGCCCATCAGGTGAATACATCAACCCGTAACCATACATATCCCCCAGGGAACCTCCTACCACTGCATTATAATACACCACTCCCCCAACGCTGGCCATTGTATAAGGCTGCCCCTGGAATTCATCCGGAAGAGAAAGAATTTTATTCCTGTTCATAGACCAGTTGGCATTGATGTTCCATGAGAAACTTTTGTTCTTGACCGGATAAGCACTCAACGTCAATTCAATTCCTCTGTTTCTTAGCTCCCCGGAATTGATGATTCTTTTATTATATCCCGTTTCATACAGCACAGGAATTACAATAGACTGGTTTTTAGAATTGATCTGATATGCCGTAAAGTTGAAGGTCAGCCTGTTTTTTAACATCGTAAAATCCATTCCTCCTTCGATATTGGTAATCATTTCAGGTTTGAGATCCGGATTAGGATATAGTAACGGAGACTCTACAGATCCTGAAAACACGCTGTTTTCATAATACTTGTCAAGCATATAATTATAAGTATCATTTCCTACTTTCGACCATGATAGTCTTAACTTCCAGAAGTTTAAATCATTGGATTTTATTTTAAAAATATCAGATAAAATAAAGGATGATGAAACGGATGGATAGAAATATGACCGGTTATGTCTCGGAAGCGTACTGCTCCAGTCATTTCTTGCCGTTACATCTACAAATACCATATCTTTATAACTGAAATTGGCCAGGGCATACATACTGTTTACCTGAGTATCGTTAGGTTTCGGAAGCCTGTTATCTAAAGATGCCGCATTGGAAAGCTGGTAAAGTCCCGCCTTATTAAGCCCGATAGCCCTGTAATCACTGATTGTAGATTCGTAATATCTGATACTTCCTCCGGCTGAAGCTGTTACTCCAAAGTCCCCGAACCTGTTCTTGTAAGTAAATAAGATATCATTGTTGAGATCCATATATCTGATATATTGCTCCCTGTAGTAGCCTTTCAGATAATTGGCCGAGCTCCAGGGTCTTCTTTGAGTACGTACCTCATTACTCCACTCCAATCCGGATTTGTAATAAACATCAAAGTTTTTTTGCCAGCTGGTAACTGATATTGATATTTCCGGTAAGGATTTTTTTTATTGGTAGAATTTAAATTTTCATAAGCAATCAGGTAAGGGTTATCAATATAAGAACTGAAAGGGTGGATCTGATCTACCTGTTCCTGGCCTTTTTTCCAGATTGGCTTATACCATTCAAGGTCCACATTCGGGTTTTGGAAGATCATGAAATACGAGATAGACTGGTTATTGTAACCCGTTGCAGGGAGGTTATCACTTGTTGTCTGGCTGAAGTTGACCTTAGTTCCGATTTTTAATTTACTGCTCAGCTTGTGATCTAATGATACCGATGCATTTAGTCTGTTAAACCCTGTATTAGGCATCATCCATTCGTTTTTCAAATAGGAAAGGGATGTTCTGAATGATGTGTTTTCATTAGAATGGTCTACGGATAAACTGTTTGAATAGGTGGCTCCTGTCCGCCAGAAATCCTTGATGTTATTTTTATAAGGTTTCCAGAGCTGCCTTGTCAGGCTCTGCCCTTCTATGGCAGGATCGTACTGGAAATAATACTGTCCGTCAAATTTGGGCCCGAAAGCGCTACTGGTAGAACCTGTATTAACGCCATCCGGGGAAGCTCCATAGGAATAGTAATAATTCCCGTTTTTATCTTTCTGCTGGGTACCTTGTCCGTATTCATACTGATAATCCGGCCATTTCAATACGGTATCATAGCTCGAATAGGAATTTAAGGTAATCTGAATTTTTCCTTTTTTGGTTTTTCCTGATTTCGTAGTAATCATAATAGCTCCTCTGGAGCCCCGGGAACCATATAATGCAGACGCAGAAGGCCCCTTAAGGATGGATACGCTTTCAATATCCTCAGGATTGATACTGTTGAAACTATCCCCGTAATCAATAGGTAAATCTCCTCCGGAGCCCGCTCCGTAAGCACTGGTCCCGGTTCCGGTTTTCTTATCACTCAAAGGAACGCCATCCACCACAATCAGTGCACCATTATTCCCCATATTCATAGAAATATCTCCACGAAGGGTAATCCTGCTCGTACCAAGAGGTCCTGCCCCCGCGGTCTGGATTTTCAAGCCGGCAACTTTACCTTCCAGCGCTTGTGCCCAGTTGTTATTCTGAGTCTGCAAAATCTCACCTGATTTGATCGTTTGGGTAGAATACCCTAAAGACTTGTCTTGCCTTTTGATTCCCAAAGCAGTTACCACTACCTCATCAAGTCCTTTAATAGTGTCTTTTTTAGCTTTTTGCTGAGCTGTCAGGTTGACGCTGATTAATCCTAACAGCGACAAAACCAACAACTTTTGTGTCTCTTTACGCATATCCTTTTTGTTTGCGCAAAATTAAAACGACATTATGAGTATGGTTTTAACAACATTTTAACGTTTATTAAATGTTTATTGAATAGTATATTAAATATTCTTTAACAATATTAGTCATTACACTGATTAACAAACACTTAAGGAATTAATAATTTTTAACACTATTTCTAATGTTTGTTTATTAGTGTATCTTTATTGTCTTGCTCTGAGATAATAATTGAAATATAAGTAAAAATACCTAGCTGATTCTGGTAAGAGCAGATCCTTTATGAGCGGCAATATGATCCGTTTTATCACTTTTGATTTCATATTGCGGATCACTTTCAGTTGCATGGTGCGTATATCCTTTATAATCAAAATTTTTAGTATGAATTTTGATTATGGTTCCGGATACTTTTCCCGCTTCTGAGTTCCAGCTTACTTTATCTCCTATTTTGAATTTTGCTGCCATATCATTATCATTTAAGTGATTACCAATCTTTTTTTAAAACACAGAATTTAGCTATTCATAAAGTTACAACAATTAATGGTTTAGAATTATGATCCTGGTAAGTTTGTTGGCCTTTACAAAAAAAGCCCGCCCCTGGAAGGACGGACTCTGGAAAATTATTGGTTTTATTTACGTATTTCTACTTATTTTTCAGCTGTTCAGGGATATTGGTGGTTACAAATCCTATTCCCTGTTTTTTCAGCTCATCGTATACCGCAACATCATTTACCGTCCATGAATTTGTGATAAGTCCTAATGTTTTAGCCTCAGAAATCCAGGTAGGATTTTTCTGGAAAACACTGTAGTGATAATCCATTCCGTCTAACCCTTCTTTTTTGATCTGCTCCGGAGATAATTCTCCATTCAGGTATTGTACCTTAAATGTTGGCGCAACTTTCTTAATCTCTTTGCAGATATTTAAGCTGAAAGAAATAAACTCACTTTGAGATTCCAGCTTCATATCCTTAATCATTTTTATGGTTTTGTGGGTGATTTCATTTTCCAGTTCCGGGGTTTTAGCCGGTTTGATCTCAACAATTAATTTTACGGATGAATCTTTCTTTCCTTGTTTCAAATACTCTTTTAAAGTAGGAAACTTTTCTCCGTTTGATAATTTCAGTGCTTCTAATTCCTTGAAAGAAGTTTCAGAGATTTCCATATTCCCATGATGTTCATCATGATTGATCACCAATATCCCGTCTTTTGTCATTCTCACATCAAACTCTGATCCGTAGACTTTCAGCTTCTGAGCATTTTCCAAAGACTTGATTGAGTTTTCCGTTGTAGGAGGCTGCGCCTGGAAATATCCTCTGTGGGCGATAATCTGGGTTTGTGCTTTCATTAAAACTGTACTTACAACTGCTAAACCTAAGATAAAATTTTTCATAATACAAATTAATAATTAAAACAAAGTCCTAAGACTTTTTGATAAAGGTAATTAATTTTAAAAAGTTTTTAACCCCAAAAGACACAAAAGTTTAATTTTTATAACCTGAGCTCAGAATAATGAATCTAACCTGGAGGCTGGAAGTTTCTATTGAATTAATCAAGAGATTCCTGATCTGGCCCTACAAATTCTATATCCGGACTCGTTAATTTTGGTATCATAACTTTGTGCCTTTGCGGTTCAGATAATACTATTAAAAAGTATACTTTGCCCCGATCTGGACCTGGTATGGATTTCCTGATAAAGGTGCTAAGCCGCTTGTATTCTTTTCATATTCAAACTGTCTGGTCGCCTGGTTAAACCCTGTGATTCTGTACAGGGACATATTTCCGTAAGACTTATTAACTCCCCATTCTTTATTCAGCAAGTTGGCCACGTTGAAAATATCTACTGAAAGCTCAAAAGCGCCTACTTTATCAAACTTTATTTTCTTGGCAATACGTACGTCCCAAACTCCATAGAATCCGTTCTTACCCCCATTACGCTCTGCAATTTGATTGTTATAATCAGTAATATAGTTTTTCAGGGCTTTGCCTACTTCCGGATCATTTAAAAGCGGCTGGGTAAGATTAGGGAAGATATAAGCCAGATCATTTGAATCAACAAAATCACCATTGATATTTCCTCCCGCAGTTACTGAAAAACGTGTTCCTCCGATTCCTGAATATCTTATTCCAAGTGTAAATCCTGCGATCGTTGGCGAGTTACCATAAATGACCACTTTATTTCGGAACTGGTTATCAGAATACGTCATTCTTAGGTTTCTCGGATCACTTTGGATCATCGTGGAGAGGGTTGCGGAATTAGCTACGTTTCCGTTGTATGAAGTATTGTCTTTGATGTCCGACCATGTATAACTTGCCGTGATCTCACCGTCTTTCCAGTAACGATAGCTGGTATCCACTACAAACGAGAACTGATTTACTTTACCATCACTTACCAACTCCAATACCCTTCCGAAATTCTTATTGATTCTTCCTTCTTTCCAGTCTACTTTTGCCCCGTCTATTGCTGAAGTCGGAACGAATACCCCTCTTCCACCTTCATTATCCAATGTAAACACCGGATTAGCATACATATTTCTGTCGTAGTAATAGTAGTTGTTTCTTCCTAAAGCCATATAGGCTGCCAATCCTGCCCTGAATCTTTCATTAAAGAAGTGGGTATAGGAAATGTTCGCTTTGTAGACGATTGGAATTTTAGCATCTTTTCCTGTATAATTGATTGTAGGAATCTGTTTCTGGGAAAGTGCAGGAACCGTATTATAATCATTCCTATAACTGTTGAAATCGGGAACCGGAACATCTGTACCGGTCACATCTACAGTAGCCAGGTGTTTCCCGTCGAATACAAGGTTATTGATGATCATATAATTGTTGATATCTGAAGAGAAGATCCCTGCTCCGAACTTTAAGAAATCTTTATTCTGCTCATTAATATTCCAGTCAAACTGGAATCTTGGCTGGATCACAAATGATTTGATCTTGTTATCCGTTCTGATTCCCATTTCATCATACAACTTTTGATTGAATTCCGCTTTCGGATACCCTCCGTAATCTAATCGTAAACCTGCCATTAAATCAAGTCCTTTGGCAACTTTAGTCTGGAACTGCCCGTAAACACCGATATTCCAGATATTGGACCTTACCGACGGATCATCTACTAAAGGCACTTCCCTGTAAAACCTGTAAGGGGCAAGATGATCGAAGTTATAAAGGTTACTGTCATATTTTTTCGGATCTTCCCTGAAATAGAATTTTCCGTTCACCTCACTTCCGTACACCGATTTTGAAGTAGTGTACATTAAATCTGCACCGAAAGTGTATTTTACTTTATCTGTGTTGTAGTATAAATTGTCTACAATCTGGAATACATTATTTCTAAAACTTTCCTGTGCGAAACGATGTCCACCGATCTGGATATTGGTTGCCCCTATTCCGGGAGTAACAATATTTTCAACAATAGCCCTAGGTACAGGCTTACCCAGTTCATTATTTTGATAACTATCCTGGAAAGTATATAAATACTGGGCTTTCAGTTCATTGGTTAAATTAGGCTTCAGATTGGATCTTAAAGTCAGTAATAAACTGTTATCAAGGTTTTTATCATTTCCGTAAGATTCAAAGAAATTGATATTGGTATTATCTCCAAGTCCATTTTTATTAAGATCGGAGGTGAAATTGTTTCTTAACGTCAGTAAGTGCTTTTCATTGATCTGCCAGTCTAAACGTAAAAAGGCAGCATCTGAATTTCTTACCTTATCGAAACTTCCGAACTGCGGGCTATTGCCTACTCCATATTTTGACCGGGCAATATCCAGAAACTTATTAAGGGTTTCATTGGTTATATTGAATCTTTTCTCATCCTCCTGAGATCTGATGTCTGCAATGATCAATGGTCTTGAATCCAGCTGATGATCCCATGCTACGAAGAAATGCAATTTATTTTTAATGATCGGACCACCCAATGAAAAACCAAACTGGGAAGTAGAGAAGTCATTCTGCCTCTTGTTTCCCCTGATATCATACGGGCTGGAAAGCCAGTTGGTTCTTAAGTATTCCCAGGCACTTCCTGAAAATTTGTTTGTTCCCGATTTGGTAACAGCACTTACCGTTCCACCGCCACTTCTTCCGAGCGTAACATCATATTGGTTGGTAGTAATCTTGAATTCACGTACCGCTTCAATGGAGATTGAAAAAGGCGCCCCGCTTCGGCTGGTAGTAGATCCTGCAGAAGTTGGGTTTTTTGCTGTCATCCCGTCAATGGTGAAGTTGGTAGAAGATCCCAGCTGCCCGGACAGGTTTCCTCCTTTTCCGCTCAAAGGAGATAATTCCGTAAGATTGGTAAAGTTTCTCCCGTTTACAGGAAGCATACTGATATTCTTGGCTGAAATAGCTGTAGCTGCTCCTAAGTTTCCGATTTTATTTTTAAGGTTTCCGGTAATTTTTACTTCTTCAATATGCTTTTCACCACCCAAATCCATGTTTACGGTAACCTGATCACCAAAGTTGACATTGTAGCCTTCTTTTTTATCATCATTTACAATCACCGTATAAGGACCACCCAGAGGGATTTCTTTAAAGATATATTCACCTTTGGAGTTGGTCTCCGTTTCAGTTCTGAACCCGGTAGATTCATTTACAATGGTTACTTTCACTTTTTCCTGGGCTGTACTTCCAGGCCCGGTAACTTTTCCTACAATAGAAGCCTGTGTAGTCTGTGCATAAGCCATTGTTCCAAGCCCTAAAAACAATAATCCCAATACAATCTTTACTTTTTTCATTTCCTCAAATTAGATGTGCAAAGGTATTTGGACTTTGAGAGCTGTTTGTTTAAGGGAGTTTTAACATTTTTTTAATTAAATTGAAACATCATGTTAATTTATTCTTAACCTGCTGTTTATTCCATAGACAACCAGTTCGTTGAGGTGTATTACGTATTGTTAATTTTCCTGGGCTATTTAATTGTGTTATTTTTTAAATGAAATTATTCACGCAGATCCGTAAATCTTTTAAAGTCTGTAAAATTTATACGGTCAAAAAGGCGTTAATACTCAGCTAAGAGGTGATATTGTACCCTGCTGAATGAAATGGCCGTACCAGCGAAAATACTCGGGAAATATCCATGGTAATTCCTTGGATATTCTTAGTGTTTTAAAATTTTCATGTCGACTTTATATTACTTTAATTATTTTTGCTCAAAAAGATAGAAAAGCAATGTCTGAAAACATTCAACAAAAGATAGAACAGCTTCGTAAAGAGCTTCACCAGCACAATGAAAACTATTATCTTCTGGATACGCCTACCATCTCTGATTATGAGTTTGATATGCTTCTGCAGGAACTTCAGGACCTGGAAGCCAAGCACCCGGAATTTTATGATGAAAACTCCCCTACAATGCGTGTGGGTGGTGGAATCACAAAGGTTTTCCCTACCATTCAGCATAAATTCAGAATGTATTCCCTCGATAATTCATATGATTTTGATGATCTGGAAGACTGGGAAAAGAGAATCATCAAGACCATTGAAGGTCCGGTAGAGTTTGTTGCTGAACTAAAATATGACGGAGCTTCTATTTCCATTCTTTATGAAAACGGAAAACTGACGCAGGCGGTTACTCGCGGCGACGGCTTTCAGGGAGATGAAATCACTCCTAATGTCCGTACCATTTCGGATATTCCTTTGACTTTAAAAGGTGATTTTCCTTCTCATTTTTTTATGCGTGGAGAAATTTACCTGACCAGAAAGAATTTTGACAAAATCAATAAACTCCGGGAAGAGGATGGATTAGATCCTTTTATGAATCCCAGAAATACAGCCAGCGGAAGTTTAAAAATGCAGGACAGTGCTGAGGTAAGAAAACGTGGTTTATCTTCTGTGCTCTATCAGTTTATCTCTGACGAAACTCCGGCAGACTCCCACTGGGAGCTGCTTCAGAAAGCCCATAGCTGGGGCTTCAAAACCTCCCAGCAGGCCAAGTTATGCAGAACCCTTGATGAAGTGAAGGAGTTTATTACTTTCTGGGATACGGAACGGCATACCCTTCCTTTTGAAATCGATGGAATTGTTTTAAAAGTTAATTCTTTACAGCAGCAAAGACAGCTTGGATATACGGCTAAGTCTCCCCGTTGGGCAATGGCTTATAAATTCAAAGCAGAAAAGGTAGAAACAGAACTTCAAAGTGTTTCTTACCAGGTAGGGCGAACAGGAGCTATTACTCCGGTAGCCAATCTTAAACCGGTCTTGCTTGCCGGAACCATTGTCAAAAGGGCTTCCCTTCACAATGAAGATATTATCAAAAAACTGGATCTTCACGAACATGATTTTGTATATGTAGAAAAAGGCGGTGAGATTATTCCTAAAATTGTTGGAGTCAATACAGAAAAAAGAACGGAAAAAAGCAAGGAAATAGAATATATTAAACATTGTCCCGAATGTGGTACAGAGCTGGTAAAAATTGAAGATCAGGCGATTCACTTCTGCCCTAATGAACTTCATTGCCCACCACAGGTAGTAGGAAGAATGATCCATTATGTTTCCAGAAAGGCTTTAAATATTGAAAATCTGGGAAGCGAAACCATCGAGCAGCTTTACAGGGAAAGATTAATTGAAAATCCAGCCGACTTTTATGTTTTAACAAAAGAGCAGCTTCTTCCATTGGAAAGAATGGCTGAAAAGTCTGCCCAGAACATCATCACCGGAATAGAAAAATCCAAAGAAATTCCGTTTGAAAAAGTATTATACGGAATCGGGATTAAACATGTAGGGGAAACCGTTGCCAAAAAACTGGTGAAAAACTTCCCTACTATTGATGAACTAAAGGCTGCTACTATAGAAGAGCTTTGCCAGGTAGAAGACATCGGGGCTAAAATTGCCGTGAGTATTGTTGACTTCTTTAGTAATCCGGAAAACATCCTGATGATTGAGCGCCTGAAATCTTATGGGGTACAGCTTGAAAAGGGAGAAAGCACCAATGAGGTATTGTCTAATGTACTGGAAGGAAAGACTTTCCTTTTCACCGGGAAATTATCCCTGTTCACCAGAGAGGCTGCCGAGGAAATGGTAGAAAAACATGGCGGGAAAAATATTTCTGCCGTATCTAAAAACCTCAACTATCTTGTAGTAGGTGAAAAAGCAGGTAGCAAGCTGAAAAAGGCCCAGGATATCGGAACTATTGAAATTCTGGATGAACAACAATTCCTGGATCTGATTGAGAAAAAGTAATCGGAATCAAATAATGAACCCCCTCCAAAAAATAATGTAAAACCGTGAAATTTCACGGTTTTTTTTATGAAAAGACTTTACTATAAAAGAAAAAAAATAATAGTTAATCAACGATAAAAGCGAATATTATTAAATTATAAACAATTAGAAACGAAAAATATTTAAAATAAAATACATAATAATAAATATTTTTAATAAATTTACAAAAACTAATATCACCAAACTATGAAAAAATTCTACTTTTTTGTGCTTACACTGGCACATTTATCGATCAACGCGCAAATTGTAAACATCCCTGATCCTGCCTTCAAGCAGAGACTTGTCAGTGCCAATCAGTGGAACCATATTGCCAATGATTTAAGCGGGGCTCCTACTGCTGTTGACACCAATAATGATGGTGAAATCCAGCTGAGTGAAGCCTTGAATATTTCCAGTTTAACATTTAACCAGACCCAGATTACGGATTTGACCGGTATTCAGAGTTTTACCAATCTTGCTCAGCTTACCGTACAGGGAAATAGCCATCTTAATGAGCTCAATGTAAGCAATATGGTTAATCTTAAACGCTTATTTATCAACAGCAGCGGCCTGCATGAGATCAATACCCAGGGCTGTAATCAGCTTGAAAATTTCCAACTCATCCACAATGCGGGGTTTGTCTATAACCTGGATTTCTTACAAAATCCTTCATTAAAGAAATTGACAATTATAACAAACGCGCACCTGGCAAGTGTAAATATTTCTCATCTTACGGCGTTGGAAGAACTGGAAATTGGGGACACCGGTATTCTTAATCCTAATTTTACAAGCTTAGACCTGTCTAATAATATCAATCTGAAAAAGATTATTATTGATAAACCCAACCTTACCTCACTTACTTTAAATCCATTAAGCCAGCTGGAACATTTTAGTATAAAAAGAACAAAGCTGACCTCATTAGATCTTTCGAATAGGACGCAACTGGAATACTTATACGTGGATAACAATTCATTGCTAAACACGCTGAATATTCAAAACACTACCAATCTGAATAATTTATTGGTCCTGAACAACCCATTAGTCACTACTGTAGATCTTCAAAATAAACCTAATTTGCAAAGCATCAGCTTCGGTGGAAATGGGGTTACTTCAGTAGATTTTACCGGAACTCCGGGTATTATTAATATGGCGATAGGGCCCAATAAACTGACTTCTTTAGATACCTCTCCGATTACACAGCTACAAATCCTGAGTATAAGTGAGAACCTCATGAGCAGTCTTGATGTAAGCCAGAATCCTAACCTGGAATATGTAAATATCCAGGGAAATATTCTTACAAATGTCAATATTAAAAACGGCAATCCCAATATGAACTTTTATGCTGCTGCGCCCGCTTATCTTCCCAATTTGAAGTATGTATGCTGCGATACCAGTAAGGTCCAGCAGGTTTCCGCGATGCTGGTTAATCAGGGACAAAACAACGCGGAAGTCAACAGCTATTGCTCCTTCATCCCGGGAGGAACTACATATACTATCCAGGGCAATACAAAATATGACGTCAATAATAATGGATGCGATGCGAGCGATCCTGCCAAATCTTTCCAACAGTTTACAATCTCCAATGGAACAAACTTAAGCAGCTACATTGCCAACAGCTCAGGAAATTATACAATAGCAGCACAGGATGGAACAAGTATCATTACTCCTGTTGTTGAAAACCCGGCGTATTTCAATATCTCTCCTGCCAGTATCAGTGTAGATTTTCCAACACAGGCAAGCCCATTCAGTCAAAATTTCTGCATGACCCCGAACGGAACCCACAACGATCTGGAAACAGTAATTATTCCTGTAACAGCTGCCAGCCCGGGCTTTCTTTCCCGATATAAAATTATCTACAAAAACAAAGGAACTGCCGCCCAATCCGGAGCTTTACTTTTTAATTATGACGATACGCTGATGGATTATCAGGCTTCAACCCTTGCTCCAGATAGTCAGACTACCGGAGTTATCAATTGGAACTTCACCAATCTTCAGCCTTTTGAAACCAGGGAAATCATTGTTAGCTTAAGACTTAATACCCCTACCCAAACTCCTGCTTTACATGGTGGTGACCTTCTTCAGTATACAGCACACATCAATGGAGTTACAGACGAAACTCCTTCAGATAATACATTCACGCTGGATCAAACGGTTGTTAATGCTTTCGATCCTAATGATAAAACCTGCCTGGAAGGAGCTTCTATTACGCAGGCAAAAGTAGGAGATTATGTACATTATCTTATCCGCTTCGAAAATACAGGAACAGCGAACGCCCGGAATATTGTTGTAAAAGATGAAATTGATACTACGAAATTTGATATTTCTTCTTTGGTAGCATTAAACGGCAGTCATGATTTCGTAACGCAGATTACCCAGCCTAATGTGGTGGAATTTATATTTGAAAATATCCAGCTTCCGTTCGATGATACCAATAACGACGGTTATGTTGCATTTAAAATAAAAACCAAATCTACCCTTAATCTGGGTGACAGTTTCAGTAATACAGCAAAAATCTATTTTGATTATAACCACCCGATCATAACCAATACTTACACAACGAGTGTCCAAAATAAAGAAGTCCTCGCAATTTCTGAAACCAACAGAAAGACTGAGCAATTTACGCTCTATCCAAATCCGGCAAAAGATACTTTATATATCGAATCCAAAGAAGAGATCATTAAAGCCGAAATCTATGACCTGACAGGAAGAATTATCAATTCTACGACTGCAAAAGGAAACTCTGTAAACGTTTCTGAACTTACTAAAGGAAATTATATCATTAAAATGTTTACCAAAGACAAAACATTTACCCAGAAGTTTAAGAAAGATTAATTAAGTGACACAAAAAACAGGCTGTGAGTCATTTTCACAGCCTGTTTTATTTCTAAATATTATACAGTCGGCACTAACTTTCCATTTCTTTTATCTGAAAACCATGATAATATATGGCGCCGTCTCGCCTTGTTTAGGCAATACCATTCTGATATGATCTTTATTTTTGTAATAATCTACATAGGGTTCTTTGGTAATGATCTTTCCTTTTTCTGCTTCTTTATATCCCTCCTTCAATACAAGCTTAAGGTACTGTTCATATTCTTTTTTTACCAGGCAGCTCATATTCTATACAATCTTCTGATTTAGTTGTTGTAAATTCAAATTTCCCGATTTTAGACTGGTATCCCGGGCTGTCATATTGGTATAAGCTGTATTCACTGCTTTCTACTTTATCATAAAAAGTATAATTAAGCTTTTTCATCTCTTTTTTTAAAATCAGCCATGCTAAGAGCATTAAAACTTTTCAACTGTTCTAAACTAAAGGTTTGGGCTGGGATATGGATGGTTGATAAAATAAAAAATAGCAATACCAATATTCCTACAATTTTTCTCATGTATTTATTTCTTTAGTCATTCTTCAATATCCTGATTGCTTCATCTTCTGTAAGACAGGCCTTTCTTTTATATTCTTCTCTTGCTTCAGCAATCCTTTTGAGAATCATCAAGAATATATTCATTCTGATCCAATTCAAAATCCAAAAGCTTCTGAATTTCTTCAACAATTCTGCCTTCTTTTAATTGGTGATTTTGTTATTAAAACAAGTTTTAAATCTGAGGAGTCGTCTTAGATGAATTTAATTCAAATTTAAAAATTTTATTTAACCTTGAAAAACAACTATAAAGATTTTATGCAGCCGGCAATCTGAAATAGAAAGTACTCCCATGATTCAATGAGCTCTTTACTCCGATCTCACCGTTTTGTTTTTCAATAAAGTTTTTTGAGATGGCCAATCCCAGACCTGTTCCGTTCTGATGTTCACCCGGCACCTGGAAATAGCGGTCAAAAATCTGGCGATGGTATTTTTCATCAATTCCGCTACCGGTATCTGTAATACTAAACTGAATCAATGAATCCATTTTTTCCACCTTAATATGGATTGCCTCATCCTGATAAGAATATTTTACCGCATTGGTAAGGAAGTTATTCATCACCCAGACCGTTTTATCAAAATCGGCGGTCACATAATCCTCTTCACTCAATACGTATTCGGATTGAATGGAAATATTTTTCTGTTCTGCCAGTTTTTCAACATTTTTCACGGCAGCCTGTACGATTTCTTTAGGGGAACATTTTTCGATTGTTAACCGGATATTTCCGGATTCTACCTGTGAAAGATTAAGAAGCTCTCCGGTGATATCCAGCAGGCGCTGTCCGTCTTCGTTAATGCTTTTCAATAATTCCTGCTGCTGCTCATTCAATGCTCCGAATTTCTGGTTTCCAAGTAGCTGGACACCCATTTTTATAGCTGAAATCGGAGTTTTAAGCTCATGAGAAATAGTGGCAATAAAATTGGTTTTGGCAAAGTCCAGTTCTTTGAATGGTGTAATATTCCGTAATAAGATCACCTTTCCAATATATTTCTTCTCTTTCTCACCGGTTTTGGTAATATTAATGGGGATAATATCCTGTTCAAAGTAATTTTCCTTATTATCACGAACAATTTTCATAGGTTCTTTTACCGGATGATCTATATTTTTCAGCAATTCACGCAGCAGATCATTATTTACAGCAACCTCATGAGCTGTTTTTCCGATAATTTCTTCTTTGTGAAGATTCGTAATTTTCAGCGCTTCATCATTGATCATGTATATAAAATGGTTCTCATCCAATCCAATAACAGCATCATGCATATTATTGACCAATGTCTCGATCCTTTTTTTCTCCATCAGCTGCTTTGAAAGGCTGCTGCTTTCATATTCCTGAAGCTTTTCCGCCATCACATTAAAAGATTCCGCAAGGCTGTTAAACTCCTCACTTCCTTTAAAGTGAACTCTTTCACTGTAATTCTTATTGGCTATTTGTCTAATACTGAACGTCAGCTGGTCAATCGGTTCAGCAATTGTCTGCGGCAGGTTAAAAAGCAATATAAAAGCTATCAGGAAGCATACAGTTCCCAGGCTTACAATCCAGAATGTTGCATTTTCTGCAGTAATGATTGCAATATCACTTTTTCGTTCTATGCCTTTCATATTTAAAGACATAATTCTGGAAAGATCTTCCCTGATCAGCTTTTCTTTCTCACGGGTTGCCCCTTTCAGGTAACTGTTGAAATGCAGGTTCAGGTTTTGGGTTGCTTCCTTCTCTCCAAATTCAGTAAGGTTTTTTTCCTGGAGTTTATTATATTTTTGAAAATCTTTTACTGCAATAGCACTGTCGGTATCGATATTATCTAAAGCGAGGAGCATATTTTTGGAAAATTCCAGGCTGTTATAATTGGCGGTGAGGATCTTTTCCGTATCAGACTTTAGTTTATTGATGTATACGGAACCTATTACTGAAAGCAACACAATCAGTAAAAATAAAAGACCTACACCTAACGTAAGTTTTGTTTTAAGTTTCATATGATGATACTTATTGTTTTTTAAAAGACATATGCAATCGCGTCATCTTTATCGGTATTTGTGTTTCCAAATCATTGTGATCTCATTACTTTTTAGGATAAAATAATAATATCTACCTGCCGTTCATTCAATCTGTTCATTAAAGTATAAATCCAGCTGTATCCGAACAGACGATGCCAGAACTTAGCATGGGGTTTACCTATACAGACCGTCGTGATATTGTGATCTATCACATATTCCAGAATTCCGTTATGAACACTGCTTTCTTTGATGCGGACTACTTTGGCTCCCAATTCCTGTGCTAAATTAAAATTATTAATCAAATACCGTTGTTTATCCAATGCTATTTTTTCAGGATTTTCAGAAGGTTTCTGAATATATAAAACAGTCCACGGGCTATTGTAATAACTGGCTAATCTGGCTGTTTTCCTGATAATCGTTTTTGCAATTTTCTCATTACTGCTGATGCAGGCCAGAAATTTGATGGGTTTAAAATTCTCTGTTTTGATTTCAGTTTCTACCTTTCTTTCTACATGGGTGGCTACTTCTTTTAAAGCAAGCTCTCTCAGCTGCAGAATGTGACCGCTCTGAAAGAAATTGCCCAACGCTGTCTGAATCTTTTCTTTTTTATAAATTTTTCCTTCCTTTAACCGGGTTAACAGCTCATCAGCAGTCAGGTCTATATTCACCACTTCATCGGCAAGAGCCAGAATTTTATCCGGTACTCTTTCCGCCACTTCCACTCCCGTTATTTTTTTAACTTCTTCGTTCAGACTTTCAATATGCTGGATATTCATGGCACTGATTACATTAATCCCGTTATCAAGGATTTCCAACACATCCTGCCACCTTTTCTTATTTTTGGAACCTTCTATATTGGTATGGGCCAGTTCATCCACCAGTACCACCTCAGGATGTTCATTGATAATAGCATGAAGATCCATTTCTTCCAGGTTTTTCCCTTTATAGAAGACCGATTTTCTTTCAATTCCGGGTATTCCTTCTACGAGAGCCTCGGTTTCTTCTCTTCCATGAGTTTCTATGTAGCCGATTTTCACATCAATGCCATTTCGTAAAAGGGAATGCGCCTCCTGAAGCATACGGAATGTTTTCCCTACGCCTGCACTCATCCCGATATAAATCTTGAATTTCCCTTTCCGGGATTTCTGGATCAATTCCAGAAAATGTTTTGCTGATGACATTGATTATTACTTTTTAGTATTATTTTTTCAAACATTCTGTAACCTTAGATTAGTACTTTTGTAGGAAAAGTTTTCACTTTCAATGCAAGGTTCAAGATTATAACATATTATTTTTTTACAAACACTTTAGTTATTGTAAGTTACTACTAACTGCATTATAAGATCACTTAAGTTTTTGAAAACCTTTGATTCTCACCTTCTGTGTACTTTTATCAGAACATTATCAGCTTACTTAAGTGTGCTAAAGTGCTTGTAACTTTTGTGGTTATAATTCTGATTTCCGGTTTAATTTTTATTAAAACCAAACTGCTAAACTTGTTGTTACAAAGAAGTTTCCTTTTCTGAAAACATCATTTTTCGCAAAAATGGTATCCTTAGAAGTAAATCCCCTTGCTTCGGTACGAAAAATAACATTTTTAAATACCGCACAATCTACATTCAATGAATATCCGAAAGTCTGGAAACCGTTAGGACTTTTCGTACTGATGATCACTCCGTTCTTATCATTATAATATTCTAATCTTCCCGCCAGGGCCCATTGATTGTCAAACTGGTATTTCACCTGCACATTCGGGCTATACCAGATATTGTATTGCTCACTTCCTTCCGTTTTCTGTTCTGCCCCGATATCAAATCCCAATAAGGCAGAAAATTGATCTGTCAACTGGAAGTTTCCATATAAATCATGAAAATACCGCATCTTTTTCTCAGTCTTCGCTTTATCATTTCCTATGAAAGAACTGCTGTTCAGCGCAATTTTATCATTCGGTTTATACGTGATCTGGTGCCCGAAGGAAATGCTCTGATTACCTTCCGGTTTGGCAATACGTTGCCAGCCATTGAGAACAAGCCCGCTTAAAAACCATTTTCCATTATCTGAAGTATAGGAAACTTTGACTCCGGTTTCAAAATACGGGGAATTTTCAGCGGCAAAACTTCTGGTCAGATTGATATTATCTTTTCCTATTGCACTTTCCCAGCCGATATGGGAAGGCATAATACCGGCATCAATCCATAGGTTTTTATTTTTTGATATTTTGATCCCTACGTTCGCTTCGTTAATGTACCGTAAAGCCTCCTGTTCTGCGGCCATATTGTCCTGTGCGTACGTTCCACTCATCAATGCAAGGTTGGCCCGAATATTCTCACTTTGATAATTGGCTTTTATGAGTCCCAGATTAAGATTTACCTCATTATGTCTGTTGTAAGAGTACAAAAAATTCTGGCGGAGATGATCTGCCGGCTCATTAAAATCATAAGTATAAAAGAGTTCCGCATAAGCCGAAAATGTGAATTTAGGCTCTGTTTTTAATGAGTCTGATGATTGTGCTTTCGAGAAAAATGTTCCCAATAGCATTCCTATAATAATAATTTTTTTCACGTTAGTTGCAAGGTATTAACCATGTCAAGATTTGAAACGTTGACATGGTTTATTTCAGGATTATTAGATTATTTTAATTGATCTAAAGCAATATTAAGCTTTAGTACATTCACTTTGGAAGGTCCGAAAAGGCCTAAAAACGGTTTCTGAGTCTGATCTTTAATTAAGTTATTAACCTGGTCTACAGAAAGGTTTCTCACTTTTGCAATTCTTTTTGCCTGATATAAAGCGCCTTTTTCTGAAATATCAGGATCCAGTCCGCTGCCACTTGCCGTAACCAGTTCTACGGGTACTTTAGTATTTCCCATTTCCGGATTCAGTAATTTTAGCGTATCTATTCTCTTTTGTACAGTTCCCAGATATTCTTCATTGCCAGGGCCTTTATTACTTCCCCCGCTTCCCGCAGCATTATAATTGACGGAAGAAGGACGACCGTGAAAATATTTTTCAGATTTAAATTCCTGCCCTATATTGGTGTAGAATTTCTGTCCTTTATAATTGATAATTTCTGCATTTCCCTGGGTAGGCAATACTTTAGAGCCTCCGTACACAACCCCCAGATAAACACTTACCACAACCAGCATTACCAAAGTCAGTCTGAATGCTGAAACAATATGATTTTTCATGTCTTTATATTTTAATAGAATAAGCTAATCAGTAAGTCTATAATTTTAATTCCGATGAACGGAACAATCACCCCTCCCAATCCATAAATCAAAAGATTCCTTCTCAATAAAGCACTTGCCCCAATGGGTTTGTAAGCCACTCCTTTTAAAGCTAACGGAATAAGGAAGGGAATAATCACCGCATTGAAAATAACAGCCGATAAAATAGCTGTTTCAGGGCTGTGAAGATTCATGATATTCAGTTTCTGAAGGGAAGGGATAAAAGTAATAAACAAGGCCGGAATGATAGCAAAATACTTGGCTACATCATTAGCAATACTGAAGGTTGTTAATGTTCCTCTTGTCATCAGCAATTGTTTCCCGATTTCCACAATCTCAATCAGTTTGGTAGGGTCATTATCAAGATCCACCATATTACCTGCTTCTTTGGCAGCTTGTGTTCCGCTGTTCATTGCTACTCCTACGTCGGCCTGGGCTAATGCCGGGGCATCATTCGTTCCATCTCCCATCATAGCTACCAGCTTTCCTTCCTGTTGCTCTTTTTTGATATAGTTCATTTTATCTTCAGGTTTTGCTTCTGCAATAAAATCATCTACCCCTGCTTTTTCTGCGATAAACTTAGCCGTCAAAGGATTATCACCGGTTACCATCACCGTTTTCACCCCCATTTTTCTAAGCCTTTGGAAACGTTCCTGAATTCCTGTTTTAATGATATCCTGGAGCTCAATTACTCCCCATACTTTTTCATTCACAGCCACCACCAAGGGAGTTCCGCCATTCTCAGAAATTTTGGTTACGGCATCTTGGGTTTCCTGCGGGAAGATATTGCCGGTTTTTTCTGTTAATTTTTTTATGGTATCGTATGCGCCTTTCCTGATTCTGGTTTCTTCAAAGTCAATTCCTGAAGTTCTGGTTTCTGCTGTAAAATCTATATAGGTAGGACCAGGTACAAGTAAGTCCTCCGGTTTTAATTGGCTCAGTTCTATAATTGATTTTCCCTCAGGGGTTTCATCTGCTACGGAACTTAGTGCAGAAGCTTTAATAAAGTCTTCCATTTTGATTCCTTCCGCAGGGTGAAATTGTGTCGCTTTACGGTTTCCTATGGTAATAGTACCTGTTTTATCAAGCAGCAACACATCAATATCTCCTGCCGTTTCTACCGCTTTTCCACTTTTGGTAATAACATTAGCCCTTAAAGCCCTGTCCATCCCCGCAATTCCGATTGCAGAAAGCAGCCCTCCGATTGTTGTGGGAATCAGACAAACAAAAAGTGAAATAAATGCCGCAATTGTAATCGGAGTCTGCGCATAGTCTGCAAAAGGCTTTAAAGTGAGGGTAACAATAATAAACGTCAGGGTAAATCCTGCCAATAATATGGTTAATGCGATTTCGTTGGGTGTTTTTTGTCTTGAAGCTCCTTCTACAAGAGCAATCATTTTATCCAGAAAGGACTCTCCCGGCTTAGTGGTCACCTTTACTTTGATTCTGTCTGAAAGTACTTTTGTACCACCCGTTACAGAACTTTTATCTCCACCCGCTTCACGGATAACCGGTGCACTTTCCCCGGTAATGGCAGATTCATCAATAGTTGCCAATCCTTCAACAATTTCTCCATCCATCGGAACCTGATCTCCGGCTTCACAAAGAAAAATATCACCAAGCTTCATTTCGGCAGACATTTTCAAAGCAGTTTCCACCTGAAATCCGGGTTTGTTTTCAACAACCAGTTTGGCAGGAGTTTCCTCACGGGTTTTTCTAAGCGTATCTGCCTGCGCTTTCCCTCTGGCTTCTGCAATAGCTTCTGCAAAATTGGCAAATAAGACAGTAAAAAATAAGATAATAAATACTAAGAAATTATAAGAGAAATCTCCCTGCGATCTGTCGCCTGTTAAACTGAACAAGCTTACAATAAGCATAACAACAGTTCCTATCTCTACCAGAAACATCACTGGATTTTTAAACATAATTTTCGGATTCAGTTTTACGAAGGACTGTTTTATAGCTTCGTTTACCAAATCTCTTTGAAATAATGTCTGCGATTGATTTTTCATTTTTTTTGAAAGAGTTTTTATCATTATTAACCAATAACAACCATCAAGGCAAGCTAATCATGAGAAATAAAGATGGATAATATTTAAGTGAACGTTTCAGTAAGTTTTAGACTCGCTTCTGAACTCTTCAGCTTCCTTAATGGTCTATTATTGATTTTAATTTTTAAGATTCACAATTATTTAGAGAAATACTGTATCTGTTCTGCAATAGGACCAAGCGTTAATGCAGGGAAAAAGGATAAAGCTGCGATAAGCAGAATGACTGCCAGGGTCATGAATCCAAAAGTAGCAGTATCCGTTTTTAATGTACCTGAGCTTTCCGGAATATATTTTTTCTGTGCCAGTAAACCGGCAATTGCCACAGGACCTATAATCGGAATGAACCTTGATAGCAACAGTACAATTCCCGTTGAAATATTCCACCATGGGGTATTATCTCCCAATCCTTCAAATCCGGATCCGTTATTGGCGGAAGAAGAAGTAAACTCATACAGCATCTCACTGAAACCGTGGAATCCGGGATTGTTCAATGTTTTGGCTCCAAACTCCGGTAAATAAGCTGTTAAAGCTGTTCCTGCAAGAATTAGGAACGGATGAAATAGTGCAACAATCATTGCAATTTTCATTTCTTTTGCTTCGATCTTTTTTCCCATAAACTCCGGAGTTCTACCTACCATTAGCCCACTGATGAATACGGCAAGAATGATAAAGATAAAATAGTTCAGGATCCCTACTCCACAACCACCGTAAAAGCAGTTGACCATCATTGCCAGAAGCTCATTCATTCCGGAAAGAGGCATCGTACTGTCATGCATTGCATTCACGGAACCTGTAGAAATTACGGTTGTGGCAATGCTCCAATATCCTGACGCTGCACTTCCGAAACGGATTTCTTTTCCCTCCATTGCACCAAGACTGCTGTCTGTACCCATTTGAGTAATCAAAGGGTTACCACCTGTTTCATTCACAATATTAGGAACTGCAAGAGCAAGGAAACCAACCGTCATTACAGCAAAAATAACCCATGAAAGCTTTCTTTTATGCAAATAAAAACCCAACGCAAAAACCAATGCGAACGGAATGATCATCTGGGCGACCATTTCTGTCATATTCGTGATATAATTAGGGTTTTCAAACGGATGTGCAGAGTTTGCTCCAAAAAAACCGCCTCCATTTGTTCCCAGATGCTTGATTGCTACAAAAGCCGCTACCGGGCCTCTGGAAACATCAATTTTTTGTCCCTCCAGGGTTGTCATATGAGCTTTTCCTTCAAAAGTCATCGGGCTTCCGTTCATAGAAAGAATAAAAGCTACAATAATACTTACAGGGATAAGAATTCTAATCATTGATCTTGTAAAAAAGTCATAGAAATTTCCTAATTCCGTAGCTGTTTTTTCTTTAAAAGCTTTAAAAAGTACCGCCATTGCGGCCATTCCTGTCGCTGCAGTCACAAACTGTAAAAACATCAAATACAGCTGGCTCAGATAACTTACTCCCGTTTCTCCGGAATAATGCTGCAGATTGCAATTAACTAAAAAAGAAATTGTTGTATTGAAAGCCAAATCCGGTGACATATTGGGATTTCCATCCGGATTCAGAGGTAACCATGACTGGTTCTGCAGGATCAAAAATCCAATAACAAACCAAACCAGGTTAATTGTCAGCATGGCATACATATTCTGCTTCCAGTTCATCTGGCGGTTGGGATTAATACCCGATATTTTATAAATTAACTTTTCAATCGTTTCAAAAACCTGATCCGGAAAAGTTTTTTTTGTATCCGTAGACATTAGCAATATATTTACCTAAACATATTCCCATCACTAACGTAATAGCAAACATGGCTATGATGCCTAAAATCTCTGTATTCATGATTGCTTAAAATTTTTCAGGTTTCATTAAAACATAACAGATATACACAAAGGCAAGAATGGAAAGAAAAAAATAAACTCCACATAATTATATTTTATCAAAAAAATTCAACTGATTTATATAAAAAGCCAAAACAATACTGCAAACAGCAGAATCAAACTTATGAGCATCATATCGTTATTATTAAGATTAGAAGGGTTAACAATACGTAGGATACCATCAGCAGACTAAAAAGTGGAATGCTCCCGTTTTTTTAAACGTTTTTTCTTGAAATTGTCATTTTTAAATATTTTATTCAAAACTATAGGCCAAAAGAAGGCCCATTATAGAAACAAATATCATAAACATTTGATAAACAAATATTTACACACATCAATTAATCTCTATAAAAACAGAAAAGCCTATCAAAATGATAGGCTCTTTATTAAAATGATAAAATCTTTATTTCAATCCGTATTCTTCCAGCTTACGGTATAATGTGGCAATACCAATTTCCAGTAATCTGGCGGTTTCTGCTTTATTTCCCTTAGTGTATTGCAATACTTTTTGTATATGAATTTTTTCCAGGGATCTCATACTTAAAGAGTCACTTTCCGGAATTGCTTTCCCTGAATAATGAGGAAGGCTTTCTTCACTTAAAACATTGTTGTCCATCAGAATAAGGCTACGCTCTACAGCATTCCTTAATTCGCGGATATTTCCTTTCCAGTCGTTCTTCTCCAATGCTTTATAGTAATCAGGCATTACCTGGACAGAAGATAAATGTAATTTATGAGAAAATAAATCAATAAAGTTTTTTGCTAATATTTTAAGATCTTCTTTCCTTTCTCTTAAAGGTGGAAGTGAAATTTCAAAGACATTCAGTCTGAAGTACAAATCTTCTCTGAAATTTCCCTGCTTTATTTCTTCTTCTAAGTTTCTGTTGGTAGCAGCAATCAATCTAAAATCCGATTTTGTTACTTTGGTCTCTCCCATTTTAATGAATTCCCTGGTTTCTAAAACCCTCAATAATTTCGCTTGAAGTTCTATAGGCATTTCACCTATTTCATCCAGGAAAAGAGTTCCACCATTGGCTTCCTCTATAAGCCCTTTTTTATCTTTCAAGGCACCGGTAAAAGCACCTTGTTTGTGACCGAAAAGCTCGCTCTCCAGAATTTCCCTACTGAATGCCGAACAATTGATGGCAACAAAATTATTTTTCTTTCTATCACTCCCTTCATGAATAGCACTTGCAAAAACTTCCTTACCCGTGCCCGTCTCTCCGGTTAAAAGCACTGCTGCGTCTGTTAAAGCTACTTTCTCAGCAAGTCTTTTAGCTTGCAGCATCAAAGGAGAATTTCCAAGGATTTGATCAAAACCTTTCCCTACATTAATATGCTGAGCCGTTTTGCTTTTATTATCCTTCACCCTTTCCAGTGCTTTATATACCAACGGAATAATCTTTTCATTATCATCGCCTTTCACCAGATAGTCATAAGCTCCATTCTTCATTGCCTGTACAGCATCTGTAATATTTCCAAACGCAGTCATCAGAATAATTTCAAGATGGGGATATTTCGTTTTAATTGACTTTACCAATTCTACCCCAAAAGCATCAGGAAGCCGGACGTCACTTAAAACGACATCAAAATCATAATGCTCCAGCATCGTCATTGCTGAACGTGCCGTTGAAGCTTCTTTAACATTAAAATTTTCTTGGGAAAGGATCATTCCTAGTAATTTAAGGAGCTTGATCTCATCATCGATGATCAGAATATTTCCTGACATTATAATTCTTTTTGGAAAACTAATACAAACTTATCAATTTTATCTGAGTAAATGGGCTCTTAGAAAAAAATTGTTTTATAAAGATAAATCCTGGTAAATATTCACTAGCCACGGGCTAAAACCCGCCATTAGTGATAACCCCATAATGGAAAAAGCATTGCTATTTTATTTCACCACGGATTACACGGATTGACACAGAGGAATGTCGAGATTTGGGTTGGGGAAAGATCAAGGAATATACGGATATGCTTTAATGTTTAGAAAAGATATGATGAGCACAGCTATTCAATAGGCACGGGCTTTAGCCCGTTCTCAATAAAACCATAAAATTCCACAGGCTTTAGCCAAAACCTATACGCTATCTGGGATCTGTTATCTGTTATCTGTTATCTGTTATCTATCATTTCACTCTTCACCCTGTATAAGTGCAGGGATAGTTCCAGGTACATAGGCGTGGGATAGATATAATATAGATGGGATGGGTCTATAACAAAAAAAAGTCTCACACATTACTGTATGAGACTTTTAAAATAAAAATAAAAACTGGCGGCGGCCTACTCTCCCGCGTTAGCAGTACCATCGGCGCTGGTGGGCTTAACTTCTGTGTTCGGAATGGGAACAGGTGAGCCCCACCGCTAAAACCACCCTAAAGAAGGTATATAGCATCTGGCTATTTGCTGCTGGCTTTTGGCTTTTTGCCAATCGCTAACTGCTTACTGCCA
>NZ_JPEQ01000024.1:0-61866 GCF_000738495.1 Chryseobacterium sp. P1-3
TATTGCAATTGCCAACAATATTTCTGCTGAAAACCAGACGCAGGCACTGGGATTAGCGGCTTTAGCGGTCATTTTAACAAAAGGGAAGGCGGCTCCTGGAATTATAAAAACAGAAGGATGGTTGGCTTATCATGAAGGATCTACATTAGGACATACATTGGCAAGACATGTTGGTAAAACCGATGCAGATTTAATCAGCCGTTTAGCTACTCAAAAGGGAATTACAGGTGCAAGTTCTTTTACAAACGAAGCAATAGCAGAATCTGTTATTTCTTCAACCATAAAAAGTAATAGAGATGCTATCAAATCTTGGTTGCGATCAGGAATGACTAATAGCTTAAGGTTAGAATACTCTGGTTCAACAAATATTGGTAGAGGAATTATGAGAACAACAAATGTTGTTAATGATTTGACGAATGCTAGAGTTATATTAAAGTCAAATGGAAGTGGAGGTTATTTTATATTAACCGCATTCCCAAGATAATAAACAAAAATAATATATATGAATTTTGAAAGTGAATTTCCACAATTAACTCAATTTTTTGGGGCCTATTTTCCAGATGCTGATTTTGAAAATTTGACAGATAAAGAAGTGGTTTCAAACTACATTGCGGACTGTAATAAATCAGAAGCTTCTAAAAAGATATTGAAAATAGTAAAAGAAAAAGAGTTACCTGCTTTGATTAATAATGTAGAAGTTCATTGGGAATATGTTAGAGATGAAGCAAATCGTTATTTTGAGAATTCTCAAGATGCATTAAAATGGTTGAATATGATTAAAAAAAGAGCTGGAAAAATAGCGTGAGTTTTATAAAAGATTATCCAATTTTATTCCAGTTCTTCGGAGGATATTTCCCTCTGCTGGCCGATCATCTTGCTCGTGTCTGAATAAAAAGCAAAACCTTTGCAATAGTGAAGGTTTTGTTTTTATAATTTGGGAATAAATGTAAATTTAAAAAATGTTAAATAGCATGAGCCAGAAGTTCGCGGTGGGGTGGAGGAGGATTTTATTTCACAGTTCCAATTACGGTAACAGGAAAAGGGAACATCAGCACATGGAATAAGGGGATAATTATTTTCCTAATATCTTGCCATGGGGATGGCATTTGACCGTGCTCTTGCAGGGTTCTTTCCAAATGAAGGCAGAGCATTTGATTTAATGTCATGGGTAAGAAATGACAGAGGAGTAGAATGATGAGCAGTGTGTGGGATGCGGTGGGTATTGCAATTGCCAATAATATTTCTCCTGAAAACCAGACGCAGGCACTGGGATTAGCGGCTTTAGCGATCATTTTAACAAAAGGGAAGGCGGCTCCGGGGATTATTAGAGCTGAAGCTATGGCTGCTAATGGAGAAATAAAAGCTCTTTCTCGTACAGAAATGGCTAATATTTGGGGAGCAGGTCCTCTAAGGATTGATCCTAAAAATTTACCTAAAAGTGTTACAAGCGATTTCACTGAAATCTTAGCTGGGGAGGTAATCCAATAATAAGGAATGGTGCACAAGCAGTAACTGAAAATAGATCTGGAATAAGCACAAAATGGGTTGGAGCTTTAGAATGGAAAATAAAAGATGTTCCAGGTACTCATTTAGATGGGAGTAGAATTCTCCAACATCCTTCTGGAAAATGGGGATTAGTTACCAATCATGATTACACAAAAATTATACAAATACCAACAAGTTCAGTAGTAAAATGGAAATAAATTTTTTATCAGAAGAAAAGACTTTATTGTCAACGCGATACATAAAACTCATTCGTAAAAAAGATTTTGACAAAATAGTTATTAAAAGAGGTGATATTAAGTCTATTAATCTTCAATTCGAAAAAATATATAAACAGGATGTAATCATAAGAGCCTCGTTTAAAACTTTTAAAAATGATTATATTTTTAATGTTTCAGATATTTTAATTAGTAATACAGAAATTGTTTTAACAGGAATTCTTGATGATCCCTTAAGTATATACAATCAGGGATATATTGATAATTTTAAGTTGCTATGTGATAAAAAGGAAAAAATAAAATGGTATGAATTAAATGATAAGCAAAAGTATTATTACTTAAGAGGATGCTATTTTCTAGGAGGATTAAGAAAATCTATAGATAATATGAATCCTATCATAGTAATTGATTTATCAAAAGCCAGGACTGATTTGGATGTATATTATGAAATTGGAAAAGCATTTTTTAATTCATATGGATATTTTGGGACCGAATTCCATTCATTCAGAGATTGTTTGATTAATATTGATGAATCAATGAGAAAAAGAGAAAAAATGCCTGTTTTAAAAATAAAAGGATTCAAGAATTTTGAAAAGTATTTTTCAGATAATATTTTGTTTGATGATTTTTATAATGAATTTAAAGCAAGCGGTTTTGAAATTGAAAATTCAAAATAATGGTTTGTTGAACATCCTTCCGCTGGCGAGCTTCTAGTTCGTGTCTGAATAAAAAACAAAAACCTTTGTAGTGAAGGTTTTGTTTTATTATTTGTAAATAAACGTAAATTTAATAGATGTTAAATAGCACGAGCGAGAAGCTCATCTGGTGGGATGTTTTGGGCATTGCAATTACCAATAATATTTCTCCAGAAAACCAGACGCAGGCACTGGGATTAGCTGCTTTAGCTGTATTTTAACAAAAGAGAAGGCGGCTCCGGGAATTATTAGAGCTGAAGCTATGGCTGCTGCTGATGTATTAAAAGCTGAATTGGCTGTTGAGAAAGCAGAAATGACTTTATAGGTCAGATTCTCCTGCAGAATTAGATGATATAGTTTAGTAATGGTCTTAGATCTGGTACAGGATATGAAACAGGAAATGGGATGGAACAGCAAACACGATAATAAAAGCTAAAGTTCCTCAAAGTGTTATGAAGCAAGCGACATTCTTTGAAGCCGATGGAATTAAAACTGTAAGTAATACCATCGCATTTATTTCAAAATGTTAAGTTAATTATTCCGTTAAATCATAGCCCAATACATAAAATTAGTAAAATATGATAACAATTAGAGCAAAGTTAAACTTATATCAAGATGTAAGACAAACCCCTTTTATTAGTGGCTATAGACCTACTTTTGATTTGGGAAAAGGATTAACTTCTGGAAGAATACTATTATTAAATAATAAGAAATCTTTTTTGCCTGGTGAAGAAGATGAAGTAGAAATCAATTTCTTATCCAAAGAATTTTTGGGTACTAAATTTAAAGTAGGAGAAAAAGTAATGTTTACAGAAGGGCTAACACCTGTTGGAGAAATTGAAATATTAAAGATATTATCTATTGATTAGTAAAATGCTTCAACTATTTGGATTACAAAAACAGTAGAGCGTAGCTCCAAATGGAATGGAGCATTAGAATGGTAAATAAAAGATGTACAGGTATCGTAGGATTTAAATAGCAGTCGAATTGTTCAACATCCAGATGGAAGATGGGGATTAGTTATCAATCATGATTATAATAAAATTATACAAATACCAACAAGCTCAGCAGTAAAATGGAAATAAATTTTGTATTAGAAGAAAAAGTGTTATTTACAACGAAGTATATAAAACTCATTCGTAAAAAAGATTTTGACAAAATAGTTGTTAAAAGAGACGATATTAAGTCTATTAATCTTCAATTCGGAGAAATCTCTAAGCAGGATATAGTCATCAGAGTTTCGTTTAAAGGCCTTAAAACTTTTAAAAACGATTATTATTTTAATGCCTTGGATATTTTAATTAAAAACAGAGAAATTATTTTAACAGGAGTCCTTGACGATCCTTTATGGATATATAACCAAGGATATATAGATAATTTTAAACTTCTCACTGACAAAAAGGAAAAAATAAAATGGTATGAATTAAATGATAAGCAAAAGTATTATTACTTAAGAGGATGTTTCCTATTGAATGGGGTTAGAGAAACAATAGATAATACGAATCCGATTATAGAAATTGACTTTTCAAAAGTCAGAACCGATTTGGATGTATATTATGAAATTGGAAAAGCTTTTTTTAATTCATATGGATATTTTGGAACCGAAATAAATTCATTTATAGATTGTTTGATCAGTATCAGCGCATCAATTAAAAAAAAGAGAAAAAACACCAATTTTAAAAATAAAAGGATTTAAGAACTTTGAGAAATATTTTTCGGATAATATTTTGTTTGATGATTTTTATAATGAATTTAAAGCAAGCGGTTTTGAAATTGAAAATTCAAAATAATGGTTTGTTGAACCCCAGCTCTGCAAAGTCTCCCGGATTGAGTAAATAAAATCTAACCTCTCATAACTTAGTGGAGGTTTAGTTCTTAAAAACAATATATATCAGTATAAAGACCATCTAGGAAATATAAGGGCAAGTTTTCCTCAAAACAGCGCAGATGCTCCTGAAATTATCAATACCAATAATACTATCCGTTCGGGCTTAATCACATAGGAGATGGAAACAGTTCCGGAATTGGAAGCTTTTATTCTGCTTCCCTTTCACCAAGAGATTCTTTCAGTTTGATAAGCTCTGCTTTTACAAACTCGAGCCTGTCAATCAGAGTGATGGTTTCGGAAATTTTGCTGTTGGTAGTTAAAGCCACACGGGCGCCATCCAAAGTATAGCCCTTTTCTTTAACCAGATGGTAGATCATCTGCAGGTTTTTAATGTCTTCGGGAGTGAAATAACGATTGCCCTTCCTGTTTTTTTTAGGCTTAATGATAGGGAATTCCTGTTCCCAATACCGTATTAATGAAGTGTTTACATCGAAGGCTTTCGCAACTTCCCCAATAGAATAATACAGTTTGTCAGGTAAATTTATTTTCATTTTACAACTCCTAAAATTCAAAGATAAAAATTTTTTTAAAGATCCATCCAAATATATGATCGAATCTATATAAATGTCATGCCAGAGGAACTGCAGATCCTTTTGATTTTGCTTTATTCAAAACAACAAATCCTTTTTATTTTGCTAAAGTACTGTAATGTTTTAAAATGATATGACCTCTTTTTTTATTATAAACATATTATTTTATTCATATTAGTGTGAAAAGATTAGGTAATTGATGTTTTTTTATATAACTTAGTGAAACACAAAAAAATACAAAGATATGAAACGTTTATTTCTTTATTTTCGCACTGATGGTGCCCTTTTTGGGGTTTTCACAGTGGACAAGAACAGAGCTGAGATCTCAGAAAGTTAAAAAGAACCAGGAAAAACTGGAGTTCGCGGGGCTTTATACATTAGATGCCAATACACTAAAGCAAAGTTTAAAAAATGCTCCCATGCGTTTTTCCAATGCAAAAGGGACTGTTATTTCCGTTCCCAATGTTCAGGGAAGGCTGGAGGAGTTCCAGGTCTGGGAATCTTCCAATATGGCTCCGGGATTACAAGCCAGATTTCCGGATATCCGGTCGTATGTAGGGATAGGAATAGAAGATCCTACCGCCTATTTACGTTTTAGTTTGTCTCCCACAGGATTTTCATCCATGATTATCCGTTCCGGGTTATCTGAATTCATTGAACCTTATACGGAAGACAGGATGGTTTACGCTGTTTTTGACTCCAATGCAAGAAGGGGACAGGAGAAAGAGCCTTTCGAGTGCTCTACGATGGATGCAGTGAAAAAAAAATGCTCCTGTGGAAAAAAAAAAACGAAGCTGTAAATAAAAAAAACGGCAGGTTTCAATGTGTTCAGGATGGCACTTTCCTGTACCGGAGAGTATGCAGAATATCATTTAGCCGCTGCAGGTACTTCACCCAATGCAACGGATGCCCAGAAAAAAGCGGTGGTTCTTGCTGCGATGAACGCCAGCTTAACGAGACTAAACGGTGTTTTTGAAAGAGATTTATCCTTGCATTTTAATTTAATAGATAATAATGATGCCATTATATTTCTGGATAAACTCAGCGATCCTTATCCCGATAATGCCGGACCGGATGATGCCAATACCGGGATAACCTCAGTGATCAGTGCTTCCAACTTTGATATGGGGCATTTATTAGACAAAAAAAAATGCGAATGGGGCAGCTTATCTGGATGCACTGTGCGGAAGCCGGCCGGGAAGAGGCTGGACAGCCCATAACTTTCCTGAAGGAGATAAGTTTGACGTTGATTATGTTGCCCATGAAATGGGACATCAGATGGGAGCTAACCATACTTTTACTTATTATTTAAACGGTAGCGGAACCTCGGAAGTAGAGCCGGGAAGCGGAAGTACTATTATGGCTTATACAGGAATTATGGGTGGTGTTTTTGATGTTCAGTACAATTCTAATGACTATTTCCATACGTATAACCTGACGGAAATTAAAAACAGGATAAGCAGCGTAAGCTGTGGTACCACAACGCCTTTTGGAGTTGCTGCTCCTACCGTAGATGCCGGTGCCGATTATACCATACCGAAATCCACACCTTACCTGTTAAAAGGAAAAACAAATGATGGAAACACTGCTTCCTATACCTATACATGGGAGCAAATGAACCAGGCAACTAATGCAGAAACAGATGTGTCAAGCCTTGCGTATCCAACTAAGCCGGCGGGTCCTAACTTTAGATCTGTTGCCCCCAGGAGTACACCGGTAAGATATTTACCTGAGTTTAATCAGGTGTTGGCAGGTGTTTTATCAACCCGTTGGGAATCCGTTTCCAGTGTGGCAAGAAACCTGAATTTCAGACTAACGGTAAGAAATAATAATCCTATAGCACCCCAAACAAATAAGGATGATATGGTTGTTACCGTGAATGCCGCAGCAGGTCCTTTTCAGGTAACAGCACCTACATTCGGACAGTCGCTGAACTCGGGAAATATGGCCAATATAACCTGGGATGTTGCTAATACCAATCAGGCTCCGGTTAATACGGCAAATGTTAATATCAAATTATCTACAGATGGTGGACAGACATTTACCACAATAGCTGCCAATACACCTAATGATGGCAATGAACAGATTATGATTCCTGCAGGATCTACTTCTGCGAATGCATTTATTATGATAGAAGCTGTAGGAAATATCTATTATGCCGTGAGCCCAAGCTTTGTGATTGATTATGTTGTTATGGGTGAGAACTGTACTACTTATACTTATAGCGGGCCAGCGGTAGCTATCCCTGACGGGCCGGGAGGTTCCAATATATCCGCCCCAAGAATTAATGTTCCATTGATGGTGAACAATACCGGAACAATTACTAAAATTAAGGTGACTCCTACAGTAACACATCCAAATATAAGACATCTGGCAATAGGAATTGAAAGTCCGGTAGGTACATCAGCACTTATCTGGAACAGGTTGTGTAACGGAAATTCAGGAATTACAGCTTCATTTAGTGACACAGGGAATGCTGTAGCCTGTGCATCACCGGTACAGGGTCAAATTAAATCAAATGAACCATTGAATGTTTTTAAAGGACATAAGGCCCAGGGAGAATGGAAGCTGTATGCATCGGATAACAGACCAGGAAGTGTAGGCAGTATTACAGGGTGGTCCCTTGAAGTATGTACCCAGCAGACCCAAACTTTGGAAACCAAAGAAGTGGTATCTCCATTGGCAGATGATATTAAAATTTATCCTAACCCAAGTGATGGTAACTTCTTTGTGAAATCCCGGAATATAAAAGGAGAAATGAAAGTAACCCTGTTTGATTCCAGCGGAAGACTGATCTATAATACAGACTATAGAAGTGAAGGTAACCATACCAAAGAATTTAATGTAAATGTTCCGAAAGGAGTGTATATGATAAGCATTAAGTCTTTAAAAGGAGTATACAACAGCAAGTTGATTATAAAATAACCTGGGTTCGTAAGAAAATTAAGTATAAAGGCTGGAAGCTGGAAGAAGATGCTGGAAATTACTTCAGGTATAATGACTGGTCAACGACATCATTCATTATTGTAAAGAGGATAAAACAGATTATGGTTATTCTTAGGGCACTATGGCTTTCATCTTCCATCTCAGGCCTCAAATCTGATAAACAAAAGGATCAGCACCGGCTGGTCCTTTTTGTTTGCAGTTTATCCTGTTAGATCAGTTGTATAAGAATATTGGTCTGTTTAAATAGAATTATGAATTCATTCTCCGTTCTTCCTTTTGGTCTTTTTCAGGTTGTAATGATCTTCCGGTTTTTGCTTCAATACAATAAAAAAATAGCTTTAAAACTGTTACTGATGTTGTAAATTGCAGATTTAAAAAATGAAGAATGAAGAATATCTGTAAAATAGGAATGATTGGTTTGGTTTTCGCATTGGTAAACTGTCAATCAGTAAATTATAGCAAAATGTTTTATGAAGGGGTAAAGCCGGAAAAAGTTTCCGATCAGTTCAGTTTTACAGAAGGACCATCCGCGGATAGTGAAGGAAATGTCTATTTCACCGACCAGCCCAATGATAAAATTTATTTTTGGGATTGGAAAACCAACCGGATCATTGAATTTTTAGATAAAACGGGAAGGGCAAACGGAACCCATTTTGATAAAGATGATAATTTGATTACCTGTTCAGACGATCAGGGGGAAATCTGGAAAATATCAAAAGATAAAAAGGTGGAAGTCCTTTCAAAAGGATTTGAAGGGAAGAGGCTAAACGGCCCCAACGATGTATGGAATGATGCTTCTGGAGGCATGTATTTTACTGATCCTTTGTATGAAAGAGACTATTGGGTCAATTTTAAGCAGGAACTGTTTCATAAAAGTTTGTACTACAGAAGTAAGGAGGGTAAGATTTCCAGGCTGGAAACTTTTATCCAGCCTAATGGAATCATAGGAAGTGAAAAACTAAAAAAATTATATGTTTCAGACATTGATGCCGGAAAAACTTATGTTTATGACATTTTGGGGGAAGGTAAGCTGTCGGAGAAAAGGCTTTTTTGTGAAATGGGGTCAGACGGAATGACGCTGGATAAGCATGGAAACCTTTATTTAACCGGAGACGGGGTGCATGTTTTTAACCGTGAGGGAAAAAAGATGTATCATATTTCCATTCCTGAAGAATGGACATCCAATGTGACTTTCGGAGGAGAAAATAACAATGTTTTATTCATAACCGCCTCAAAATCGGTGTATACTTTTCCGACGAGAGTGAGAGGGATAAAATAAATGATAAAGGAATATAAAAAAGCGCTCAAAAGTTTGTTTTAAGAGACTTTTGAGCGCTTTTGCTATATTGTAAACCTTTTGCCACCCCTCCGGAGAAGGGGAATGATTACGTCTTCAATTGAATATTTGTAGCAGTATCACATCAATGAAAATCGGAGATTTTCAAAAACTTATGTGAACTTTATATCTGCAAAGCTTTCTAACTTAAATAACTTAGATGTTTAAATCTTTTGTGACTTTTGTGGTTTGCAAACTATTGATATAGTTTTACTTCGTTCACAATAACAATGGTTTATCGAGTTGAAGCCTTAATAAGCAACCTCCATTTTCACTTTTTTTCCCTTCAGTTTTTCATTCTGAAGCTTTCTCAAAACAGCATTCACCTTATTTCTGGCAACCGCTACATAAGAAGTCGTATCTTTTACCTCAATAATACCCACCTCTTCTTTTTGTAATTCGCCTTTTTTAAGCAAATAGCCTGCAATATCCACTTTATTGACCTTGTCTTTTTTTCCTGCACTGATGTAAATCGTCTGGAAAGGCGTTTTTTGCGGGACTTTGGTAAATCCGGCGACACTTTCTTCAGGAGTATTGCTTTTAATGAATGGAAAATTTTCCTCTTCTGTCATAATCAGATAGACAAATCCTTTGGCGTTCATTCTTGCGGTACGGCCATTTCTGTGGATGAAAGCATCTTCTTTTGGAGGAAGCTGATAATGAACAATAGATTCCACTTCAGGAATATCAAGTCCACGAGCAGCAAGATCCGTTGTAATAAGAATTCTGGCGGAATCATTTCTGAATTTCAGTAAAGCACGCTCCCTTTCATCCTGCTCCATTCCGCCATGGAATGTTTCCCTATCAATTCCCATCTGATGCAGTAGTTCCGAAATACGGTCTACAGCGTCACGGTGATTACAGAATATCAGGGTTCTTTTGTTCCCGATTTTACAGACAAGGTTGAACAAGGTATCCAGTTTTTCTTCCGGAATTGTCATTACTTTTCTCAGCTGAATATCAGGTTTTACTTCCTTTTCTTTAAGGAAATTGATGATTTTCTCCTTTTTTAATCCTGTAAATGCAGGAATTTCATCCATTACGGTTGCAGAAGTAAGAATTCTTTGAGAAACGCCTTTCAATGAATTGATGATAAACTCCATATCATCGTGAAACCCTAGTTCCAATGCCTTGTCAAACTCATCCAGAACCAATGTTGTAATGGTTTCCGGATCAAAATTATTATTTCGTATGTGATAAGCGACCCTTCCCGGAGTTCCGATCAGAACAGCCGGAGCTTCAATTAAATTGTTGACCTCAATTTTTTTATCATGACCACCATAGCAAACGGAAACTTTGAAATCCGTACCCATAGCTTTAAAAACCTGCTCGATCTGTAATGCCAGTTCTCTGGCAGGAACCAGGATCAATGCCTGCACGCCCTGAACATTTCTTTTCAGATTTCTGAGAACCGGAAATAAAAAGGCAAGGGTCTTTCCTGATCCAGTAGGAGAAAGCAGGACAATATCCGTATGGTCCTCAGAGGCTTTATAAGTAGATTTCTGCATCTGATTCATATCCTGAATCTGCAGTTTTTGATAAATTGATTGTAGTTCCATGCTGCAAAGGTAGTGAATTAGGTCATAGGTTACAGGAGTACAGTTTTAGGATGGCTGATAGTTGAGTGATTCAAGGCCATGATGATATAAAGTTTGACTCTTACCGCAGGTCTCATATCTTGGCTTGTCATTGTTATTTACGGTTTACCGTAATGTCCGGCCAGTTTTTGATAATAGATTTGAGGTAATAAAATACAATACCATGAAACTTTATCAAACCCTTGAAAGGCAGATTAAAAAAAGAACCTAATTACGTTTCCGATAACGGAGAAATTAAAAAATGGGTGGTCCTGAATAAAGCACAGAATTTTGATGAAGAACTGATCGGGCTGCTGTTGGATGATCCCGATCTGAAGGAAAAATTTTTTGTGAAAGTAAAAAAATGTCCGGGTATTTAAACAAAATCTTTTTATCCGGTTTCTTGAGCAGAAAAACTATCTGAATGACAGTTATACCCAATTCAAAAACAAAGTAGGGTTAACGATTGATGGTAAACATCTGAAACAACGCAATGAAGTCTCATTGGTCTGGCCATTTAAAGACTGTATCCTTGAAGGCGGACAAAGCCGTGAAGAAGATAAAAGAGAAGAGATCTTTTTTAATGAAACCCTGGCACAGGACGAAATCACAGAACTGCTTGATCCAAAAGTATTAACCAATGCCAAACGGTTTGACCGGGATGGTGAACATTCTTTTGACGGATTTAACCGTGACGAAAACGGAACCATTACCGATAACCTGATTATCAAAGGAAACAATCTGTTAGCATTACATTCTCTGAAAAAGGAATTTGCCGGAAAAGTGAAGCTGATTTATATAGATCCGCCGTATAATACCGGAGGTGATAGTTTTCAATATAATGATAGTTTCAATGAAAGTTCATGGCTAACTTTTATGAAAAATCGTCTAGAAATAGCTAGGGAATTACTTGGTAAAGAAGGAAAAATATTTATTCAATGTGATGATAATGAACAAGCTCCTTTAAAAATTTTGTTAGATGAAGTTTTTAAAAAACAAAATTTTATAGAAACATTTATCTGGAAAAATACAGATAATGCACCAGCTTTGTCAAAGAAATCTAGAAAGAATATAGAATTTATTCACTGTTATGAAAAATTGTTAGATGCAAAAAGTTATATTGGAAGAGAAAGTAATAATGATGATGCACCATTATTAAATAGTGGTAATCCAATAACGGTTTTAGAATTTCAGCCCCAAATGATCGAATTCAAGATTCCGGACGGCACTTATAAAAAAGGAAATTATGATAAGGTTGAATTACTTAATGATTTGAATATTAAAAATGGTAAGAATGAAAATACAATTCAGTTTAAAGGACGTTTTAAATGGCAACAATCATTTTTAGATTCTGAAATAATGAATGGAACTTATTTTATCATTAAATCTAATAAGTTTTCTATCAGATATCAAAGAAAATATTCCTCTAATTTGGCTCCGGATAAACTCTTAGATGAGGTATATTTATCTAAAGCTTTAGGAATTGAAACAAACGAAGATTCAAAAAAACATATTGAATCGCTTAATTTAAATTTTAATTCTTTTCCAAAACCAGAATCTTTAATTAGTTTTTTTAATTAAAAGCTGTTACAGAAGAAAAACGACATCATTCTCGACTATCATCTCGGAAGTGGTACCACAGCATCCACAGCTCATAAAATGAACCGTCAATATATCGGGATAGAGCAAATGGATTATATTGAGACTGTCGCTGTAGAGCGTTTGAAAAAAGTAATTGATAGCGAACAAGGCGGTATTTCCAAATCCGTCAACTGGCAAGGCGGCGGTTCATTCATCTATCTCGAACTCAAAAAATACAACCAGACCTTCATAGAAAAAATAGAAAAGGCAAAAGATGAAGAAACACTTCTTCACATCTGGGAAGAGATGAAAGCCAGATCTTTTCTCAACTATAATGTAGATATCCAAAGGCAGGAGCAATGTATAGAAGACTTTAAAGCATTAAGCCTTAAAGAACAAAAGCACCACCTTTGTGAACTGCTCGACAAGAACCAGCTCTATGTCAATCTCTCTTCTCTTAACGATCAAAACTTTGAATGTACTCCGGAAGAGCGAAAAGTGACTCAGGAATTTTATCAACTTAAAAACTAAATCATGACATTTTTACACGAGATATTCAATAATCCGTTTGCTCATAAGGCATTGGCGGAATTTGATTTACCCAACGGCATCACTGACAATCTGAGATTTGGGATTCGCCCTTATCAGGAAGAAGCATTCAGGCGCTATTTATATACCGAACACGAAGATTTTGAAGGAAAACCAGGGAAACCTCTTCACCTTCTTTATAATATGGCGACAGGAAGCGGGAAAACCTTGATCATGGGAGGCTTGATGCTCCATCTTTATGAAAAAGGATACCGTAACTTTTTGTTTTTTGTTAACAGCAATAATATTATTCAGAAAACGAAGGATAATTTTCTTAATCCTCAGACCTCCAAATATTTATTCCGGGATAAAATCGTGATCAATGGTAAAGAAGTCTTTTTGAAGCAGATAGATAATTTTGATGAATCAGATCATGAAAATATCAACATCAAATTTACCACCATCCAGCAGCTTCATATTGATTTAAACAATAGCAAAGAAAATAGTGTTACCTATGAGGATTTTCAGGACAAGAAAATCGTTCTGATTGCCGATGAGGCGCATCACCTGAACAGTAGTACCAAAAGCGGCAACCTGTTTGGAAGCTGGGAAGAAACCGTTTTACAGATCCTGCACCAGGATTTTGAAAATATCCTGCTGGAATTTACGGCAACTCTAGATTATGAAAGCCGGGAAATTACCGGGAAATACAAAGATAAAGTTATTTATAAGTATGACCTTGCCCAGTTCAGGAATGATAAGTTCTCCAAGGAAATCAATCTGGTCCGCTCCCTGTATGATGAAAAAGAAAGGATTATTCAGGCTTTGATTCTGAATTTGTACCGCCAGGAGCTGGCCACCATTCATCATATTAATCTGAAACCCGTTATTCTTTTTAAAGCTAAAAAAGACCATCAGGGAATCTGAACAGAATAAGGAAAATTTTCATAAGCTGATAGAGGATCTGTCTGAAGCAATGGTGGATAAGATCAGAAAAACATCTGCGGTTCCCGTTGTTCAAAAAGCTTTTGAGTTTTTCGAAGCCAGCAATATATCAGAAAGTGAAATAGTAAAACGGATACAGGCTTATTTCAGGGAAGAAAACTGCCTGAGTGCCAATAATGACTCCGAAGCGGAAAAAAATCAGATTCTGCTTAACACCCTGGAAGACGAAAATAACCCTATCCGTGCTGTATTTGCAGTTCAGAAGCTCAATGAAGGCTGGGATGTCCTCAATTTGTTTGATATTGTAAGGTTATACGAAGACCGTGATGGAAAAGAGGGTAACCCGGGAAAAACCACCCTTTCTGAAGCTCAGCTAATAGGCCGTGGAGCAAGATATTATCCTTTCGCTGTGAAAGAAGGAGATGATAAATTTGTAAGGAAATATGACAATGATATTTCAAATGATCTGAAAATCTTGGAGGAATTATATTACCATACCAAAGAAGACAGTCGTTATATTTCCGAACTTAAAAAAGCATTGGTAGACTCCGGGATCTATGAAGATGAAGCCAACCTTGAAACCAAACAGCTAAAACTGAAAGCAGCATTTAAGGCCTCTGAATTCTATAAAAAAGGTGTGGTTTTTTCCAATAAAAAAATCCCCAAAAATCTTACACATATAAAGTCTTTTAAAGATTTGGGTATTAGTAAGCCTAAGTTCAGCTACCAGCTTTCTTCAGGAAGTGGGAAAACTTCCAATGTGTTTTTTGAATTGGAAAAATCGGTTCCACTTGATGATAGTATTAAGTCTGAAGGAGTAAGAATCCAGGATATTCAGAAACATGTGGTCAGGTATGCCTTAAGCAGGAATCCGTTTTATTACTTTGATAATCTTTCCCGCTATTTTCCTAATATAACGTCGATCTGGGATTTTATAGAGGATGAGAAGTATCTGGGAGGTATGGAAATCATATTCTACGGGACCCGGAGCCGTCTTCAGGAAATTTCGCATTTTGATTACCTTCAGGCGCTGAATGGATTACTGCAAAATATAGAAGCAGATATTAAACATAACACTCCGGATTATGAAGGCTCTGCATTTCGGGCACAGCCTCTCCATCAGGTTTTCAGGGATAAAGAAATCAGGGTTACAAAAGGCAGTGAAAGGGCAGAAGGGCAGGAGCATTTGGTTTCAGGTGAAGCCTGGTATGCTTACAATGCCAATTACGGGACCATTGAAGAAAAACGGTTTGTAGAATTGTTTTCCAGGCGCTTCAAAGGGTTGAATCAGAAGTTTCAGAACATTCATCTGATCCGTAATGAAAGGGAAATTAAAATCTTTGATAAGCTGGGGCGTGCTTTTGAGCCAGATTTTATCCTGTTTTGTAGCCAGAAGAAAGATAAACAGCTGACTTACCAGGTTTTTATAGAGCCGAAAGGAACACATCTGCTGGATTATGATAGATGGAAAGAAGATTTTTTAAGGGAAATGGGAGGGAAGAAGAAAACCATTACATTTCATACAGACCAATATTTGATAACTGCGGTACCATTCTATAATCATGAAACGGAAAAAGAATTTGAAAGGGCATTAGATGAAACACTGATGAACTGATCCCGTGACTTTCCCTTTTTTAAATTAAAAAAATCTAATCTTTTGATGTAAATATTGATATTCAGTGTTTTAAAGAGTAAGTATGAAACAGAATAACTATTGCTTATCTCAAATAAATATAGTATCTTTGCACCCACTTTTTGTGGTAAAGGTCTGAGAAAGTAAAATATTAATTATTAATTACTTCCGTATTTTTCAATCACATTTGTTAAGACCGTTGAAAGAGAAGGAATACAAATTTTTTTAGAATATGTCAAAAGAGACAAATTCAGCAGAATTATTATTAAACCAAAACGTAGCACCTGAACAATTTGACTGGGATTCTTTCGAATCTGGTCTTGATGCTGATGCTAGAAAAGAGAAAAGCGATTTAGAAGAGATCTACAACGGATCATTAAACAATTTGGACGACAATGACGTTCTTATTGGTAAAGTTGTAAGATTAACTGATAAAGAAGCTATCGTAGACATCAACTTCAAATCTGAAGGTGTTATCTCTCTAAATGAATTCCGTTACAACCAAGGTCTTAAGGTTGGTGATGAAGTAGAAGTAATGGTTGACAAGAGAGAAGACAAAACTGGACAATTACAGTTATCTCACAGAAAAGCCAGAACGCTTAAAGCTTGGGATAAAGTAAACGAACTTCACGAAACTGGAGAAATCGTTAACGGTTTTGTTAAATCCAGAACTAAAGGGGGTATGATCGTTGACGTTCACGGAATCGAAGCATTCTTACCTGGTTCTCAAATTGACGTTAAGCCAATTAAAGATTACGATCAGTTCGTAGGAAAAACTATGGAGTTCAAAGTGGTGAAAATCAACCCTGAGTTCAAAAACGTAGTAGTTTCTCACAAAGCATTGATCGAAGCAGATATCGAAGGTCAGAAAAAAGAAATCATCGCTCAGCTTGAAAAAGGTCAGGTTCTTGAAGGTACTGTTAAGAACATCACTTCTTACGGGGTATTCATTGACCTAGGTGGTGTAGATGGATTAATTCACATTACAGACCTTTCTTGGTCTAGAGTGAACCACCCATCTGAAATCCTAGAGGACGGACAAACTGTAAAAGTGGTTATCCTTGATTTCGATGATGAGAAAACAAGAATCCAGTTAGGTATGAAGCAATTAGAAGCTCATCCTTGGGATGCTCTTTCTGCTGACTTAAAAGTAGGTGACAAAGTAAAAGGAAAAGTAGTAGTTCTTGCTGACTATGGTGCATTCGTAGAAATCGCTCCAGGTGTTGAAGGATTAATCCACGTTTCTGAAATGTCTTGGTCTACTCACTTAAGATCTGCCGGAGATTTCGTAAAAGTAGGTGATGAAGTTGAAGCTGAAGTATTAACTTTAGACAGAGAAGAAAGAAAAATTTCTCTTGGTATCAAGCAATTATCTAAAGATCCATGGGAAAACATCGAAGCTAAGTATCCTGTAGGATCTCAGCATGTAGGAACTGTAAGAAACTTCACTAACTTTGGTGTATTCGTAGAGTTAGAAGAAGGTATCGACGGATTAATCTACATCTCTGATCTTTCCTGGACTAAGAAAATCAAGCACCCGTCTGAGTTCTGTGCAGTAGGTGATAAATTAGATGTTGTAGTTCTTGAATTAGATATCCAGGCTAGAAGATTATCTCTAGGTCACAAGCAATTGACTGAAAACCCATGGGATAAATTCGAAACTAAATATGCTGAAGGAACTATCCACGCTGGTAAAGCGGTAGAAGTTCACGATAAAGGAGCTTCTGTACAGTTCGAAGATGCTGAGGTTGAAGCGTTCTGCCCTTCAAGATTATTAGAGAAAGAAGATGGATCTAAAATCAAGAAAGGTGAAGAAGCTGATTTCAAAGTAATCGAATTCAACAAAGAATTCAAGAGAGTAGTAGTATCTCACACAGGGATCTTCAGAGATGAAGAGAAGAAAAACGTAAAAGAAGCTTCTTCCAGAAACGTATCTTCTTCTTCTAACAACGAAGAAAGATCTACTCTTGGAGACATCGATGCATTAGCAGAGTTGAAAAGAAAAATGGAAGAAGGTAAATAATCTTTGAACCATTGATTAATATAGAGCCGCTCAGTTGAGCGGCTTTTTTGTTTTTCAGAAGTTTTTTCACTATCCACTCAAAATAAAGGAAAGATGAATAACCTAACAGGTTTTTATAAACCTGTTAGGTTTGGATTTATAATATAGCGACAGATCAAAACGAAATCTGTTCAGAAAAGATTATCAGAAAATAATTAAAACTTAAAGGTTTCAAATAGGTGGTTTTTATTTTTTTCAGAATTACAGTAAATATTAAATTATTAAATATTTAAAAGTTAAAATTTTAAACTAAGATCACTATTTGTTGAGAAAATATTATTTTAACAGAATTAAATTTAAAACTTTTAACTATGAAAAAAACATTTTTTCTTTTTTCTTCATGGCATTGATGTCATGGAGTACCTTTAGTGCACAGGCTAATTATATCATTATGGTTGATAATGGAGGTTCTATGACTAAGACAGATTATCAAGCGATGAGACGTGGTGTGATTAAGCTAATAGAACAGCTTTTAGCTTGCAATCCTGAAAACAAAGTAGCTGTAGTACAGTATGGAAACGGAATATTGGATCATGATACCGGAATATATAAGCCTTTAATTTATATTGAGTCTGATTATACCAACGATTTTTTTTACCGCTCAGAATTTTGAGCGCCGTTTGGATTTTGGAGATCATTTACAGCAATCTTTAGGATTGGTCAAAAATGCAATAATGGGAATTCCGGATCCAGATATAATAAGTCCCCAAAAAACACTAAATGGGAATAAGCCTGAAAGAGTTATTGTATTTACTGACGCAGAACGAGCTTCAGCTAGTCTTGATTCTTATCTTGTAGATCCTGTTTATGCATCAAATTATAATTCATATGAGGCATTTGCCAATGTGATGGAGTTTAAAACGAATATTATGTCGGGAAGCTCAATAAGATTCACTTTGATTCATGCGAATTCAAATAATGATGCTATTGAGGCAGCAGCAGCTATTTCGAGTCCTTTTGGACCATATTCCGGGCCACTTGAAACGATTCCTGGAGATCCAAGTAATGGTAATTCAAGGTCATATTTTAATAGAGATACTGGATTTCGTATGGCGCCTGGTGAAATTAATTATTGGAAGGATATTGCGGAAAGTATTTGTGACTCTAATAATGGAGGAACCTTAGATTTTGTTTATGAGCCAGGAGAGTGTATATATCAGCCTGGTACTATTGCCGGGCATTATTATCTTCCATCTGGTGCTACTTTACAGAGCCTTAAGGTGGATATGATCAATTTGCAAACGGGTGAAGTGTATCCTGTGGTTTCTGATCCTGTATTTGAGGCAGGAAACTATTTCAAGATTCATTTCTATTCTTCTTACAGTTTTGCCGAGGCAATAAATGCAGGCTCAACAGGTTGGCACAAGCTTAGGGTAAAAATGAATTCAAATGCGTCTACCCATACGGTGTATAGCTGGAATAAATATCCGTATTTTGACTTTGATATTGATATGAGTTGTCCACAGCCTGTAAGTTTTAAGTCTTCAGTAACGGAAAAGGCTTTCCGGCTGATTCCAAATCCTACTATTGGTTTGTTTAAATTAATGATGAACAAAGAAATGAAATCGGGAACATTGGAGATCAGAGATCTCGTTGGAAATACAGTATATAATAAAGTACTTCGTGGAGAAAAAGAAATAGTGATAGATCTGAGCTCCCGCAAAGAAGGAATTTATATCGTTAATGTAACAACAGATAAAAATGAAACTTACTCAGAAAAAATAATAAAACAATAAGGAAGTGTATAAATCGCCGCAAGCAAAACTTGTGGCAATTTTATTTATCTATCATCATAATGTTTCAGACAGTTTTAATTTATATATTGTAACTTTGCAGGCTGAAAAAAAATTATGAAGAAGAAAAATATACTAAAAGGTGTTTTATTTGTCGGGATTGGAGCTAGTATATATGGTATGTTGGCCACATTTGTTAAAATGGCTTACCATGACGGTTTTACAACTTCAGAGGTAACCACATCCCAGTTTGTGTTAGGTTTAGCAGGACTTTTAATCCTGAATTTAATACAAACCGCAACCACAAAACAAAAACTATCATTACCAAGTTCCAGGGAAGTCAGAATGTTGATGCTTGCAGGGACTTCATTGGGAGGAACAAGTTTATTCTATTACATCGCTGTTCAGTACATCAATGTTTCCATTGCTATTGTATTGCTGATGCAGTCGGTATGGTTCAGTGTGGTGGTGGAAAGTATTCTGACCAAAAAATTACCCAATGCCAGAAAAGTAATTTCTGTAATTATTGTATTATTGGGAACAGTATTGGCTACAAACCTCATCAATATGGAAATAGAGCTGGATTGGCACGGAGTCTTCTGGGGATTGATGGCTGCCGCTTCCTATACATTAACGATGTTTACATCCAATACAATAGCGACACATTTACCTGTTTTCAGAAAAAGTCTTATCATGCTGACAGGAGGATCTGTAGTTGTTTTTTCATTCCTTTTCTTTGCCCAGATAGGACCTATGCATTTTGAGGGATTGAAATCATTGTATCTGAATTTTACAGAAAATACAGAACACATTCATCCTTTTAATTATTCGATTTTCTGGACCTATGGAATTATTTTAGCTTTGTTTGGAACTATTATTCCTCCGGTTCTGTTCAATATCGGTTTCCCGAATGCGGGCTTAGGATTGGGAAGTATTGTTTCTTCTCTGGAACTTCCGGTTTCCGTAACCATGGCCTTCGTTTTGTTGGGCGAAAAAGTCTTTTTAATACAATGGGTGGGGATCATTTTGATTCTTTTTGCTATTGTTTTAATGAACCTGCCTTCAAAGAAAGAAAAAGAAGTCCAAATGGCAGAATTATCTTAAAAAAATAATATTTTAACGTCAGTTCGGGATAAGGATTTCTGATTTAATCAGATTTGAAGCTGGGGAGATGGAAGATGGGAAATCATGGAGGCTATAAAGAATAACCATTGATTATTTTCTTTACAATAAAATGAATGATGTCGTTGACTGCCAGTCATTATAACTGAAAGTAACTTCCAGCCTCTTTCTTCCAGCCTTTTATACCTAATTTTCTTATCGGAACTCAAGTTAATATTTAATTAAAAAATAACAGTTGAAAACCGTTCCTTTTGGAGCGGTTTTTTTAATTTTAAACAACTAAAATAAATTCTCATGAAATATTTCAGAAATGCAGTAATGGCTATCATGTTTATGGCAGGTACCGGTTTTATCTCTGCGCAGATAAGACCCCTGGACGCCTTATTATCAGACTATCAATATCCCTATGAGGTTCATTTTATCACATTGAAATCTCAGGATAACGATTTGAAAATGGCTTATATGGATGTGAAACCTCAGAAAAGTAACGGAAAAACAATGATGCTTCTTCATGGGAAGAACTTTAACGGAGCTTATTGGGAAAGGACGGCCAGAGATTTATCTTCAAAAGGGTTCCGGGTTATTATTCCTGATCAGATAGGATTTGGGAAATCATCCAAACCTCACAGCTATCAGTTTTCATTTTCCCAGTTGGCAGAAAATACAAAAGCTATTCTGGATGAACTGAAGATTGATAAAACTATTGTTTTAGGACATTCCATGGGTGGAATGGTGGCAACGAGATTTACTTTGCTTTATCCGGATAAAGTAGAAAAGCTGATCCTGGAAAACCCGATAGGATTGGAAGATTATAAAACTTTTGCATCCTATCAGACTATCGACCAGGCCTACCAGTCGGAGCTTAAAAACACTGCGGAAACATACAAAAATTATCAGCTGAAATTCTATTATGATAACAAGTGGAAAGAAGAATACCAGCCATGGCTGGATCTTATTGCAGGATGGACTCTCCATAAGGATTATCCCAAAGTGGCCTGGGATGCGGCCCTGACTTCTGATATGATTTACAATCAGCCTGTCTGCTATGAATTTAAAAACATAAAAGTACCTACCTTACTGATTATCGGAACCAGGGACCGGACAGCAATTGGTAAAGACAGGGCACCAAAAGAACTTCAGCCGAAAATGGGGCAGTACCAGGAGCTGGGAAAGAAAACCCAACAGGAGATCCCGGGATCAAAGCTGGTAGAACTTGAAAATGTAGGGCATCTGCCTCATATTGAAGTCTATCCGAAGTTTTTTGAAACATTATATGACTTTATAAAATAGAGTTTTATAAGCTGGGCTTGGAAGAAGGAAGCCGGAGGTGCCTCCGGCTTCCTTCTAAGGTAAAGGCAAATGATTATTCCAAATGCACTCATTCTCTAAACATCAATATGGTAAGAACTCCAATTCCTGAGAAGATCAGGCAGGAAATTCCCAGATTTTGAATAAATCCTATACTGATCAATCCTGATCCTATCATTGTATAATAAATGAGCCCCAGTAAAGCTCCTGCACTTCCCGTTTCCTTTTTATATTGTATGAGTGCGGTACTTAAAATATTAGAAATAGCAATACTGAAAGCCATCACAATAAAGAAATAAGGAATTATAAAAAAGATCCCTTTTCCTGTTAAAACCCAGACAAAAATGGAAGCAGTAAAAGCTCCCAGCGTACTCATTTTTACCAGAGATGATGACGGGACGTTTTTTTAATAGAAGATACCTGTTAAGCTGTGCTCCTGCAAATGTACCTGCTGCCAACACAAAACTACTATACCCGAACGCGTAGGATGAGTATTGCTGTTCTTTAAAAATAAAAGGTGCCAGTGAATAATAGGAAAAGAGTAAAACATTAAAAACCATGATCAATAAACAGGATCTGATGATTGTATGATCCCTGAGCATCCGTTTTAACAAACCGGCCAGTGTTTTCATACTGATCTCTTTCTGAGTATAATGGGTTTCTGAAATCCTTTTTCCGGACAGGATATAAAATAAAACAGCCAAGAGAAACAGACTTATAAATACACCCTGATATCCTGTGACAGCAGCCAGTACAGAACCCGTAAGCATACCGATAACCGGGCTGATGGATAACCCGATTCCTATCCATGAAAATACCTTGCTGATGCTTCCTTTATCATAGGTATCCCGCAAAATGGTTTGGGTTACAATAGATCCTACGGAAATTCCAAATGCAGAAACTACCCTCGCAGCAAGAAGAATAGTGAAGTCAGGTGCAAGTACAGCAGTAATGCTGCCGGTCCCGTAAGTAAGAAGTCCGTACTGAAGGGCTTTTTTTCTTCCGATCCGGTCGCATTGTATTCCCCAGAAAGCTACTCCTGCTGCAAATGCTATGAAGTATAGGCTTATCGTAAGCGTTGCAGATCCTTCATTCACCTGGAAAACTTTTTGTATCATGGGTAAAACAGGACTGTAAATGGTTTCTGCAAACTGAGGAAGCATTACCAGTAAGGTCATAAGCCAAAGCGGATTGTTTTTTTTCATTCTTTTTTCTTGCAAAGTTTCTAAAATTTCGATGTATATTTATAATGATATAAAAACAAAAAACATCAAAAATAGGACATGGCTTTACTTCAGCAAAATGAAGAATTTGATGCAGATGCATATAAGGAAAAAGTTATAGGAATAGCCTCAGATATGGTGATGCATGATTCAGGATCCCATTTTCATACCACGAAGGCACAGCTGTTGTATGCGCCATCAGGTTGTATGACGGTTACCACTTCCGGGCGGCAGTTTGTTTTACCACCGTTCAGGATGCTGTGGATTCCTCCAAACGAAGTTCACCGGGTGAATTTCAGGAATATTGTATCCTATAGGTCTATTTATTTCGATGTTGATTATGCTGTAGAATATATGGGTTCGTATCTTAAAGTATTGCATGTAAATGCTTTACTTAAGGAAATTATTGAAAGGGTATGTTTCTGGGAATGGCTTCCTCCTGACAACGCCCAGGAGAACCTTTTGAGCGTTTTCTGGGATGAAATCAGCAGGGCTCCTGAAGAAAAGCTGGAATTGAAAATGCCTGAAGACAGACGTGTTAGAAAGTTGGTAGAAGAATGGACGCAACGTTTGTCCGTACCACCGATGCTGAAAACCCTGGCGAAGGATACAGGAGCTGGTGAAAAAACAATCACCCGGCTATTTAAAAAAGAAACCGGCTTATCTTATCAGGAATGGCGGCAGCAGTGGCGCCTTCAGAGGTCTATTGAACTTCTGGTAGAAGGAAATTCAATAGGAGAGGTGTCCTATATTTTAGATTTTTCTTCCGATAGTGCTTTTATTGATTTTTTTTAAAAAACATACCGGATCAACGCCTTTGCAGTATCTCATGAAAAATGCATAATAACTGTGTTCTTCCAGCTCTCCGGATTCACAGATATTGGCAACCTCAAAACGCAATCTATTTTTAAAACTTAATGCCATTACAATATCCATTACTACTCTTGCAGCAGCCTATAAGAAAAGAGGCTGTCTACATATGTAAACAGCCTCTTTTTGCATTTATTGTTGTCTGAATTATTTCTTCTTGTAAGCAGCGTCCTTAATTCTCGCTTTTTTACCTCTAAGGTCTCTGAAGTAGTAGATTCTAGCTCTTCTAACTCTACCTTTTCTGTCAACTTCGATTTTTTGAAGCGCAGGCATGTTGATAGGGAATACTCTTTCTACACCTACATCACCACTCATTTTTCTGATGGTGAAAGTTTTTGTAGAACCAGTACCTCTTAATTGGATAACTGTTCCTTTGAAGAACTGAGTTCTTGTCTTTTGTCCTTCTTTAATTTCGTAATACACAGTAATTGTATCACCTGCTTTGAATTCAGGGAATTCTTTTTTCGCAATGTACTTGTCTTGTACGTACTTTAATAAATCCATTATTAATAAAATAAAATGTTAAAGCTAAGCAACTTACACGTTTTTTCGTCAGAGGTTGAATAACAGGTTGCAAATGTACAAAATTGTTTTTGAATATACCAAATAATTAATGTGCTAAAAACTATAATTTTTTCATTTTGATTTTGCTAAAAAAATTAACAGTTTCTTTAAGATTCCATCAGACTGAGTTTATATGAGACATCTACTTTTACCCGATGTGAAAAATCGAGATGTAGATTTTAAGTTATTGATTTACAGATTAAAAAATATATGTTATTTTAAAATTAAGTATTATGAAACATTATTTCTTCTTTTTTTGTTTCGCAGTCCAGATGGCATTCGGCCAGGTTTTGTTTCCGTATTTGCAAAATCCGACTCCGAATTCCATGATCGTTAACTGGAAGACCGCTTCCAACAATGAAACGACTGTGATCTATGGTGATTCCCCATCGAATCTGAATGTAACTGTAACCGGTACAACAAACATTTTTTTCTGATACCGGATATAATAATAACTACTATTACCACACAGCAAAGATTACAAACCTGCAACCTAATACCAAGTATTATTACAAAATAAAAACCGGTACGGAGGAATCAGCAGTGTATAATTTCAGAACTCTTCCTCTACCGGGACAGCCGGTAACGGCTAATGGGAAAATCCGTTTCCTGATCATGGGGGATAATCAAATCAAAGCAGAACCGAGATACGACAGCCTTACACTGAATGCTTTTAAAAAGCTGAAAGAAAAATTTGGTGCCAATGCCGATCCTTCGGATAATATAGCCCTTACATTTATGGTAGGGGATCAGGTAGACGTAGGTACACTGGATCATTACGAAAATGTCCACTTTAAAAAGAACATTAAACTATCTCCCTATCTTCCGATTCAGACAACGGTAGGAAATCACGAAACCTACGGAAGTCTGGGAATGAATTCCTATTATGCCCACTTTTATATTGATGAGATCAAATATAAAAATATCACTTCCGGAAATGAAAATTATTATGCCCAGCAGGCAGGTAATGTATTATTTATAAGCCTGAGCTCCGAACATACAGGTTCAGCTCAGCAAACCTGGCTTCAGCAGATCTTAAACGAAGCCAACAATGATCCTACGGTAGACTGGATTATCTCTTTAAGCCACAGACCTTACCAGGCCGAACAATATGTAGGGGATATTTCTACATGGGTAAGGAATAATGCCGTTCCTCTTTTAGTAACCTCAGACAAATACCTGATGCACGTAGGAGCTCATCACCATCTGTATCACAGAGGACAGCTGAAAAATACCCCTAATTATCAGATTATTTCAGGAGGTACTGCCTGGGATCAGTATTGGGGAATGTCTAATGAGCAGGATTTTGATGATGTTCAGAAAACACTGACAGACTGGACGTACCAGATTGTTGAAGTAGATGTTCCCACAGGAAAAGTGGATATAGAATGCTACTCAATCGGTGGAAAATATACCAAGAAAAACAATGAACTGATCGACTCTTTTCACCGGTATAAAAACCAGCCAAAGCCAGCCAAACCATCGATTATTAATACTTTTTCCGGGCCAATCACATTGCCTCTGACGTTGAATGGAAGTGCTTTTTCATCTTCCAATGGAGAACTTTTAAATACCACCCAGTTTCTTATCAGTAAAGCCCCGGATTTTTCAGTTATCGAAAAAGAATTGTACCGTGATTATGAGAACTGGTTCGGAAAAGACGGAAACGGAAACCCGGATGTCACCAAGAATTTAAATGCAGGAGTAGATATTACAAAAGCGGTTTTGTCCAATAATTCTATTCCCAATGGGACTTATTATGCAAAAGTTCGCTACAGGGACAGAAATCTGGAGTGGAGCGAATGGAGTGATGTGAAGCAGTTTGAAGTGACGGGAAGTGTGGTTTCAAATCCTACATTTACTTTAGATAAAACTGAATATACTCAAAATGAACCGATAACGGCAACTTTCACCGGAGGCCCAGGGAATCAGCAGGATTGGGTAGGGATCTATAAAAAAGGCCAGACTCCGGGTACTGCAACAACTTCCCAGGGATATATTTATACCAACGGCCAGACAGCAGGTACGGTAACATTTAACAATGGGCTGGCTGCCAAAGGACAGTATTTTGCAGGATTCTTTGCCAACAACGGATATACGGAAATTACTCCAAGAAAAAATTTTTATGTAGGACCAAAAGTTCAGTTACAGGCTACAGCAGATACCTATCCTGTAGGAGGAACGGTTACCATCAACTTTACCAACGGCCCTAATCTTCAAAAAGACTGGATTGGAATCTATAAAATGGGACAAACCCCGGGAACCACTGCATCTATAAAGTGGAGCTATGTAACAACTCCATCCGGAACGCTTAATTTTACGGGACTTCCAAAAGGATATTATTATGCCCAGTATTTGCTGGAGGATGGTTACAACGGGATAGGGGATAAAGTATTTTTTAAAGTGGGAGATATTGTCACCGAGTTATGGATCAATAAACCTGTTTATACATTAGGTGAAAATATCACTGCGTCTTGGACGGATTCCCCGGGAATTATCAAAGACTGGCTGGGAATCTATCCTCAGAATATTCAGACTCCTGATGATAACTTTGTTTCTTATACTTATTTTGATGGTGTTACCCAGGGAACCAAAACGATCACAGGAAATGTAAACGGCGTACCCACCACACCAGGGAATTATTATATGGTCATGTTTACCAATGACTCTTACACGGAGGTTTCAAACAGGGTCCAGTTTCAGGTAACTTCATCGAGCTTAGGTACGGATGAAACAAACAGTACTGAAAAAAATGTAATTCTTTATCCTAATCCAACAAAGCCTGGAGAGCCTACATTCATTAAAAGTGACTATCCGATTGAGAAAATTGAATTGGTATCAGCAGCAGGAGAACTGCTTTATGTATCCAGGAATATCAATAACCAGCGTTTCTCTTTAGTGAATGAAAATCTTCCAAAAGGAGTATACTTTGTAAAGGTACATGGTAGAAAATTATTTACATTGAAACTGATTATTCAATAAACGACAGGAAATAAATTATAAAGGGTGTTTCAACATTTTGAAACACCCTTTTTTTCTTTGAAATAGCCTTGTCATTATCTACAGGAGCAAAGCATTTGCACAGCATAAGAATTTTCTTATTTGTCATAAAAAAACAGCTTCAAAAAAATGAAACTGTTTCCTATCGTAAAAATAATTTGGTGATTATTCAAAGTCATAATATAGCTGGTCTTCCTGGATAGCAGTCTGATTCTCACCAGTAAAAGAATCTTCCACAGCATCTGCCAGGACTTTAGAATCCTGGATAAGTTTTCCCTCGGCATTATAGACTTTTAACAAAATCCATTTTCCGCTGCGTTCCAGTTCCTTGCTTCCGTTTTCGGTTTTTAATCTGATTTTACCGCTTTGAAGAACACTCGCTTTTACTACAGCTTTATTCCCCGGTTTACCTTTCACATATTGTACAATCTGTCCGGTAAAAGTATAAGGATCTGCATCCTCACTGATAGGTTGGGTAAAAGTATAGGCAATTGCTCCTTTAGGGTCGTAGACTGTTACTTCATAAGCATCTTGTTTAGTGTTAAGCTTTTTTTTAGACTTAAGCTTTTTGTTTTCAGAATAGTTTCTGAGACTGACTGCCGCTCCATCCTTATACTGAATTTCGTCCAGCCCTTCATAAGAGATTCCGTTATAAGGCATGTCATCCTTATAGGTGACCGTTGATTTTAAAGCTCCTTCCGGGCTGTAATATTTAATCTCCTGGGTAATTTCATCTTTTAATGTCTTCTCTGAAACCAGTATTCCGTTATCATCATAAAGCTTATTCAATATAAGCGAACCATTCTTATAGACATTTACTGATGAAATGTGGGAGTAGTCATAGCTTAGTTCATAGTCTTCACCATCCATAACCTTGTGCAGGTCACTCTCTTTATCGTATTGATAAATAAGGTGGCCTATTTTTTTGCCGGACTCATCATAAGTGGTTTTGTATCCGTCTTTTTTTATTCTTTTTTTCCTCCTGTAAAATCTTCCCGTTCTTGGAATATATAACACCCTCTTTTACGGTACCGTCACTTTTATATTTCTCAATTTTAGAAACTCTCATAGGATTATAATAGTAATCTACCAGCAGGGTTTCACCGGAGCCGGAAGATGTACTTCCTATATATTTTCCTTTTTCACCATAATATTTAGTCTCATAATTGGTGTCTTTACCCAGAATGGTTTCATACCTGATGCCCTTGATGTCTTCATCATAGACAATGGTTTTGGAAGGTAAAGAGTTCTCATAGGTTGTAATGCTGTTGTAATAGTATTCGTTTTCCGGATCTTTATAACTCAGCATTTTTCCGCTGAAAGTGCCGTCAGCTTTATAAGTTATTTCTTCTATCAGTCTCCCTGCCGCATCGTAGGATTGGGAAGTTCCTACCTGCTTGCCATTAGAATAGGTGGCGTAATTCATTATTTTACCTTCCGGGGTGTACCAGGTGACTTTACCCTCAAAAACTTCACTGCCGGGAGTGGTATCAGAAGCCAGACCTTCCATTTGAAGAGTTCCGTCCTTATAAAAATCTTTAATAAGCGTAAGTTTTCCTTTGGCTGTAGTTTCCCGGTAATATTCCATCTGGTCTTGAGTGGTTTTTTCCCAGTTTTCATCGAAATAAGTCTTTTCCTGCCCATATGCATTGATGCTGAGCACCAAGGCAAGGAATGCAGATGTAAATAATTTTTTTCATGCTTTATTTAAATTTATATACCATAAGCCCGAAAGTCAACATAAAAATAGCAGTCTCAATTGCTTAGAAATAATTTTACATTGAAATTGTGCTTAAACCAATATATCCAAAGACTATAAAAACAGGTTGTATTTCAGAATTTGGAGCCCCAAATATAAATCAAATTTGACGAGAAGTATACAAAAAAATGAACAGACTTGTTCATTTTTTTTTATAATGGTTTGAGTGTAATGGATTTAAATATTGAAAGACAACTGCCCAAAAAGCAATATAGTCATGATTATTTCCAATCATCACAGATAACAGAAAATTTATTAAATTTAGCCAACAGAAAAATCTAATATTTCATGATAGATAAAAGAGTAAAAAATGCGAAGGAAGCCATCGAAGGCATTAAAGATGGAATGACATTGATGCTTGGCGGGTTTGGACTTTGCGGTATTCCTGAAAATTCAATTAATGCTTTGGTAGAAAGCAACGTGAAAGATCTGACTTGCATTTCAAATAATGCGGGAGTGGATGATTTCGGCTTAGGATTGCTGCTTCATAAAAGACAAATTAAAAAAATGATTTCGTCATATGTGGGAGAAAATGCAGAATTTGAAAGACAAATGCTTTCAGGTGAACTGGAGGTGGAACTTACACCCCAGGGGACTTTAGCCGAAAAATGCAGAGCCGCACAGGCCGGGATTCCTGCCTTCTATACACCGGCAGGGTATGGAACTGAAGTTGCTGAAGGAAAAGAAGTGAAAGAGTTTAAAGGAAAACCTCATATTCTGGAACATGCTTTTGATGCTGATTTTTCTATCGTAAAAGCCTGGAAAGGAGATTATGCTGGAAACCTTATCTTTAAAGGATCTGCCAGGAATTTTAATCATCCTATGGCAGGAGCAGGGAAAATTACCATTGCCGAAGTAGAAGAGCTGGTAGAACCAGGAGAACTGGATCCTAACGAAATTCACATTCCGGGAATTATGGTCCAGAGAATTTTCCAGGGGGAAAAATTTGAAAAAAGAATTGAGCAGAGAACGGTTAGGCCTAAAGAATAAGGTCCCGACAAACTCACAATAAACAAAAAAGCGCTGAAAATCAATCCAGCGCTTTTTTTATGTTTGCGGGGTAAGCGTTTTCCTTTCCCCGATCTGTTGTCGCCACATAGCGTAGTATAATCCCTTCTCTGAAATCAGGTCATTATGGGAACCTGTTTCTATGACCTGTCCGCGTTCCAGAACATAAATCTTATCAGCATGCATAATGGTACTTAAACGGTGGGCAATAAGAACCGTAATCTGTTCTCTTTCTTTTGAAATGTCTTTTATGGTTGTGGTTATTTCCTCTTCAGTGATACTGTCCAATGCAGAAGTCGCTTCGTCAAAAATCAATAGATGAGGTTTTCTTAACAGTGCCCTTGCAATGGCAATTCTTTGCTTTTCCCCGCCACTCAGCTTCAGGCCGCCCTCACCGATAACAGTATCGATTCCTTTTTCAGCTCTTTCAAGGAGCGCAGTACAGCTGGATTTCTGTAAAGCAAGAGCCAGTTCCGCTTCTGTAGCCTTCGGATTTACAAAAAGAAGATTCTCTTTAATGGTCCCTGCAAACAGCTGTGTATCCTGGGTAACAAAACCAATTTGATTCCTCAGTTCATCAAAATCAAATTCTTTTCCATTCACTTTATTGTAAAAAATATTACCTTCCTGTGGCCTGTAAAGTCCTACCAATAACTTCACCAGTGTACTTTTCCCCGATCCGCTGGGACCTACAAAAGCTATTGTTTCTCCATTTTTAACATCAAAGGAAATATTGTTCAGCGCTTTATATTGAGCTGATTGGTGCTTAAAAGAGACATGTTTGAATTCCAATTCCTCAATACCTCCGATTTGTTTAGGGTGAGCAGGCTTTTCTTCTACCTTTTTTCGCATTAAATTATCAAAATTATTAAGAGATGCCTGGGCTTCACGGTAAGAAATAATAATATTCCCGATTTCCTGCATAGGCCCGAAAATGAAAAATCCGTAAAACATTAAAGACAGGTACTGCCCGGGAGTAACAATATTTTTAAAGATTAATAATAACAAGGTAAGGGTAATCATCTGTTGAAGAAAATTAACCATTGTTCCCTGGATAAAACTTAAAGAACGGATACTTTTAACCTTTCTCAACTCAAGACCAAGGATTTTGTAAGTATTGTTATTTAAACGGATAACCTCCTGCCTGGTTAATCCCAGACTTTTTACAATCTCGATATTTCTTAAACTCTCTGTAGTACTTCCGGCTAAGGCAGTGGTTTCTGTAACAATATTTTTCTGAATAACTTTTATCCTTTTGCTCAGTAAATTGGTGATAAAGGCAATCAGGAAAACACCGCAAATATATACAGGCATGATCGACCAATGCAAGCGGATCGCATACACGGAAACGAAAATAATACTCACCAGGATTCCGAAGAAAATATTGATGAAATTGGTGATGAATTTTACGGAATCTTCCCTTACTTTTGTTAAAATGGAGAGGGTTTCACCACTTCTCTGATCCTCAAATTCCTGATAGGGAAGGGCCATTGAATGTTGCAAACCGTCTGTAAAGATTTTTGCTCCGAACTTTTGGGTAATAACACTTACCACATAGTCCTGGAAAGCTTTGGCAATCCTGCTGACCATGGCTGTTCCTATGAGCAATCCCAGAAAATAGAAAGCCCCATGGTAAACCCCGTTCCCATATAAATAGTCATGCAGATTCCTGGCTAAGAGTTTCTCTTTGTCAAAAAAATGAGGACGAGTAACCAGCTGATCCAGAATATTCCCTGTAATGGCCGGCGCAAATAAAGAAAAAACCTGATTAATAGTAGCCAGCAGTAAAGAAATAACAATCAGCCACTGGTAAGGTTTAAGATATCTGAAAAGTATTTTCATTCTATTTAAAATAAAGAAACAAAATTACGATATTATTTTAACTAACAGTGTTAATTATTGATCCCAACAAATATCTTTGTATTCAGCCGAAAAATAATTAAATTGCAGTCTAAGTTTTTATTATGCTTACAAAAGAACAAATTGCCAAAAGAATTTCAAAAGAACTGAAAGATCGTTATTATGTAAACCTGGGAATAGGCATTCCTACCCTGGTTGCCAACTATGTTCCGGAAGGTATTTCCGTAGAATTCCAGAGTGAAAACGGGGTACTGGGAATGGGGCCTTTTCCTTTCGAAGGAGAAGAAGATGCGGATATCATCAATGCAGGAAAACAAACTATTACTATTTTAGATGGAGGCTCATTCTTTGATTCTGCTTTCAGTTTCGGGATGATCCGTGGCCAGAAAGTAGACCTTACCATCCTTGGAGCAATGGAAGTTTCGGAAAACGGAGATATCGCCAACTGGAAAATTCCGGGCAAAATGGTAAAAGGAATGGGAGGTGCTATGGACCTGGTGGCTTCTGCTGAAAATATTATCGTTGCCATGATGCACGTAAACAAAGCAGGAGAAAGTAAAATCCTGAAAAAATGTACCCTTCCTTTAACAGGAGTAAATTGTGTGAAAAAAGTCGTTACGGAATTAGCTGTATTAGATGTTACTCCTGCAGGATTTAAACTGGTAGAAAGAGCTCCCGGAGTCTCTGTGGAAGATATCGTCAAAGCAACAGAAGCAGATCTGATCATTGAAGGAGAGATTCCTGAAATGCAGTTTTAAACGGTTCTAAAAATTTACATTATATACTAAGAGCAGTAAGGATTTATTCTTTACTGCTTTTTCTTTTGAAGGTCTGCTAATTTACCTTTGGCAGGAAAGCCATCTGTTTGCAGAGAAGCCCTTATGGTATATTGCAGACACTTGTTAAGTCAAAAGAGACAAATATGAGGTTGTTTCCTACACTTACTAAATACCACTTTGTTTGATATCAGTTAAAGATCAATTTTACAATAACAAAAACGTGATTCAAAACACAAAAAATAACCTAAATACAAACATTATGAAACATCTGGTAATTATTCTGGGGCTTGTCTTCTCAACAGGTTATGCTTTACCTGTAAGCAGCGAAAATAACAAGAATTCCCATACAAATGAAAAGACTAAGGCTGTAATGCCGGCTAAAAAAATGCTGATAAATACTTATTATGTTGTAAACCGGAGAACGGGCGTGCTACCCCGCAATGCGGCTGAAGCAGAGCAAATAGCAGATGTTTCCGCTCCTTATGGGAATGTTGCCTACCTGTCAAATAGTGCCTGCAGATCCTGGTGGCTAAATAAAGCTGTGGTGCCGGGACCCAACTCTGTTCCCTGGTCTTACTACTATTCATCAGGTGGAATAGTAAATGTTACTGGTAATTATTTTCTTCTCGCCTGCCCTCTTTAACAAACAAGCCTTGTCGTCGACAAGGCTTTTGTATGTGAATTTTACGGTCATACTAATCTGATTGCTAATCTTTATTTACTGTCCTGGGCACCGAAAACTTTCTGCAGGATACTTGTCGTTCTCATAGCAGGTGTATTTCTGATTCCGCTTTCTTTGTCGGCTACCATTTTGAAAACTCCGTTGATGGTTTCTGTGGTCACGTATTCGTTAAGATCTGTGGTCACAGACTGTCCGGTAAACGTATTGTATTTAGAAATCAGGTTTTTCCAAAGGGTATCAGCACCTACTTTTCCCAGGGAAGCTTTTACCTTTGGCTGAAAAGCTGTAAATAACTGGCTTTGTGTTTTACTTTGTAAATAATGGGTTGCCGCATTATTACTGCCCAGTAAAATATTTTTGGCATCCGTAATAGTCATCGAAGTAATGGCATTGGTGAAGATAGGAGCAGCTTCAGTTACAGCATCTTCAGCCGCCCTGTTCAGCAATTTTACCCCTTCGTCAGCAAGGCTTCCCATTCCTATGGAACGCAGGGTAGCATCAATTTTTCTTAATTTTTCAGGCATTAAAATTTTTACCGCTTCATTTTTGAAAAAACCGTCCGTAACAGCTAATTTTTTTACTCCATCCGTAACCCCGATATTCAGGGCTTCCTTTAACCCTGATGAAATCTGTGAAGAGGTAAGATTTCCCAGGTTGGCAGATGACGTGTTTACATTGCCGGAAGGGGATGTTGTAGCGGGTGTAGCTGTACCTTTTGTTTTTACGGGAACATTAAGATCTACTCCGGTTTTATCTTTTACTGTAGATTTTATCATATCTAAAAGCTGTGCCTGTGTAGATACAGAAAATAATAATCCGGCTGCTAATAAAATGTTTTTTCTCATTTGTATTTTAAAAATTAATTGTTTTTTTGACTGGCTTACACTTATCAAAAACCAAACCATAAAATAAAATAATACACATATTGCCTGAATCTAAATTAAAAAAATTAACACTTCATGGTTCCTTATTGATCTGTAATGATTGGAATGAAAAAATAAATCCATATTAATTGATTAAAACAAGGTAATAAGTTTTAGAAAATAATTATCTTCGCTAAAACCTTAACCGCATCTAATGATCCGAATCTTTTTAGCACTTTTTGTTTTGCTTTCCAACATCGCTTTTTCTCAAAATAAATTGAATCTGATTCCTTATCCTCAGAAAGTTGAAACTTTAAAAGGTGAGTTTACCATTCCAGCAACCCTTTTATTGAGTCATGATTTGCCGAAAGAAGAAACAGAATATCTCAGAAAACGTGTAGAAAGTTCATTACCCCTTCGGTATGCTCAAAAAGGAGAGATTGCTCATATAACAAATTCTATAATTTCCCCGGCCTCTGCAAAGGATGCTGAACAGAAAAAAGAGTATTATTCAATAGAAATATCCCCAAAGCAGATTCATATAAAATCTTATACCCGTCAAGGATATTTCCTTGCTCTCCAGACTTTGATCCAATTGTTTGAAGATCATAAAACAGATAAAAAAACTTCCTGCTATAAAAATCGAAGATCAGCCCAGATTTGCATGGCGCGGAATGCATCTGGATGTTTGCCGCCACTTCTTTACAGTAGATGAGGTGAAGCAGTATATCGATTATCTGGCTATGTACAAACTGAATACTTTTCACTGGCATTTAACGGATGATCAGGGATGGAGAATTGAGATTAAAAAATATCCGAAACTGACCCAGATTGGTTCAAAACGTAAAGAATCCATGATTGGGGCCTATGTAGATAATACTTTTGACGGAAAACCTTACGGACCTTATTTTTATACTCAGGAACAGATCAAAGATGTGATAAAATACGCACAGCAAAGACATATTACTGTTGTTCCGGAAATTGAAATGCCCGGCCATGCTTTGGCTGCATTGTCAGCTTATCCTGAACTGGCCTGTACCCAAGGTCCTTTTGAATCCGCTACGAAATGGGGTGTTTTTGATGATGTGTTCTGTCCGAAAGAAGAAACATTCAGATTCCTGGAAAATGTTCTGGATGAGGTTATTCAATTGTTTCCATCACAGTATATTCACATCGGAGGTGATGAATGCCCGAAAACACGATGGAAAGAATGTGCGCATTGCCAGGATTTGATTAAAAAGAATAATTTAAAGGATGAGCATGGCCTGCAAAGCTATTTTATCCAAAGAATTGAAAAATATGTAAACACTAAAGGCCGAAAGATCATCGGTTGGGATGAAATTCTTGAAGGCGGATTAGCACCTAATGCTGCAGTAATGAGCTGGACAGGGGTGAATGGCGGAATTGAAGCGGCAAAAGCAAAACATTTCGCAGTGATGACACCAGGGGCATATTGCTATTTTGACCATTATCAGGGTGATCCCCAATCAGAACCGAATGCTTTCGGAGGATTTACTCCATTGGATAAAGTATATTCCTATAATCCTGTTCCTTCCGAACTCACTGCAGACCAGGCAAAATATATCCTGGGTGTTCAGGCGAATTTGTGGACGGAATATATTCTGGATTTTAAACAGGTACAATACATGATATTTCCAAGATTGATGGCTCTTTCTGAAGTAGGATGGGGAACCTCGGATCCTAAAAATTATAAAGAATTTGAAAACAGGGTCATCAGTCAGTTTAAAGTTTTGGATAAAATGGGAGTGAATTATGCCAAGAGCATTTATAATATTTCCGGAAAGGTAGTTCCTTCTAATGAAGGGATCGCCTATGAATTATCAACCTCGCAGAATTCAAGCGGTATCAGATATACATTGGATGGAACGACACCGACTATTAATTCTAAGGCTTATCAGTCTCCGGTTTCTATTCCTAATTCTTTAACAATTAAGTCTGCTTATTTTGAAGATGGACAGCTGAAGAGCGCTGTTTCGACTCAAGAATTTATAGTTTCTAAAACAACAGGAAAGAAAATTACCCTTGAACAACAGCCAAGTGAAAATTATTCTTTTGGTGGACCATTTACTCTTATAGATGGAATTATCGGGAATACAAGACAGTTGGGAAAAACATGGTTAGGCTTTAATGGAAAAGATGTAGTGGCTACCATAGATTTCGGGCAGAAAACCAATTTCTCAGAAGTCTATTTCAATACTTTAGACAATAAAGGAAGCTGGATTCATCTTGCCAGATCCGCGAAGATTTTTGTTTCCGATGACAATAAAAACTTTAAACTCATCAAAGAAATCGGAAAAGAAGAAATTCAAAATGCTAAAGGAAAAATCAGGCTGAATGTGGGGACACAGAATGCAAAATACCTGAAAGTATTTATTGAGAATGCAGGAATCATTCCGGCCGGAAATCCGGGGGCAGACTCAAAAGCATGGTTGTTTGTTGATGAAATTGGCGTAAATTAACCTTTCTTGAAAAATACGATAAAGGCCTACTTCTAAGAATTAATAGAGAATAGTACAGGTTGTATGCCCCGGGCCGTTCTTTGCATAGATTAAAACAGGAGTTGGAAGTGTCCGTTACTTTATGAACGCCTTTGTGGGAACCCAGGTAACGATATTTCAGAGGCAAACTGCCTCATTGATAATTGATAAGAATTCAAGAAGACTGCAGAAAATGATCTGCAGTCTTTTTTCTTTTCTACCAGCAGGAAATTTGCTAATTTGTAAGCCTAATAAACCTGATATGCAAAGCAGACGAAACTTTATCAAAAAAACAGCCGTAGCTTCTCTGGCGCTTGCGGTAAATCCATTAGAATTAATGGCTAATGAATTGCCTGAAAATAATATTGTCACCAATAAACCCATTGTTCTTTCAACCTGGAATTTCGGATTAAAGGCAAATGAAGAAGCCTGGACGATTCTTGGAAAAGGAGGAAAAGCTTTAGATGCTGTGGAAAAAGGAGTCCGTTTGGTAGAGTTGGATCCAAAGGAAAGGAGTGTAGGATATGGAGGCCGTCCGGATAGAGATGGAAGAGTGACACTGGATGCCTGTATTATGGATGAAAACTATAATATTGGTTCAGTGGCAGGTCTGGAACATATTAAAAATCCTATCTCTGTAGCCAGAGCTGTAATGGAAAAAACACCTCATGTGATGCTTGTAGGAGATGGAGCGCTACAATTTGCTTTATCACAAGGTTTTAAAAAAGAAAATCTTCTTACTTCTGAATCAGAAAAAGAATGGAAAGAATGGCTGAAAACAAGCCAATATAAGCCAATCGCCAATATTGAAAATCACGATACCATAGGAATGATTGCCTTAGATGCGCAGGGAAACCTTTCCGGAGCCTGTACAACCAGTGGAATGGCTTTCAAAATGCATGGAAGGGTAGGTGACTCTCCAATTATTGGTGCCGGCTTATTCGTAGATAACGAAGTAGGAGCGGCTACCGCAACCGGACATGGTGAAGAAGTCATCAGAACAGTAGGTACTCACCTTGTGGTAGAGTTGATGAGACAGGGCAGAAGTCCACAGGAGGCGTGTAAAGAAGCGGTAGAGAGAATTGTAAAAATCAATCAGAGAAGAAATAAAAACCTTAAAGATATTCAGGTGGGCTTTATTGCGATCAATAAAAAAGGAGAATATGGCGCTTATTGTATTCAGGACGGATTCAGCTTTGCCGTATATGATCAGAAAGGAAACCGTCTGGAAAAACCGGAATTTGCCCTGAAGTAACAAAATAAAATATCAATAGAAATGGGCTTTAGCCCGTTTTTTATAAAAGAATCATACCATATTGGCTTAGCCGAAACATATGGATTATAGACAAAACAATGAAAAGAATGATTATTGCTTCCTTATTTTTAATCATTGGATGTAAGGAAGAAAAGAAGGAAATGACCACCCCGGTTGAGTCTCAGCCACAAGAAAAAGTCATACAGGAAATAAAACCTCAGGCTCATGAGGCTGAAAATGCAAAAAAATGGCATGGAAAAAAGCATCGGAGATTATTTTAAAGCAGATACCAATCAGGATAAGGTGATGCAGAAAATAACCACCAGAGATTATTATGAGTATAAAACAGATGCTATAAATGTAGATATGGAAGTTGATGGAAGTCTTACCGAAAAAGAATTTCAGGATAAATGGAGAAAAACATTCGATGTTCAGAAAGCAGGAATAGGGGTCGGTTTTTTAATAAGCGGACAAGATTGGGATGAGGTTAAAGTTACAAGTTGTAAATTACTTACAGAGAGTGAAAATGAATTCTTATTTGATGTTGTTCTTTCTGATCAAAAGTTCAAAGCAGAATATCCGGTTACAATAACGGTGATCAAAGACAATAATTCTTTCCTTATTGCAGATGTATGGCAGAAAGAGGCTAAGTTTAATTAAGTATACAATAGAAATGTCAAAAATAGAAATAGCATGTTTTAATCCGGAATCAGCAATGATTGCTTTTGAAAACGGAGCAGACAGAATCGAATTATGTGACGGACTGAGCGAAGGAGGAACAACTCCTGATTTTGAAATAACCCGGCAGCTCAGAGAAAAAATAAATATTCCGGTTTTTGTGATGATCCGTCCGAGAGGAGGAGATTTTACGTATTCAGATGCAGAATTTGAACAGATGAAAAATGATTTGATTCGTTTGAAATCTTTAAACGTTGACGGTTTTGTATTGGGCATCCTGAATGAAAATGATGAAGTGAATGTAGAGCAAAACAAAACGTTAGTGGAGTTGGCTGCACCACTTCCCTGTACTTTTCATCGTGCTTTTGACAGGGCTAAAGGCTTGGAAGAATCTTTGGAGAAAGTAATTGATTGTGGATTCAAAACAATTCTTACTTCAGGCCAGAAAATGAACGTATCAGAAGGGAAAGAGAATCTTAAAAAATTAGTTGAGCTTTCCAATGGAAGAATAGAAATTCTTGTAGGAGGCGGACTTCGTTCTTCAAACCTTGAAGAAATAAGAACATTAACAAAAGCAGGTTATTTCCATTCTTCTGCCATCACTGATGGAGGAGCGTTTGCCAATCCGGATGAGGTCGTGGCTTTGAAGAGTAAATAATACACAATCAATTTCCCATTACATCCGCAATGAGAAATTTATCTGGCATAATTGAGATTCCTCGTTTATTGCTATGATAAACTTATTAAATTATTGTAAAAAATAGAAAATTAACGTATTTAAACGTAAAGTTGTTTGATATTAAGTGGGCAAAGAAAGCGGCAATACCGCTGATTAAGCTAATGATAAAACGTTCGCTTAATCAATCAATTGTTAAATTGATTAATTCCTAGCTTCCTTAACATATAACATCATAAAAAATAATCTTTGCGTTAAAGAATAAATAAACTTAAACGCAAAGTTCTAAATTAGAATATGTTTGATATTAAGTGGGCAAAGAAAGCGGCAATATTGCTAATTAAGCTAGGAAAAAAACGTTCGCTTCATCAAATCAATTGTTAAATTGATTAATTCTTAGCTTCCTTAAAATATAACATCATAAAAAATAATCTTTGCGTTTAAAAAAAGAAATAAAGAAAAATTAAAACACACAAATGAATGACAGAAAACGAATTATCCTACAAAATAAGGTGCCGCTATAGAAGTTCATAAAAACCTGGGAATTGGTCTATTGGAACATGCATATGAAACTGCTTTGGTTTATGAATTAAAGATGTTGGGGCTTAATGTAAAACAGCAAGTATTTTTGCCTTTAAAGTACAAAGGCGTAACGATAGAAAATGCATATAAAATTGATTTGATCATAGAAGATAAAGTGATTATAGAAGTGAAATCTGTATTGGAACTACATTCTGTTTTTTATTCACAGGTATTGACTTATCTTAAACAAACTGATATAAAGTTAGGACTTCTCATCAATTTTAACAGCGAACTTATTAAATATGGAATCCATAGAATTGTAAACAAACTTATTCATGAATAAAACTATCCTTTTTGCTTTCCTTTTCGTTCAGAATATCACTTTTGCGCAATCTTCAGAAAGAAGCTTATCTTCAGAAAGCTGGCAATTTAAAAATTCAAAAGAAAATAAATGGCTTTCCGCGAAAAGTCCCGGGAACGGTTCACCTGGATCTGATGAATAATAATATTATCCAGGATCCTTTCAAAGATGAAAATGAAAAAAAGGCGCAATGGATAGAAAATGAAGATTGGGACTATCAGGTCAGTTTCAGCGTATCCTCAAAAGAATTAAAGAATGATCATGTAAATCTGGTCTTTAACGGATTGGATACATTTTCGGAAATCTACCTGAATGGAAAATTGCTGAGAAAAACAGATAATATGTTCAGGAAATGGGAAGTTCCTGTAAAACAATATCTTAGACCAGGAGATAACCTGTTGCAGATTAAATTTAAATCAGCAGTCAATACAGGAAAGGAACTTGCTAAAAAAGTGCCGTTTACGATGCCTGAATCACCAAGAAGTTTTGTGAGAAAAGCCCAGTATCAGTTCGGATGGGATTGGGGCCCAAGGTTGGTGACCGCCGGAATCTGGAAAGATGTAAAACTTGAGTTTTGGAACAGGGCAAAATTTGAAAATATAAAAATTGAACAAAAAAGTATATCCGATAAAAATGCCGATTTAAACATCCATACTTCAATATTAGCAGATAAAGAAGGGAAATATACGGTGGTTATCAATAATAAATCCAATACCGTTCAGCTAAAAAAAGGACACAATAAGATCAGTATTCCTTTTGCGATTCAAAATCCTAAGCTTTGGCAGCCTAATGGGTGGGGCGAAGCGCATTTATATGATATGAGATTTTCATTGAAAAAAGACTCGCAGACCCTGTCTGATGAAACAATGAAGATAGGTTTAAGAACCGTTGAACTGGTTCAGGAGAAGGATGAAAAAGGAAAGTCCTTTTATTTTAAAGTGAATGGAAATCCACTGTATATCAAAGGAACCAACTGGATTCCGGCAGATAGCTTTTCACCAAGAATAACCAGAGAGAAATACCATAAACTCATTAAAGATTCCAAAGAAGCGAATATGAATATGATTCGTATCTGGGGAGGCGGAATTTATGAAGATGATGAATTTTATAAGGCTTGTGATGAAAATGGAATTCTGGTATGGCAGGATTTTATGTTTGCAGGAAGCTTTTATCCGGCAGATGAAGCATTTTTGAATAATGTGAAAGAAGAAGTAAAAGATCAGGTCAACAGGCTTCAGAATCACCCGTCAATTGCTTTATGGTGTGGAAATAACGAGATTGATGAAGCGATTGTCAACTGGGGGTACCAGAAACAGTTTAAATATTCAAAAAATGATTCCATACAGGTTTGGAAAGATTATAAAAAGCTGTTTCATGATGTGATTCCTAACACATTAAAAGAAAATCTTACCGCTGAAAAAAATATCTATTGGCCAAGCTCACCTTCAATCGGATGGGGACATAAAGAAAGTCTTACAGAAGGAGATTCGCATTATTGGGGAGTTTGGTGGGGCGAACAGCCTTTTGAAATTTATAACGAAAAAGTAGGTCGTTTTTATGTCCGAATATGGCTTTCAGGGAATGCCTACTTTAGAAGCGACACAATCAATGTTTTCCGGAATTCCGGATTTAAACCTACAAAATCCAACAATTAAAGCCCATGAAAAACATGGAAGGGGCTGGGAAATCATCAACGAATATATGAAAAGGGATTACCAGATTCCAGCCGATTTCGTGAAATATAATTATGTTTCCCAATTGTTACAGGCAAGAGGAATGCAGATTGCTATAGAAGCACATCGTCGATCGAGACCTTATAATATGGGAACCTTATATTGGCAGCTTAATGATTGTTGGCCGGTGGTTTCGTGGTCATCCATTGATTATCTGGGGAACTGGAAGGCTTTCCATTATCAGGCAAAAAGAAGTTTTGAACCTGTGTTGTTGTCTGTTTCAGAAACTCCTGAAAATTATGATATTTATTGTATCAATGATTTGCTTACTGATGTAGAAGTTAATTCAAAGGTAGAATTGGTAGATTTTGAAGGTAGAGTTCTTTGGTCAGTTGTAGCAACAGAAAGCTTATTAGCTAATTCCGGTAAGAAATACCTGGAAATTAAAAAAGAAACCTTTTCAAAATTTGACTTATCAAAAGCTGTTTTAAAAGTTACTGTTGGAAATGGTTCATTACAATCGGAGAAATTATTTTTCTTTTCAAAACCAAAAGATTTAAAACTTTCCAAACCCAGCATTAGAATAAAGAAAATATCTCAGACAGAAATTGAAATATCTGCCGATGTCTTAGCAAAAGATGTCTATTTGATGGGAGATACTCATTTCAGTGATAACTTTTTTGACCTTCTTCCTAATACTTCAAAAAAGATTAGCCTTTCAAAACCTTTGGAGAAGGTTGAAGTAATGAGTCTTTGGGATACATTAAAGAATTGAGGAATAGAGTTCGATAGTTTTACAGATCTCAAGAATTACAAAGATTAAAAAATTTGCATAATCAGTCTAACCTGTGAGAATTAAAAAAATATTCTCAATATATTTTATTGAATTACCAAAAAATTGGTAACTTTGATATATTGAACTTTAGGACGGAAAAATATGGGACGTAACACATCAGTTTCTTTAGGAGATTATTTTGAAGATTTTGTGGATCACAAAGTTTCAGAAGGAAGATATAAAAATGCCAGTGAAGTAATTCGTGCTGGGCTAAGATTATTAGAAGAAGAAGAAAATAAAATACTACTTCTTAAAAATGCGATTAAGGAAGGTATTGAAAGTGGAACAGCAAAAAACTTTAATCCGGAAAAACATTTGGAGACATTAAAAGCTAAAATGAGAAGATAGGTGGCTAAGTATTCATTGACTAATAGGGCTGTTGAAGATCTTTCAGCCATTTATGAATATACCTATGAATTTTGGTCAGAATTTCAGGCGGATAAATATTATAGTGAACTGATTTATTTCTGTGAAATGCTTGCAGAAAATCCAAGGATTGGTAAAAGTTATCATGAACTTAGTGTTGAAATTTTTGGATTTCTTTCTAATAAGCACATTATTTTTTATCAAATTATAGGCGTTAATGAAATTGAAGTTATCAGGATTCTTGGAGCAGAAGTAGATTTGAAAAATCGAATGAAGGATTAAAAATCTGCTAAAAATTACAATAAAAAAGAAAGCTGCCTTCACGGTAGCTTTCGTCAATAATAAGTTGAAATTTAAACAACCGTTCGCTGTAATGTTCCGGTAACCTGTTAATGAAAGAAATTATACCTAAAAAAATATAAATTTTACCTTTCTAACTCAAAAATCAGCCGTAAATTTGCCGTATATTTCTTTACAATTATGGTGAATTTTGTTCTGATTGCAGTGTGCATTATTGCAGGAATGGTATTCAAAGCAACAAAATCTATCCACCCCGATGCCCATAAGGGAATCAATACATGGATTCTTTATCTTGCTCTGCCGGCAGTTTCATTTAAATATCTGCCTAAAGTACACTGGACAACGGAAATGCTCTTTCCGGTTGCAGCTACTTTTTTGATTTCTGTTTTCTGTTTCTTTTTTATGATGTTTTACAGTAGAAGCAGGGGATATTCAAGGCGGTCAAGGAGCACCCTGGAACTTGCAAGTGGCTATAGTAATACTTCTTTTATAGGATTTCCTTTGATCAGTGCCTTTTATGGTGAAAGCCTCCTGAGTATCGCTATTATTTGTGATCAAACCATGTTTTTTGCATTATCCACCCTGGGAATCATTGCGGCTGTAAAAGGAGGCAGCAAATCCGGAAAGGTAAGTGCTGCATTTATTTTAAAACGTTTGGTTACCTTTCCTCCATTAATAGGGTGTATTTCTGCATTGGTACTTTCACAGTTCATCGACTTTACAGCAGCTGAACCTTTTTTTGATAAATTGGCTGCAACAGTGAGTCCTTTGGCACTGTTTTCCGTAGGATTGCAACTAAAATTTAATGGCTGGAAAAAGCTTATCCCGCAAATGTCTATGTCAATGCTTTACAAGCTGATCCTGGCTCCTGCAATAGTTTTAGGACTGGCACTATTGTTGGGAATCAAGGGAAATGTAGCGAAAATTACGATCTTCGAGGCAGCAATGCCCACCCTGGTTACTTCAAGTATTATTGCTGAACAGTTCAGACTGAATACAAAACTGACCAACCTGATTATCGGAGTCAGCATTATCGTAGGCTTCTTTACCTCTGCCATATGGTATGAAATTACAGAGTTTTTCTTTTAAAAATTGTAGTAGAAAGATTAATCTTGCCAGGATGATCATAAGCCAGCTATTATTAGATTGTTGGAATACCGAAAATTCTCAAAAGTTGCAGTTGTCTGAAGAAAAATTTAATTTTACATTTTAAATATTTCCCTTGCAATACGCTCAAATTGTTTTACCATTAAATTTAAAAGGATCTTTTACCTATAAAGTTCCTGAAGAGCTGATCTCCGATATCCAACCCGGAATGCGTGTGCTGGTGCCATTCGGAGGAAAAAAAATATATACGGGAATCGTTTTTGAGCTTCATGATAATACTCCTGATAACTTTGTAGCCAAAGAAATTATCAGTATTCTGGATGAAAAGCCCATTCTTCCGGAAGAACAGATCCGTTTCTGGAACTGGCTTTCGGATTATTATCTGTGCAGTCTGGGGGAAATTTACAGATTTGCTTTTCCGTCCTCATTAAAACTTGAAAGTGAAACCTATTTAAAACTAAAACCGGGAATTGTCGTTGATTTTGAGAATCTGGATGTGAACGAAATGTACCTGATTCAGGCATTGGAGGTACGACAACTGATCAATTTGACGGATATTGAAGCATTTATTCCTAAAAAAGAAATCATTAAGACCATCAATTCACTGATTGACCTTCAATATATTGAAATTGATGAAAAAATAGCTGAAAAATATAAGGCAAAAGAAGTCGCTTACGTAAGAATTCACGAAAGTGTTCTGGGAACTCAAAACCTTACGGAGATATTGTTAAAACTCAATAAAGCTCCTAAGCAAAAAGATCTGTTTCTTTTTATTTTAGAGAAGCAGACGGAAAATCCTGATCTTCAGATCAAAAAAGCAGAATTATTTGAAGATGGTTATTTTGGCAGCTCTCACTTCAAAGCGTTGGCGGATAAAGGGCTTGTAGAGGAGTATTACATGCAGAAAGACAGGATCGAAAGCTATGAAGGAGAGATAGAAGAACTTGAAGCGCTCTCTGAGCAGCAAAAAACAGCCAAATCCGAAATTGACGAAGCCTTTGAAGAAGGAAAAAATGTTCTGCTTCACGGGGTCACATCATCCGGGAAAACCCATATTTATTTAGAGAAAATAGAAGAATGTATTCAGGAAGAGAAAAATGTTTTATTCCTGCTTCCTGAAATTTCTCTTACCAAACAGATTACCCAAAGACTGGAAAAAAAATACGGCAGGCAGCTTGGCTTCTATCACCAGAAGTTAACTGACTTTGAAAGGGTGGAAGTATGGAGAAGGATTAAACAGAATGATATCCGCATCCTTATCGCCACCCGGAATGCTTTGTTTTTACCTTATCAAAACCTGGGGTTAATTGTCGTGGACGAAGAGCATGATTCGGCTTACAAACCAAAGGAAGCTTCCCCTTATTTCAATGCAAAAGATGTAGCGCTGGTTTTAGGTGGTTTCTATAATGCAGGAGTCATTTTAGGATCGGCAACTCCATCTGTGGAAAGCTACTACAGAGCCAGAAAAGATAAAATGAAATATGTTTTTCTGAATGAAAGATTCGGAAATGTAAATTTACCGGAATATGAGCTGATCAATTTCAAAGAAGCCCAGGAATCTAAAAAAAGTTTCGGGAAACTTTTCTTTGAGACTTATTGATGAAATTAAGAAAACGGTAGATGCGAAAAATCAGGTTATTGTTCTTCATAACCGTCGTGGTTATGCCAATGTAGTGGAATGTGAAACATGTGGTTATGTGAATTACTGTTCAAACTGTGATGTGGTCATGACCTACCATAAGGCAGCAAATGAAATGAAATGCCACTACTGCGGCCAGAGGGCTTCAAAGCCAAGAATCTGCCCGAAATGTAACTCTGAAAACCTGAACGAAAGGGGAGTAGGAGTGGAACAGATTCATGAAGAAGTTTCCAAATTGTTCCCAGAAAATGAAGTGGACAGAATGGATGTAGATTCCATGCGAAAGAAATTTGCTTACGAAAAGCTTTATGAGAAAATTGAAGAAAGGGAAACAGACATCGTGGTAGGAACACAAATGATTTCTAAAGGACTTGATTTTGATCATATTGAGTTGGTAGCAATTCCTAAGGCCGATTCCTTATTATACGTTCAGGATTTCCGGGCGGAAGAAAGAGCTTATCAGCTGATTACCCAGGTTTCCGGAAGAGCGGGAAGGGTTTCCGGAAAAGGAAGAATCCTGATTCAGACCTATAATCCTGATCATTCTGTATTTCAGCTGATCAAGATGAATAACCCGGCAAAAATTTATAAATATATCCTTACGGAACGGCAAAAATTCCATTATCCACCATTTACAAAACTGATTATGATAGAGCTGAAACACAGAAAGGAAGATAAGGCAGATCGTGCTTCTCAGTTTCTGGGTTCTATTTTAAGAAAATACCTGCCCGAAGATTGTATATTAGGCCCGGAAAGAGCCCCGATTGCCCGGTTAAATAATTTATATCAATTCCAGATTCTGCTTAAACTTCCCCGTGGAAAAAACTATGACAGGTTTAAGAAGATGGTTTTGATAAGTTTGAAAGAATTTGATGAAATCACTGCATATCAAAGCATTAAAAAAGATGTTTTTGTGGATTTTTAACAAGTTTTAACAAATTTTACACTCTTTTATAAGAGCGCTATGATCCGTTTTATGACAATAATTTCTACTTTTGGACGTTGATTAAGTGTTTGATGTTGTATTGAATGATTTAACTTATCATTTTTTATCACCTCAAACTATAGAACAAAAAAAGGATAGATGGTAAATTTCAGAAAATATATTTCAAGTGCAGCGGTGTTGGCTTCTGGTTTTTTCCTGGCTCAATCTACCGTTTCTACGGTTCTTTATTCTCAGAATTACGACAATCAAAAAAATAGTTTAAATCTTCCTTCCCCCGTAAGTTCGGTGGTGGAGAAAACTGTGTTGTCGGCTAAAGAACTCGTAGACATTAATGTAAACACAATGATGGCGGATCCTGTGCTGAAAAATGCAGACTGGGGATTCGTAGTGTATGATCCGAAAACGAAGAAGGTGATCTCTTCGTACAACGAGAATACTCCGTTAGTTCCGGCTTCTACTACCAAGCTGCTAACAACAGAAACAGCCATGCATTTGCTTGGGGAGAATTACCGTTGGATGACCCAGCTGGAGTATTCAGGAACTGTGGATGAAAATGGGGTTTTAAACGGAAACCTGTATGTGATAGGAAGTGGTGATCCGTCTTTAGGAACCAATAAAGCAGGAGCATGGTCTTACAGGGATATTATTTCAGATTTTGTGGGAGGCCTCACGCGGGAAGGAATCAGGAAGGTAAACGGTGATATTATTATTCAGACAGCGCTTTTCAAAGGCAATATTTCAATGCTTCCGGAAAATGTTGTATGGCTAGAAAATAATAATTACTATCTGCCTGTAGGTACGACCCGGGGAATTAATCCTGCCAATGAAAAATTAATTGTAAAAAAAGGAGGATTCTCTTCAAGAAAAAAAAGTTTTTTTATGTTTCTCCTTATGCCAATCAAATGGTATATGCCGAAAAGTATGATGGAGAAGGTATTTTAACAACGAAGCTTCCGGATGCTCCGGCGTATCTGGCCAATTCTTTCAGGACAACCCTGGTAAAGAGCGGTATTCCTGTCACCGGAAAAGTAACTCCTAAAATGACGGACGCCACTCCTGAAAACAGAAAAATGCTGGCCGCTTACAAATCTCCGACTTTGGGTGACATCATTTATTATACGAACCAACACAGCGATAATTCATTAGCTGAAGCCTTGTTAAGAACTGTAGGATTCCAGAAAATGGGTGATCAGACGTCAGAATCGGGTAGAATGGTAGTGACGGGACATTTAAAAGAAATCGGTTTTGATATGAATGGCCTGAACTATATGGATGGAAGCGGACTTTCAAGAAGTAATAATGTAACTCCTATTTCTCAGGTAAAGTTTTTAACTTCTTTAATGGATGAAAAATATTATAAATCTTATCTGACTTCCTTACCGGTAGGAGGACAGTCCGGAACATTGAAAAGAATGTTCCTGGGAGAAGGAAACGGACAGGTTTTTGCTAAAACCGGAACTTTAAATAAAGTGAAAACATTAGCCGGTTATCTAAAAACCAATTCCGGTAAAACACTGGTATTTTCTTTAATGGTTAATAATTACGCAGGATCTGTAGATATGGTGAAGAAAAGAATGGAGAAAATCCTGGCGCCTGCCCTGGATCTTTAAAAAATCTTTTATATATTATAAAAACCTTTTAATCAATGATTAAAAGGTTTTTTTTATATTTGAATGATATAAAATTTCTAATTATGAAAAAAATCTATCTTTTGTTGTTGGTTCTGTTGGTTTGTCAGCAGTTTTATGGGCAAAAAAACAATGAAAACATCGAAAAGAAAGGATTGGTTAAAAAGGAGATGAAATCCTTTGCCAGTAAAATGGTCGCTTATAATATTAATCCGAATACTTTAAATTACGATTTGCAGTACCAGAGGATGGATGTGACTTTAGATCCGGCAGTTTATTATATTTCCGGATCAGTAACTTCCCATTTTAAACCGAATCAGAGCATGGGAAGTATCTATTTTGATCTTTCGAACTCTCTGACGGTTTCCCAGGTACAATATCACGGGGCCAATGTTGCTTTTCAACAGCTTCCTACAAAAGAAATAAAAATTGATTTTCCAGCCTCTATTCCTGCCAATACAGTAGATTCTCTAACCATTCATTATTCAGGAGCACCCGCTACCAACAATAATGCTTTCTCTACAGGAAGCCAGGGAAGTACCCCGGTTCTTTCCACTTTAAATGAGCCCTATGGAGCTCAGGACTGGTTTCCTACAAAACAAAGCCTGAATGATAAAATCGATAGATTTGAATTTTAAAATCACTACACCTGCACAATATAATGTGGCTGCTAATGGAAAACTGATGTCTGAAACATCTCTTTCCAACAATCAGAAGCTTACGTTCTGGAGAACAATGTATCCTACTCCTGCTTATCTGATTGCTCTTTCTATTACCAATTTTGTGAAATTGAATGATACAATCGGAAATCCTCCATTTCCATTTGTGAATTACGTTTATCCGTCTACCAGTACCAATGCTACCAGCATGGCTAATATTGAGTGGACCAAACAAATAATGAATACATTTGAAACGTATTTCGGACCATATCCTTTCCGTAATGAAAAATATGGACACATGGAATATATTTACGGCGGTGGTATGGAGCATCAGACAATGTCCTCATTAGGAAGCTGGGGAAGAGGACTTATTGCCCATGAGCTTGCCCATCAATGGTTTGGTGATAAAGTAACGTGCGGAGCGTGGAATGATATCTGGCTCAACGAAGGATTTGCTACTTTTGGGGAGCATCTTGCCAATGAAAAACTACTGATGACCAATTCTGAATTTATGAATTATCTGTCAGGAGAGATCAATTATATAACAAGCGGTACGGGAGGAAGCACTTATGTTCCTGATAACGGACTTTCGAGTATCAACAGAATCTTTGACAGCAGGCTGAGTTATGCCAAAGGAGCCTATGTTTTGAGAATGTTGAAATGGATTTTGGGTGATACAGCTTTCTATCAGGCACTGAAAGACTATCATGCAAGACCGGCACTTGCTTATAATTATGTAAAAACTTCCGATTTCAGTGCTTCACTGCTTCAGTCTACCGGGAAAGATTTTACAGAATTTTTTAATGACTGGATTTACGGGGAGGGCTATCCTACCTATACTATAAAGTGGAGACAATCGGGAAACCAGGCTGTATTTAAGGTTTCTCAGACTCAAAGCAGCCCTGCAGTAACCTTTTTTGATATGCCGTTACCTGTAAAAGTGAATGGAACCGGCGGACAGACTGCTTATCTGGTATTGAATAATACCTCTAATGATCAGTATTTTACCGAAACAATATCATTTCCTATAGCCAGTGTTCAGTTTAATTATGAATATCAGATACTTGAAAGGAATTCTACCGTAAGCCAGGATAATACATTAAGCGTAGCTTCAGCAGAGAAAGATAATTTCGGCTTGTATCCCAATCCTGCAAAAAATGAACTTTATCTGAAAGGAGTTCACAAAGAAACAGCATTTTCCATTCATGCAATAGATGGAAAATTATTGCAGGAGGGAATTTATAAACCTGGAAAATCAATCGGGATTTATGAGTTGGTTCCCGGAGCCTATGTCTTTACGATCAAAGAGAAAAATATTAAATTCATTAAACAGTAGGCTGTGCTGTTCCGTGATTAAAATAGGATAGAACAGAACGAGATATTTAAAGACAGACAGGAAGTTTTCATATTTGAAAGCTTCTTTGTTTTTTAGCGGCTTTAGTTCCCCTTTCCCGGGCAATTCTTGTTTTGTATTTAAACCATTTTTCTTTGAGAAGTCTCCGCATCAGATTGTCAAAATTCCGGGTGATCACTAAGTTTTTAAATCCACGCCATTTTTCAGAAAAAGCAGATGGAAGAGCACGTACAGAGACAGAATATCCCCCGGTTTCATATTGAATATAATGCCACCATCCGGAAGGAATATAAAGCGTTTCGCCGGGATGAAGAAGTGTTTCATAGCCTGTCAGATACAGCAGTGCAGGAAATTCGGAATAATCTGGATTTTTAATATTGGCAAGGCTGTGGAAATTATAGGGCAGCCTGTACATGAGATCCGATTGTTCCCAGGGAAATAGCCATATCCTTTTGGTTCCCTGGAACTGAGTAATAAAAACATGGGACATATCGATATCAATATGATTCCTTGTCACTGAGCCTTCTCCTCCAAAAAACATAAATGGTAGCCATTTTAATATTTTGCCATTAGTCACATCATTATAGATAATGTCATTTTTCAATTCCGGTTTACTATTCAGCAGGTTAAATAAAAAAAGCCGGTGTTCGGTAGGAGAAGTACTTATCAGGTCCAGGTATTCAGAGAATGTAGTTTGTGCAATAGGATTGCTGGCGACTCTGTCCAGGGAATCAAGTTCACTTCCGTATATATTAACAGGAATATTTCCCGCAATTTCTTTGAAATACTGATAATTCCATTTTTGAAAGGCAGGGCTTTCCGGATCTATAAAGTCTTCAAGAACAACCGGAAGACGTGGTTTCATATATTGATTGATAAATTTTCCTGAACTTATCTGACTCACTTTCTGAATAGGTTTTAATCTCATATTTCCAAATTTTAAACAAATATACTTATTATCCTACTAAATTAGTAGACTAAGTATATTAAAAACCGGAAACAAATCAAATTTTTAGAATTAACCTGATAAAAGGTCATATTTTACCGCCTTTTTATTAAATTAGCACATCTAAAAAATTACGAAAAATGATCTCTGAAAAATACCTTCAGCATTTACAGAATGAGCTTCAGAATATTGAGAATGACGGACTTTACAAAAGAGAAAGAATCATCACTTCTCAGCAGAGTGCAGAAATAGAAGCCAACGGGAAGAAACTTCTGAACTTCTGTGCCAATAATTATCTTGGACTGTCCAACAATCCGGAAGTAATGAAAGCTTCCCAGGATATGATTGACTCTCACGGATATGGGATGTCATCTGTACGTTTTATCTGTGGAACACAGGATATTCACAAGGAATTGGAAAAAAAGATTGCCGATTTCCTGGGACTTGAAGATACTATTCTTTATGCGGCTGCATTTGATGCTAATGGTGGTGTTTTTGAACCTTTATTTACTGAAGAGGATGCTATTATTTCTGATGAACTGAACCATGCATCTATCATCGACGGGGTGCGCCTTTGTAAGGCAGCCAGATATCGATATAAGAATAATGATATGGCAGATCTGGAAGCACAGCTTATTGCGGCTTCTGAAAAGAATCATCGTTTTAAAATTATCGTAACGGACGGAGTTTTCTCAATGGATGGTATCGTGGCTAATTTAAAAGGCCTTTGCGATCTTGCGGATAAATACGATGCCCTGGTAATGGTGGATGATTCTCATGCAACAGGATTTATCGGTAAAACAGGACGTGGAACCCATGAGGCCAATGAAGTAATGGGAAGAGTAGATATTATTACTTCTACCTTAGGAAAAGCTTTAGGAGGGGCTCTTGGAGGGTTTACTTCCGGTAAAAAGGAAATTATTGATATGCTGAGACAGCGTTCCCGTCCTTACTTATTCTCCAACTCACTGGCTCCCGGTATTGTAGGAGCTGCTTTGAAGGTATTGGATATGATTTCTGAAGACACCTCTCTCCGTGATAAAGTAATGGAAAATGCAGCGTATTTCAGAACTGAAATGAAAGCCAAAGGTTTTGATATTCCTGATGGTGATGCCGCTATTGTTCCGGTAATGCTTTACGATGCCCCACTTTCACAAAAAATGGCTGAAAGACTTATGGATGAAGGAATTTATGTCATCGGATTCTTCTATCCGGTAGTACCTAAAGGAAAAGCGAGAATCAGGGTACAGTTGTCTGCTGCCCATACAAAAGAGCATCTGGATAAAGCGATTGCCGCATTTGAAAAAGTAGGGAAGGAATTAGGAGTGATCTCTTAATACGGGATGATCTCATTCATGAAAATATAATCTTCGGCTCGGGCAGCTTTGCTGCCCCGAGCCGAAATATTTTTATATAAAATGCAATTCCCGTTATATTTTCCGGATCAAAAGAATTTTATTTTTAACAATTAGATAAAACCTTATCTTTGCTTTTAATTTTTTCTGAATGCTTTATACAATAATCAAAGCGCTGCATATTATTTTTTATGGTAAGCTATTTTGCGGGAATTTTTTTATCTCGTAAGAATTTTTGTTTACTATAAGGATACTGATGAATTCCCGGAAGAGAAAAAGAAAATTCTGAGGGAGCAGTACGCCTTTATGGCCAGGAGGCTGTGGAACATTATCACTGTACCTGCCGGAGTGATTATGGCAGTATGCGGACTGGTAATGATCCTGTTAAATCCTGGACTGATGAAAATGGGCTGGTTCCATCTGAAACTGACTTTCCTGATCGGGTTGGCTGCTTATCATTACTGGTGCTGGAAAAAAGTGCTTCAACTGAAGATATTGCATGGAAATACATTACCGATTGCCAATATCAAATTGAGACAGGCAAATGAAATTGCTACATTTATTTTATTCCTCGTGGTCTTTACCGTTATTCTGAAATCCATGGTAATTGAGTATTGGTGGCAATTAATTACAGGATTTTTCGTTCTTGTATTTCTGATCATGATGACAGTGAAACTCGTTAATAAAAATAAAAAAAACAAATAATTGTGGAGTAGAGTGTATACCCTTGATACACGATACCTTTTACATTTTTACAAAAAACTATGATTGCAATTTTAAAGAAGGAACTTTGGAGTTACTTTGGGAACTGGAGTGCATGGATTATTATTGCTGCTTTCAGTCTTATCGCAACACTATTTTTGTTCTTTTTCGACAATGATTCCAATATTTTTGAAATCGGGCAGGCATCGCTGCAAAGCTATTTTGTCTTAGTTCCATGGCTGTTGATGTTTATTATTCCGGCACTTTCCATGAAAACTTTTGCTGAAGAACAGCAGACAGGAACTTTAAACTGGCTTTTTTCGCAGCCATTGAAGGTTTCAGACCTGGTAACCGGGAAATTCCTTTCGGTATGGATTGTTGGGATTTTATGCCTTATTCCTTCTCTGATTTATCTTTATACAGTATACGTTCTGGGAGTTCCGGAAGGAAATATTGACCTGGGGATGACATTCGGAAGTTATATCGGGCTGGTAATCTTAATTGCAGCCTTTTCCGGAGTGGGAATCCTGGCTTCTTCATTGTCACAAAACCAGATTATGGCTTATTTGCTGGGTGTTTTCATGTGCTTTATCATGTATTTTGGTATTGAGCAACTGGCTAGTTATAAATTGTTGGGGGGAGCAGATTTTATCCTTCAGAATATAGGCTTCTACCAGCATTTTTTTAGGCTTTACAAGAGGACTTATTGATTTGAAAGATGTAGCCTATTTTATTCTGGTTATCGGAGCTTCATTAGTATTGTCCAATCATTTTATTAACAAAAAGAAGTAGAGCTATGAAGAAGATTAATGTTAAATCTCCATTAGGAATTTTTTTATTTGTTATCGTTCCCCTGGTTATTATCCTGGCTTATTCGGGAGGCAGGCTCGATTTAACCAAAGAAAAGAGATATACGCTTTCTGATAATACCATCAAAGTATTGGAGTCTGTTAAAAAACCTTTGACTGTTGAGGTCTATCTTGAAGGGGATTTCCCGGCAAGCTTTAAGCAGCTTCAGGGCGAAACAAAATTTATGCTGGAAGAGTTCAGAAAAATTAATCCAAAAATCGATTTTAAATTCATCGATCCTATCAAAACAAAAATGTCCCAGGATACCCTGATGGCCATGGGAATGCAGCCGTCTATTCTTCCTGATATTAAAGATGGTAAAATTTCCCAGATTACCCTTTTTCCCTATGCTGTAATCAAATACGAGGCTGATGGGGTTTCCATTCCGCTGGTGGTACAACAGGCCGGTATTGATGCTGATCAGCAGCTGACAAGGTCCATTGAAGGATTGGAATACAGCCTGGTTTCAAACATTAAGAATATCGCAGCTGATAAAAGAAAGAAAATAGGAATTTTAGTCAATCATGATGAATTGAATCCGGATGAGTTTCAGGGATTTGTACAATTGGCCATGGAGAATTATGATGCGGGACCTATTATTCCTAAGAACCAGACCGAACTTTCACTGGAAGATGTTCCTTTACTGAAACAAATGAGTGCCCTGGTGATTGCAAAACCCAGAAAAGCATTTACCGATAATGAAAAGGTAATCCTTGACCAGTATATTATGAATGGAGGGAAGACACTTTGGATGATTGATGCTGTAAATGCTGAAATGGATACATTGACAAGAGCTAAAAAAGTAATGCCTTTCCCTGTTGACATCAATATGACCGATTTCTTTTTCAATTATGGGATCAGAATCAACCCCGCGCTGGTAAAAGATGTTAAGAAGTTTGCCTTATTAAGGTTAGTAACCGGGGAGGTGAGTGGTAATCCACAATACACGAGTTTACCCTGGCCTTATTACCCGCTCGGGATCGCAGAGAATAATAATCCGATTACGAAAAATATTAATCCTGTAAAATTTGAATTTCCTACTTCTATTGATACATTGGGCGGCAGAAAGAATATCAAAACAAAAGTACTTTTTGAATCCAGTGAAAGAACTTTATTGAAGCAGGTTCCTAACTATGTTGATTTAAAAGAAATCGCCAGTGTAGACAGCCTTGGACAGATGGAAAAACCAAGTACACCGAAAATTTTCGCGGTAGCATTGGAAGGAAAGTTTAATTCTGCCTATGCTTCCAGGATTGAAAGAAAGTCTTATCCGGGTTTCAGGGCAGCAAGTCCTGAGAATAAAATGATCGTTATTGCTGACGGAGACGTTGGAAGAAATAAAGTAATCAAAGGGAAACCACTTCCTTTAGGAGTAGATTTGTTGACCAACGAACAATTTGGAAACGAACAGTTTCTGAGGAACGCATTAGATTACCTGCTGGACGACAGCAACCTCATGGAATTGAGAAACAGGAATATTGAAGAGAGACTTCTGGACCGCCATAGAATTACCGAAGAAAAAACAAACTGGCAATGGCTGAATTTATTGCTTCCGCTGGCAATTATTGGGTTAATGGGAGGGTTGTTCTTCTGGCTGAGGAAAAAGAAATTTAGATAAAATTAAAGAGAGGCAAACGCTTCTCTTTTTTGTTTTTTAGTTGTAATAAAATGCGACAGCTTTTGTCGCTTAGCGTCAATACATTTGCCTCGTGAGAGTTTAACATTCATATTAAGTCACATTTATAGGATTTGGTGTGTTAAAAATTGTTAAATTCGTAAAATTTAAACCAGTAATAACTTTTAAAAACAACAATACATGAAAAAGCTCTACATGAGTACACTCACTTTGTGTATAGTCTTAGGTTTATCGGCCCAGGAAGTGGTTTGGCAAAAAGACATCAAATCCTCAACGCAGGATTTCCTGAGCCAGGTGTCCACCACAATAGACCAGCAGTACCTTATCACAGGCAGCAGTATTCAGGCAGGAATCCGGAAGCAGGGAGCAGGAAATGCTGCCAGCCAGAACAACGGCTACGATTTCCACCTGGTAAAATTAAACCAACAGGGAGAACAGGTCTGGGAGAAGTATTTCTCAGGGCAAAACCATGATTATTTGTCAGCTACTGTAACCACGCAGGATGGGGGCTTCCTTTTAGCCGGGACCTCCTATTCCGGAAAAGGGCTGGATAAAAAGGACGATTCCAAAGGCGGCTCTGATATCTGGCTGGTCAGAATCAACGAATTCGGGGATGAATTATGGCAGAAAACTTTGGGAAGCCCTTCCGATGAAGAAGCCAGGGCAGTGATTCAAACCACCGATTCAGGATTCTTTGTAGCGGGAAATGTACAAAACTCTTCTAAGGGTTACGGTTCCAAAGATGTCTGGATAATAAGACTTGATAAAGAGGGAAAAGAACTCTCGCAACTTGTTTTAGGAGGAAAAGGTTTAGAGGAAGTTGAAAAAATGATTCCCACGAAAGACGGTGGCGCTTTGTTAGGCATCTATTCCAGAAGCGGAGTTGTTAATATGAGCAATAGTCAATCAACAACTAATACCCCGGATTTATCTTCCAAAACTGCGGGTTCTGTAACCAGAAGCCAAATGCCAAAAACCAGCAGCAACTATGGTGAAGGCGACTACTGGATTGTAAAACTGGACAAAACCGGGAAGATAGAATGGGAAAAGAACTATGGAGGTAAAGGAGATGATCATTTGAGGACCCTGGCATTGACCTCCAGCGGCTATCTCATCGGAGGAGAATCCAGATCGGAAAGATCCGGGAACAAAACAGTAGGAATAGAGGAAGGAACAGACCTTTGGCTAATTGCCCTTAACGAAAGAGGCGAAGAGGAGTGGCAAAAATCCTACAACTTTAAAAACCGGGATATTTTGATGGGGATGAGTGTGATAGGCGGGGAGCTGGAAGCAGGAAGCGGGAAGTCTACCAAAGGAATTCTTTTGGGAGGTTACACCCAGGCAGAAGGAAGGATTGAAAAGGACGATGAAACTTTCTGGATGCTGTACCTGGATGGAAATGGCAATGAGCAGTGGCGGAAACATGTGGGAGGAGAATCGAGGCAAAGAGAGGAAAGGCTCTCAGACTTGAAGCTCAACAGGGATGGTTCTATTATCCTTGCAGGAACCAGCGCAGAAGAGCTGGGGAAAGAAAACTGGAAGATTGTAAAATTGGGAGACAAGCAGGTTGATCAGTTAATTGAAAAATATGATATTAAGATTTATCCTAACCCAGTGTCAGATTATGCGTATATAGAAATCGGCGTTGATTTCAAGGAAGCTGAGATTTTGTTGTATGATATGAGCGGGAGACAGCTTCAGAGTTTGAAAACTAAGAATAAAGTGACTAAGATTAATACCCAGGCTTTGATTCAGGGGGCTTATCTGGTGACGATAAAGACTGATACTAATAAAACGGCGAATGCTAAACTGATTAAAAAATAAACACTCATGAGAAAAAATATAACATTGGCAGGAATTGCTATTTCTGCTTTGATTTATGGACAGAGTAACACATCTCAAGATTATACTACTAATACAAATGATGCAGGAAAATACATTCCTAAAATATTACCAACAAGTCCCCAATCTTTTAAATTCAGCCAGTATGGGAATGTTCCCATAGGAATGTTTACCGGAGCCCCCAATATTAATATTCCTATTACAGAGTTAACAGTAGATGGAATAACTAACTCCGTGTTTCTAAATTATGCTTCCAATGGAATTAATGTGGACGAAATGAATGGCTCCGTAGGATTAGGCTGGACCTTTATCTCCGGTGGAGTAATTACCAGAACTATAAGAGACAAGCCTGATGAACAAAGTAGTATTGCTAGTGGAGATGTTCCATTGTTGGAAAACTTTCCTTCCCAACAAACAGCATATCTGACATTATGTGAAAATGATGATTTTGATTCTGAACCTGATGTATATACTGCTAATTTTGGTGGGAATAGTGTAAAATTTGTAATCAATAAAGTAGGTAAAATTATAATGCTAGACCAAAAAGATTATAAAATTTTACGAAATGATAATGGGAATTTATTTTCTATTATCTTGGATAATGGTGTCCGGTATAATTTTAATGATGTAGAGTATATACAAAATAGAACGTTGAACACTGGTGTACATCAGATACCATCGCAATATGCTCAATCTTGGTATCTTTCTTCCATTGTTACCACTAATGGGCAAACTCTTTCTTTTGAGTATCAGGATGTAAATTATACAAATATAGTCTCACAATCTCAAACTATGACGTATACAAGTGGTGCTCAACAAAAATATGGAAGTATAAGATATGATCAAATTAATCGCCCTTATTGCCTTGTAGAGTATTATACAATACTACCTGAAATAGGGCTTACGGCAGAATCACAACAGATAGTAAATGGCAAACAAATCAAAAAGATATATGATGCCAATAATAATTCAATCGTTTTTTCCTACTTAGCCCAAAACGAAGATTATTCGAAATTAGTCAATATAAAGAAGTATCATAACAATATTATCATGGATGATATTAGTTTTAATTATTTAACAACAAATTCTTCAAGAGTATTCTTAACCGAAGTATTGAATAATAAAACCAATTCGTCTCATAAATTCACGTATAATAATCCTCAAAGCTTTCCATCAAGATTAAGTTTTTCCAGGGATATGTGGGGATATTATAATGGAGCAAGCAATAGCAGTCTTGTGCCTCAATTATTTTCGAGTAATGATACTACAGCTCCTCAATACAATGGAGCCAATCAGAAAGTTGAACCTTCCTATGGCCAATACGGATTATTAAAGATCATTACTTATCCGACAGGGGGAAGCACCTTGTTCAATTATGAAAATCATGTAAGAAAAGAAAATGTTTTGATTCCTGCACCAGAAGTTAATATAGGTGCTTCAGCTGTCAATAATTCCAATACATATGATTCAACTCAAGAGTTGACTATTACACCTGCAAAGTCTGGGTACGTTCGTATTGGATTAGCTAATTACCTATACCCATATGGCTACTGTAAAGACAGTCCGGATTTAGAAACAGATAAACAAAAAGGTGAAATGTGGGTAAAAGATCAAAATGGAAATTCTCTACCTTTGTTTGAGATGATTCCTGGTGTTGGATTAAGCCCTATTGGAAATACAGCAGATTCTGCCTTGAATAATAATCAAACAGCCTATGTATATGTAGAGAAAGACAAAACTGTTAAAATTACTGTAAAAGCATGGTTTGTCTGCTGTCAGGCGTATATTCAGGTCTACTATTTTGACCAGGAAGATAAATATATATTACAAGATGTATTACAAGGTGGATATAGGATTGCTTCAACAGTTGATACTCTCAGTGATGGTATACCCATCACTAGAAAATATAAATATATTAGAGATGATGGCGAGCACTCAATCCATGTTGTAAGAGACCCAATTTTTAAGGACGTTATAACTACAGCTTCTTTTTGTGCGAATACTAATACAATACCCGTATTATCTTCTTATACTGCCATTACCTCAACAAACATAGGAAGATTATTTTCTTTTACCCCCAATATTTTCTATGATACCGTGGAAGAACAAATAGAGGGACAAGGAAAAACTATACACCATTTTAGTTTAAGTCAAGATTACTGGGGAAATTCTATTAAAGGAAACCCAATCATCTCGGCTCCATGGACAAACTCAGGCTGGAATAGCGGTAAAGAGTTATTAACCGTCTATAAAAACAATGCAGGATTGACCTTAAAAACTGTTGAAAATAATTATATTGAAGATCAGGCAAGAACATCTTACTTAGGAGGTATCAGCAGGCGAAAAATTTATGAGCCTCTGGTAAATGATGGAACGTGGAATAATTTTGAAAATCTGGATGTAGTGTATTATAAAAACATCAGCCGTTTTACTTATTTACAATCTCAGAAGACTACTGATTATTTGAACGGCATACCTGTTGAAACTAAAACTGAGTATTTCTATAATAATCCTTCTCATTATCAGTTAAGTAAGCAATTAAGTACATTGTCAGACGGAATGATCAATGAAGCTAACTACGCTTATGCCCACGAAAAAGGAAATCAAAAGTTGATTAACGCCAATATGATTGGTATCCCTTTGGAAACGACTGTGACAAAAAAACAGAACACCAATGATCCCGGAAAAATCATTTCCAAAACTGAAACAAAATATGATGATCCGGCAACATTATTTCCTACTTCTGTATTGTCTTATGATTCTCAAACGTCAGCTCCTACAACCGAAGTTACTTATGACAAGTATGACTCTAAGGGAAATCTACAGCAATACACTACAAAAAGCGGAATTTCAACCGTAATTATTTGGGGCTATAACCAGACTCAACCTATTGCTAAAATAGAAGGAACAAAATTATCAGATATCAATCCATCTGCTATTAATGCGATTATTAGTGCTTCCGATACCGATGCAACAGCAGGAACTAATAATGATGAGACATCATTCTTATCAGCATTGAATACCTTTAGAAACAGCCTGTCCGGTTACCCGGTTACCACTTACACTTACGATCCTTTGATAGGAGTTCGAAGCATCACCCCACCATCCGGGATAAGGGAAAGCTATATTTATGATTCGGCTAACAGACTTGAGAAAGTGATTGATGTAAATGGCAAAGTGCTGAAAGAAATGAAGTACAATTATAAAAACTAATAACTGATGAAAAAGATAATTATCCCGGTAGGAATATTGCTGTTGGGCAATGTAAAAGCCCAGCTTACCCCACTTCCCAATACGGAAAACTATGTGCAGACTAAAACTTATCTTGATTACAGCGGAACAACAGCCACAAAATCATCCGAAACTGTTCAATATTTTGATGGCCTTGGCAGGCCCAAACAGGTAGTTGGCGTAAAAGCCTCTCCTTTATGCAAAGATGTGGTTACCCATATTGAATATGATGGTTTCGGAAGGCAGGTTAAAGATTACCTACCCATTCCCCAATCCGGAACCCAGAACGGAGCTATCTATGCTTCACCTCTTGGAAATGCTTCATCCATCTATGGTGCGGAAAAGATTTATTCAGAAAAAGTGCCGGAAAACTCACCTTTGGATAGAATTCAGCAACAGATCCAGGTGGGTAATGACTGGGCTGGTAAACCTGTGAAATTTGAATATGGAACGAATGCTTCTGATGAAGTCTATCAATTTGTTACTTCCACAACCTGGGAAAACAATGCGACTAAAAGTATTCTGAGTTTATCATCAACACAAACCTTTGCTCCCAATCAACTATATAAAAATACAGTAAAAGATGAAGATGGAA
>NZ_JPEQ01000025.1:0-77683 GCF_000738495.1 Chryseobacterium sp. P1-3
TTATAAGGAATCCGGGGAAATTCTTGAGCCGGGTGTTATTACCCCGGAATGGCGTCTTGATTTTGTACCAACAGCAGAAGGATTTTAATAGTTTCGCTGAAAACCGCTATATTTACCAATACAGGGATCACCTTGGAAATGCGAGGGTAAGACTATACTAAAAACAGCGTAGGTGCTGCTCAAGTGACGGATACTAACAATTATTATCCGTTCGGGTTAAACCATATTGGCCAGGGAAAAGGGCTTTTAGGAGGGTACTTTAATTACAAGTACAATGGAAAGGAGCTACAGGAGACGGGAATGTATGATTATGGGGCAAGGATGTATATGCCGGATCTGGGAAGATGGGGCGTGGTGGATCCGCTGGCGGAAACCTCTAGACGATGGAGTACTTACAATTATGCTTACAATAATCCGATTAGGTTTATTGATCCAGACGGAAGACAAAATGAAGATTGGTTCAAAAACTCTTTAGGCCAAATGGAGTTTAGAGATGATATAAAAAGCCAGCAGGATTTAAATGATAAAGGAATAAAAGGAAGCTATGTTGGTGAGACAGCTCAACAAGGAAATTTAAATTATGCTGCGAACGGAGTGGTTTATGACGAATCTGCTGGAGGGAAACCAATTGCTGATGGAAGAGTTTATGATGTTGGAGAAGTTAAAATAACTCCTAAAGGTGTTATCGCTGAAAGAAATCTTCAGGCTGCAAGAACAAGGCTTGGAGCCGCTGAGTCTGCTATGTTTGGAAAATATGCTTTAGGACTTACTTTTGGAGGTTCCTTTGCTCAGAGTTCAGGAAGCTTAACCTTAGCTTATAACTTAGGTACTGGCCAAGTAAATTTGTTTGGAACTTACGGGGAGCAAGATTTGCCAAGTATAGGAATGGGATTTCAATTTAACATGATGAATGCTTACGGAACAAATCCAGATGGATCAAAATATACAGATGTTTTTGGTGGTGCGGAAGGAGAATCTACAGCTTATTCAGGATCTTATGAAATAGGCGGAGAGTATAGTAAAAGTTCATCAAATGGAAAATTCTCTCCTTATGGCACAGAAACAAGAAGTCTTAACTTAGAATTAGGGTATGGCGTAGGAAAATCTAAAACAAACACTATGAGTATAAGCAATTGGATGAAAGCTAATCCGCAATACTTTAGAATTGGGAAATCTCCGAATTTAAATTAATGTACAAATGAGATTATTTATATTTATTAGTTTTCTTCTTTTATTTTCTTGTGGAAAAGTGAATTGTAACGAATATACTAAAATGCTTTCTAAAGAAGAATGTATTATAGTCGTTGAAACACCTCCTACATCTTCTGTTTATTTTGAAGTAAAAGGCTATGATCCATTCACACAAAAGCCTAAGGTTTGTAAAACTACTAATCGATGGTGGAATTTATATTGGAATGAAATAAAAGCTGGCGATACAATAGTAAAAAATAAAGGAGAGCTAAGTTTTAATATTCATAAACAAGATACTATTATTACTCATTCTTGGAAATGCTATGAATAATAAAAAAAATAAGGCGTAATTTTTTTCGCTTTATTTTTTTTGTTAACATATCAAAGTTTATTTTGTACTTCTCTATTTTAATAGTACCATTAATTTTTTGCATAACAAATGCTTCCTGAGTATTAGTAATAGATCTATTTACTTCATAGACTAGTAAATAATCAGATTTTGAATTTGTTCCTTTAATAATATGTGTTTCCCAATTGATAAGGCTATCATTTTGAATTTGTCCATTTTCACTTTCTATTTTATCAAGTACTAAATTAAATTTTTCTTTGCTTGTTGTTTCTTGGTTAAATAATTTAAATGCTTCCTCTCTGTTATTTTGTTTTATTAGAGAATAGAATTTGTTAGTTATCTTTTGAGCTTCCTGTCTATCGGATTCTCTGTTTTCATAAATTTTATCATAACTACAACCAATAAAAAGAAAAGAAATCAGTATTAGAATATATTTTTTCATAGTAATATTTTTCAATTTTTTTTGGCTCATTTTGTTAGAATTTACTTTTATCTAAAAGCCTGTTTAGTTTTAAAATTTTGGATATAGGTATCAATAACATTAAAGATAATGCTTCTAGTATCTTTTCATTACGTTCATATTTTTACTATAATTTCCCGGAAAGCATCTATCTTCTGGACAAAATCTCCTTGCGACAATCTTTCTGCTTTCTGAGCGCGCTTATTTTACTTTCGATGTCTATTGTGTTACCCATATCTAGCCTGTATTACAGTGAAAATACAAATATGAGAATTTTAGTGCATAAAAAAAGTAAATGATCAAATATAAGAAATAAATCCAACGCTTGCATTTTGATTCGAATTTGCCGCCCGCCACCAGAAAAAGACATTTTTCTCCAACGCTTGCCTAAACTTCCCTGAACTTTAATGCCACAGCAAATTACATAATAAAATTATACGCGCAGCAGTACCTAAACGTTGCCTTCCACTCCGCAAGCTCCGCTACTGGCAAAACCATCGGCACCTATAATTTGAGATTATGTAAAATGCTTTCCTACGCTTCACACAAAGTGCTCCGCTTCCAACGCCCCCGAATCTTCCCATCCCAAAACCAGCACCGAAAAATACCTTTTTGCCCAAGCTTCAACCACCCGAAATAAGGAAAAATGCGCCCCCGCTTTGAATCGAGGTTGAACTTGAGGTATGTTAAAAGGATGTAGATTTGTGGATAAAGCTAAGGCTAAAAGCAACACCAATTTACCCACAAGTCCACAATATTTTTATCCAGTAAAATATCTGCTCTTGCTAGCCAGCATCCTGCTCATGCCAGAATAAAAACAAAAACCTTCACAACAATGAAGGTTTTATTTATATAGAAATAGGGAGTGTTAATTAATTTTTTTAGAATGGGGTACCCATTTACCTTTCGCCATCAAAATCAATAATATTAACGCATATATGCTCTGCCATTATATAGAATAAATGTAATAGATGTAGCTAAATAAGATAATGTTATTTTTGAAAAGCCTCTTTAGGAAGCAGGTTGGCTGTTCTGTAATAACTGATATCTGTTGCTATTTTGTCCTGAAGATCCTGGAAGGTATCATAATCATAATGGGCCCAGTTTTGTTCATTATCAGGATCAGAGGTTTTGTCAACAGCGAGTTCCAGTTTACCGTCTTCCTGGTAGCTGCATTCAATTGCGGCATATTTTTCCCCGTTTTCGTCTGTGGTATACCAGCATTTTATGGTTTTTTCCAGCTGCGGTTCCTGGGTATTTTCATCAATAACCTGGGAACAGATAAAAATTTTCAGGATCATCCGTTTTGAAAACGGTCTTGGAAATAAGTGGATGATCATCTACAGATAACGAATAAAGCTTATTGGTGGAAATAATAAATCCATCAGCAATTTCTCTTCTTTCAATATCGAAGAAGTCTGATTTTTCTTTCAGGTATTCTACAATTTGTTCCTCATCATCTTCTTCACTCAGGAAGTAATTGATGTTGTATATACTGTCTTCACTGATAAATTCAATTTCTTTCAGTAAATCCGAATGCTCCTGGTAATAATACAGGTGATATTCATCTAGCTTCACAGCGTTGTTTTTGGAAATGACTTCTCCAAAAATGTTTTTGTACACTTTTCTCATTTTTAATCATATTATTTAATTTCATCTATTAGTTTAGTGGTGTGTGGGGGGACAAAGATAAGTTTCTTTTTTATCTTAGTTGAAGGCGTAAAATAGTAATTATTTCGCAAGTATATCATATATCCTTTATAAAATCCTCATACTCGTAGTAAAAACGTTCAAATCCGTCCATTTTGTCTACAAAAAATTCATAAATTTCTTGCCATGTACTTTTATTAAAAATTGAAACCCCGTGTTTTTCTACCCAGATTTTACTGATGATCTTTCCGTTTTCCAAAGTGAAATATTCCTCTTTATGAAAATCACCGATGAAATCTTTTAAAATATCTTCCAAAGACCAGATTTTTTCATAATAGGCATTTCTGAAAATTTCATCTTTCATTTCGATATCTAAAGAAACCTCTGCTTTTTTTATTATCAGCAGAAAATTTAAAGGCTAAATCTTTAACCTTGGTATCATAGAGGATCCATTTTCTTGGAAAAGATTTCCCAAAAGCTGTCCAAAACTCTTTCTTTAATTGCTGTGCTTCTTGTTTACTGAACATAAAAGCAAACTTAATGATTTAATGATAAAAAGACAAAAAAGTGAAAAGCCAAATAATTATTGTTTTTATCATTTTACCTTTTTACTTATTTTAGTCATTTCAAACAATTTTCTTTATTTTTGCTGTAATGCTTTCGAAAAAATCTCAATATGCGTTTAAGGCACTTTCATATCTTGTAGAAAAAAGAAATGACGGTCCGATTCTTATTTCCGAAATTGCGGAACATAAAAAGATTCCTTTAAAGTTTTTGGAAAATATCCTGCTTGAATTGAAAAAAGCGGACATCCTTGATAGTAAAAAAGGAAAAGGAGGGGGGTATTTCTTCAGGGAAAATCCTGAAAACGTTAAACTGGCAAAAATTATCCGTCTTGTTAACGGGCCTATTGCCATGCTACCTTGTGTAAGTCTGAATTTTTATGAAAAATGTGAAGACTGTAATGAAGAGCATTGCGGGCTCCACGATGTCCTCATCGAAGTCAGGGATGCCTCACTGAATATTCTGGAGAAAAAAACTTTAATGGATCTGGTTGATTAACCCGGTCCTTTTTTTGAATTATTAGTCTATCTGTTTTGTAGGATAATTATTTTATCAGATATTTGCATGGTCCAATGATATTGTTGTCAAATGGAACCGCAAACACTGAAGTAACAATAATATGGTAATTTCAAGAAAAATCCAGATCAGACTTAATATCCTTTTCATAACCCTTGCCTTGTTATCTATTACAGGTTTTTCCATGTATGAACTAGGGTATATGGATGAACTTTTAACAGTACTGGCAAAAGATCATTACATTTTTTACTGGATGCTTCTGGTGGGCATTTTCGCTGAAATTGTAGCCGGATCTATGGGAATGGGCTATGGAGTAATTTGTACCACAACGTTGATGTTTCTGAATATCCCTCCCCATATTGTAAGTGCAAGTATTCATTCAGCAGAAAGTTTTACCACTGCAGCCGGTAGTATAAGCCATGTAAAACTCAGAAATGTAAGCAAAAGCCTGGTAAAAAAACTGACTGTTCCTGCTGTTATTGGGGCGATTATCGGAGCTGTTTGCCTCACTTACCTCGGAGAATATTATGCTAAAATTACAAAAATCCTTATTGCATTTTATACTTTGTATTTAGGTTTCCGGATCCTGTCCAATGCTTTCAAAGAAAAACAAAACAAAGCCCTTAAAAGAAAAACCAACCTGACAGGCCTTGGACTTATCGGAGGTTTTATAGATTCATTTGCAGGAGGAGGATGGGGACCTTTAGTAACCGGAACATTGATTAAAAATGCATTTACTCCAAGGTTTGCGGTGGGAAGCTCTACTGTAGCCAAATGTATTCTCACCATTACGGCAGCGGTTACCTTTTTCTTTACCCTGGGGATTCAGCACTGGAATATTATCCTCGGACTTTTGATCGGAGGAATCATAACAGCTCCATTTTCTGCAATGCTTACAGCAAAGCTTCCTGTAAAAAAGATGTTTTTAGTGATCGGAATACTGGTGATCATAATGAGTTCTATAACTATTTATAAATCAGTGCTAAGCTGAAAATATAACCTGATGTGGAAAAATAAAGGCTTCAAAAATATATTTGGTTTTGAAAATATTTTACTTTTACATCACTAAATATTGAAACATGAACTTACATATCATTGCACTTTTTAAGTTTAATGAAAATTACCTGATGGAAGCAGTAGAGCTGTTTCAGAATCTTGTAAAGGAAACCAGAAAAGAAGAAGGCTGCCTTCAGTATGACCTTATTGAAGACAAAGACAATAAAGGAACTTTCTTCCTGATTGAATTATGGGAAAGTGTTGAACATCATAACAGGCACAATGGTCAGGACCATCTGCTGGATTTCCGCAGGGATGCTTCCAGGATGATGGAAAGCACAACAGAAGTTTACAAAGGATTTAAAATATATTAAATTGCCCTATATCAAAAGGCGGTTTCAACATTATGAAAACCGCCTTTTTATTAGAAAAAATAGAAAGTATTAAATAAAATTATTTCACGATGAGTTTTTTCGTTTCAGTAGTTCCTCCATAGGTAATCTTTACAAGATAATTTCCGGAAGCAAGGTGAGATAAATTTAAGTCCTGTCTGTAGAAGCCTGCCTGATTAGCAAGATCCGCAGAATAGACTGTTTTTCCTGTAAGGTCATAAACCTCAACTTTTCCTTTATTGCTGGCTTTCTCTTTAATATCAAACAAAACTGTAACTTTTTTATCGGCGGTTGCAGGATTGGGATAAATTCCAAAAGAAGCTTTTTTACCCACTTCTTTGATTCCTAAAGTCTGGGTGATGTTTTTATATTTAAAATACATGTCTCCGGTGGTAGCTCCCCCGTTGGTAATAAAATACATTCTATAGTAATCATTTCCTTTTTTGATGTAATACACTACATCACTTTTCACTGTGCCGATTCCTTTCCATGAATGTCCTACCGTTGTAATATTGGAAGAGAAGTTGGTGCTGGCAGGTATTGAATAGGCTGAAGTGGCCTGAATTTCCGGTTGTACCATGGCTACCTTTACATTAGGGTTTTGAATAGCTCCGGAAAGAGGGTACATCATGATGTTATTATAGAAGGTATAGTATTTGGTAAACATAAGGTCCCAGGCACTCCTGGACGGCTCCATATTGGGAACTTTTGCTCCTGTGGAGAAAGAAAAGTAGTTGAAAAAAGAATCATCACTTCCGTTGGTAATTGTTCTGGTTTCAGTAGGTCCCCAGGCATTTCCGTTCCATGTAGAATATCTGAAAGTATATCCTGCAAATGCTTCATCGATGGCAAACTTTACGTAAGATCCTGTTTTGGTATATTTTAGAACAAAAATAACCCTTCCTTCAATGCGATGCGTTGAAAAATTGTATTCTCCCCAGCCCGTTGGAGAGTAGTTGGGAGACGATGGGGTAGTAATTGGTCCCTGCTCAAATGCTCCCTGGCTTAGATCAGTCGTCTGATCCGGATTGTAAAGGGGAGCTCCCCATGAACCTATATTGTTAATATCGATATTATCCCAGTCGTTCATGTTGGTGGAAGCGGCATATACTTCGATTTCAAGAGCATCATTCACTCTTGAGCCAAAACCGAAATTAGAATTCCTGTAAAAGGCAATATCCCAGGTATTGGCTGGTTGTGAAACCATATTCCCATCAGTCAGGTTGACAAATACACGGTTCTGGTAATTGTTGCCCATAGACATATTCAGCTGGGTATATCCTAATGCATCCGTCTGTGCAAAAACCGTCTGCTGAACAGATAAAGCCAATACAGATGCCAATAATAGTTTTGTTTTCATAATTATCATTTATATTATTAGAACTATTCTACAAAATTATATAATTATTTTTAATAAGTCTAAATAAAAATATGATTTTTGTCGTGTTTACATTGCTAGCAAAAATTAAGAACAGGATAACAAAAAAGCTTTAAAGACTCTAGCATTATGTTTAAGAAGAGCACATAAGTTTAAAAATCATAGATTTCTGTAATCAGGACGGAGATCAAAAATTATCCGTAAACATTTGTGTCTATCTTTGTTATCTGTGGTTACAATTAAAAACCACAAAAGACACAAAAGCTTTTCTACAAATCTAAAAAACCGGCAATAGTCCTGCCGGTTTTACAGTAAAATAAATACTCTGATACTTTTATTTTTTTACGAATTTGGACGAAATGGTTTTTCCTTCTGCTGTTTCAAAATTCAAAAAATAAACTCCTGATGGTAGGGAGCTGATACCAAATTGACGTCCGATTAATTTACCCTCAGATACTTTCTCTCCTACAGCAGAATAGATCCTGATATTTTTCGGAGCTGTTTTAAAAATAAATTCCAATGCGGTCTGATCTGCATTTACTGCAAACCTGATTTCTCCTGCAGATGGATGGTTATCTCTTACACTTAATGAAGAAGAAGTATCATATACTACATCATCGATCTGAACTGCTACATGCTGGCTGCTTGGGGTAAATTTGAATACAAGATATGACCCGGTTACAGCCGGAATAGGAATGCTCTCATTTTGGATGGTTCCGATAGTGTTTACATTAATAGGAGTTCCAACGGGAACGAAAGTAGACATATCTGAAGGATTGCTGGCCACTCCGACCTGAATGGTTCCGGGACCCGGCGAAGGACTCACTAAAGTTGTTTTAAAAGAAAGTGTTTTAGTTCCGGACGGACTCTGGATCTGAGGAGAAATCAAATACGATGAATCTGTGGCGTTGGTTCCCGAATAAGACTGAACAGCTTTATCAGAACCGGTTGTTACAATCATTCTCGGCGGAACCGGAAATGGTGCTGTCCCTGTTACCATAGGAGCAACTACCGCAGACCAGCCCGATTGAGGGAAAGTGGAGTTTCCTGAAGTAAAATTGTCAAAATTTTCATTGATGCTTGAAACCTGGGCCTTCACTGTAAATGCTGAAAACATTAATGTTCCTAAAAGTAATTGTAATTTCATAACGTTATTTTTATTTAGAATTATTACACAAAAATATATATTTATTTTTAATGATTCTAAATAAAAGTTTTATATTTGTCGGAAATTTGTACCCTTATGAAGAAGAAAGTGCTTTCCATTCTGTCATTATCCATAGCTTTTTGGATAAGTGCACAAGAAAAGGATTCTCTTAATCAAAAGAAAATTGAAGAAGTTGTCATTACGGGCCAGTATGTACAGAAGTCAATTAATAAATCCATCTATAAAGTGGAAGTTATTGATGAACAGCAGATTAAAAAATATGGCAGCTACCAATGCTGCTGACGTTCTTAATCAGACTTTAAATATACAGATCACGCCTGATACCAACTCAGGAAATTCTACTGCAAATATCATGGGACTTGGTGGCGACTATGTAAAAATCCTGATCGATAATATTCCTGTTGTAGGAGATACAGGACTGGGAAGCAATATAGACCTTACCAAAATCAGTCTGAGCAATATTGAACGTATTGAAATCGTAAAAGGAAGTATGGGCGTGGAATATGGAAATGGAGCCCTGGCAGGAGTTATCAATATTATCACTAAAAAGAACAGCAACAAGAAATTAAGCATCAGGGCTGCTCTGCAGGAAGAAACAGTAAGGGATGGCTATGACCTGAAAAAAAGAGGAAAGGGAAGGCATATTCAGAATCTGAATGCAGGATATAATCTGAATGACCACTGGTTTGCCAATATCAGTTTTAACCATAATCAGTTTATGGGATACGAAGGCAATAAAAAAGGATATAAACATTTCGGGGATGAAAAGAAGCCGATGAGAGGCTATGAATGGAATCCCAAGGACCAATATGAAATCAATGCTTTGGTCAGATATGCTAAAAATAAGACTTCATTTTTTTATAAGATATCTTATTTAAACGAAAAATTTAAATTTTTATAATCCTGTTTCTACCCCGGAATCTCTTAATGACGGAAATGGAGGAACTACATATTGGGCTACAGATAGAGAGTATAATACAGGCCGGTGGATCCATCAGTTCAATATTCAAACTAACTTCGGGCATATCCGGTATATGGGAGATTTTTCGTACCAGAAGCAGGACAGAAAATATTTTGATTATATCTATGATGTTCCTAGCCGGGCTACAGTCAGTGAAAAACCTGAAAATTCTTATTATAAAACGGATGTGATCTACTCCAGAGGGATGTTCAGCAACTTTTTAAACAATAAAAAGTTTGATTTTCAGCTGGGTTATGAATTAGACCATACCAATGGGTATGCATCACTTATTGCCGGAAATTTCTTTGAAGATAGTGCCAGGAGAAAGATTTTTACCTATGGTACATTCCTGTCTGCCGAATGGAATATTTCAGATAGGTTTTCAGTAAGGCCTGGTGCCAGATTATCAGTGAGTGAGAACTTTGATAATCAGTTTAACTATTCATTCTCCACCAGATGGAAAACATCGGGAAATTCTAATCTCAGAGGAGTATTTGGAACCGCCAACCGATATCCCACCTATGATGAACTGTACACCTATTTTGTTAATCTGAATCATGATATTCAGGGTAATGCGGATCTGAAGCCGGAAAATGGCTATTCGCTTGGGCTTTTCTGGGATCAGGGATTTTCTTTGAGAGACGGATGGAAGTTGAATTATAATCTCGAAGCACTTTACGTTGATCTGAAAGATAAAATAGAATTGGTAATGGTAAAAAAACCTTCTACTTACAAGTATCTGAATATGGATACCTACAGAAGCCTTTTATTTGCCGCCAATGCCAATCTCGTTAAAGACCAGTTCTCTTTGGGAGTAAGGACTTCCCTCAATGGAATTTCTGTTTCAAGATATGATATGGATATTGCTTCACCTACCGATTTCCAATATAATTTCCAGGCAGGTGCCAATGTTTCCTATAAGCTGAAAAACATACATACCACTTTCAATCTTTATTATAAATATACAGGTCCCGCAAGATTATATGTCCTGGAGAACGAAGCTTTCAGGATCGGAAAGACAGATGGTTTCCATATGATGGATTTTATTGTAAGCCAACCGTTCTGGAAGGATCGCCTGGAACTTTCCGCAGGAGTCAAGAATATTTTTGACGTTACTTCAGTCAACAGTACAACGAATGGGGGAAATGCCCATACAGCCGGATCAGACCGTCTCAATTTATATTATGGCAGAAGCTATTTCGCAAGATTAATGTACCAATTCTAAAAGTAAAATATATCATGAAGTATTTAAACATATTTTCATTTCTATTAATAATCACGGCAACACAGTCTTGTCTTTCAGCAGATGAAGACCCTGTTGCAGTACCGCCAATTACAGGATCTATTGTTGACCCCGAGGTTAACGGTGCAAGACAGCCAAACCAGGTCTGGATTGACTTAAGCGATATGAACCCTGAAACCAAAAAACTCAATCAAACCGTTAATTTGCGGACGGATTGGGACCTCGGGTTTTACTCCGGGGATGAATACCGTGTTATCCTTAACAGCTCAGTAGCAATGGCGGTCGCAAAGATTCCTAATGCTACCGATATTAACAAGGTAAAGGAAGCCGATGTCAAAAACCTTATGAATACAGTACAGGTAGGACCTTTCGGACAAGCTGTATTGCAATATATTGATAATCCTGACGGAAATTTTCTGACCCAGACCACAGGAATTGCACCGGTAAAAGAAAATGATGCCGAAAACCCTGTTTACTTACTGAATCTGGGAAGAAAGCTCGATACAGGCTCAAATATTCCTCCGGGTTCTGTTTCTTTGTCAGGAGACTCAAGAGGATGGAAAAAAAATTCAGATTGTAAGGGCTCCGGGTGGGTATAAAATCAGATATGCAGATATAGATGCAACAGAGTATAAAGAATATATCATTACCAAAGATCCGGACTATACTTTTAGCTTCTTTAGTTTTACATCTGGGACAACTGTTAAAATTCAGCCTGAAAAAAAGAAATGGGATTTGGGGTTCACCACTTTTACCAATGAAGTATTTATGGGAACAGCCAGTGCTGGAAGCTACTTTTATGCTGATTTTGTAATCACTAACACCGCAGCAGGAGTAAGTGCTTATCAGGTGAATGTGACAGGCAGCCTGGACCAGGCTTATAAAGCTTTTAAACGAAGTGATGTAGATGCCGGCAAATTCATTTCCAATGATCAAAGGGCAATTGGAGATAAGTGGAGAACGACCACCGGAACTGCTGAAATACAAGGTGCATTTGTGTATACGGACCGGTTTTTTGTTATAAAAGATGCAGCAGGCTTCTATTTTAAACTAAGGTTTAATAAAATGAAGAATGTGGATGGTGAACGTGGATATCCCAACTTTGTGTTTGATCCCTTATAAATTCTGAAATCACCCGTAACAAGTTTTTCTGTTAAAATAATGCAGAACAATAAACGGTAATTGACTAACTATAAAAATCTATCTATGAAAAAATTTATCCTGGCAGCTTCTGTTCTTGTAGCAGTATATTCCTGCAAAAAAACAGAAAGCGCAACAAAAGAAAATACAACGGAAACTACTTCAGAAACTCCGAAAAGCAATAATAAAATCGTTACATTAAGCGGGGGGATTACGGAAATTGTAAGTGCTTTAGGGCACGAAAAAGAAATTGTGGGAACAGATGTTACCAGTACATATCCTGCATCATTAAAGACTACCGCCAAGGATTTGGGCCATGTAAGGTCGATGACTATTGAGCCGATTATGGCGGTCAACCCTACTTTGATTCTGGCTTCCGATAAAGATATCAATCCGGAACTATTGGGAAAAATCAAATCTTCAGGGATTAAAGCTGAAGTTTTTCATCAGGAATATACAGTGGAAGGAACTAAAAAACTTATTGCTGATGTGGCAAAAGCAATAGGAAATACAGAGTATCAGAAGCTTACCGATAAGATTGACGCAGATTTGAAGCAGGTACAGCCCTTGTCCAAAAAACCAAAAGTATTGTTCATTTATGCAAGAGGAAATATGCTGATGGTGGCAGGTAAAAATACTCCAATGGCCTCCTTGATCAATCTTGCAGGAGGGGAAAATGCAGTGAATGATTTTGAAGATTTCAAGCCATTAACTCCGGAAGCGGTTATAAAAGCTAATCCTGATGTATTGTTCTTCTTCGAAACAGGATTACAGGGAGCAGGAGGAAATGAAGGAGCTCTTAAAATGCCTGGGGTTTCCCAGACGAATGCCGGTAAAAAATAAAAAGATCATCGCAATGGATGGAGGTTTGGTTTCAGGATTCGGGCCGAGAGTAGGAGAAGCAGCAGTAGGATTAAACAAATTATTAGTTGAAAGCACAAAGTAAATTATACTTTTACATGATCATCAGTACCATATTGCTCGCTATCATAGCAGTATGGTCTGTTGACACCGGGGTTTATGATTTTGGTGGTCAATCTGCATTTGAAGTTTTAGGAAAAGTTATAAAAGGAGATCCTGATTTATCATTGAGTGATCGATATGTGGTTTGGGATGTACGTGCAGCCAGGATTATAATGGCTGTGCTGATCGGAAGTATGCTGGCGGTTTCCGGGACGAGCCTGCAGGGGCTTTTCAAGAATCCTTTGGCAACGGGGGATTTAATAGGGCTTACATCGGGAGCAACATTGCTGGCAGCCATTGCTATTGTTTTAGGAGGGCATTTCAAAGAATATCTTCCTGAAGCGATACAATTTTCACTGGTAGGAATCTCGGCCTTCATAGGATCTTTGTTATCAATGATGCTGGTTTATAGAATTTCAACAAGTGGCGGAAAAACCAATGTGGTAATGATGTTGTTAACCGGAGTAGCCATTACGGCAATCGGATTTTCTATTACAGGATTTCTGATTTATATTTCGAAAGATGAGCAACTTAGGGATTTGACATTCTGGAATTTAGGGAGTCTTGCTGCCGCGACATGGACAAAAAACATTATTTTAGCTATAGTCTTGGTTGTTGCTTATATTATTTTGTTGCCAAAAGGAAAAGCATTGAATGCGATGATGTTAGGTGAAAAAGATGCGCAGCATTTAGGCATTAATGTAGAAAAACTGAAAAAACAGATTATTATCATCGTAGCATTGATGGTGGGAAGCTGTGTTGCATTTTCAGGAACAATTGGTTTTGTAGGCCTTATTGTACCCTATATTTTAAGGCTGTTATTCAAATCCAATTATGTTTTTATACTGCCTTTATCAGCGGTATGCGGGAGTATCTTATTGCTGACTGCAGATACCTTCAGCAGAAGCATGGTGGCCCCTTCGGAATTACCGATCGGGATCCTTACAGCGCTGATGGGAGGGCCTATTTTTATAGCGATTCTGGTTAAATTTAAAAAATCATTGTAATGATCAAGGCACATCAGATTAATTATAAACATAAAGAATTCCATATCCTGGAGGGCATAGATGTTTCTTTGGGATATGGAGAATTCCTCGCTATTGTAGGACCTAACGGAGCAGGAAAATCAAGTCTTCTGAGTATTTTGGCAGATGAAGTAAGATCCAGAAAACAAAAGGTTGTGTTTAAAGACAAACCGATTCAGAACTGGAATGTGAAAGAACTTTCTATGCACAAGGCAAAATTTTCACAGCACAACAGTAATGATATCCCTCTTGATGTAAAAGATGTGGTCATGATGGGGAGATATCCCTATTTTGACGCTCAGCCCGGGCAGGAAGACTTTGAAGCAATGAACAGTATGATGTATGAAACGGATATTTTTCATCTGAAGGAAAGAGAATATAATACTTTATCAGGAGGGGAAAAACAACGGGTGCACCTCTCCAGGGTAATGGCACAATTGCAGAACGGAATTGCCCATAAGCTGGTATTTCTGGATGAACCCTTGAATAATCTGGATATCAAACATCAATATAAAGCGCTTGAGATCATCAAAAACTTTACTAAAAAAGCAAACAGTGCCATCGTTGTACTGCATGACCTGAATCTTGCCGCGCAATTTGCCGATAAAATCTTATTGATGAAATCGGGGAAAGTTTCCGCTTATGGAACCCCGCAGGAAGTTTTTACAGCAGACAATATCAGCCAGGCTTATAATTTTCCCTGCACGATCTGCGAACACCCTATTACTCATAACCCAATGATCATTTTTGGATAACCATGGAAAAAGAAGAATTAAAAAACCTCGCGAAGCATCTCGCCAATCCTCAGGGAGATAAAGGAATAGAGATCGGAGAAATGATGAATGCCACGAACATCAGCATGACGTTAGAAAGCGCCAGAATGCTTCTCATAGAAGACCATGACAGGATTCTTGAAATCGGACACGGAAATGCAGGACACCTGAAAAATATTTTGTCCCTTGCTAAAGATTTACATTATACAGGAGTCGATATCTCCGAAACTATGTACAATGAAGCCAGAAAATTAAACCAGGAATTTGAGGCACAGGCACAATTTGTATTGTATGGTGGGGAAAAACTCCCTTTTGAAGACCAAAGCTTTGATAAGATTTTTACCGTCAATACCGTTTATTTCTGGAAAAATCCCGTAGAATTTCTCAATGAGATCTATAGGGTTTTAAAGGATAACGGCACTTTTTGTTCTCACATTCGGACAAAAAAAATTCATGGAAAAGCTACCGTTTACAGAGTACAATTTTACCCTGTACAGCAATAGCGAAATGGAACAGCTGGTTTCAAAAAGCTCTTTTAAAAGAATGGAAAATTTCTGAAAAAGAAGAAGAAATCAAAAGTAAAACAGGAAATGACACTATACAAAGAATATATACAGTTTTAACCATAAAAAAATAAATAATGAGCACATTAATTAATGATTTAAAGGAAAAATGGGAGGCTCTGAAAGCAGACAATCCACATGTAAGAATAAGAAATGCGGCTGCCCAATTGGGAGTAAATGAAGCCGAATTATTAGTTACAGGAGTAGGAGAAGGGGTCACTGTGCTACAACCGGACTTTTCTGCCATTCTTACTGAAGTGGAAAAATTGGGAAAAGTAATGGCACTCACCCGTAATGATGAATGTGTTCATGAAAGAAAAGGAATATATCAGAACGGTGATTTCAGCAGCCCCCACGCCCAGCTTTTTGTAGGTGAAGATATTGACCTTAGGATTTTCCTGAACCACTGGAAGTTTGCTTTTGCTGTAGTGGAAGGAGATAAGAAAAGCTTACAGTTTTTTGGAAAAGACGGATTGGCACTGCATAAAATTTATCTAACTAAAGACAGTAATGAAGAAGCTTTTGACGCCATTGTGGAAAAATTCAGGGCAGAAGACCAGAATCAGACTTTTATATTTGAAAATGTAGCTCCGAAACAGGCAGAAAAGCCGGACACTGAAATTGATAGAGAAGGATTCAAAAAAGCATGGACAGAACTAAAAGATACCCATGATTTTTTTATGATGACCAGAAAATTCGGAGTAAGCAGAACCCAGGCATTAAGATTGGCTCCCGAAGGTTTTGCTCAAAAAAATTGATAATGCCAAAGTGGTAAATGTTCTTGAAGATGCTTCTGAAAAAAATACCCCCATCATGGTATTTGTAGGAAACAGAGGAATTATCCAGATCCATACCGGAAATGTAAAGAAAACCCTTTGGCACCAGCAATGGTTCAATGTGATGGATCCAGATTTCAACTTACACCTGGATGTTACAAAGATTGCAGAAGCCTGGATTGTGAAAAAGCCGACAGAAGACGGAGAAGTAACAGCCATTGAAGTATTCAACAAAGAAGGAGATTTCATCGTCCAGTTCTTCGGAAAAAGAAAACCCGGGATTCCGGAACTGCAGGAATGGAAAGACCTTGTTGCAGCATTAGAAAAATAATAATTAGATGATTTGAATAGGCCGTTTTGTTTTGCAAGATTCAAAGCGGTCTTTTTTATGCTAAAAGTAGAATATCAAATTTGCTCATCGTTAAGAATATAGGTAATTTGTAATGAGAATAAAAGAACAAATACATACTAACATGAAGAATATTTTCATAATGGTTTTACTTGCCGGGCTCTGTTCTTTGAAAGGTCAGGATTTCAAAGCTTACCAGTTTTATGATAAAAAAGGGAAAGAAATAACAACAGAAAAATTAGTCAGAGAACTTGCCGGATATGATGTCGTTTTTTTTGGAGAAAACCATAACAGCTCTATCAATCACTGGCTTCAGCTGAAAATTACGGAAGCTTTATATGAAAAGAAAAAGGGACAGCTTATACTGGGAGCGGAAATGTTTGAAAGGGATAACCAGGCTCAGCTTGATCAATACCTGAGCGGAAAATTTGATGCCAAGACCCTGAAAGATTCTGCACGCCTCTGGAATAATTATGCAACAGATTATAAACCACTGGTAGATTTTGCTAAAAATAAAAAACTGAATTTTATTGCGACCAATATTCCCCGGAAATATGCATCCCAGACAGCAAAAGAAGGACTGCAGTCATTAAATACCCTAAATGAAAAAGAGAAAACTTATATTGCCCGGCTGCCAATCCAAGTAACATTAGATACTCCCGGATATCCGGAAATGAAGGCGATGATGGGAGATCATGCAGAAGGAACAAAAGTGATGAACTTTATTTCGGCACAAGCCATAAAAGACGCCACCATGGCAGAATCTATTCTCAAAAACCGACAGGAAGGGAAGACTTTTATCCACTATAACGGAAACTACCACAGTAAAGAATTCGGAGGAATCTACTGGTATATCAGGCAGAAAAACCCAACCCTGAAAATGGCGGTAATTTCGGTTTTTGAATCCGAAGACCCGGAACTGAAAGTGCCCGCAAAAGACTATATCCCAACAGACTTTAATCTGATTATTCCAGCTGATATGACGAAGACTTTCTAGTTTCTGGCGATTTCAATCATTAATACATCAATAACAATTCAATGGGAACGGGCTTTAGCCCGTTTATTTATGGACAAAACCTCTAATGGGCTTTAGCCAAATCCTGATGGTAGAATGCTACCATTAAATAAAAGCTCAGGAATTAACTTCCGGACAAGGTTTAAACCTGCACTTTGGTTATCCATTTTATTCCTACAATTTTTACCTTTGCAGCAGATTTAAATCATTATGAAAAAAATAGCCATTCTGTTTATCTTTTGGGTCACCTTTTTTTAATGCACAAAAGTTGACTTTAGAGGAAGTTTCCCTTATTAATCAAGGGAATGCCAGTACAGCGTTACCAATTTACCAGACCACCAATGCTGTTCAACATAAAACATTACTGGGGCTTTCCACAGAAATTGATCCGCAGGATCCCAATACTGCAATTCTGGTAAAAAGAATGAAGGAATCCCTTCTTTCTACTGACGGCGGAGTAGGAATTGCTGCGCCACAGGTGGGCATCAACAGGAAGGTGATTTGGGTACAACGTTTTGATAAAGAAGGGGCACCATTAGAATATTTCATCAATCCGGTGATTGTATGGAAGTCTGACCTGCAGAATCTTGGGCCTGAAGGAGATTTATCCATCCCTGATTTCAGAGACCAGTTTTACAGAAGCAAGGTAATCCAACTGGAATATGCAGATCTGAAAGGACAACGATATTCTGAAATCGTAGAAGGTTTCACCGCAGTGATTTTCCAGCACGAAATTGACCACCTTTTCGGAATCCTGATTTCCGATAAAAAAGAAAAAGAAAAAAACGATTCATATAAAAAAGTAGATGCTTATCAGAAAAGTGACCTGAATAAGAGATAAGCGAATAATACTGCGATAAATCCGCAGCCAGATAAAAATAAAAAGGAGCTGTTTTCAAATGAAAAACAGCTCCTTCCGTTATAACTATGCTTAAAAAAATTGGATTAACCGTTATTGGTTACTGAAAGCTTAACCTCTATATTATTTCTGGTTGCATTGGAATAAGGACAGATTTGGTGCGCCTTTTCCGTTAAAGATTGCGCTTCTTCAAGAGAAACTCCCGGGATATTAACATCCAGTTCTGCTGCCAACCCGAAACCACCGTTTTCAAGCTGGCCTATGCTGACCTGAGCGGTAACCGTTGTTTCACCTGTTTGTATTTTAGATAAACTGATCACTCTGTTCAGGGCACTGTCAAAGCAAGCCGAATATCCTGCTGCAAAGAGCATCTCAGGATTTAGGAAGTCATCATTTGCCCCTCCTAAAGCTTTCGGCATTCTTACCTCAAGATTTAATACTCCGTTTTCACTTTTTACCTGTCCGTTTCTTCCTCCGGTAGCAGTAACTTTTGTTGTATATAACGTTTTCATTTATTTTTCTATTTTGTTTAATATTTTTAAAACTGTTTCTTTAAGCTGCAGCAGTTCTTCAGGCTGTATATCAATTTTTTTCTGGATTTTTCCAGGAATCTCGCATGCCTTTTTACGGAGTTGCCGGCCAGCTTCATTTAAAAATACCTCAACCACCCTTTCGTCTTCTTTTTTTCGCTTTCTGATGATAAGTCCCTTAGACTCCAGTCTTTTGAGGAGAGGCGTTAAAGTTCCACTGTCCAGAAACAGCTTTTCTCCAATATGCGTTACGGTAAGCCCGTCACCTTCCCATAATATCATCATAACAAGATACTGCGGATAAGTGATGTCAAGCTCATCAAGAAAAGGACGGTAAAGCCCTGTGATTTCTTTGGCAATCACGTATAAGGGAAAGCAGATCTGGTTCTCTAATCTTGGGGTATCCGGATTTTCCATAAGTTTAAATACGAAAGTTTCGATGAAGGTATTACTTTTTTATGATAAATTCATCCATTGGTATGCGGACTTTCTTCATAGAAGACAGCCAGTCATTAGCTTCGTCACGGTACCCAAGGTATAAAAGACTCACACTTTTCAGACCTAATTCCTTTAATCCCAATACTTCATCTACCACCTGATTGCTGAATCCCTCTGCCGGGGTGCTGTCGATCTTAAGTTCTGCCGCCTGTGCAAGGGCAATACCTAAGGCAATATAAGTCTGGCGGGCAGTATGCGCAAAATGCTGTTCTGGAGTCTGGGCTCCATAGATTTCTTTGATTTTATCCGTATAACTACCAAAACGCCCTCTCGGAAGATCTCTTACATCCGTATGATAATCATATACTTTATCAATCTTTTCGTTGGAATAACTGTCCCACGCTGCGAATACCAGTACATGAGAAGAATCTCTCATAACTTCAGGATTTAAAGAGCCGGCTACCATTTTTTCTTTCAGTTCCTGATTTTCTACAACAATAATACGGAAAGGCTGTAGTCCCGAAGAAGTAGGAGCCAGTCTTGCCGCTTCCAGGATGGTATTTAAATCTTTTTCAGATACTTTTTTAGTGGGATCGTAAGCTTTTACAGCATGTCTCCAGTTTAGATCTTCTATTAATGACATTTTTCTTTTTTTTAAATTAAACTACTTTTTATTCCTGAAATTTTTATCAGGCTTAAATCAACAATGCAAATATATGACCAATTAAATTGTGTGCAATTTAATTTTGAAAGATTTTATTGATGACTATTATTTATTTTATAAAAGATTAAAATAAATGAAATAACCCGTAAACCAGCAGCCTGATTTTTTATTCATTTATATATTTTCCGCATGATCCGGATTTTTTCGGAACAGGAAGATTTCAATCTTTGCAGTAGAATTTAAACTAAAAAAACAATGCAAAGATTTAAAAACAAAACAGCTTTGATTACAGGAGGAACAAGCGGAATGGGCTTTGCAACTGCCCAAAGGTTTGTAGAAGAAGGAGGCTCTGTAATCATTACGGGAAGAAGTGAAAACACTGTTAACAGTGCTTTGGAAAATCTGGGAAGTCAAGCTTCAGGAATTGTTTCTGATGCAGGAAGCGTCAATGATCTGATGAATTTGCAGGTAGCAGTGAAAAAATATACAGACCGGATTGATCTGCTTTTTGCCAATGCCGGTTATGGAAGATTTGCTTCTGTCACAGATGTTGATGTAAAAGATTTTGATGAGCTTTTTAATATATTGGTGAAAGGGTCATTTTTTACAGTCCAGCAAATACTCCCATTGATGAATAGCGGAAGTTCTGTAATTTTTAACACTTCCGTAGCTACTGATATTGCAATGGCTAATTTTTCAGTATATTCTGCTGCAAAGTCGGCAGTACAGTCTTTTATTAAAACCTTTGCAGTAGAACTTACTGAGCGTAACATTCGTGTAAACGGAGTGAGTCCCGGACATATCAAAACCAATATTTTTAACAATACGGGTCTGACCAGGGAACAAATTGAAGCTGCGGTTCAGGGGATTATTCCTGCCATACCTTTTAAAAGGCTGGGCGATCCGGTGGAAATTGCTGATGTAGTACTGTTTCTTGCGTCAGAAGAGGCTTCTTACATCCATGGTGCCGAAATCAAAGTAGACGCCGGAATCTCTGTGATACGGTAATAGAAGTTTACTGATAAAAGTATTATTTCTTTATGTCGTTGATCTGCCTGATAATATTGGTATTGTTTTCAATTCCTATATCATATGCTTTTCCTCTTTTGAAGCTTTGTTTGGCCTTTTCAAAAAGGGCATCATAATCAGATGATTTTTTAGAGAGGTAAAAGACCTGGGCGCTTATTCCGATAGCAATGCGTATCACTTCATCAGGTTTGTCCGGATCTTCAATAATATTGGTAATGGTAGAATTCTTATACCAGGTTAAGTTCGTTGAGCCGGAATTGCCGGAGCAGGATGTAATCATAATTAAGGGTAATAACAGATAGGTCCAGATTTTCATAATAAATTTGATTTAATAAAAAAAGCTCCTGCAATTTATGTGCAATAAATACAGGAGCTATATTAAGAGAGTTAGAATCCGCAGTGTCCTACACTCGGTGCAGGTGATGGAGAGCATCCGGAAAGAGACGAGAACGTAGTCAATACACAATTGGTATTTACATAGTTGTTATCATACAATAAAGAACCGCTAGGGCTTCTGTAGTAAACATTTCCTGCAGTATTGGCATAAGAAGAAACAGAAGTAGATCCGCAGGTGGAATTGGTACAAGCGCTTCTCCATGCCGTATCAGTAATAGGCCCGGTTGAATTTAATGAAGGATCTATGATTCTCTTTTCAACAATTCCGGAAGCATTTTTAAAGCTTACAAGGATAGCCACATGGTATACCCATGATACACAGCATGTACCGGTAGACGCTCTCAGGCTACCATATACAAATTGCTTTTCACATTCATATCCTGCATTGTTCAGAATTTGTCTCATTTTGTGAGCTCTTGCATAGCATCCGTCTACAGGATATCTGAAAGTGATGCAGGGAGAAGAAGCAGTGGAAGTCCCGCAAGACTGGCTTTTGATCTGAGCAAATAAGCTGTTTAAAGTAGCCACATCAGGGATAACAGTAGCCAATCTTCTGGCTGTATTATCACTTCTTTCTTCTTTCGTTAGAGCAGATCTGAAAAAACGGATATCTTCATCCGTACCTTTTTCTACCTTTGCAATCTCATTGGAATTGGGCTTAAGAAAAACATGAACCGGTGATTCATCCTTTACAGCCTGTCTGATCATTGAAATGTACTTCTCATTTTCCTTACTTGCTTTTATTGTATAAGGTTGAGCACTGATAATAAATGAAACTTTAAAAGTACCATTCTCTTCATCTATCCCTACCGGGACAGTTCTGCCGAAGTCTTTCATCGCAATTTCGCCGGACTCTGTTGTATTCAGTCCCTGATCCTGGTTAGCACCTGCATCCGAGCAGGCATTGAATGACAGCATTGTGGCAAATACCATCATGGATAAAAAAAAAGTTTTTCATAATTCTCATAAATTTGGTGGTTAAAATTTTCTCATGCAGTGATTTTAGTTCACTGAAATGTGATATTAAAAGTAAAAAAAAATAAAATACCAGCAACTTATTTTTTGTAAAAATTTCAAAAAAATATTAATATATCAGATTTTAAAGTAGTTTTTAAGCATATTTTACTGTAAATTAATAATCGTATTCGATTAAGGAATGTTTTTTATAAAGCCGGAAAATGCTTTTTACCTGCTGATAATTTTTGAGATCTTTTACAGAGAATTAATGGGGTATGGATAAAATTTTCCCTATGCATCCGGAGAGGCATAGGGAGAAATATATGTTTTGAAAATTATTTGTAAATCAGTTCAGCCTGGAAAACATCTGCAAAATGTTTCCGGATTTTTGCTTTTATGTCTTCCATTTCTTCAAGTGTCAGCTCCCTTTCAAGTTCTCTTTGTAAGGAAGTTACCTGTTTGTCTTTGATCCCGCATGGAATGATGTATTCAAAATATCGCATATCCGTATTCACATTCAATGCAAAACCATGAAGGGTTACCCACCGGGAAGCTTTCACTCCCATTGCACAGATTTTTCGCGCATAAGGTTTTCCTACATCGAGCCAAACTCCTGTTTCTCCCTGGGAACGTTCTCCTTTCAGGCCATAATCACCAATGGTTCTGATAATAACTTCCTCAAGGTTTCTCATATATAAATGAATATCAGTGAAAAAGTTTTCAAGGTCCAATACAGGATATCCTACAATCTGTCCGTAGCCATGATAAGTAATATCTCCACCACGATTGGTTTTCACATAAGTAGCTTCCAGTTTTTTAAGTTGATCAATCCCGGCAAGCATATTTTCTTCGTGGCCGCTTTTTCCTAGGGTGTAGACATGCGGATGTTCCACAAGAAGAAGGTGATTCTGAGTAATGCTATGCTGTTCTGCCGGCAGGTCCCGGTTTTTTATTTTGGTATCAATAATATCTTTCATCAGTTTTTCCTGATATTCCCAGGCAGGCTGATATTCTTTTATTCCTAAATCTTCAAACTCTACTGCCTTATTTTGATGTGTATTCATATGCTTATATCTGTCTTCTTTTAACGGTCAGTGAAAACAAGGTTTCAGACCATTTTTTGACATACAAATTTAGTGAATTTTAAGCTTTTATGGAATGGATAAAATCTATGGCATTTTTCTTCCAGCTTGTATCCCTTAGTAAAATATTCACAAAGGCCGTTCCGATAATCCCTCCATCTGCCTGTTCTGTAACATTTTCAAAATCTTCTTTTGATTTAATCCCGAATCCGATCATAACTGGATTTTTAAGAGGCAGCCCGGCCAGTCTCGAAAGGTAATTTTCATTTTTCAGAACTGCATTATCATTTCCGGTGGTTGAAGAAGAACTTACGGCGTATAAAAAACCTGAGCTTAAAGAATCAAGATACCGGATCCTTTCATCAGATGTTTCAGGCGTTACCAGAAAGATGAAGTTAAGATCATATTTTTTCAGGATCTGTTGATAATTTTTTTCAAACTCAATAGGAGGGAGGTCCGGGAGAATTAACCCGGAAATGCCACTTTCAGAACATTCTTTACAAAATCTTTCAAAGCCAAAACTTAAAACAGGATTAATGTACCCCATAAGAATAACCGGAATTCTGATCTCATTTTTAATGGTTTTTAATTGTGCAAAAAGTTTTTCTATGGTCATGCCGTTTTGCAAGGCCAGTTCATGAGCCTGTTGGATAACAGGGCCATCTGCCACAGGATCAGAATAAGGCATACCGATTTCAATCATATCTGCTCCGGAGTCTTGGATAAGCTGTATAATTTCGGTGGTGTTTTCCAGTTGGGGAATACCTGCTGTAAAATATATGTTTAGTTTTTTCATTGTTAATATATAAGTTAAAGGTTAGAAGTTAGAAGCAAATAGTAGAGTTGGTAATTTTTACTATCTAACTTCTAATTTCTTTTAAATAGGTTTCCATATCTTTATCTCCACGGCCACTCAGACAAATAACTACAACATCATTGGGGTTAAACTTCTTTTTGTCTAAAACGGCAAGAGCATGAGAGCTTTCCAAAGCAGGAATAATACCTTCCAGCCTGGTAAGTTCAAACGCTGATTGTAAAGCTTCATCATCATTGATACTAAAAAATTCTGCCCTTTTTTCTTTAAAAAGATTAGCATGGAATGGTCCGATTCCCGGATAATCAAGACCGGCAGAAATAGAGTGGGGCTCAATGACCTGGCCGTCTGCCGTTTGCATCACAAGACTTTTACTTCCATGAAGCACACCTAAAGTTCCTAAAAACGTTGTTGCAGCAGATTTCCCTGAATCTACCCCCAGACCTCCGGCTTCAGCAGCTATAATCTTAACCTCCTTCTCATCCACAAAATGGTAAAATGTTCCTGCAGCATTACTTCCGCCACCTACACAGGCAATTACATAATCCGGATTTTCCCTTCCCATTTTTTCATAAAGCTGCTCTTTTATTTCCTTTGAAATAATACTCTGAAATCTTGCTACAAGATCGGGAAACGGATGAGGTCCTACCACACTTCCGATGACATAATGGGTAGTAACAGGATTGTTGATCCAGTCCCTTAATGCTTCATTGACGGCATCTTTTAATGTTTTCGATCCTGAAGTCGCGGCTACCACTTCAGCTCCCAGCATTTTCATTCTCGCTACATTCGGAGCTTGTCTCCGGATATCAATTTCACCCATATAAACAATACACTCCAGGCCAAGAAGAGCACAGGCTGTTGCAGTAGCAACACCGTGTTGCCCGGCCCCGGTTTCTGCAATAATCCTGGTTTTACCGAGGCGTTTTGCCAATAAAACCTGGCCTAATGCATTATTGATCTTGTGGGCTCCTGTATGGTTAAGGTCTTCTCTTTTCAGGTAAATAGAAGTTTGATATTTTGCAGATAAATTTTTCGCGAAATAAAGAGGAGTGGCTCTTCCCACATAATTTTTTAACAAATCTTGATACTCATGCTGGAAATCTTCAGACTCAATGATTTCAAGATAGTTTTTTTGCAGTTCATCAACATTCGGATACAGCATTTCAGGGATGAATGCACCTCCAAATTCACCATAATATCCGTTTTCATCGGGATTTCTATAATTCATTTTTTTATTCTTTACTGATTAAATAAGCGTTATTTTGTGTGCTCAGTTTACCGAGCTGTTCTTTTCTTTCTTTTGAAACATTAAAAATAAGAATGTCGTCATCCTCAGAACTGATCCATCCGGAACCTGCTTTTTCTTTAATAGCCCTGGCCTTATCATAGAGAATTTCAATATTACATTTTTGATAAAACGGTCGCAATCCGGTATGGCAAAATCCTATCGTTTCAAGACCCCTTTGGGTTACATTTTCTTTAAAAACCTGTACGAGACCCGTACCATATCCCTTTCTTTCATGGGCTGAAACCAGTCCGACTGCTTCTGCAAAAGAATAGGTTTTCCCGGAAATTTCCAGTGCAAAATCAAAGTTAAGCCGAATGGCTGCCGTAATCTCTTTATGGGAATCAAGCAGAAAATGAAATTCGGAATCTTTAAAGAAACTTCGGAAATAAGCTGATTTCATCCCGTTCCAGGCAGAGATATTCCAAAGTTGCAGAATATGTTCTATTTCCTTTTCTGTTAACTCGTTTATTGTCTTAATTTGATATTTCATGATTCTGATTGTAATTTATAAAGAGTCCCGAAGGGACGATCTAACTAATGTAAGTGAAGCCATATCTTTTTCATAAGCCAAATCTGCCGGAATGAAGAGCCCCAAAGGGACGATTTAACTAATGTAAGTGAAGCCATATCTTTTTCATAAGCCCTAAACCTGCCGGAATGAAGAGTCCCAAAGGGACGATTTAACTAATAGCAAAGGATGAAAATCCTTTCGCTTTTTAATTTAAATTACCATTCAATCCCAAAGATATTTTTCATCATATTCCATATTATGTTTTTCTAATATTTCAATCATTTCATTCTTAAAATTTTGTGTCTGATGATGCTGCCGTTGATTTTTTATATAATTCTTTACCGTGTAAATATCTTTTTCACCAACAGAAAATGCCCCATAGCCATTCTGCCAAAAGAAATTTTCATACTTTTCACCTTTTGTTTTGATCCACTTTGAAGAATGTGCCTTTATTTCCTGGATCAATTTCAATGCAATTTTTTGAGAAAGACGACATAAAATATGGATATGGTTATCCGTTCCCCCTATTTGTAATGCTGTACTTTCAAAATCTTTACAAAGGACTGCAATATATGAATACAATTCTTTTTCTATTTTTTCATCAATAAAATCATTTCTATATTTTGTGCTGAATACAATGTGAATGTAATTCTTAACTAATGATTGTGGCATTTTGTGTTTTTTGGATGGTATTTTAAAGTAGTATATCAAGTTTCGGTTAAATCGTCCTTCCGGATGAGCGAAATGAATTTCTTTATTCTGTCGGTATCTTTATCTCCAGGGCTAATTTCAAATTTTGAGTTGATATCCAATACAGCTGGTTTTTGCATTAATGCATCCATTTGCCCAATATTGTCTTCGGAAATGCCTCCGCTTAAAAAATAAGGATGAGGGATTTCAAATTCATTCAGAAAGGTCCAGTCAAACTGTTTTCCGGTACCTCCGAAAGCTTTACTATCTGTATCAAAGAGATAAAAGCTGATGAGGTCTGGATGATTGCTGTTATGATTGAAAAACTGTTCTATATTAGCTTTATTTTCAGAATAATTATTTCCAATTCTTATGACTTTGATGATTTGAGTTTCCGGTTTTAATTTTTCTCTGAGCTCAAGAATGAAATCAGTATTTTCATTCCCGTGAAGCTGGATGAAATTAAGTTGGGCTTTTCCTGCAATCTCTGCTATTGTATCAGCCTCTTCATTAACAAAAACTCCGGTTTTTCCCTGATGGTCTATTTTTGAAATATCTTCTAAAGTTAAATGATTTAGAACATACCTCGGAGACTTTTTATAGAAGATGAACCCAAGAAAGTTTACCTTCATTGCCATAAGCTCCTGAATCTGGCTTAGCTTTGTTAAACCACATACTTTGAGTTCAGGAACATGTTTATTGGGAATAGCAGGCTGCATATTGTAATCATTAATAATCATTTCAATTAACAGATTTTCGGATTTGTGAACTAAACTCTTCAAATGCCTGGGCAGGATCGGTATTCCTCATAAAATACTCTCCCATAAGGAATCCGTCGAAGCCTTTTTCTTTTAAATAAATAAAATCTTCAGTGTGATAGATACCACTTTCAGCTACAGATATAACATCTTTTGGAAGAAGGTTTTTAAGCTGGACAGAATGCTGTAAATCTACTTTAAAATCTTTTAAATTCCTGTTATTGATTCCTACAAGATCTATCTTCGGATTAAAATGCTCAAGCTCTTCTTCAGTATGAATCTCCAGTAAAACTTCCATTCCCAATTCATGGGCAAGTTCTGTAAATTCCTGTACCTGATTGGGTGAAAGACAAGACGCAATCAATAAAACAACATCTGCCCCGATGCTTTTGGCTTCATAAAACTGATAAGCGTCGATCATAAAATCTTTTCTCAGGATCGGAATACGGATATGATTTCTTACATTAAGAATATCATCGGATTTCCCCCCGAAAAAATCCTTGTCTGTAAGAATGGAAATCCCGCTGGCCCCAAATTTTTCATAAGCTGAAGTTACCTCCAGAGGCTGTGCATTATTGTTGATAATTCCCTTTGATGGAGACTGTCTTTTGAACTCAGCAATAATTCCACTTTTATTTTTAACAGATTCTTTCAGAGAAAAGCAGTTTCTTTCGAAAAAAGCTGAATTTCTTAATTGTTCAATACTAATATCAGACTTTGCAGCTGCAATTTCTTCTTTTTTTTCTTTTAATAATTTTATCAAGGATATTCATATTACGGGTATAGAAGTTAGAAATGAAAAAGGTGTGATGTAGAGATAGATTCACTTTCAACTTTTAATTTTTATTTTAGCTCACCAAAAGTTCAAAGCTTTTCAGGGCCTTTCCGCCTTCCAGGCTTTCCTGGGACATAAGAAGACAGTCTTCATAACTTCCAAACCTGCCGGTATGGTAAAGAGCTACAGAAGCATTGGCCAGAACAACGGAATTTTGCTGAACAGTGCCTTTTCCTTCCAGGATATCTGTGAAAATCTTTGCCGTTTCCCGGATGGAGCTTCCTGCTTTGATATCTTCAAGAGTCACAGGGTTGAATCCGAGGTCATTGGCAGAATAGATCTCTTCGCCTTTTTTAGTGATAATCTTACTGTCGTGGGTAAGGCTGATTTCATCATAACCATCCAGACCATGCACCAATATGAAATCCTTATCATCCTTTTGAAGCAGGTATTGATATATTCTTGCAATTTCCAGATTATAGACCCCAATCATAGAATACTGCGGCTTTGCAGGATTTACCAAAGGACCTAAAAGATTGAAAAAACGTCCTTAATCCTAAAGACTTTCTCAATAATCCAACGGATTGTAGTGCAGGGTGGAAGTAAGGTGCATGTAAAAAACAGATATTGGCTCTTTCCAGTTCGTCATTCAACTGATCTGAATTATTTTTGAACTCATAGCCCAGCTCTTCCAGCACATTGGATGAGCCTGTGGTAGTTGAAGCCCCGTAATTTCCATGTTTTGTAACCTTCTGCCCGGCTCCGGCCACCACAAAGCTGGCCAATGTTGATATATTGATTGTGTTTTTTCCGTCACCTCCGGTTCCCACAATATCGATAGCATCTCCGGCATCGATGTTTACAGGAACGGCCATCTGGAGTAAAGCCTCTCTGAAGCCTTCCAGTTCTTTCAGTGTAATATTTCGCATCAGAAAAACACTGATAAAGGCTGTTACTTCCGCAGCATTGAATTTATTCTGGGCAATTTCAATCATCATGGCTTTTGCCTCGGATTTTGATAAAGTATTATGATTGAACAGGTATTGCAGTATGTCTTTCATTTGAGGAGTTTTTATATGGGAAGGAATGTCTATTGTATTCACGATAAAAGAAAATTTTTAATAATGGTTTCCCCTTCAGGAGTTAAAATACTCTCAGGATGGAATTGTACTGCATGTACATCATAGGTTTTATGCTGCAATGCCATGATCATTCCATCGTTATCTATTGCCGTAATTTCCAGTTCTTCCGGAAAGCCTTCGGGGTTGACAGCCCAGCTATGATATCTCCCAACTTCAAGTCCGGAATCAATATCTTTGAACAGTTTCGTATTTTCTTTGATCAGTTGAGTGGTAGTGGCTACTCCATGGAAAATTTCGGAAAGATTGATCAGGTTTCCCCCAAAAGCTTCAGCGATAGCCTGTTGTCCTAGGCATACTCCAAAAATACTTTTTGTAGAAGCGTATTCCCTGATAAGATCCAGTAAAATACCGGCTTCTTCAGGAATTCCGGGACCAGGAGAAAGGATAATCTTATCGTATTTTCCAATTTCCTCCAGGGTAATCTGGTCATTTCTTACCACATCCACTCTCTGATTCAGGATTCTTTCGATGATCTGGACAAGGTTGTAGGTAAAGCTGTCATAGTTATCAAAAACCAGGACTTTAGGCTGTGATTGGTTATTTATTGTGGTATTCATTTTTGTTAATGGTTGATTTATTACTGGTTTTGGGTACAGGTTGTTTGGTGCATCATTTTCAGCTTCATTTTTACACTATTTTCTCTGCTTTTTCTACTGCTTTTTTTAAGGCGTTTTAATTTGTTGTTGACCTCCTGCAATTCATTTTCAGGAACCGATTTGGCTACAAGCCCTGCTCCGGCCTGATAAAAGAGTGTATTGTTTTTGCTTAAAAAGGTCCTGATCATAATGGCCTGATTACAGCTGCCGTTCAATCCAACCATTCCTATACAACCTCCATAATATCCCCGGGAGTCTTTTTCATACTGATTGATCAGCTGAAGTGCTTTATGTTTTGGAGCTCCGCTTAAAGTCCCCTGAGGGAAGGTGGCAGACACCATCTCCAGAGGATTTAAATCACCTGGAATATCGGCTGTTACTTCGCTTACCATATGGATGACATGTGAAAATAGCTGAATTTCTTTCAGTTTGGTAACAGTTACATTCTTTCCTAATTTTCCAAGATCATTTCTGGCCAGATCAACCAACATGGTATGCTCAGCATTTTCTTTCGGGTCATTTTTTAAAAGTTCAACAGCCTGAAGATCTGTTTCGAAGTTTCCTGTTCTTCTGGCAGTTCCGGCAATCGGATGTATGGTGGCTTTATTGTTTTTTATAATCAGCTGGCTTTCCGGACTTGAACCAAATAGCTTGTAATTTCCATAATCAAAATAGAAAAGGTAGGGTGAGGGATTGATATTCCTTAAAGCACGGTATACATTAAATTCGTCTCCTTTAAACTTTTGTTCGAACCTTCTGCTGAGAACCAATTGAAAAACATCTCCTCTCATGCAGTGCTTTTGGGCCGTTTTCACCAGATCAAGGTAATCTTCATCAGTGATATTGGAGGTTTCCCGGCCATTTTTTTCAAACGGATAAAGAGGAGTATTCTGATTTTTAATAAGGTTCTCCAGGAGGTGTACTTCCGATTTAATCCCATCAATTAAATTTTCAATAAGGTACATTTCGTCATTGAAATGATTAATAGCAATCACATATTGATATAACCGGTATCTGAGAATGGGGATTTCAACCTCCGGGCTTTGTGCTTTTAAATTAATATTTTCAAAAAATTGTACGGCCTCAAAACTGGTATATCCAAAAAGGCTTTGTGCCGTTTCTTCAATAGGATCACTGGCTTTTTCGCACTTAAATGCAGTACGGAAATTTTCAAAAATGTCCGTAATGTTTTGCTCCATAATGAATTGCTTTACCGGAGCAGAGTTAGGAAACTTGATTTCATATTCATTGAGATTCTTCACTTCAATTCCTGCAATTGCATTGATGGCTATAAAAGAAAAATTATGATCAATACTCTTTGAATCTGAACTTTCCAGAAGTACCGTATCCCGGAACTTGTCTCTGATCTTGAGATAAATATTCATGGGAGTATGAAGGTCTCCCAAGGTTTTTTTCGAAATGGTTTTTATGTTGATGGTATCACTAAGCATCTTTAGGTTTATTTTTTTTGTAAGGTTTAAGGAATAAAAAAAGGCTTCAACGGTATCCGTCAAAGCCTAGTATATTGTATTATTTTAATTATTTCTGCTGTACAGTTAACAACATGACAATACTTTCAGACCCGACGAAGAGTTTGAAAGCCACCACCAAATATTGTTGCTCATTTTAAACATGGGACAAATGTAGAAAATTTTTCAATAACAAAAAACAAAAAAAAATGAAAAAATAAAGAAAAACTGAATTATCAAATTGCTCATTTCAGTTTTTTAAGCTGCTGTTTAAGCTCTTTAAGTTGTGCCAGGTAATTCTCATCATCATAATATTTCAGGTATTGTTCCAGAGCCTCAATATACTCCTGGACAAACTCTTTGTTAGTTCTGTCTGCTTCGTATTTGATCTTTGCGGTGTTTACCGGAGCAAGCATTGAATATTGAAGAGCCCGCTTTCCCTCTTCAGACTCATTGTAAAGAATGACAATGTTTTTTTCGTATCCCGGAATAAATTTTACAGGAAAAGATTCTCCCACACCCGGAATTCTGATGGCATTTTCAATAGGGTATATGGCAGCAGTAGTGGTAGAAAAGAATGTAGGGCTGTATTTGCCATTCAGTTCTTTCACAATAGCTTCGTAATCATGAATGTACATATCATTTAAAGTAGAATTGGTTTCTATGTCAGAAGTAATGATAGCTGTACTTTTTACTCCGTATTTATTTAAAAACCAGGCATTCAGAGACTGGCCGCCAAATCCGTTTAAGATGGCTAAAGGAATAATGGGAGCCAGAAACCATGCTTTTTTGGTCAGGTAAGAAAGCAGTCCAAAAAAGGCAAAGAGGATTACCACTGTATAAAAACCGTGGTGACTCATAAAAAACAGAATTTTTGAAATAAAAACCATAACTTTAATTAATATATCGGGATAGAACTGTTTTGAATACCAAAATACAAAGGCTATGACAGCTTTAATGTGCCCGTTTTATATACGAAAGATAGGACAATTTCAGAAATTCTGTTTTAAACAATAATTTTATTGTACGGGTTCTGAAACAGGAAGGTCAGTTGTTCCGCTGTAGAACACTATTAAAGTAGCTCCTTTATCTCCTGTTTTTCCCCTGTGAGCAGTATTCACCACCTCTGGGAGTGCTTGCCCCTGCCTTACCCAATGTGTTCTGCCGTCATCTTTTCTTTCAATCTGGATTTCTCCCTTCTCTATATACGCAGCATTGATCATCGGATGTTTATGCCAATCCAGCGTTTTATGGGGAGGAACGGAAATTTTCAGCACTGATATTTCAGGCTGCCCACCCGGGTAGCTGTCATATAATGTCCCATCCCAGGATTTTGTAGCTTTTAATAAGGTTATCGATTCAATTTTATCAGAATACTCTGATTTTTCATCATCTGATGAAGAGTTATCACAAGAAAAGGGAACAGAGGAGGCTAAAACAAGTAAAGCTACTCCTGATAAATTTTTTTTTGGTCATAAGTTTATATTTTAGAATAATATTTTTTATTTCATGAATGTGCTATACAAAAATAATCATTTGATCTAAAATTCTCTTTAATTTGAATTATTTTGTTGCTATTATTTTTGCCTGGGTATAAAAATCTTTTAAAGAAAACATTTGTCATAAGTTTAAAAGTTTATTTTTTATATTTTTGCTTCCAAATTAGAAAACAATGAAAAAAGTATTAGCAATCGCATTTATCGGAGGTCTAGTAATCGCTAGCTGCTCTAAAAAAGTAGATCATTCATTACAAGACAGCAATACCATGCTTGAAGAACCAGAAGCAACTACGGTGGTAGACTCTGCTGCTAAACCTGCTGCTCCTGCTGCTGCAACTCCGGCTACACCTGCTCCTGAAGCTGCTAAAACAGACTCTACAGCAAAAAAATAATGAAAGAAATGCTTTTGGCAGGAATAATGGGTCTTCTGATCCTTTCCTGTTCTAAAAAAGAAAATGTAGCAGAAGTGGCACCTTCTTCTGAAACTGCCGCTGTTTCGGAACCTGCCCAGTCTAATCTTTCAGGTGATCAGATCATTGAAACATTAGATTGCTCAGGCTGCCATTCTGTTAGTGAGAGAATGATAGGACCTTCTTATCAGGAAATAGCAGGTAAATACACTGAAAAAGATGTAGAATTACTTGCTTCCAAAATCATAGAAGGTGGAAGTGGAGTGTGGGGAGGAGTTCCTATGGCCGCTCATCCACAGGTGTCTAAAGAAGATGCCAAAAAAATGGTAGAATATATTTTAAGTCAGAAGAAATAAAATATGTCTGCTGAAAAATCAAGTCTGCACACAAGAAATCTGCACCGTGATTCCTATAATTTTGATCAGCTTATTTCTTGTGTGCCAGAACTTAAACATTATGTTTTTGTCAACGCTTATCAGACAACAACTATTAATTTCAGCATTCCTCAAGCTGTAAAATTGCTGAATAAGGCTTTATTACAGCATTTCTACAATATCAGAAGTTGGGATATTCCCGAAACGTATCTTTGTCCTCCTATTCCCGGAAGGGCAGATTATGTACATTATATTGCCGATTTGCTGGGCGAACAGCAAAAAGAAATTCCAACAGGCATCTCCGTTCGGGGTCTGGATATTGGAACCGGAGCGAATCTTGTGTATCCTTTAATTGCCACCAGATCTTATGGTTGGAAAATGACAGGTACGGATGTCAATGAAGATTCCCTGAAAAATGCTCAACATATTTTAGATCAAAACCCGGATCTTCTTCCGGTGATTCAGTTACAACAACAGCCGGATTCAAAACATATTTTTAAGAATATCCTGAAACCTGGTGACCGGTTCACATTTTCGATGTGTAATCCTCCTTTCCATGATTCAGAAGAATCTATGATAAAAGGAAATATCAGGAAAACGAAAAATCTCAATAAAGCAAAGCACCAAAAACCATTGCTTAATTTTGGCGGACAGCAGTCAGAATTATGGTATGAGGGAGGCGAACTGGCCTTTATCACTAAAATGATTCATGAAAGTGCTTTATATTCTTCACAGGTTCTTTGGTTTACTTGTCTGGTTTCCAAAAAAGAGAATCTCCATAAGCTGACCAGTCTTTTAAAGAAGCTAAAAGCTGTAGAGGTAAAAACCATTGATATGGCCCAGGGACAGAAAATAAGCAGAGTACTGGCCTGGACGTTTATTCCTCAACAGGATAGAAGGACATGGTTTATCTAGTGTAAAGTTCAGGATTAATAGGATTATAGCTCAATCCGGCATCTCAGTTCCCACTCTTAGTTCACTTTTTTAAAATTTCTGAAAAAACTCGTTGACGGTCAACTCAAAAAATGCCTAAATTTGTACGCTTTTAGAAAAATAAGAAATGCAATTATCAGAACAAGAAATCATTAGAAGAGAAAAGCTGAATAAGCTTACTGAAATGGGGATTAATGCGTTCCCTGCGGATGAGTATACAATCACAGATACTACAGAATCTATAAAACAGGATTTTTCTGAAAGTAAACAGGTGAAGATCGCCGGTAGATTGATGTCGCGCAGAATTCAAGGGAAAGCTTCTTTTGCAGAATTGCAGGATTCTAAAGGAAAAATCCAGGTATATTTCAATAGAGATGAGATCTGTCCGGGTGAAAATAAAGAATTATATAATGAAGTATACAAGCATCTTTTAGATATTGGGGATATTATCGGGATTGAAGGAGAATTGTTTACCACTCAGGTAGGAGAGAAGACTGTTTTAGTAAAGAATTTTACCCTTCTTACCAAAGCTTTGCGTCCATTGCCGCAGGCAAAAACAGATGAGAACGGTGTTGTACATGACGGATTTACAGATCCTGAGCTGAGATACAGACAGCGTTATGTAGATTTAACGGTAAATCCTCAGGTAAAAGAAATTTTTGTGAAGAGAACAAAATTGTTCAATGCCATGAGAACTTTCTTCAACGATGCAGGGTATTTTGAGGTAGAAACCCCGATTTTACAGTCAATTCCGGGTGGAGCTGCGGCAAAACCGTTTATTACCCATCACAATGCCCTGGATATTCCATTGTATTTAAGGATTGCCAATGAATTATATCTGAAAAGATTGATCGTAGGTGGTTTTGACGGGGTATACGAATTCTCCAAAAACTTCAGAAATGAAGGGATGGACAGAACTCACAATCCGGAATTTACAGCGATGGAAATCTATGTGGCTTACAAAGATTACAACTGGATGATGGATTTCACTGAAAAATTATTGGAATTCTGCGCTATTCAGGTAAACGGAACTACAAAAGCTACTTTTGGAGAACATGAGGTGGATTTTAAAGCACCTTATCCAAGAGTTTCGATGACAGAAGCAATCCTGAAATTTACAGGGTTCGATATCACCGGAAAAACAGAGCAGGAATTATACGATTTTGCGAAATCTATTGGAATTGAGGTGAATGAGACGATGGGGAAAGGAAAATTAATCGATGAAATCTTCGGTGAAAAATGTGAAGGAAACTTCATTCAGCCGACTTTCATTACAGATTATCCGATTGAAATGTCTCCATTAACTAAAAAACACAGAAGCAAAGAAGGTTTAACAGAACGTTTTGAGCTGATGGTATGCGGAAAAGAAATTGCAAACGCTTATTCAGAGCTTAATGATCCGATCGACCAGAGAGAACGTTTTGAAGCTCAGATGGCTTTATCAGAAAGAGGAGACGATGAAGCAATGTTCATTGATCAGGACTTCCTGAGAGCACTGGAATACGGTATGCCACCTACTTCAGGATTAGGAATCGGAATGGACAGACTAATTATGTTCCTTACGAACAATGCATCCATCCAGGAAGTTTTATTCTTCCCTCAGATGAGACCTGAAAAAGCAACTCCGCAAATTGAGCTAGGGGAAGATGAAAAAGTAATCCTTGAAATCCTTAACTCTCAGGAAGAGCCAATGGCTTTGGCTGAAGTAAAAGAAAGAAGTCAGTTATCCGGTAAAAAATGGGATAAGGCATCTAAAACCTTGACTAAAAATAATCTGGTGAAAGTGGAAAAGATTGATGAGAATCTTTTGATGAAACTGGTTTAAAAATAGAACAGAATACCATATAAAAGGTACAGAGCTATTCTGTACCTTTTTCTTTTTTCCATTTCCGGAGTTGGGCTCTGAAATTCTTAAACGGTGCTACCGTATTCATATGGATCCATTTCCAGACCGGCCATTTTGCAGGCGTTATAGCCCATTTTCTTTGCTCAGGTTCAAACAGGATTTTGTTGTCGAGATTTTCTATCCATTCTATAATTTCATGCATCTGTTTTTGTAACAGTTTCCTTTGTTCTGCTAAACTGTAAGAAGAATATTGATCATAAAAAGACTGGTATAGTCCCTTTAAATTATTCCATTTGTATTCAGGAGAAGGCGTTTTTTACCTCAATTCCGTTCTTTTCGTTGGATTCCCATTGCAGCAATAAGGCTGTCCATCCTATCTGATAGGAAATATTTTGTGAAGGAGTTTTGTCAATTCCTGGTTTTAACAGATTTTTTTCTTCTTCTTTAATACCATTGAACTCCTGGTCGTAGAGAAGGTACCTGGTTTTAATCTCTTCAATAAGTTCTTCTTTGTCTTTATAAGTCTGCATATTACTTTATTTTCTCAACCTGCTAAATGAAGCCATCAGGTAAAATAAAAACGGAAGAATAAATAAGGAACCTAAGATTAGTGCCCATCCTAACGCAGAAATTGTTTTATCAGGGGCCATATGTTCCAGAAGAGAAAGATGTTGCCCGTTACCTAATAATATGATGTTCGGATTGTGCTGATAGGTTGCTGCTACAAGAATCATTACCATTTGAAAGCCTGCAAGAGCACGTACCGGAAGCAGTTTTTGACGATTCATTGCTCTAAGGATCAGAAGCAAAGCAATTGTGGCAAAAGCAATAGCCATAATTCCTAAAGGCTTCGAAAATACCCACATTAAAAGAGGGATATCTGAAATATAAGCAGTAACAAAAACAAGAATTCCGGTAATGACCACAAAAATCATAGTTTGTTTGGATTTTCTGATCATCAGCAGCAATTCGTCCTTACCGCGGGTTTCTCTCAGTGAAAAAATAGAGGCGAGATAAGCACAAAGTGCAACGGTAAATAAACCAACAGAAACTCCGAACCAGTTCAGCCAGCTAAAAATATACAGGTCCAGAAAACCTGTAGCATCGGGGTTGATAGAATGTGAAACTGTTGCAGCAGCGATCAGCCCAAGGAAAAAAGGAGTCAGAAGGCTTGCATAATAAAATATCTGGGTATATAAAATCTGCCAGTTATCCTTTACTGCATCATAATGCCTGAAGGTAAAAGCTGTGCCTCTTGCTATAATTCCTAAAAGCATAAGAACCAGAGGAATATGGAGGTAAGTAGACATGGTAGTATAAATTTCAGGAAACCCTACAAAAAGGATTACAATGGCAATAATCAGCCACATATGATTGGCCTCCCAAACAGGAGCAATAGATTCATACATGATTTCCTGAGTCTTGTGACGTGCTTTCTTATTGGTAAAAAGTTCTACAATACCAGCTCCGAAATCAGCACCTCCCAGGATAATGTAAAGACAAATGGAAAGCCATAAAAAGCCTATAACAATGTAGATCATGATTTTTTGTTTTTATCGTTAAACTGAGGATCTGTAGGGTCATAAAGTTTGGGAACCATCTGGACTTGTCTTCTTAAAAGGAAAATGAGAATCAGGGACAAGGAAATAAAAATTGCAGTAAAGAAATAAAAAGAATATTGTATTCCCGGCATCGGGGTTACTGCATCTATGGTTCGCATTATTCCATAGATAATCCAGGGCTGTCTTCCTACTTCTGTAACAGTCCATCCCGCTTCCAAAGCAATATAACCGAAAGGGGTAGCTATTAGAAATGTTTTCAGGAACCAGTTTTTAGTAAGCCATTCTTTCCTGAAATAAAATGCGTATAAATACATGATTCCGATACAGATCATCACAACACCAAAGAAAATCATAATCTGGAAAGCATAATGAGTAACAGTAACCGGTGGCCATTCATCTTTTGGAAAATCTTTAAGTCCTTTGACTTCAGCGTTGAAATCATTGCTAACCAGAAAACTCAGAACTTTCGGGATTTTTATGGCATATTTTATTTCTTCCTTTTCTTCATCAGGAATTCCCCCGATCACAAATGCAGCTCCTTTTTCTGTTTCAAAATGAGCTTCCATGGCTGCTAATTTTATGGGCTGCCTTTCAGCTACGGATTTGGCAGCAATATCACCACTTAAAGGCGCTCCAAATGCTCCGATCAAGGCAAATCCAACAGCAATCCTGAAGGCCTTGGTATGAAACTCAATATTTCTTTTCTTTAAAATTAATAAAGCATGAACTCCTGCAACAGCAAATCCTGTGGCACAAAAAGCAGCAACCGTCATATGCAGCGCCTGTGGAAACCAGGCATCATTGAACATCGCCTTAATAGGATCAATATTCAGATATTGCCCGTTGATATAATCAAAACCAGTAGGAGAATTCATCCACGCATTGGCTGCCACAACAAGAATTCCGGAAGCCAGTCCGCTTAAGCCTACCAGAAAACCACAGAACCAGTGAAACCATTTATTGAACTTTTCCCATCCGTATAAAAAGAACCCAATTGCGATGGCCTCAATAAAAAAATGCTGTTCCCTCCAACGAAAACGGCATTCCGAAAATAGGGCCCGCATGTTTCATAAAACCCGGCCACAGAAGCCCGAGTTCAAAAGAAAGCATCGTTCCTGAAACAGCGCCGGTGGCAAATAAAATGGCTACTCCCTTGCTCCAGGCTTTAGTAAGCCCTTTATATACTTCATTCTTGGTTTTTAAATACTTCCAATGGGCAAAGGCCATCAGAAAAGGCATCACCATTCCCACACAGGAAAAGATAATGTGAAAGCCCAGCGACAGGGCCATCTGGGCGCGTGCTGCAATAAAATCATCCATAATATCAACTTTGAGTAACTAAATTTACGTATAAATTATTGATGTTGAGTATGATTTACAACAGTTGATATTTCAGAAATACCATGTAATTTTGAATCTTTATAGTTCTTCTGATGTTCTATTTAGAAGAAAACTCCAAATTTTTTTTGACATTTTTTTAACTTTCGTACCTCGAAAAAAATCACGATATTTGTAAGTCTTTGCATGTAGCAAGATTTTTAATATTTTATATGAGTCAAAAACAATATACAGCTAGTAGTATTCAGGCATTGGAAGGAATGGAGCACGTACGTATGCGTCCTTCAATGTACATTGGTGATGTGGGAGTAAGAGGTCTCCATCATTTGGTTTATGAAGTAGTAGATAATTCTATTGATGAGGCGTTGGCAGGATACTGTGACACCATCTTCGTTAACATTAAAGAAGGAAACGGAATCGAGGTTAGCGATAACGGTAGAGGTATTCCGGTTGACTTTCACGAAAAAGAACAAAAATCTGCACTTGAAGTTGTAATGACGAAAATCGGTGCCGGTGGTAAGTTTGATAAAGATTCTTACAAGGTTTCCGGAGGTCTTCACGGAGTAGGGGTATCGTGTGTGAATGCACTTTCCAATGAGATGATTACTACCGTTTACAGAGACGGGAATGTCTATCAGCAGGTGTATTCCAGAGGTAAAGCCCAGACCGGTGTTGAAGAAATCGGACACAGCGAAAAAAGAGGAACGAAACAGTTCTTTCAGCCGGATGATACCATTTTTACGGAATTAGTGTACAACTATGATACTTTAGCTAGTCGTTTAAGAGAACTTTCATACCTAAATAAGGGAATTACCATTACCCTTACCGACGAAAGAGAAAGATTAGAAGACGGTTCTTTCAAATCAGAAGTTTTCTTCTCAGAAGGCGGATTAAAAGAATTTGTTGCTTACATCGATGGAAACAGGGAATCAATCATGGAGCATGTAATCTTTATGGAAGGAGAAAGAGACGATATTCCGGTTGAAGTAGCGATGCGTTACAATACTTCTTTCAATGAGAATCTTCACTCTTACGTAAATAATATCAATACCCATGAAGGAGGTACTCACCTGGCAGGTTTCAGACGTGCTTTAACGAGAACCCTTAAAAAATATGCTGATGATTTAGGAATTCCACAGAAAGAAAAAGTGGAAATTACAGGAGATGACTTCCGTGAAGGCTTAACGGCTGTAATTTCTGTAAAAGTAATGGAACCTCAGTTTGAAGGGCAGACAAAAACAAAACTGGGTAACTCTGAAGTTTCAGGAGCTGTAGATAAAATTGTAGGGGAAATGCTTACCAATTTCCTTGAAGAAAACCCTACTGAAGCAAAACAGATTGTTCAGAAAGTGGTTTTGGCTGCAAAAGCAAGACAAGCAGCAAAAAAAGCCCGTGAAATGGTTCAGAGAAAATCTCCGATGGGAGGTTCCGGACTTCCGGGAAAACTGTCTGACTGTTCATCCAAAGACCCTGCAGAATCTGAAATATTCCTTGTAGAGGGAGATTCCGCAGGCGGAACAGCAAAACAAGGACGTGACAGACACTTCCAGGCCATTCTTCCGCTAAGAGGTAAAATCCTGAACGTAGAGAAATCTATGCTTCATAAAGTATACGATAATGAAGAGATCAGAAATATCTATACAGCTCTTGGAGTTTCTGTAGGAACCGAAGAAGACAGCAAGGCACTAAACCTTACCAAATTAAGATATCATAAAATTGTGATCATGACCGATGCCGATATCGATGGGTCCCACATTTCTACATTGATTCTTACTTTCTTCTTCAGATATATGAAAGAGCTTATTGAAAACGGATATATCTATATTGCGCAGCCACCTTTATACCTGCTAAAGAAAGGAAATAAAAAAAGTGTATGCCTATAACGAAAAAAGAACGTGAAGAGTTTACCTTAGAAATGTCTCCGGATGGAAAAGGAGTAGAAGTACAGCGTTACAAAGGTCTTGGGGAAATGAACCCTGAGCAGCTTTGGGAAACAACTTTGAACCCTGAACATAGAATTCTGAAGCAGGTAACGATTGATAATGCTGTGGAAGCAGACAGTATTTTCTCAATGCTGATGGGAGACGAAGTTCCTCCGAGAAGAGAGTTTATCGAGAAGAATGCAAAATATGCTAAAATTGATGCATAATCATTAAAAAACATATAGAAAAGAGGCCGTATCACAACTTGTGAAAACGGCCTTTTTTATGAAATTTTTCCTGCATATCCATATGAGAGGATTTTCAGTAAACGATTCCCAACCCAACCATTAGTTGCGATATATTTTTATATTAAGGGCCAAAAATAGTAATAGGGTAACTTTTATACACAGATTCTTATAAAAGTATGATTGTGGTGGAGCCACAACGGCGGGTTTAGGATTGGAATATATTATCAGATAATTCAAAAGGCTTTAGAAATAAAGTCTTTTTTATTGTTATAAAAGCAGACAAATAAATCTTTGCAGAATTTATTATACAGTTACGGGTATAATTCCTACACTTCGAGATCTTGTTTGATAAGATATTATAAAGCCTTTTTATATATAAATTTTAACAGTTATTAAGATTTTATTATTTTTGCAAAATATAAATAACCATGATGAAAATCTTAATACTTGGAGCTTTGTCTACCGCTTCACTATATTTTACACAAACTTATCCGGTTTCTGCAATTCCTGAAAATTTAAAGAAAAATGCCGATGCTGTTGTACGGAAGGATTTTACGACAGTCCAGATTAACAAAATCAATGAAATAAAATATCAGTACAATACCGTTACTACAGTCTTAAATAAAGATGGGGATTCCAAAGCAGCCATTTACATACCCTATAAAAAAGGAGATAATATTTCTGATGTAAAAGTAGTCATTTATGATGAAGCAGGAAAAAAAGTAAAAAGTTATTCGAAATCTGATTTTGGGGATTTTGCCAATAATACCCAGGGAACATTTTATTCGGATAACAGGGTGTTAGCTTTATCCCATACCACTGCTTTCTACCCTTACACTGTTGATTTTTCATACCAGATTACCAATGAAAATACGGTGTTTATCCCGGATTTTGTACCTTTTTCTTCTACCAATATCTCACTGGAAGAAGGACAATTTAATATTATTAACAAATCGGGAATAGAACTTAAAACGAAGACTTATCCGTCAAAATATAACTACACTTCCGTAATAGAAAATGATCATGGAAATGAAAAGAGCTATTCCTTTAAAAATGTTCCGGCTGTTGAAGATGCTTTTTTAATTCCCCAACCCGTTAAAATTTTACCTAAAGTGAGTTTTGCTTTGACAAAATTCAATCTGGCCGGAAAGGAAGGGACTCTTAATAGCTGGACGGATTTCGGGACCTGGTATTACAAAAATCTGGTAGAGCCTGTAGCTGTTTCTACTCCGGCTATCAAAGCAGAAGTGGCCGCTTTACAATTACAGGGGTCTACTGAAGAAAAAGTGAAGAAGATTTATCAATACATGCAAACCAAAACCCGGTATATTTTTGTCGCATTAGGAATCGGAGGATGGCTTCCTATGCAGCCGGATGAGGTGCAGAAAAAAGGATACGGAGATTGCAAAGGACTTACCAATTATATGAAGGTATTATTGGATGAAGCAGGAATACCTTCCTATTATTCAGTGATTAATTCCGGCTTTTCTCCGGTTTCATTTGATCCTGATTTTCCAAAGATGGGTGGAAATCATGTTATTTTAATGATTCCTACGGATAAAGGAAATATCTGGCTGGAAAACACTTCGCAACAACTGGCGTTCAATCACCTTAGCTACAGTACTACAGACAGGAATGTACTTTCTGTAAGGAAAAATGGTATAGAGCTGGTAAACACTCCTGCCTATACTGCAGATCAGAATAAGGAAAAGCAGTTTCTGAAAGTAAAAATAGGAGATGATAACAGTATGACGGGTGAGGGGAGCTTCTCCTACACAGGAAATCAATACGATTACAATTTAGGATTTGCCAACCTTAATCCAAAAGATAAAAATGAGGCGTTGAAAAGCAGGTTTGCCGTTTTAGACTTTGAAAAAGTTGAAATGAAAAACTTCGTGAATGACAAGGATAAAGCGGTTATTACTTATGACATTGAACTTTAAAACGAATAATTATTCTAAAAAAGCAGGAAATAGCCTGATATTTAGAGCGGTCCCGATTTTTTCAGACAATATTTATAAAACAGAAGAGAACCGTAATTTACCTTTTGAAATCAGACAGTCATTTAAAGATGAATATGAAATTGGGTTTATCCTTCCTAAAGGATATAAAATTGATGAGATACCTGAAAACACTAAGATAACTTCAGAATTCGGATATTATCAATTGGATTTTATTAAAAATGGGGAGGAAGTAAAAGTTATTAGAAAGCTACAGGTCAATAAAGGCATGTATCCTAAAGAGAAATATAATGAATATATAAGCTTTAGAAAAAAAACAATAAACATGGACCATTCAAAAATTTTAATCACCAAAATATAAAGATGAAAAAAACTTTACTACTGATCATTTGTTCAGCAAACTTAACCTTAATCAAAGCTCAAAAACATGAATTTTTGAATATTCCTAAGTTTTCTGACGCTGATCTGTCTAAACCAAAGTCCTTACTGGATGAAAATGCCCCTGCAGAAATTTTGTATAAATCAGTTCATTTCATGATTGATTCTCAAACGGGCCATCTGCACAAGCAGTATTTCTACAGGGTAAAAATTTATAATAAAGATAAAGTAGAGAGTTGGCTGAATGTTGAAGTTCCTATTTATAAGCTGGGGAGTGATCAGGAGACATTGAGTAAATTCAAGGCATTTACCTATAATCTCGAAAATGGAAATACCGTTCCGGTGAAAGTTGAGAAGACTTCTAAATATAAAAGTAAGGAAAGTAAATATGTAACCGTGAATAAATTTGCTTTTCCGGGAGTAAAAGACGGTTCGGTTTTAGAATACCAATATGAAATAATATCACCATATCTGTTTTCTATTCCAGAAGTATTAATAGAATCCGACACTCCATCTCTTTATACGGAATATGTTTTGGATGCCCCTCTCAATATCGCATATAATATCAATTATACAGGAGAGATGATTCCTAAATATAAAGAAGTTGAGGAAAAAACCATGTATGGCTCACAATATAAGACGTATAGATTTGCCTATGAAAATATAAAGGGATTCAAAACTGAGAAATTTGTCAGAAATGACAGGAATTACCGGACAAAAATAAGCGCAGAGCTTAATTCTACAAATTTTGGTACCCTTAAACTGTTTTCATCCTCATGGGAACAAATCAATAAAAGGCTGCATGAAAATGAAGATTTTGGCGGAGAGCTGAAAAGGACGAAGCTGGCTAAAGAAAATATGCCCGCAGATGTTTTGTCGATAAAGGATGAAATGGAAAAAGCCAATGCTATTTTCGCGTATGTTCAAAAAACATTCACATGGAACAAAGACAGGGGAATCTATACAGAAGACGGAATTAAAAAACTTTTAGAAACTAAAACAGGAAATGCTGCAGAAATAAACCTGTTTTTAATAATGCTTCTTCGCGAAGCAGGTATTAAGGCGGATCCGTTGCTTATTTCTACGGTGGATAACGGATTGATTAATCTGGTATCTCCGAACGTATCAAATATGAATTTTGTACTGGCAGCCGTTAAAACAGGTGATGTATTTCATTTGTATGATGCAACATCCAAACAGTCTTCTATGGATGAACTTCCTTTACGGGATTGGAATCAGTACGGAATTTTACTCAACAAGGAGAAAACCCTTCAGATTCAAATGGCTAATGCCAAACCGGGAAATACTTTTCTTACGATAGAAGCAAAGATCAATGAGGATGGAAGTGTTTCCGGAACCTATTCCGATAAAGATACTGGGACTTTTGCAATGTATGTGAAAGACAGTTATGATGAAAATGCTGAAAAATATAAAAAACAATATCAGGAAAACTTTTCAGTAGACTTCACAGGAATCGATTCGAAGGTTCTGGAAAACGGTGATTTTGAAAGTACAATGAAATTTTCATCCATGAATATGATTGACAGAATAGGAAAGAAGATGATTATTAATCCTATGCTATTTTTAAGTAAAAGTTCCAATGAATTTGATCAGACAGATGACCGTAAGTATTCTATTGATTTTGGAGCACCTTCTACAAAAGTGAAAAAAGTGACTATTGAAATTCCGGAAGGGTATATCATAGAAGAACTTCCTCAAAATAAAAAGATTGTTACAGATGATAAAGAAATAGAGTATAGCTATCAGTTTAAGCAAAATAAAAATAAGCTGGAAGTAACAGCAACGGTAAAAATTGGCAGTCCGGATTATCCGAAAGAATATTATCCTGCCTTTAAACAGATCTGGGGGGTGGCTTCAAAATCTGAAAATCAGGTAATAAGCTTAATTAAAAAACAATAAATGAAAAAATTATAACTGTTTTTTCTTTTAAAAATAATTTTTTTCAAAACCATTCATTCTTTTGAATGGTTTTTGTATAAATAACAAAAAAATTAGAATTATGAAAAATACAATTGCTGTAATGGCCCTTTCTGCACTCTTTGCCTTTTCGGCCTGTAAAAAAAATGAAAAAACAGGAACTCCAACAGAGAAAAAAGATAATAATCAGACTGAAAAACTGATAGTGGATTCTGTGAAGGTGAGCGACTCTACCCGGATTACAGATTCACTGAAAGTAACCTACACTTCAAAATTATTGGTTTTTCCTTCCATTACAGACAAAAAATTATTAGACAGTATTTATTTTCAGAATGAAAAAATTAAAGACTTTTCCAAGGCAGGTCTTCAAACTTATCTGGAAAATGAAAAAAATAATTATTTCAATTCAGTGAAAAATAATAATAAAGACTGGATTTCAGATATTACCTATGCCCAGGATTGGTATTCAAGTTCCCATATGAACCTGATATCCGATATCAATGGCTATATGCACATTCAATATGTAGGAAGTGGCTACGAAGGAGGAGCCCATGATAATTATGGTTTTTCAGAGCGGGTTTTTGACCTTAAGAATAAAAAAAAGGCTGGAACTTAAGGATATCACATCAATGCCCAAGAGTAAAATTGAGGAGATACTGATGAAAAATATCAACAAGATCAACGGCGGAGCCAGCGATGGTGATGGAGAAATAAATAATTCGGAAATGCTGTTGGTTGAAAAGATTCCGGCTTCGGACAATTTTTATTTTGATGAGAAAAACCTGTATTTTCACTATAGCCCATATGAAATTGCCGCATTTGCAGCAGGAGATATCATTATTCCTGTTTCCTGGGAAGAACTTAAGGGAACATTAAATGCAGAATTTAAAGAAAGAATGAAAATTAAGTAATTTAATGCTTCCGGATCAGGAAGCATTGTTTATTTTTGCGGTAATGGAAAAAGTAGCTTTTATCATCAACCCTTTCTCGGCCAAAAAAAATTATCAGCCCTTTTTAAATGAGCTTAAAACCAAAGTTGATAATCCGCTTTACTACGTATCCGAATCAATTCCGGGAACAGATGAATTCATCCGGACTCATTTTGATCATGTAGATGTTTTTGTGGCGATAGGAGGTGACGGAACCATTTCTACAGTAGCAAAAAATCTGATTTTTACCAATAAAATCCTGGCCATTTTTCCGGCAGGGTCCGGGAACGGATTTTCCAATGAAACCCGTTTCAGTAAGAATCTTGATGAGCTTTTGGATAAAATTAAAGCCAAAAAATCCCGGAAAATTGATACATTTACGGTTAATGAAAGACTTTCCATTAATGTTTCAGGAACAGGTTTTGATGGAAAAGTCGTTAAAGAATTTGAAAAAACGAATCGCGGATTCAAAAATTATATCAAAGTTTCCCTGAAAACATTCTTTAATTACAAACCAATCAAAGTTACTTTTTTTGACGAAAAATACCAGCAATACAATGGCAGATATCTTATGCTGAATATTGCCAATACCCGCCAGTTTGGGAATAACGCCTATATTGCTCCCAAAGCAAGTAAAAGTGACGGGCTGGTAGATATGGTATTGGTAAAGAAATTTCCTCTTACTTATTCTGCACTTTTTGCTTTCAGGATGTTTACCAAAAGGCTGAAAGATGATGAATATGTTACTTATCTTCCCGTTTCTGAAATCTCTTTTAAAGTAAATACCAAAAACTGGCATCTTGACGGCGAATTTAATAAAATCGAATCACCGGTTCATGTTAAAATACAGCCTTCAAGTTTGAATATTTTGATATAGCGTTGTGCTGGCAGGATTGTTTATATAAATCTTCAGGATTCTCTTTTTTAAACTTCAAGTTTTTTCTCTATTTCCCCGGGATTGTTCAGGCAATAGTTGAATTGCTCTTTGTCAAGCTGCTTTTCCCAATTCGCAACCACTATGGTAGCTACAGAATTACCTATCACATTGGTAAGTGCCCTGCATTCGCTCATAAACTTATCAATCCCTAAAATCAAGGTCATTCCTGCTATGGGAATTTCAGGAACAACTGCTAATGTGGCAGCTAGTGTAACAAATCCGGCACCTGTAACCCCTGCTGCCCCTTTTGAACTTAGCATGGCAACCAAAAGCAACATCAGCTGTTTTTCAAAAGGAAGATGGATGTTTAACGCCTGAGCAATAAATAAGGAAGCCAGTGTCATATAAATATTGGTTCCGTCAAGATTAAAAGAGTATCCGGTGGGAACCACAAGACCTACGATAGCCCGGGAACATCCTGCTTTCTCTAGTTTTTCCATCATTCCTGGAAGGGCAGACTCCGATGAGCTGGTTCCCAGTACCAGCAGCAACTCTTCTTTAAGGTAATACAGGAGTTTAAAAATATTAAACCCGTTATAAAGGGCTACAGCCCCTAAAACCAATACTATAAAAAGGATTGAAGTAATGTAAAAAGTACCTACCAGGAATATCAGGTTCCAAACAGAGTGAAGGCCATATTTTCCTATGGTAAAAGCTATAGCTCCAAAAGCACCTATCGGGGCCAGCTTCATCAGCATATGAACAATTTTGAATACAGGTGCGGAAAGGTCCTGAAGGAAATCTGTTACTTTCCTGCTTTTTTCTTTGGTAAGAACAAGAGCGATCCCCATTAAAATTGAGACAAGCAGAACCTGTAGTATATTTTCTCCCACTAATGGACTAAATAAAGTTTCAGGAATAATATTCATGATAAAAGCTGTAAGAGTAGACTCGTGAGCTTTCTCCTGGTATTGGGAAACATCCCCTGAAAGGGTAGCGGGATCAATGTTCAAGCCATGACCGGGCTGAAGAATATTACCTACCAATAATCCTATGATCAATGCCAATGTGGAGAATATGAAAAAATAAATCATAGCTTTTATGGCAATTCTCCCTACCTTTTTAAGGTCTGTCATATGGGCTATTCCTAAAGTAAGGGTGATGAAAATAACCGGGGCAATAATCATTTTGACCAGCTTGATAAAACCATCACCTACCGGCTTCATCTTTTCCCCCAGTTCAGGGTAAAAATGTCCTAAAAGAATGCCTGTGATAATGGCTATAATGACCTGGAAATAGAGGAGATGATAGAATTTTTTTGCTTTCAACTGAAATAATTTTAAAGAGCGAAAGTAAGAATTTTAATTAAAAACATGATAAAAGTCATTAATTTATGGCTGACTTCATTCTACACTATCTGTTTTCTGAATAGGAAAATAAAAGTTGAAAAAAAATTCTGTTTTAGTAAACTAAAACAGAATCCTGATATCAAATTATATATTGTCTTCAATTATTCCATCGCAACGGAGTCATCACCACGGCCATCTGCAACCGCATGAATGTTACCGTTTTCATCCAATACAATCATTTCCGTTTTCCCAATCTGTTTCACTTTTTCAATCGTGTAGTTCTTGCTTTTCAGCTCAGAAATAGTACTTTCGGGGAAGTTATTTTCTACCTTTATGGTTTCCGGAAGCCATTGATGATGGAACTTCGGAGCGTTTACAGATAAGTTGGCATTTAATTTAAAATCTACCACATTCACAATCGACTGGTATACTGAAGTGGGAATGGTGGTTCCTCCCGGGGTTCCTACTACCATATAAGGCTTCCCGCTTTTAAGGAGAATGGTAGGAGTCATGGAAGAAAGCATCCTTTTATTCGGTTGTATAGAATTGGCTTCTCCACCTACTGCTCCAAACATATTGGGAACACCGGGTTTAATGGAAAAGTCATCCATTTCATTATTTAAAAAGAATCCTGCTCCGGAAACAACCACTTTGCTTCCGTAATATCCATTAAGGGTCGTTGTTACTGAAGCCGCATTTCCGTCCTTATCCAATACTGATATGTGTGTGGTCTGGGTAGATTCTTTTGGCTGGGGAATGATTTTTCCTACTTCAGCACTTGGTGTTGCCTTGTTGAAGCTGAAGCTTTTCCATCTGTTTTTTAAATATTCATCAGAAATCAGATAAGAGGTTTTGTCCTGTATGAAATCCGGATCTCCCATATATTCCGCTCTGTCAGCAAAAGCTCTTCTTTCAGCTTCAGCCATGATCTGAACAGCTTGTGTGGAATTCTGCTGGTATTTTTCCAGGTTTTCAAAGCTTGCCATTCTGAGCATCTGGGCAAGAAGAACCCCGCCACTTGAAGGTAAAGGCATGGATACCACTTTGTTTCCTTTATAATCAAACTCTAAAGCTTTTCTTTCTGCTACTTTATAATTTTTAAGGTCTTCCAGGGTAATAATTCCGTTACCTCTTTTCATTTCTGCAACCAAAAGCTCTGCTGTTTTTCCTTCATAGAACCCTTTTGCTCCATATTTCTGGATAAGCTTAAGGGTTTCGGCCAGTTCTTTCTGAACCAGAATATCTCCGGCTTTCCAGGGCTGGTCTTTTACAAAAACAATGGAAGAGGTATTATGTTTTTTGAAATGTTCCCTGTTGTTATTAAGCATGTCTGCTTCCTGTTCAGTGATGGCAAATCCTTGTTCTGCCAGGTCAATGGCGGGCTGGATAATTTTCTCCATCGGCAGTTTACAATACTTTAATGTTGCAAAAAAACCTGCCACACTTCCCGGGATTCCTACTGCAAGCCTGCCGTTCTGAGACAGATCCGTATTGGCTTTTCCTTTTTTATCAAGGTACATGTCCCTGGAAGCTTTTTTAGGAGCGGTTTCCCTGTAATCGAGAGTAAATTTTTCACCGTTATTTTTTACTCCTACCAGAAATCCACCTCCACCAATATTTCCTGCCTGTGGGTATACAACTGCCAATGCATATTGGGTAGCGGTAACGGCATCGTAGGCATTTCCACCCATTCTCAAAATCTTGGCACCTGCTTCGCTTGCCAGGGGATGTGCAGATACTACGACCCCTTTATTCTTAACTTTTACCTCTTTTACAATATTGATATCCGTAAACTGGGCCCAGCTGAGCTGGCTGGCTAGTATAATCGAAGCAATTAAGATCTTCCTCATAATGATTGTTTTTCTTATAACAAAAATATGGAAATTACATCAATAACTTGAGGTTGGAACTACGAAAGTAAGGCAGAAAGGTTAGGAAGATGGAAGAAAGAAGCTGGGAGTTCCTATTTGGTTTTAGAACTTGTATGAGTTTGTTCAATAGTTGATATGCTTAATTTTCAGTGTTTCTAAGACTTTAATAACTTCCTTCTTCCAGTTACAGGCTTCCTGCCTTTATCAAGGATTCAGGTTAAATAATTTCACAACAATGGCGGGAATATTTTAAATACACCTTTTTTATTATGGTTGACATGTTTTTTTTACTTTTGTACAATTCTAAAAAAAAATCTGAAAAAATGGAATCCTATACGGAAAGAATACTGATTACAGGTGCTCTGGGACAAATCGGCACCGAACTTACCAACAGACTTGTTGAAATTCATGGAGCGGAGAATGTGGTTGCTTCAGGACTGGACAGATGGCAGGAAGGAATTACCTCTGCAGGACATTATGAAAGGATGGACGTAACGAATACACAGCTAGTAAGACAGGTGATTCAGGATTATGACATCACTACTGTGTATCATCTGGCTTCTCTTTTATCCGGAACTTCGGAAAAGCAGCCTATTTTCGCCTGGAAATTAAACCTGGAACCTCTGCTTCATTTCTGTGAAATGGCAAAAGAAGGGCTTATTAAAAAGATTTTCTGGCCGAGTTCTATTGCAGTGTTTGGAAAAGGAATTCCAAAGCATGATGTAGGGCAGGATGTGGTGCTGAATCCAACAACTGTTTACGGGATCTCTAAAATGGCGGGTGAGAAATGGTGCGAATACTATTTCGACAAACACGGGGTAGATGTAAGAAGTATCAGGTATCCGGGGTTAATCTCTTGGAAGACACCGGCAGGAGGTGGAACTACAGACTACGCTGTTGAAATTTTCTACAAGGCAATCGAAGAGGGGAAGTATACAAGTTTTATTTCTGAAAATACAGGAATGCCAATGTTGTATATGGATGATGCGATCAATGCAACATTGAAATTGATGGAGGCTCCAAAAGAAAGTTTAACGGTTCGTTCATCTTATAATCTGGGAGGAATGTCATTTACCCCAAAAGAACTGGCTGAAGAAATCAAGAAAGAAATCCCGGATTTCACGATCGATTATAAGCCGGATTTCAGACAGGCGATTGCAGATTCATGGCCGGCTTCCATTGATGATTCAGTAGCTAAAAAAGACTGGGGCTTGACTTATAATTTCGGAATTTCTGAAATGACAAAAGACATGATCAAAAATCTGAAAGTAAAATTGGCTAAGAATTAATAATGTAAAGTAATACTTTAATTATAAGTCTTTTTAACTTCTGATTAATAGTATATTATAACTTTTATCTAAAATTTAAATTAAATGATATTGTTGACTTTTAACATCATAAATATTGAGGCTGAAGCAAAAAGCGGCGTTCAGATTACTGATGAAGAAAGGCTGAAGATTATAGAAGATAATACAAAAGCGATTCTTAGAATTTTAGATATTCATGATATAAAAGCAAGTTTTTTTGTAGAGATTTCTCTTACAGGAAAACTGCAGAATCTTATAAAAGCAATTTCATCCAAAGGGCATGAAATTGCTTTTTATAATCAGAACTCAAATCCGGAGGAAATTGAAATTGCCAAGAAAAATATTCAGGATCTTCTGGAAAAACAGATCAGGGGAATCCGCCAGAAAGATGTAAAGGTTCCGCAGGAAAATTTAAAGATGCTGGAGTTTAATTATGTTTCCAATATCGACAATGCCAATATTCTCTTTCCTTTCAAACGTTTGAAAAGAGATACCGAGATTACTGAAGAAGACGGTTTAAGTATTGTTCCGGAAAGTATCTCTCCTTACAGTCAGTTACCATACAATGATTTTGTATTCCAGATCCTTCCGATGAAGTATTACCAGAATATGGTTCTGGAGACTTTGCAGAATGAAGAATTTGTGTTAATCTATCTGAATGTATGGCAGTTTACAGACTTTAAAAAATACCGTTTTGATATCCCTTTTTATAGGAGTCTATTTTCGGGCAAAAAAATGGAGGACAAATTAGATGCCCTCCTGAAATTTATCAACGAGAAAGAGCTTGCCGTTTCCCGGATGAAAGATTATATTTTTTAGATACAGAATAGAAGATGCAGCTTAGGGTTTAACCAATTACTTCAACAAAGCCAATCAGTAAGAATAACCAGCAGCAAACAACTGCTTAGCTCAATTCAAAAAGTGTAATTTCCGGTAATACTCCCACTCTTCCAGGGTAGCCCAATACCCCGAATCCCCTGTTGACATACAACAGTTTCCCTTCACTTTCATAAAGATCCGCCCATTTAGGATAACGGTATTGAACAGGTGACCATTTTACATTTTTAAGATCCAGACCAAACTGCATCCCATGCGTATGCCCTGAAAGGGTCAGCTGGATGTTTCCGGGGTGTTTTTTTACCACGTAATCAAAATGAGTGGGGTCATGGCTCATCAGAATTTTTGTTGCGGATTCTGGTACATCTTTTAAAGCGCTGTCAATTTTACCAAACTGAGGAAAAGGTTTCAGTCCCCAGTTTTCAACACCCAGGATATAAAGCTTTTCCCCGTTCTTCTCAATAATCCTGTGTTCGTTTCTCAGCATATCAAAACCGGCTTGTTTTTCATAACCGATCAGGGTATCAAGATTTTCTTTTTTAGCAGAAGGAGATTCCCAGGTAACATAATCCCCGTAATCATGGTTTCCAAGCACTGCAAACTTGCCGTCTTTAGCTTTGATTTGTGAGAACAGGGGAATGAAAGGTTTGAATTCATCCGCTACATTGTTAACCATGTCTCCTGTAAATAACACAAGGTCAGGTTTTTGTTCGTTAATTAAATCAACGGCATGTTGTAGTTTTCCCGGATCGGAAAAGCTTCCGCTATGAACATCAGAGATCTGGATGATTTTATAACCTTTAAAGCTTTTCGGAAGATCCGAGAGTTTTACTTTTACCTTTCTAACCTTATGGCGGTATTTCCCAAAGGTGATCCCGTCAATAAAAAGAGCGGAAAGTACTCCTCCCAGTCCTATTCCCACCAGGCTCAGGAATTTTCTTCTTTCCGGGAAGAAGTTATCCGGCGATTGCGTTAAACCTGCTAAATAACTTCCGGTTCTGAAGATATCATCGATTAATAAAAACAAAACCACAAAAATTTTTGGCAGAATAAATACTAAGAATAATGAAATCATGATCTGGGCTCTCACCATGCTCCGGTCTGTCCTCTGATAATGGGTGATCTCGTAGGCAAAAACAGCATAGATGATTAAAGATACGATCCAATAGCCGCTTCTTATCCAGAAGTTATCGGTAAGCGTTCTGATGGCCTGGTAAATGTAAATTTCCAAAAGCAGGAAAATTCCGGCAGTGATTAAAAGGTTTCTTGGCATATTCTGAGTTAAAAAAAAGCACAAAAGAAAGACTTCCTTTGTGCTTTTTATATATTTTTTTAAATTATTCTTAAGGAAATCTATACACGATAGCATTGATATTCATTCCGGCACCTACCGAAGTCATAACAATGTTACCTTTATCTTTAAACGATTGACCCTCCATTTTTCCTTTAATGATTAAATCATACATGGTAGGAATGGTTGCTACAGAGGTGTTTCCAAGGTCCTGAATCGTCATAGGGGAGATGGCATGATCATAATCTTTCACATCGTAAAGTTTATGAAGTCTTTCAATCATGGCGTAATCCATTTTGGCATTAGCCTGGTGGATCAGGATTTTGTCAATATCTTCAATGGAGAGACCTGCATCAGTAATCGTATCTTTAATGGCTACAGGAACGTTTTTAAGGGCGTATTCGTAAATTTTTCTGCCCAGCATTCTTACATACAGGCGTTTTTTGATCTACATTCTTGTTAATAGACGGTTGGTTTTCAAGGTAGTTTAATTCAGGGCCATTATCGCAGATCGTATTGTGTGCAATAATACCTGCATTTTCATCATCCGTTGCTTTTACCACTACAGCTCCGGCACCATCAGCAAAAATCATTCTGTTTCTGTCATGCGGATCAGTTACCCGGCTTAAAGTTTCAGCTCCAATAACAAGGATGGTTTTGGCTACTTTAGCTTTAATCAGATTGTCTGCCAAAATCATACCTTCCACCCAACCCGGGCAACCGAAAATCATGTCGTACGTTACACATTTTCTGTTTTTAATCCCCAGTTTATTCTTAACCCTCGCTGCCATTGTTGGCATAAAGTCCGCGTATCCGTTCTCCGTAACTTCTCCAAAATTACTTGCGTAGATAATATAATCCAGGTCTTCGCCGTTTACTTTTGCGTCTTCAAGGGCAATTTTAGCAGCTTCATAACCGATTTGTGAGTTGGAAAGATTATCTTCAATAAACCTCCTGTTTTCGATTTCAGTAATTTCTACAAACTTCGCAATAGTTTCTTCCACAGGCTTTTCAATCTTTACTCCGTCTTCTGTGTAAAACTCAGAATTCATGAAGTAATCTCTACCAATAACTCTGTTCGGGATGTAAGATCCAGAGCCAATAATGATCGTATTCGGCATTCGTTTATATGATTTTTTTAAAGATGCAAAGTTAATAATTAATATTAATAACGGAGAATTAAAAATATTATTAAATTTGCAAAAATTGTACTTTACAATCTATGAAAAACAATCCGTCCTTAAAAGGCTTACTTATTGCAGTTGTGGCGTTTATCGTTGCCTTTGGGATCTACTTCCTTTTTTTAGCCAAGAAGAATTATTATGTTGTAGATAATCCTACCCCGAATACGTACTACTTTAAGATCAATAACGGTTCTGAGGGAATCATTTCAGCGGGACAGTATGTGCATGTGGATCTGAAAAAAGGTAAAAATTCTATTCAGGTTTTTGATCAGAATAAAAAAAATGCTTTATGATTCCGCATTTGAAGTAAATAAACTGCGGGGATTGCTTAATATTGCCCATCAGGATTATTATGTGAATGATCAGTATTACGGCTATAATCTTAAAAAAAGATTCATTGTTGATGGCTCTTGACAAGACCGTGATTGATGGAAAGACTTATGTGGGAGGTGCCAGACACTTCAACAAGCTTTACACCGAAGATTTTTATTACAATGTAGATGAGGATTATGATAAAGTGATCAAAAATATCCAGAAAGTGGAGTCCAGATCAAAGATCTTCAGAAAGCAGGATTACCTAAATTATTACAAAGAATATTACAAGTTTTAAGTTTTGACAAAAGATATCACCAAAGTTACTCCCTACAATTCAGAGGCTACAAAGAAAAGCCAGGTAGAGGATATGTTCGACAACATTGCGCCGAAGTATGACCTTCTGAACCATGTTTTATCCATGAAAATTGATGTTTTATGGAGGAATAAACTGGTAAAATGGATGAAAAATGATACCCCGCAGGAAGTGCTGGATGTGGCTACCGGAACGGGAGATCTGGCTATTGCCATTGAAAAAGGAACCGGCTCAAAAGTAGTTGGTTTAGATTTATCACAACAAATGCTCAATGTTGGCGTTATTAAAATAAAAAAACTTAAATTAGACGGCAAAATTTCCATGCAAAAAGGAGATGCAGAAAATTTACCTTTCGGGGACAATAGATTTGATGCTGTTTCCGTTGCATTTGGAGTGAGGAATTTTGAAAACCTTACCAAAGGTTTGGCAGAATTAAGAAGAGTAGTTAAAGATAACAAAAGTGTTTACATACTGGAGTTTTCAAAGGTTGAGGGTTTCATGGGGCCGCTGTATATGTTTTATTTCAAAAACATATTACCTGCCATAGGCAGACTGGTTTCCAAAGATAATAGGGCATATACATACCTTCCGGATTCTGTAAATGCTTTTCCTTTCGGGGAGAAGATGAAGCAAATTCTTTTAGATACGGGATTTAAGAAAGTTGAATATAAAAAACTAAGTTTAGGTATAGCCACAATTTATAAAGCAACAAAGTAACCTATGAATAAATTTCTATTAAAAGCACTGGTTTTGACCTCAGTAAATGTTGCCGTTTTTGCAAACGCGCAATTTAGAACCCGAAACAGAATGGATAAGCTGGAAGATTTCGACGAACAGAAATTCAGTTGGGGGTTTTATCTGAACGGGAACAGACTGGACTACCGCATCGTATTGCATCCCAAATATGGGGCAAACGAAAATCAGAATCTTGTTACCTCTAAAGAAAGTTACAGTTTCGGTGCCGGGCTTATTGCAAAATGGAGACTGAACGACTATCTTGATGTAAGGATAGAGCCGGGATTACAGTTTGCACAAAGACAGTTGACTTTTAATACGCAATCTAATGACATCTATGCAGGCGGATCTTTAACCAATCCTCCTTTCACACCATTCCCTTTAGCAGATAAAGATAAAGTAAGAGAAATTAAATCTACCCTGATTGATATTCCCGTACTTTTAGAACTTCACGGGCGAAGATGGTACAATTCGAGACCTTATATTGCAGGTGGGGTAAACTATGTGGTAAACCTTCAGTCTAATGCCACTTCCACCGATGATAATATGCAGGGAATTTTCAGATCTACAACCCACAACTTTGCGTGGTCTGCAGAAATGGGGATTCAGTTTTACTTCAACAAATTTAAGCTGACTCCGGCCATTAGAGGAACTTTCTTCATGAATAACGAAAAAGTAGCAGATAATGCAACAACACCGCCTTACTGGGCTTCCGCAATCTCTACTTTACAAACAAGAGCAGTCATGTTCGTCTTGAAATTTGAATAAGAAATACCATATTGAAAATAGATAGGAGATGCCTGGGCATCTCCTTTTTTGTGGGAACACCAAAATATAGGCCGTTTTATTTTTGTTAGTGTTAATATTTTTTTATTTTTGCTTCTAGTTAGAATATACAAACCTGAAATGCTTCAAGATTTAGAAAACAATTTTTCAGAATTAGAGAAAAAGATTTTGGCTCTGCAAAAGAATTATAAAAATCTTACTGAAAGGTTATCAGAATTAAGTATTGAGCATGAAGAGCTGAAGGTAAAATATGACGAGGAGAGAAGAAAAAATCAGGTATTAGCAGAAGAACAAAAAAATATAAAACTTTATTCAGCAATATCAGGAAATCCTGAACACAATAGGTTAATGAAAAACCATATCAACAGATTGGTGAAAGAAATTGATTTCTGTATTGCTCAGCTTCAAAACAGTGGATTATAATGGAAGTAAGGAGAATAACCATCAACATTGCAGGAAGGGTATATCCGCTGAACGTACCGGCAGCAGAAGAAGAAACGCTGCGTAAAGTCGGGAAGCAGATCGAAAATATGATTAAAGATTTTGAACAGAATTTCGATGTAAGAGATAAACAGGATGCTTTGGCAATGTGTGCCTTAAAATTAGGAACCAATGCGGAAGTTGTTTCTCTTAACTACGAAAAAAATATTAATTCTACCAACGACAGATTAGCAAGGATTAATCAGTCATTGAATGAAATCGGGAAATAGATTTTTTCCTGAACAAGCTGCCTACAATAATTCTAACACATTAAAGGTAAACTCAACGCTAAACAATTACCGAACAAATGTCCATTGAATGGCGTGCCGGTCTTCCGGATTACAGACAGTGGAAATCAGTTCAAATCGTGTTGATTAGGAGTTTACTCTCAATCTCTGGATTATTGTGGGCTTTTTTTATTTAAATTAAAAGGAATATGAATACAATTAAAACTCAATATATATTATGATAGAAGTAATAGTCGGCGTTGTTTGTTTAGTAATCGGTGCTGTAGTTGGAATATTTTTTTCCAGAAGCTCACTGAATACTAAAGCAAAGTTTATCATAGATGATGCTAAGAAAAATGCCGAAAACCTTATAGAAAAAGCTAATGTACAAGCTGAATCCATAAAGAAAGAGAAAAATCTCCAGGCTAAAGAAAAGTTCCTGGAATTGAAATCCCAGCATGATGCAGACATCCAGGCCCGTGAAAAGAAAATGCAGGAAGTGGAAAAAAGGATCAAGGACAAGGAGCATAAGCTGAATGATGAGCTTAGCAAAGCAGGGAAACTTGAAAAGGATTTGGATAAGCAGATTGCAGATTATGCCAAGAAGAATGAAATTTTAGAAAGAAAGCAGCAGGAATTAGATATAGCTACTGCTAAAAAAGTTGAAATTCTTGAAAAAAATTTCCAATTATACAGCTGAGGAAGCTAAAGCAGAATTGGTGGAAACTATGAAAGCTGAGGCTAAAACAAGAGCCCAGGCACATGTTCAGAGCATTATGGAAGAAGCTCAGATGAATGCTAAAAATGAAGCCAGAAAAATCGTTATTCAAACGATCCAAAGAATCGGAACCGAGCAGGCAATCGAAAATTCAGTATCAGTTTTCAACATTGAATCTGATGAAGTAAAAGGAAGAATTATCGGTAGAGAAGGTAGAAATATCCGTGCTTTAGAAGCCGTAACAGGAGTGGAAATTATTGTTGATGATACTCCGGAAGCCATCCTTCTTTCATGCTTCGACCCTGTAAGAAGGGAAATCGCGAGGTTATCCCTTCACAGATTAGTAACAGACGGAAGAATCCACCCTGCAAGAATCGAAGAAGTTGTTGAAAAAACCAGAAAACAAATCGAGGAGGAAATCATTGAAGTAGGTAAGAGAACCATCATTGATTTAGGAATCCATGGTTTACATCCTGAATTGATTAAAATCGTAGGTAGAATGAAGTATCGTTCTTCTTACGGACAAAACTTACTGCAGCACTCAAGAGAGGTGGCTAACATCGCTGCAACAATGGCTGCTGAGCTAGGATTAAACGTGAAATTAGCTAAAAGAGCAGGTCTTTTGCATGATATCGGTAAAGTTCCGGAACAGGAATCTGAATTACCACACGCCTTACTAGGTATGCAATGGGCAGAGAAGTATGGTGAAAACGCTGAAGTAGTAAATGCTATCGGAGCTCACCATGATGAAATTGAAATGAAATCATTATTATCTCCAATTATCCAGGTTGCTGATGCTATCTCAGGAGCGAGACCGGGAGCAAGAAGACAGGTATTGGAATCTTATATCCAGAGACTGAAAGACCTGGAATCTGCCGCATTAAGTTTTGACGGAGTATCAAGTGCTTACGCGATCCAGGCAGGTAGAGAATTGAGGGTAATGGTAGAAAGCGGAAAAGTAAATGATGAAGTTGCTTCTCAGTTGTCTTATGATATCTCTGAAAAGATCCAGAACGAGCTTACGTATCCGGGACAGGTAAAAGTAACAGTGATCAGGGAAACGAGAGCTGTGAATATTGCCAGATAATAATCAGAATAAGATATTTGATAAAAACCTTTCAGGAAATTGGAAGGTTTTTTTATTTTTATCAAAACTTAAAAATGCAAGAACTTTCATTGTCTTCAAAACTGAAGTACATTTTCTCTATTCCTGTTATTATTTCTGCCCTGGGGTATTTTGTAGATATCTATGATCTTCTTCTCTTTGGAATTGTAAGAATTCCGAGTTTAAAGGCATTGGGTCTGAATCCCGATACGGACGGAACATTTATCCTGAATTGTCAGATGATAGGATTGCTTCTCGGCGGAATTTTCTGGGGAATATTCGGAGACAAGAAGGGAAGGCTTTCCGTGCTCTTCGGATCAATTCTGGTTTATTCTTTGGCCAATATAGCCTGTGGATTTTTACCCTATTTCCCTAAAGAACACCTGGAGTACCAATATGCTGCTTTAAGGTTTGTGGCAGGAATTGGACTGGCTGGTGAACTTGGAGCCGGAATTACACTGGTTTCTGAAAGTCTACCTAAAAATCTGAGGGCCATAGGTACCTCTGTTGTCGCAGGTTTTGGATTAATGGGAGCCGTAGTAGCTCAGTTAACGGTAGAATTGGCCGGAGGATGGAACATTTCTTATATCATTGGAGGAGTCATGGGAATTATGTTGCTAATTTTAAGAATAAGCGTTTCCGAGTCGGGAATTTACAAGAATCTGGAACATAAAAACATTTCCAAAGGGAATTTCCTATCCTTTTTTACCAACAAAGACCGTCTGATAAGATATTTAAAATGTATAGCCGTGGGATTACCTACCTGGTACTGTATAGGAATCCTGGCGGTTTTGGCCAATCAGTTTGCTCCTGAGTTAGGAATGAAGGATATCAACCCCGGAAAAGCAATTATGTGGGCTTACGTAGGTGTCTCTGCAGGCGATCTGATGAGCGGCTTTATCTCCCATGCGTTACAATCCCGTAAAATGGCAATCTTTTACATGCTGCTTTTTACACTGGTTGGGGTAGGAATCATGCTGTTTGGAAATACCAATACAGAGACGAAATACTATATCTTTTGTGTGTGGCTGGGCGTTGGAACAGGATATTGGGCTATGTTCGTGACATTGGCAGCAGAGCAGTTTGGGACCAACATCAGAAATACAGCAACAACAACGGTTCCCAATATGGTAAGAGGGCTGGTACCGGTGATGATCCTCGCTTTTGATTCCCTTAAGCCTGGTTTCACAGTGGTAGAAAGTGCTGCAATTGTTGGAGCTGTGGTATTTGGACTTGCATTTTATTCCTCGCTTACCATTTCTGAAACCCATAACCGGGATCTTGAATTTACAGAATAAAATAAATACTTATCATTTGCGTTTTAACTTTATAAAGTTAACCAGATAATATTGTTTAATTAAAATCAAATCATCATGTCACAGAAAATTTTTCAAAATGCCAGAAAGCTGGAAAAAAATGATCTTAAGAATATAACAGGAGGTATCGGGGATACTCCTGATCTTTCGAAATGCGGTTGCAGCTGTACGGGGGAAGTCACAGGGCCAACCTATTGCATAAAGTATAAAAGATGCCTGCAGGTAATTACCTGTTAACCGGATATTACTGTATAATGAAACCTTTTAAGAAATTGAAAGGTTTTTATTTTGGGGCTTTCTGAAGTTGGTAGGAGTCCGGATTTACAGCGTAATTGGTTTTGTTTAATAATTCAGGCATTACTTTTCCTGATTTAAAACATAATAATTACAATGTAATCAAGATATTATTGAAATTTATATTAAATTATGTTGCGAATAATTAATATTTGTTTAACTTTGGGAAGTCACTAAAACTAAATTGTTTAATCAAACTAAACCACATGAACATTATGAAAAATGCTAAAAAATTAAGAAAAGAAGATTTGAAAAACATTACAGGAGGAATCAGCGGAAATCCTGATCTTTCCCTTTGCGGATGCAGTTGTTCAGGATCTGTAACAGGGCCATGGTACTGTGTACAGTATATAGCTTGTCCACAGGTTTATACTTGTGACCAGTCTGCGATCTGAGAAATTATTCAACATGAAATAAACATTTCCACATTTAATATGCAGGACCCTTTCGATTTCGGAAGGGTCCTGCTGTTTTAATGAATAAGGTATAGTAAGCTGCCGACACTGATGGTAATCCAGAGAAGCACGGCAGTCAGTAAAGGTTTAAATCCAATGGTTTTTAACGTCCGGATGGAAAGGGTTGAGCCAATAAAAAATAAAGTCAGATTCAGCCCAGATTTTGCCAAAGCGGTTATTCCGGTACTGAAACGGTCAAAAAAAGGAAAATACGTATTGAGCAGGATAGCAAGAATAAAATATCCGATGAACCATGGGATTTTAATTTTTGAATCTTTATTTTTAAAGATAAACATGGTAATCAGTGAAACCGGAATGATCCATAATGCACGGGCCAGCTTTACTGTTGTGGCAATTTTTAAGGCTTCGTTTCCATACTTGCTTGCTGCTCCCACTACGGAACTGGTATCATGAATTCCAACGGCACACCATAGCCCGAATTGCTCCTGTGAAAGATTCAGTAAATGTCCGATAGCAGGATATATGAATAAAGCGATAGAGTTTAAGGTAAAAACAATGGCCAATGCCAGGGAAATCTGCTTTGTATCAGGTTTAATGATAGGAGAGACCGCTGCAATGGCACTTCCGCCACAAATAGCAGTGCCGGCAGAGAGAAGATAAGATAAAGGCCTTTCAAGCTTAAATAACCTGCCCAATAAATAACCCAGGATCATAACGGTTAGAATACTTACTACCGTCAGCATCAATCCTGTTTTTCCGGCATGAAGTGCTTCATCAAGTTTTAACCCGAATCCCAAACCTACGATTGAGACCTGTAACAGTAAATGGATGTATTGATGAAGATATTTTTCAAATGGATTTCCCATGAACACAGCCAATCCGAAACCTAAGGCGAGGGCAATGGGAGAAGTGATAAACGGCGTCAGGCAGACACCGGCCAGTACAATAAAAATAATTTTTCGGATAGTTGTGTCAGGAGCTAAGTTTTTCATATTGCGAACTTTTACAGCTCCAAAATTCCGCAATTTATTATTACAAAGTAAATTGTATTTTATTATATTGAATAACTTTAAGTTATATCTTAATAGTAAAATGAAGCAATGCTTTTACTTTGATTCTCATCATACAAATTTATTCTGCGAATCTTAAAAAAAGCTTTATCAATTCAGATTGCTCCCCTTTAGGAAGAATAAAATGGAAATTTCTTTCGATACTGAAGTTCCTGATATCAATAACGGTTAAGCGGTTACTTTTCAATTCATTCAAAATAGTACTGATAGAAAGAAAGGCCATACAGTCTGAATAGAGAAGATAGTTTTTAATGCTTTCACTGCTTCCCAGTTGTATAACAGTATTTAATTCCTGAATATTAACACCTTTTTCTTTCAAGCGGTTATGTATAAATTCCAGGGTTCCGGAGCCTTGTTCGCGAAAGACCAGAGGGATGTCATACAGGTCCTTTATGCTGAGGGTTTTATTGGATAATGGGTGGTTTGCCTTTGCTGCCAATACAATTTCATCTGCCTTAAATGGTTTATAATCAAAATACGAAGACTGGGATTCCCCTTCAATAATACCAAGGTCAATTTTTTCTTCCTTCAGAAGAGTGGAAATGGCTTCTGTATTCCCGGTAAGAAGCTCAATTTTAATATCTTTATAATATGTATTGAATCTGGCTAAAATTTCCGGTAAAATATATTGAGCAACAGTAGTACTGGCACCAATGATCAATTTTCCTTTATGCTGCTGATTCATCTGACTGATTTCAAATTCAAGGTCCCGGTAGAGGCTTCTTATTTTTTCAGCGTATTCATATAAGACCTTTCCACTTTGTGTCAGTTGGATGGAAGTGCCTTTACGATCAAATAATCTGATACTTAATTGGCTTTCAATTTCCTTTATGTGTTTGGTAACAGCCGGCTGGGAGATATGAAGTTCTTCCGATGCTTTAGTAAAGCTTAATCGGGAAGCTACTGTATGGAATACTTTTAACCTGTAATCGAACATAGCGCAAAATTACGAATTATAGTTGTAAGTTATTTGTTACCGGGTGATAGTTGTTTTTGCTCTTTGTTAATAGATACTGGCTGTATTATATCAATTCCGGACTTTAGCGATCAATCTTAATAACTTCTCCAATTTCATAACAACCTTTCTTTTACAAAAAATCTGAAACCGACCTGTCCTGTTGGTTTGCATACCTTCTGTTTTTAGCTTCACCGATTTTTTGTTTTGTATAAATGCTATTATGCCCGGAAAGAAGATAGGATACCACACAGGCAATCGCTACATACACCCCGCATTCGGCACCAAATAATTCAATTCCCATGAGCATACAAGCCAGCGGGGTATTTGTGGCTCCTGCAAATACCGCCACGAATCCCATTCCTGCCAGAAGCCCGAAAGGTAAAGGAATCCATAAAGACAATGCGCTTCCCAAGGTAGCCCCGATAAAGAATAGGGGAGTAACTTCACCACCTTTATATCCTGCAGATAATGTGATAATGGTAAAGATCATTTTCAGGGCAAAATCATAAAACGGTAGCTGTTTTTCGAAAGATTCCAGGATAACGGGAACCCCCAGTCCGATATATCTCGTAGTTCCCATGGCAAAAACGGCTAAAACAACAATGATTCCTCCTGCTACCGGGCGAAAAGGCGGATACTTAATTTTAGATTTAAAAATTGAACCAGCCCAATGAATAATCCTGCTGAAAGCTGCGGCACAGATTCCAAAAGCAACTCCTGCTAAAATACTGTATAGAACGGGCAAAAATTCCAGTTTGGGAATAAAATCGATATGATAACGGGTGTGTTTTACCTGCCAGAGGTTGGTCATCCAATCAGCCAGTATAGCTGAAGCAAAAGCGGGAAAGATAGCATTATAGCGGATTCTTCCGATCAGAAAAACTTCAAGTCCGAAAACAGCACCAGCTAAAGGTGTCCCGAAAACAGATCCAAAACCTGCCGCAATGGCGGCAATAATTAATATCTTCCTTTCATCTCTGTCCAGCCTGAATGGTGTGCTCAGCTGGTCTGCAATGGCTCCGGCCATTTGAAGGGCTGTTCCTTCACGCCCTGCCGAGCCACCGAACAGATGGGTGGCTATAGTTCCCAGATAGACAAAAGGAGCCATCTTAAACGGGATTATTCCTTTCGGATCGTGAATATTATCAATAAGTAGATTGTTTCCCGCTTCTACATCTTTCCCCCAATAATAATATAAAAGACCGATCAGGAAACCCACCAGGGGAAGTAAGGCAATCATCCAGAGATGGTTTTCCCTGAAATGAGTGGCCCATTCCAGGGATACTAAAAATCCTGCAGAGGCGGTCCCTACCAACATCCCTACAATAATGCTTATACAAAGCCATTTTGCAATATAAGGCAAGGCCGGAAATTTCCTGAAGAAAAAATGGGTGTGAAAAATTGCTTTTTTACCAAGTGTCCGTTGATTTTTTGACATAATAATCCTGATTAGCTATTGTAATAAACTCTCAATCAGGCGTCATCAGCTTCTGTAAAGCGGTTGGGTAAGGAAGAACACCATTTCCTTTTGATACTGCAAATATAAAAAGAAGAATCTGTTTTTCAAAAAAATATCAAGGATAAAGACTATTATATTTTTAGTCTGAGCAATTCCCTTCCGTTTTGCACCTGATCCTAACACGAATGAAATGAAAATATTTTAATGATATTTTGATTTTATGTGTAACTTTTAAATGTATACGGTTGACTTATACTGTATTAAATGTAATAACCATGACCAGAATATTAGTTGCTTCCGGTTTTATTTTGTTAATTCTATTTGCCTGTAAAAGAAAGACAGAAAAAGAAGTCGTCCTTGATTTTTATGAAAAAGGGAAACTTAATGGTACTGTTCTTATAGTAAAAGAAGGAAAAGTTGTTTGCGATACTGCCTTAGGGTATAAAAGCTTTGAAGATAAACTTCCTTTAACAAAAGACACTCCATTTTGTATTGCTTCCATTAGCAAACCCTTTACAGCAGCTGCCATCATGCTTTTACAGCAGGAGCATTTGTTGTCCTATGATGATAAAGCTATTCGCTACGTTCCGGATCTTCCTGTCTATGCGCAAAATGTGAGTATACGTCAACTGCTTAATCATACTTCAGGTTTGGCAGATTATGAAAACGTTTTTGATGGTAAACCGTAAAATTACCAATGATGACGTTTTTGGACTTTCTGAAAAAACAGTCAGGATTGAGATTTCCTTCAGGCAGCCAATTTGAATATAGCAATAGCGCATATACAATACTGGGAAGGATTATAGAGGTTGTGTCGGGACAATCTTACAAAAGATTTATTCAGGACAAAATTTTTACACCTTTGAAGATGCGGCATTCTTTTGTCTACGATGCAGAGACCATTCCGCCTGCTGATAGGGCTAAAGCGTATGATGCGGATAAAAAACCGGATGATTATTATCTTTTGACTACCGGAGACGGAAGTATCTATTCTACAACCGGGGACTTGTACAAATTCGATCAGGCCTTAAGAAAACATCAGCTATTGAATGATGAAAATTCTAAGGAAATGTATAAGCTGCCGGCTTTAAAAGATGGAAAGCCCGGTCAATATGGTTTTGGATGGTATGTTTCAGATCAGGCAGTAATGCATACAGGGGGAGTAAATGGCTTCAGGAGTATCATGTGGCGGGATCTCGGAGCCAATACCTGTGTTATTGCACTAAGCAGCATGGGAGATGCTTTTCCGGTATATAAATTTCTTGATGAAGAAAAGAAAGTATTGAAAAGGAATAAGTAACTTAACTTTTATCATTCGATAGAAGTCTAAACCATAATATCCTGTAAACCTATTTATATTCCTGAGCGACTATTGCGGATAATGCATTGCCTTATCGATCTCAATCGGGTTATTATATTTTCTGATCACTTCCTGCATGCTTTTGGTCTGGGTGTTAAGTTCATCCACGTTCCGTATCTCCTTTCCGTTGATATTGATTTTTAAATCATTATTGCTCTTACTGAAATTGTTTCTTTCGAATGCAAACGGATCATTATAAAACTCCATAATCAATTTGTGTTTCTGCTTTTCATTAATGGGAATGGCTTTATTCCCGAAATTGGATTCCAGGAAGTCTTCAGTAGAAAAGGTATCGGGAAGCTTACGGATTTTTACCAGGTTATAGATAAAGTTTTTCTTGGTATCAGACAATTCGAATATTAAACCTGGCAATCCGCGGAACTTAAAAGGTCCCTCACTGAAGGGAATATCTTTACAAAACCAGGCTGTCCAGTTTCTTCCTCCAAACCGGGTAGTGGCTTTTTGTAAGGTGTAACCTTCTGTCTTTTTCGTTTCATCTAAAATGTTCCAGTTGATTTTGTCCGTTGTTTTAAAAGAATAATATCCGTTTTTGATGTTGATGTAATTTTCATTATCAAAAGAATTGATTTTTCTTTTCACTACCTGTCCGGTCATATCCGTATAGCTTGCATTCATTCCAAACTTCTTGTTTAAAGAGTCTCTGATTGCAAGATCCTGACCGTAGAACTTCACCTCCCTGGGGCCGATATCCAGAATCATATTGAGCTTTTCATGACCAGTTTCTGTTGAATCCATTTTATATTGCAGCTGATAAATAAACCGATGCGTTTGGGATTGCATTATAATAGTAATGAACAGGGCAGATAAAGTGAAAACAATTTTCATATATTCTTATTTGAAATAAAAATATAAAAACTATCCGATATACCAATGTGTATTTCTGTGAATATGAGTGTTTTAACAAAATAATTGTCTTGCTCTACAGAAAAGGTTTCATTTCATCTTCAATTTGGGTTCTCAGTTCCATCAGGCGTTTGGCGTACTGCTCCTGCTGTTTTTCCTCTTCTGTAGTAGGAATCCATTTAGGGACCGGAAGCTTTTTACCGTTTTCATCTACGGCTACAAATACAATAATGCAATGTGTTTTTTTATCAAAAGTTGGCTGTTTCAGGTTTCTGGAGAAAACATTGATGGCAATATGCATACTTGAAGTTCCGGTGTAGATCACCTGTGCGTCTACTTTTACAACTTCACCGATTTTAATAGGTTCATAAAACCGTATTCCTCCTACATATACTGTCACTGAATAATTTCCACTCCATGTTGTTGCACAGGCATAACCTGCCTGGTCAATCCATTTCATAACGCTTCCGCCATGTACATTTCCTCCGTAATTAACATCTGAAGGCTCTGAAATAAACTGAAACGTAATAGGTTTGTTCTGCATCTTTATAAAATTTGAATAAAGTTATTTAATAATTTCCAAAGTTTTAGATTAAATCCTACTTTTGGAGACGAAATGACGTTGAAATAAAATGACAATAATTAATAAATTTAAGAATAATGAAGAAAGTATTTTATCTTAATACCTGTGATACCTGCAGAAAGATTTTAGCACAATTTGACCTTACAGATTGGGAACTTCGGGAGATTAAGAAAGAACCCATCACGAAAGAAGAGCTTTCTGAAATGCATAAAAGAACAAAATCCTATGAAGCACTGTTCAGTAAAAAATCTACCCAGATCAAGCTGAGGGGACTGGATGTAAAATCTTTAACTGAAAAAGATTTTAAAGAATTATTACTGGATCATTATACCTTCTTGAAAAGGCCTGTTTTCCTTACTGATAAAGAGATATTTGTAGGTAATGATAAGAAGAATGTGGAGGCTTTACAGGAATTTTTTGGTGTAAATTAAATCTGTTTCACCTGTAAATCATTTGAAATTGAAGTGTAAAGCTGCCATAATAATTTTTTGTTTTTTGAATATGTACATCAATGCCCAAAAAAAGGCTGTTCAAAAAAAGGAAGAACGTACTCAGATAAAAGCATTGGACACATTAAGCTACCTCAAGGCTTTTGAAACCAATAAAAAAGAATACATAGGAAAAAAATTCTCCTATTTATTAGGCAAAATGGATAAAATCCAGCCTCAGACGGTTTGGAGTGTTCCCAATGCAAAAGATAGTATGGTGGTGGCAAAGTCCTTATTCAGATTTTACGATACCAATTATCCTATCATGAATGAGGTAAAGATGCTGATTACCTGGGAAACCGGACTGCCTTTTAAAACAGTGAATTTTAACAACAGCAGGAACAAATTCTATTTTTCCACATCTGAAAGGCTGTTTTATGGTAATAAGATTGTAAAAAATATCCTGGTTTACCGGTAGAGGCATTCATTAATGCTTTATCAAAAATATAAGCAGTTCCTGAATTGTATGGAACTGTTTTTTTGTGTAGTAATGATTTGGTTTACAGTTGTTAAAGTTGTTTTTTTATGACAATTAATTTTATCTTTATGGTCACCAAAAAAATTATAGTATGAAAAAAGACTTTTTAAAAACAAAAAACCTGGACAGATCAACGTTGAAACAGATCAATGGCGGTATTCTGATACCTGCATGTACAATCCTTTGCGGACCTGGTGGAGGAGTAATTTCTACTAAGCCGGGAGTAGGGGATGCCTGTAACCCCGACAGGTCAGTCTGCTGTATCTGTTACTAAACGAAAAAAGAGATTGTAGAAATACAATCTCTTTTTTATGCTATCTGAAAATCCTTATACAAAAGGAGCTTTTACTACTTTTGCAGGAATATTCTTATTTCTTACCTGGATGAAGATTTCAGAACCCAGTTTGAAATAAGGTTTGTCTACATAAGCAAGTCCTAAACCTATTTTTTTCATCGGAGACTGTGTTCCTGAAGTTACTTTTCCGATAATGTTTCCTTCTGCATCCACAACAGGGTAATCATGTCTTGGAACCCCTTTATCCTGAAGCTCAAAGCCTACAAGTTTTCTGGTAACCCCTTCCTCTTTTTGCTTGGCAAACACATCTTTAGAAACAAAATCTTTGTCAAACTTGGTGATCCATCCCAGCCCCGCTTCAATTGGAGAGGTAGTATCATCAATGTCATTTCCGTACAGACAGAATCCTTTTTCCAGTCTTAAAGTATCTCTGGCAGCTAATCCGCAAGGAATAATTCCTTCTGCTTCACCTGCTTTGATGATTTCATCCCAAAGTTTTTCTGCGTGTTCATTGCTGAAATAAATTTCAAAACCCCCGCTTCCTGTATATCCTGTGTTGGAAATAATAACGTTGTTTACTCCGGCAACACTTCCTACTGTAAAATGATAGTAAGGAATTTCTGAAAGATTTACTTCCGTAAGTTTTTGAAGAATCTCCGTAGCCTTAGGGCCCTGGATAGCCAGCAATGACATCTCATCAGAAGCATTGGTCATTTTAGCTCCGAAAGTATTGTATTTTGAAATATGATTCCAGTCTTTATCAATATTTGAAGCATTCACAACCACGAAGTATTTGTCATCCTCCATTTTGTAAACGATAAGATCATCCACAATTCCTCCATTCTCATTGGGAAGACAAGAATATTGTGCCTTACCGTTTTCAAGAGCATCTACATTATTGGTAGTTACCAGCTGTAAAAGATCTTTCGAGCCCGGGCCTTCAATGAAAAACTGTCCCATATGGGAAACATCAAATAATCCTGCTTTTTCTCTTACTGCAAAATGCTCTTCCGTTACTCCTGAATATTGTACAGGCATTTCAAAACCTGCGAAAGGTACGATCTTAGCTCCCAAAGAAACATGTTTGTCGTACAAGGCTGTTTTCTTCATATTTAATTTTTATTTCTTTATTTTAAAACTGTTAAAAGTCTCATTAAACAGGGTCATATAGTTTCCGTTCCAGAATTTCTGGCCACAATTGATTGTTACCAGATACAGGGCCTTTTCTTTTTGAAAAGCTTTGGTAACCCAGAAAAGCTTTTCTTTTTCATCAAAATATTCGTAGAAATATTCTGTATACCCTTTTTTACTTTTGTTTTCTTTTACTTTATTTTCAGAATCCTGGGATTTATAAAGGGCCAGAATAAATTTTTTTCATTTCTTCTTTCGGAAGATTCAGATCGTGGTATTCGGAAATAGTAATGGCTCCGATTTCATTGGTAGGAAAGATATTGACAATGTCACTGTCATTGGTAGATTTCCAGCCTTCCGGAACATTGATAGAATAGTTGGGACTGTCATAAACTCCTGTTTTTTGAGCAAAGAATAAACTTCCCGATACCAATGCAAAAGCGAGTATTATTTTTTTCATCATTAAAAATGGTGTTTATATTCTTCAAGAATGATTTTGAACCATTCTGTAAAATTTTCGGGGTGGGCAGCTATTTCCCGGTCCAGGTTTTCAAGGGAAATAAACCTTATTTCTTCTACTTCATCTTTGTTCAGGTGAAATTCCGATTCATAGGTGCCTACAAATACATGGTCCAGCTCGTGCTCCCAAAGGCCGCCTCCTACATCCGCCTTATAAATGAAACTGAATTTTTCTGAAAGTTCCGCATCAATACCCAGTTCCTCTTTCAATCTTCGACGGGCACCATCAAGATAAGTTTCCCCGTCTCTCGGATGCGAACATACAGCATTGGTCCATTGGTTGGGAGAATGATATTTTCCTGATGCTCTTTTCTGGAGAAGCATTTCACCTTTACCATTGAACAGAAATACAGAAAAAGCACGATGCAACAGGCCATTGATGTGAGCCTGCTGTTTTTCCATCAGCCCCAAAACTTTATCTTCAGGATTTACTAAAACTACAAATTCTTCCATTTCTACAAATGTAAGCGTAATAAATGTATTTTGGAAATTTTTAGATAAACATCATGTTTTTTACCATAAAACTGGGAAAACTGAGAAAGTAAAAAACGGTCTGGCTTTCCGTCTGGTAATTTTTGTAAAAATCATATTTGTTTTCATCCATTCAAATGAAAAATTTTAACTTTATGTGCTAAAACGATGAAATAAATGTTTATATTATTCTTTGAATGTCAATTTTTATAGTAAAATTTTAACATAAGCTAAGATTAATATACCTGATATAGGTAAAAGCACTAACTTTGTTACTTAATATTTAGTAATGGAATTAGAGTACATAGAACACATCAGTCCTGTTCTCAAGGATGGAATAAAAAACTACTTAATAGACATAGACGGAACCATTACCGATGACGTTCCTAATGAAGAACCGGAAAGAATGGTTACCTGCGAGCCCTATCCCGATGCATTGGAAACGATCAATAAATGGTATGATGAAGGACATCAGATCTGTTTTTTTACTTCAAGGACCGAAAATCTGAAACAAATTACAATAGATTGGCTGGATAAGCACGGGTTTAAATACCATAGTGTGCTCTGCGGAAAACCAAGAGGCGGAAATTACCACTGGATAGATAACCACCTGGTAAGAGCTACAAGATACAAAGGAAGGTTTACAGATCTTGTAGAAAAGCAGGTAACTATTGAAGTATTCAAAGAAGACGGAGAATAAAATATATATCAAGGATTTAAAAAATTAGAATAAAAGGGAATCTCCCGATAAGTTTTAATTTTTAAATCTTTTCAATTTTAAATATACTTGTATTTATGAAAGTTTTAGCAAACGACGGCCTGGATCAATCAGGAATTGATGCATTAACAGAGAAAGGCTTTGAAGTCATTACTACGAAAGTTCCGCAGGAATTTTTGGTAGATTACATTAATGAGCATAAAATCCGTACTTTACTGGTAAGAAGTGCAACACAGGTAAGGAAAGATATTATTGACGGTTGTCCTTCGATTGATATTATCGGAAGAGGTGGAGTAGGCATGGATAATATCGATGTGGATTATGCAAGAGAAAAAGGAATTCATGTAATCAATACTCCGTCGGCTTCTTCGGAATCGGTTGCTGAACTTGTTTTTGCCCATTTGTTTTCCGGAGCAAGATTTCTTCAGGATTCCAACAGAAAAATGCCTTTAGTAGGAGATACAGAATTTGCTGCCCTTAAAAAAGCTTATACTGCCGGCATTGAACTGAGAGGGAAGACAATCGGAATTATCGGTATGGGAAGAATAGGACAGGAAGTGGCAAGAATTGCTTTGGGACTGGGCATGAGAGTAGTGGCAGCTGATAATAATGTAGGAAGAGCCAGCATCAAAGTAAAATTTTATAATAATCAGTTTATCAATGTAGATATAGAAACGGAACCTTTACAGGACGTTTTTAAAACATTCAGATTTTATTACATTGCATGTTCCGGCTCAGAAAGACGGATATATGATTGGAAAAAATGAATTTGAGTTGATGAAAGATGGGGTTGCTATTGTAAACTGCTCCCGAGGAGGAGTAATAGATGAGGTTGCCTTGATTGAAGCTCTTGATTCCGGTAAAGTGAAATTTGCGGGACTGGATGTTTTTATTAATGAACCTACTCCGTCTAAAGCTGTTCTTACCCATTCCAAAATCTCTCTCACTCCCCATACAGGGGCCTCTACTCTTGAAGCCCAGGATAGGATAGGACTTTCCCTGGCAGAGCAGATTTCGAGTATCTTACAAATTCATTAATTACAATATAAAGCTGTCTGTTTTTGAGGCAGCTTTTTTTTTTCGGTTCATCATTCTGTTCAGCCTGTAACAGATACTGATGTGATCGGTTTTCATATTGAATGTTTTGTAGTTCCTGCCCCGAATATTTGTGGTTACGCTGGGATGACTGATCCGGATCCGGTAACAAAGAATGAAATTCATGCAGAAACAAAAAATAAAAACCGGAGAAGTAAGAACTTTTCCGGTATTATATTGATCAATGCCAATTAATGGCAGTATTATTTATTGTTTATTTTTTAAAAGGTCTCTGATCTCAGCCAGCAATTTCTGCTCTTCTGTAGGCCCAGCCGGAGCAGGCTCCTCTTTTTTACTGATCTTGTTTGCCCCTTTAATGAGCCAGAACAATACCATAGCGATACACAGAAAACTGATTACTGCAGAAAGGAAGTTTCCGTAAGCCACTCCATTCCATGACAGCTTGGAGATGTTTTCTGCACCAGCTGCCTTTAATGCAGGGTTTAGAAGCAAAGGTGTAATAACATCTTCTACCAAAGACGTCACAATTTTACCGAATGCTGCACCAATGATAACACCGACCGCCAGATCAATTACATTGCCTTTAAAAGCAAACTCTTTAAATTCCTTAATAAATCCCATAATTTATATTTTTTTAGTTGTATTTACACAAAAATAAAATTAAAAAAATGTAAAAAACGCTACTTTTTATAGTTTTTTATTCTAAAATGCTGGATTTTATTTTAATTTTATATTAGATATTTTAATGAAAATCGTCTTTTTATATTAATCTTTTATGCCATTAATGATGAGCCTTTAATTTTATTATTGAGGTAGTATTGTAATTAAAAATCTTTTGTAATTTACTTAAAAGCTAATTTTTCTTATGAAAGTTTTTACTGCAGAACAAATACGCAACTGGGATCAGTTTACCATTTCCCAGGAACCTGTCTCTTCCGTTCAGCTGATGGAAAGAGCCTCTATGGAAGCTGCCCACTGGATTTCTGAAAATGCCAAGAACACAAGGAAAATGGCCCTGTTCTGTGGGAACGGCAATAATGGCGGAGATGGACTGGCTATTGCGAGAATGCTTTACATGAAAGGATTTGATGTAGATGTATTTGTAAACGATCCTAAAGGAAAATTTTCTGAAGATGCATTGCTGAATCTTAAAAGGCTTCGTGACATCTCAGGAATTACTGTTAGAAAATTCAGTGAGATGCCTCAATATGGTTTTGATGATAAAACGATTATCATTGACGCGTTGTTGGGGACAGGATTGTCAAGACCCTTGGAAGGAATATATAAAATGCTTGTTGAGGAACTAAACGAAAAGAAAAATACCAGGATATCAATAGATGTTCCCTCCGGATTATCTGCCGATATGATGTTTGATAATAGCACAACAGTCCTGAAAGCAGATTATACTTTAAGTTTTCAGTGTTGGAAAAGAAGTTTTCTTCATCCTGAAACAGGAAAATATACCGGAAAAGTTGTGGTTTTAGATATTGGATTAAGCGAAAAATATAAAACTATTACAGAAACCCCTTATTTTGTAATTGATGATCTGCTTATAGAATCTGTTTTTAAACCCAGATCCGATTTTTCCCATAAAGGAAATTATGGGAAGGTGGGAATTATCGGGGGAAGCTACGGGAAAATTGGAGCAGCTGTGCTTGCTACCCGTTCAGCCCTGAAAGCCGGAGCGGGATTGACATTCACTATAGCTCCACAATGCGGGTATGAAATATTACAGACTACATGTCCTGAAGCAATGTTTATCGAAGGAGGTGAGAATTATGTAAACGATTTTAGTGAAGTTGAAGGAATGACCTTGGGAATTGGACCGGGCTTAGGAACCCATGAAGAAACAGAAGCCGGTCTCATCAAACTCCTGAAAGATAATCGGATGCCCCTGGTACTGGATGCAGATGCGCTGAATATTATTTCAAAAAAACAGAAAAATATCCGGCTGATCCCTGAAAAGACAATAATCACTCCGCATCCCAAAGAATTTGAAAGATTGTTTGGAAGTACAGAAAATTCTTATCAACGGCTGGAACTTGCAAAAGAAAAAGCAAAGGAACTTCGTGTCTATATTGTTCTCAAAGATCATCATACACAGATTATTACCCCGCAGGGAAATGTTTTTTATAATATTACCGGAAATGCAGGGCTGGCAAAAGGCGGAAGCGGAGATATCCTTACCGGGATTCTGACCTCACTTTTAGCACAAGGATATTCTGAGGAGGAAACCTGTATTTTAGGCGTCTGGCTGCATGGAAAGGCTGCTGATTATGCTTCAGAAAAGCACTCAAAAGAATCAATGCTTCCCACGGATGTAATAGATGAGCTTGGCGCTGTTTTTATAGAGCTTAATAATAAAAAATTCCTGTGATATAAAATAAAAAAGGCAAATTCGCGGTTGCAAATTTGCCTTTTTTGTACATATTACTTTATCTGCACCTTATTCAGGTTTTTCGTTTTCTGCCTGGGTAATTCTGAATTTCTTTGAAATAATCATAATGATCACTCCGGCAATCATAAACGGTATAGAGAGAACCTGTCCGGTATTTAAGCCTCCGATTTGAATAAACTCATCACCCTGAGGTTCTTTCAGGAATTCTACAAAGAATCTGATCGCCCAAAGAATAATGAAAAACAATCCGAATAACCATCCCTGCTGGTATTTTTTATCTGTTTTTCTATATAAAACCCATAATAAAATGAAAAGAAGGATGTAGCCTATAGCTTCAAACAGCTGGCTCGGGTAGCGCGGTACTGTGAGTCCGTATTCACTGCTTTGTTGTGGGAAAAGTAAAGCGAAAGGAGAATTAGGATCTGCCGGTTTCCCTACAATTTCGGAATTGAAAAAGTTCCCCATTCTCACAAATGTACCTCCCAAAGCTACTACGATACCTAATCTGTCATATACCCAGAACGGATTTTTCTTAATGATTTTAAAAGAATAGTATAAGGTGGTGAAAATTAATGCGATAGTAGCTCCGTGGCTTGCCAGTCCTGAAAATCCTGTAAACTTTAATCCGTTTTTTGTACTGATGGGTAAAAATACACTCCAGAAATCTTCTTTAAACAATTCCGGCTGGTAAAAGATAACGTGACCTAATCTTGCTCCAAGGATAGTTCCTATTAAAGTCCATGTAAAAAGTGGTTCCAGATATTTCTGGTTGACATTATCGATTTTAAAGATTCTGGTCATTACAATATAACCAAAGCCAAAAGCAAAAACAAACATCAAACTGTAAAAGTGCAGGGTGATAGGTCCCAGCTGAATTCCTTTTGAAGGGTCCCAGATCTTAAAGGGGGTTTTTAGTTCCACTTTATCAGAAGAAGCAATAGGTTTTGGCAACTTTACGGCATATTTGAACTCTTTTATATTGTCCTGGGTAACAGGAGTATCCAATAATTTAAAATCCTTATCAAACAGTTGATATTTTAAATCCCTGAATTTGGCCAGGGTAGCTGCACTGTAATTAAAATAAGCCGGTTCAAAGCCGGATTCATTCAGAATTACCACAAGGCTGTTTTTATCTGCTTCCTTGTCCGGAAAAGCATTAAGATCTCCAATTTCTGTCGTAGAATAGATTTTTACGGGTGTATTATTTCCGTTGATTTCTAATGTACCGTCAGATAAGCCTCCTGGATATTGCTGGGCAAAAAGGCACTGGGTAATCAATGCAAATATGGTGAGGTAAATTCTGAAAAAAAAAGTATTCATTTTTCTATTGATTTAATAGTTTGTTATTGCTTTTTATGATGAGGAGGCACCGGATCATATCCGCTTCCGCCCCATGGGTGACATCTCAAAATTCTTTTAACTCCCAGCCAGAACCCTTTAAATATACCATGGACGCGAAGCGCTTCCAGCATATAATGTGAGCAGGTAGGTTCGTAGCGGCAGTTTTTAGGAAGTAACGGCGAGATGAACCACTGGTAAAATTTGATCAAAATTACCAACGGGAATGTGATGATTTTATTGAATGTAAGTTTCAAAACAATGC
>NZ_JPEQ01000026.1:0-12064 GCF_000738495.1 Chryseobacterium sp. P1-3
CAATATTGAGAAATGATCAGCAGCATAGTCATGGCCTGAATTTTATAGGTTTTGATGATCTGTGGTCTCCCAATTTTCGACCCTCAAAAGTTATGAATCAATATGATTTATCAAAAGCGAATATTGTGCTCTGCCATAATCCGGATGCCTGTGACCGGAATATCTGGAACGGCTATCAGGGCTGGATTTTGAGTGGACATACGCATGGTGGACAATGCAGGGTCCCCGGAATTATCACTCCTGTATTACCTGTAAAAAATAAAAGGTACGTTTCAGGGGAAATTGATCTGGAAGATGGAAGGAGGTTGTACATCAATCGGGCACTCGGACATTCTTTTCAGCTCAGGTTTATGGTCCGTCCGGAAATTACTGTTTTTACTTTAACCCAAACTTAAATACACAATGAAAGATCAAAACATTTTAAACATTGGGAAAATGATATTCGGATTGTTTTTTTTAGCAGGAAATATCTGTCTTTTCGGTTATATGATCACCAAAGAATTCTGGTTTGCCGATTCAGGATTTATGCTCATTATTTACGGATCTGTTTTTTAATCTTGTCGCACTGGCAATACTATTAGCCTACGGGATCATTGAAAAAGCTAAACGCAGGGTCTGCTTCCGGTCTGCAGCAATGCTTTTGATCAATATACCATTTGCTGTTCTTTATACCATCATAGGATGGAATCTCATATTTTAACTGCATACATTATGAAAAAAATACGCGTTCGGTTCCTGCTTTTTGTGTATGAGAAAACCCAAAAGCTCTACAGGACATATTTTAAAAAGAAAAAAAGACAGTGGCAATTCACTGAAAAACAATTGCTGGAATTCAGGGAAGATTCTTTGGGAAGAAAACTTGGAGAGTTTTATAAAAAGCACGGTTTTTCAATGATTCCCAAAATGGAAAATCATGATGTGCATCATTTGATAACAGGTTGTGGGACCAATTTTGAGGACGAAATTGCCATGCAGTATCTGTTGCTGGGGAATGGCAAGATCAATGCTCATCTTTTAGCCGCCATACTATTGGGAACCTTACTATTACCAGAGTATATAAAAATTTATATGAAAGCTTATAGGAAGGGCCGGCATATGAGAGCCTTTCACGAATGGGATTTTGAAGGCTTGCTTTGGCAGGATTTCCAACATCTGAAAGACTTTATTCAGCAAAAGGAAACTGTTGTACTGCATTAGTACCCTCATATGGATAAAATAAAGCCCGTCTGGCCGGAAAAAGACTCCCTGCCTGTACTTCTTTGCTTGCCAGTATTCCCATTATCTTACTATATCTCACAATCCTAAAATTTTTGTTGACCTCAATTTTACAACAATGAAAACACATCATTATATATTAATCACTACAGTCTTGTTTGTTATTCTTTTTTATGAACAGGACCTTGGGCTGAACCTCGGGATTCTTGGAGTTTTATATACAGTTTTAACTTTTTTTTAAAACGAATGAAAAAAATAAGACCCTCACATTTAACATCCTCACGGCCACGAGTATTCTCTCAAGTTTTGCTTTTGCCTGGTATGGAGATTTTTCTTCCTTTATTGCATTGGTAAGTTCACTGCTTTTATTGGGATACAAATCAAGAAACAGGAAGATGAAGCCTCTTTTTCTTATCCCTGTTTTTGTAGTAAATGGCTTTACTTCAATTTGCAGAATTTTCAATTTCGATGCATGGCTGCCCAAAAAGAATGTTTCGGGATTATGGCAGAAAATACTGGCTTTTATACTGATTCCACTGGTGCTTTTATCCGTTTTTTGTGGGATATATGCTGCCGGTAGTGATCATTTTGCAGCATTTTTTACGGATTATGAACTTGATATCAATCTATGGCAGGTTTTCTGTCTTACCGTTTTAGGTTTTGTTATTGCTTTTAATTATTGGAATTATGCCGTTGAAAGATTAATCTATAAAACCCACCATGTATTGGATAATGATTTTCAGGAGAAAGATAGAATCCAAAAAGCAACTTATTCCTTCCTTGATCTGGATGCTGAAAGAATGAGCGGGATCATTTCTTTTTTATTGCTGAATATCCTGCTGGTTTTTTTTTATCATAACCTATAACTACGAGCAGTTCTATGAAACCTTAAAAAAACGCCGGCACAGCTCTCAGAAGAAACTCATGAGAGAGTAGGGGCCGTTATCATGTCTATCATCATGGCGATTTTGGTGATCATGTTCTATTTTAAATCAGGTTTTAATTTTGATCCAAAAGCAGGAACAATGAAAATATTGGCTAAAATCTGGATTTTCCTGAATGCCATTCTTGTATTGTCAGCAGGAGCGAAGAACTATGAGTACATCATAAATTATGGGATTACTTATAAGAGGCTGGGAGTTTTCGCTTTTCTGCTTTTATCTTTAACCGGGCTGGTCCTGACCTGTATTAAAATTCAAAAGAAAAAGAGAAATGCTTTCCTGTTTAACACCATGGCCTGGTATCTTTATGGAACAATTTTGGCTTGTAGTTATATCAACTGGGGTGGTTTTATCACTTCCCGGAATAGGGAACGTAAGGACTTTGTTATTACCTATCACTTCGATTCGGTGAATTTTAGTGAAAGCGCTTTACTGAAATATGCAAATGAAAAGAAGGATAGTCAGCTTAAGAAGAATGTCCTGAAAAAAATTAATAAAGAAAAATCCAGAACGTTCCTCTCGGGCATTCTTTATTATGAAACATTAAAAGATTAATTATTATGAAAAAAAGCTTGTTGTTAATTCCATTGATTATTATTTCCTGTAAAAAAGAAGCCAATGTACCGGATGTTGCGGGTAAGGACTCTACAGTGGTAACAGAAATGCCGGATTCTGTTCAAAAAACAGATTCTGCAGCATTGAAGAAAAGAGATTCAATTATTAACAATGCTCCTGCTACTAAAGAAGTTCTGCGTAAAGGAGTAATGAGAAGCGAAAAAGAAGGCCAGATTGTAAGAACAGCTGATGCTTCCCAGCTTCCGTTTACCTTAGGAGAAGAATTTACCAAAGATGATCAGGAATTGATTTTAAAACTTACCCATTATGATCATCCGAATATCAAAGCCAAAATTTCTACCAAAGATAAAGATTTCAATATCCGTTTTAATCAGATAAAACTTCCTAATGGTGATTATGACGGACCTTTCGGAAGAGAAATTACCTATGAAACTCCCGGAAAAGGAGAGGTATGGCTGATTATAGGAAAAAGTAATATGGCTTCAGGAAATACGAAAGGAAACTTTACGGTAAGTGTTGAATAGTTTATTCTCAATTTGGTATAATTTCTGCAAACCCTATTATAAATTAAAAATTTAATATTATGAAAAATATAGTTCTAACAGCAATGGCCGCTTCAGCTGTACTGGTAAGTTGCGGAACCGTACAGTCGCTGGTTCAGAATACATTTCCATACACTACCAATGTTTTAGTCTCTACCGGTGTGCCTGCTGACAAAGAAGTATCCTCTACAGCAACTGCTACCAATGTGCAAACCTGGTTTGGAGGAAATAACAATGCTATGATAAAAGATGTAAGGATTTCAGAAGCAAAAATTTCTGTAGCATCTCCTTCAGGAGGAAATCTTAGTGCATTCAAAACTATTAAGATTTACATTTCATCTTCTGGAACCGGTGAAAGGCTTATTGCCTCCCGTTCCAATATCTCTACCAATTCTTCCAGCCTGAACCTGGATTTGAATGATACAGGATTTCTGGATGAAATTGTAAAAAGCTCCGGACTTACGGTAAGAACGGTCTATGAGTTGAGAAATCAAACGAGTTCGGATATGAATATTAAAGTAGCTCTTAACTTCAATAGTGTTCCGGCGAAATAAGATTTTTAAAGAATAAATAAAACTCCTTTCAGCACGTCTGAAAGGAGTTGTTATTTATTATAATTTTGTGAATTTCTCCACGACTTATTTCCTGAAACTATATTTTTGTAATGGAGTCCATAACAATGGTGACAGGTCCGTCATTAGTCAGAGATACCTTCATGTCTGCTCCAAAGATTCCGCTTTCTGTTTTTAATCCAGACTTTGCCAGTTCTTCTTTAAAATAATCAAATAACGGAACAGCCTTATCAGGTTTTGCGGCCTTAATGAAAGAAGGGCGGTTTCCCTTCTTGTAATCAGCAATCAGGGTGAACTGGCTGATGCAGAGAATTTCCCCTGAAATATCCCTGATGGAAAGATTGAGTTTATCCTCTTCATCGCCAAAGATTCTCAAATTTAAAACTTTTTGAACCAGCCAGTCTGCATCTGCTTTATCATCATTTTCATCAATACCTGTAAGCAGTATTAATCCTTTTCCAATCTCTCCAACGATTTTTCCGTCTACTTTTACATTGGCTTGGGAAACCCTTTGTATAACAATCTTCATTAGTAATAAATATTTAAAACTTTAGTTGTAATATCATAATGATAAGGATAGGTTTTAGGAGGAAGTGAAGTTTTTGCTCCGGATTCCGGCTGCCCGGTTCTTAAAATCCATTTTGTATTATCCTTAGGACATAGGATGGCGATATTATCCTTCACTTCAAGAGTTGTATTGTTATCCGGGCACAGATGAGGTGCATTCCGGTCATATACTTTAAAAGAATCCCCGGCACGTACCACAATAAGGCCTCTTGTGCCAGACTGCTGTTCATTGATGTAAAGCCAGCCGTTATCATAGTTTAAAGCATTGTAAGCCGGTAGGTTCAAATTCAGCGTAACATTGATGGGATTATTGGGGAAACAGCTCACCGTGTCTTCCCTGCTTCCACACGAGTTAACGGATAAATTACTGAAAATCAATAAAATGAAAATAGATAATATCGAAAAAGTTTTTTTTCATTTCAATTTAAATTTTTATATATTTGTAAAAATTAAACGATTATAACACGAAAACATTGTCCGGCAAATGTCGGATTATTTTTTTATACTAAAACTAAATTTTGAAAATTATGGCAAGCTATGTAACCAAGGAGGGACTAGAGAAAATGAAAGCTGAGCTGGAACAGTTGGAAACTGTAGAGAGACCAAAAATTACTCAGCAGATCGCAGAAGCAAGAGACAAAGGAGATTTGTCTGAAAATGCAGAATATGATGCGGCTAAAGAGGCTCAGGGAATGCTTGAAATGAGAATTTCCAAGCTGAAAGACGTCATCTCAACTTCTAAAATTATAGACGAAAGCCAATTAGATACTTCAAAAGTTTCCATCTTAACGACAGTGAAACTTAAAAATAATGCGACTAAACAAGAGCAGGTATTTACATTGGTGCCGGATAACGAAAGCGACCTTAAATCAGGGAAGATTTCTGTAAATACTCCGATTGCAAAAGGTCTGTTAGGAAAGGCTGTGGGGGAAACCGCAGAAATTACTTTACCGAACGGAAACAAACTGTCTTTCGAAGTATTAGACATCAGCCTTTAATCTGATTCCGATTTTATTTCTAACTTCAATATCTAACGTTAACTTCTAATATAATGAGCACTATATTCACGAAAATCATCAATGGCGAAATTCCCTCATATAAAATTGCGGAAGATGAAAACTATATTGCATTCTTAGACGCAATGCCCCTGGTGAAAGGACATACCCTGGTAGTACCTAAAAAAGAAGTGGATTTGATTTTTGATCTTGAAAGTGAAGAATACAAAAACCTTTGGGGATTTGCCCAAAAGGTAGCCAAGAAGATCAAAACTGCAATTCCATGTGTAAGAGTAGGAGTGGCGGTAGTAGGGCTTGAAGTTCCTCATGCACACATCCATCTGATTCCTTTAAACAAGATGGAAGACATGAATTTTAGAAATGAAAGATTAAAATTAACGAACGAAGAATATACAGAGATTCAAAACTCAATTATTAATTCTTAAAAATATAAAATCGTAAAAAAGCAATTTTTTACGATTTTCTTTAACGTATACATTATATATATATTATGAATTCAAACCAATGTTCTTTCTGCGGTAGAAAAAGAAACGAAGTACAGATGCTGATTTCTGGGCAGAACGGTTTTATTTGTGAAAATTGTATAGAGCAGGCGCACACCATTGTGAAAGACAGTGTTGCTAAAACAGGATATGCCCCTGCTGATAGTATGGAAGAGCTTAAAAAGCCTAAAGAGATCAAAGAATTTCTTGATCAATATGTCATTGGACAAGATCAGGCTAAAAAACAGCTTTCGATTGCAGTATACAATCATTATAAAAGATTACTGCATGCCCAGGACGAAAACAGGGAAGTGGAACTTGAGAAATCAAACATTATCATGATCGGAGAAACCGGGACAGGGAAAACGTTATTGGCTAAAACCATTGCCAGAGAACTGAACGTCCCGTTCTGTATTGTGGATGCTACTATTTTAACTGAAGCAGGGTATGTAGGAGAAGATGTTGAAAGCATCCTTTCAAGACTATTGATGGTGGCAGACTATGACGTAGAGAAAGCAGAGAAAGGAATCGTCTTTATTGATGAGATTGATAAAATTGCAAGAAAATCAGATAACCCGAGTATTACAAGAGATGTCTCAGGGGAAGGAGTACAGCAGGGGCTGTTAAAGCTGTTGGAAGGAAGTATAGTGAATGTTCCCCCACAAGGAGGAAGAAAACATCCTGACCAGAAATATATTCAGGTGAATACCCAGAATATACTGTTTATTGCAGGAGGAGCTTTTGACGGGATTAAGGAAATTATTGAAAGAAGAATGAATAAACAAGCCATTGGATTCAGTTCTGAAAAAATCAATAAAACAGATGAAGATGAATATATATTAACAAATATTAATGCCATTGACCTTCGTTCTTTCGGACTTATTCCCGAACTTTTAGGAAGATTTCCAATCATCACTTACCTGGATAAACTCACAAAAGAGACACTGGTAAGGATTATGAAGGAACCTAAAAATTCAATTGTCAACCAATTTGTGGAACTTTTCAAAATGGATGGCACAAATTTGGTTATCACTGACGGAGCCATTGAAAAGATTGTAGAGGAAACCATAGAAAAAGGATTGGGTGCCAGAGGTCTAAGAGGAACTACAGAAAAAGTACTGGAAGACTATATGTTTTCAATAGGAGAAGAAAAAGAGATTATATTATCAGAAGATAATATTTTGATTAATAAGTAAAATATTTTTTTTTTATTAGAAAAAAATAATACCTTTGCGGGTGAAGATTGTATTAACACACAAATAATTTATACAATGAGAAAAAGTTTATTTGCTATAGGTCTTTTAGCAATTAGTTATTCTGTTCAGGCGCAGATACTATGTCATGTTGACACTGATGCTAGAATGTATGTGAGCGAAGGCACCCTAGTATAATAGTGGTGGAGGTGTACAAACCAAAGGAACTGGTCTTGTGGATGTACACGGAAACGTAATGGTTGTAGGAGCAACCGGAGACGCTTTCAGAACAATTGCCGACAACGGTCAACCAAAACTTGACGGCGGTAATATTATTCTGAGATTAAACACTCCGGCAAGTTTTGCAACCTCTACTTATGGCCAGTTGTACATTGATGGACTTTCCCAATCCAATATTACTGGTATTGTAACTAAGGAGTTTAGAACAACAAGTCAGGGTAGCGGAAATTATTTCCAACAGATAGCCTTGCCATTCTTTGGTAAAGCTTTAAGTTCACTATCTACAGAGCTTGGTAAAAACTTCGATACAGGAAGATACAGTAATCCTATTCTAAAGTGGAATAATACCAATGCTGTTTCCGATCATTTTACCAGTTTAGCAACTACTACCAGTGACGGTTCCGGATACTATATGTTGAAGGTATCCAATGACGACTGGAATCCTAGTGCACCAGCATCAGGAACTGTTTTTGCGGTAAACGGAGCACCTTACGCCCAATTTGCCAGTGCAACAACACTGCAAAACGGAGGAAATGTGGATTTCGGTACAAATGGTAACAACAACAATGCTTACAACGAAAAGTATAATACTTACCTAGACGATTCATTCGAATTTACAGCAAGTCCATGGGCCGGAACATTTGGTAAAAATTTCTATCAATTCGGAAATCCATTTCTTACCAACATCGATTTATCCAAAATCGGATATGATGAAGGTGGAGTATCTGACGGAAATGCAGTAACTAATATCTGGGGAGTAGAATACGACCCGGGTACCATTCACACACTTCCAAATGGTTCCACTTATGCTACAGGATCTAAAATTGTAACATATCAGCCTACTGGTAATGGAGTCGCTCCTGCCGGAGATGTTGATTTGGTGGTGATTAAACCAATGCAGTCGTTTAAGATGAAGCTGAGAGATAATACCAGCCAGACTTTGAATTTTAATACACTGAGAAGATTCAAGCAAACAGCAAGAGCAGCAGGAACTGATTACAGTGTAACAGCAGCCAGATCGGCTCAAAATACATCAAGAGGTAGCCTTAAACAGCTTGGAATTATAGGTCTTGATGCCAATGGAAACGAAATTGGCAGAACTTACTATGTAGTTTCTCCAACATCGGCTACAGGACATCAGGTATCTATAGCTACTACCATTCAGGCTTCTGCAGGTAAAAACCTATTTGGTACTTTTGAAGAAGACATCAATGGTGGATATGATAATAACAATACAAACTATTGGTTATATATCAACGAAGCTAACGAAAGTAACTTCCAGGGTAAGAACGTTAAACTGGTAAATTATTATCTGGATAAAGTTAAATCTTACAAATTTGAAGTTAGAGAAAATGCAGAATTGATTCCTGCAGGTGCTCACCAATTATCTTCAGGTATCGGTTTCTATTATAAAGCGGAAAACGGAACTTTAGTACAGGCAAAACAAGGAGATATTGTTCCTGCCAATACTACAGAAGCAGATTTATACTATGGAGCACCTAGCGAAATTACTTTGGCAAACAAAGAGAAAAAGGTAGCGCCTTCAAGAACACTAGTCGTATACGATCCATCAATTACAAATTATATTGTTAGATTCGATCCGAACTGGAAGAAAGCAGACATTGAAGTTTATGATATGAGCGGTAAACTGGTTATTTCTAAGAAAGCAGTTGATGCATCTAGGGATTTTGTAATCGAGCTTAATAACTCTGTTAAAAATTCATACGTTGTAAAAATTGTTTCCGATAAAGGAGAAACTGTTAACACTAAAATCTTAAAATAAACTATATGAAAACTATTAATAAACTAGTATCCGTTCTTTTTTCTTTTTGCAGTGCTGTTAGTACACGCTGCCCCGCCTATTCCGGGTGGAGGAGGTAATGGAGGTAATGGTACAGGAGCCCCGTCTTCACCAATAGATATGTATGTATATGTGCTTTCCGCTATTGCAATTACATTTATTGTAATGTTTACCAGAAAGTATAAAAAACCAAAAAGTATAAAATTTTAATTAAAATAACAGTAAACTCTCTGATTAATCAGAGAGTTTTTTTTATTTTTACTATATGAAAAAGATTTATACGTTATCTGCGGTTTTAGCCGCATTTATAATGCAGGCACAATTCAAGGTTACAATCCAGACTCCTGCAGATTTTAAAGATCAGGATGCTATTCTATATACATTAAACGGCTCAAGAGATATTATTGTTACCCAGGAAAAAGGGAAAAATAATGTATGGACTTTTAAATATCCAAGCCACTATATGGGTATGATGAAAGTATATTTTCCTGGCACCAATAATACTATAAATTTCATCTCTGAAAATAAGGATATCAATATAAAGCTGGATATCCAAAATAATAAAATAAAAGATGTTGTATACCTTGATGAAGCGAATGAATTGATGAGTAAGCAACAGGAGGGTTCTCAAAAAAAAAGAACTTATATTGCCTGCTCTGACACAAATCAAAGAATACTATAAAGACAATACCGATTTCGGTAAAGCATTAAAAACGGAGATCGACAGGCTTTCAGGAAAGTCTGCAGTTATTGATGCAGCAAGTCATCCATTCATATCCTATTACAATACCAATTACAGTAAGTTCCTGTCCAATACGGCAGATCCTTCTAAAAAGGTAAATCAGGATGAAATTATCAACTTTATAGACAAGTCTAATGATATGCTTGAAAGTTCTTCATTGCTAAGACCTTTGTTGGTAGCCTATCTTAATTCGGGAGGAAATACGAATGTAACAGGTTCAGTGGATAAACTGTTAGACCGTTTAAAAGTTGAGACACCAAGAGGACAGACTGTTTTATCGGAGCTTATTGATATCTTTGATGCTTATCAGATGGATGAGTTTAAAAATAAATACCTCTCACTTGCTAAAAATCTTAAGTGTACTATCACGGACAGGCTTGCTTCTACATTAAAATCCAATGCTAATGTTGAAATGGGTGCTGCATTTCCTAATTATAAATTTCAATCACCTGTCAATACCACAGCAAAATCGCTCTATGATGTGAAAGCGGACAGGAAAGTTATTGTTTTCTGGTCATCTACTTGTTCTCATTGTGAGAGTGAACTTCCAAAGCTTCTGGATAAATACAATGAATTAAAGGGAAAAAATATTCAGGTTATTGCTTTGTCTTTGGATGTAGACAAAAATTCATATACTAAAAAAAATTGCTGCATTCCCTTGGATCAATGACTCAGAATTGAGAGGATGGAACAGTAGTTATGTAGATACCTACAATGTTCATGCAACTCCGACATATTTTATTTTAGATGCTAACAACAAGATAATCAATAAACCAGAGCATGTTGGCGATGTTTTAGAATATTTTAAAGTAAAATAAATTTGGTGGTAGCAAATTTTTTCCTATATTTGCACCACGAAAAAGGCGAGGTAGCTCAGTTGGTTAGAGCGCAGGATTCATAACCCTGAGGTCACGGGTTCAATTCCCGTCTTCGCTACAGGTAAACCGCAATTCATTAATTTAAATGATTGCGGTTTTTTCTTTATTATTAAGTTGTTGTTGTTGTTGTTTGCATGTCAGGAACAAAAGGGGGCAAGCGAAAAATCTGGGAGCTAGGCAAAAGTTTAGCCACCCTAAATAGAAAAAACGACTTATCTTTTTACCCCTTTGAGCTGCATTCTGAAATTTTTGATCTAACATTAAAGATTAACAAAGACATTACATTGGCTTTTTTTTGTTATAAGTTCTCTATAATAATTCATGATTGTTATTCTTGAGGAAGAAAAATGATTCAAATGCTGTTTCTGTTCATCACATTTTCTTTCTATTTTACGCACCATTGTTATAATGTTTATAAGACAATTTATATTTCTTTTTTATAAAATTCTAGCCTACTGAACAATTGAGTGGACCTTAGCCGCTAACATATAGCTCGTTTAGCTTTCCTCCCCGAACCAACTCTCCACATTCCTCTGTGTCAATCCGTGTAATCTGTGGTGAAATAAAATAGCAATGCCTTTTTTCATTACGATATCAATATGTTTTGGCTAAAGCCGGTGGAATTTTATGGTTTTTATTGATCCCGGGCTAAAGCCCGGGCCTATGAATAGGTATATTTATAATATTCTCAAAGCTTAAAAACAATGATTAATTTACCATCCAGCCGTCATTGATAAAAAAAATTACTCCAACTTTTAATTTTCCAATTGCCCCCTTTAAACATTTGTTTATAATTTTTATCGCTAATTGCCAGCCTTTTAGCTTAAAATAAGAATGGAAAATGAATTTTATGTTAACTAGACTTGTTTTGCGTTGTATAAAGTTGTTATCTTTGCCCCACTGAAAAACGAGAGAGTCAGTCAAGCGCAGAAGAGCTTTTAGGTAAGCAAGAACATTATAATACTTCAAAAAGAGACGGACGAAAAAAAACTTAAAAACTTTTTGCAAAAAGAGTTGTGGTTTTAAAAAGAGTTTGTATCTTTGCAGTCCGAATAAATCGGAGCGCAGGAGTAGGGGTGATTGAGGTTTTGAGAAGAATTAAGGTTACTTAAAAAACTTTAAAATTTTCTTTAGGAACATTTGGTCATTACAAAATAAAGTTTTACTTTTGCACTCGCAAATACGGAGCGGATATAGACAGAAAGATTGCTTCGTTAAAAAGCGGAAGATATAAAGATCATTGACATACAATATAACAACCAAGTAAGGAAAAACTAAAGCGTTAAAAACTTTGAGTGA
>NZ_JPEQ01000027.1:0-20849 GCF_000738495.1 Chryseobacterium sp. P1-3
GTTTACAATTTCCAAGAACAGGCACATCTGCCTTTACATTCTTATTGATCTCAGCCTTATCAATATCCAGGTGAATAATTTTTGCCTGTTTAGCATATTCATCCAACCTTCCCGTAACACGGTCATCGAAACGCATTCCCACTGCAATCAGGACATCGCATTCATTGGTAAGGACATTGGGACCATAATTTCCGTGCATCCCTACCATCCCAACCGCCTGTGGATGATCCGTAGGGATTACCCCCATTCCCAATACCGTCCAGGCAACGGGAATCCCTGATTTTTCAGCAAATTCTAAAAATTCCTGTTCTGCTTTTCCCAGCATAATTCCCTGCCCGGCAATAATGAATGGTTTTTTCGCCCGGTTAATCATCTCAGCTGCCTGGCTAATTCTTTCCATATCCGGAACAGGATCCGGCTTATAGCTTCTCAGTGTATGGCAAGGCCTATAACCCTGATACAAAATGTGCTGCAGCTGGGCATTTTTGGTAACATCAATCAATACCGGACCCGGACGGCCGGATTTTGCTATATAAAATGCTTTGGCTAAAACTTCAGGTAGCTCATGGGCATCTGCTACCTGGTAATTCCATTTGGTCACAGGACTTGTAATATTCATCACATCAATTTCCTGAAAGGCATCAGTTCCCAGCAGGTGTTCAAAAACCTGGCCTGTGATGCATACCAGAGGGGTATTATCCAGTAAAGCATCTGCCAGTCCTGTTACAAGATTTGTTGCTCCGGGTCCGCTGGTGGCCAGTACAACGCCCACTTCTCCCGATGCTCTTGCCAATCCCTGTGCTGCATGTACTGCTGCCTGCTCATGGCGTACCAGGATATGTTCAAGCTTTCCCTGGTAATCATAAAGGGCATCATAAATAGGGATAATGGCACCTCCGGGATATCCGAAAACCGTTTTAACACCTTCCTGCAGGAAGGATTCAAGGATGATCCTACTCCCGCTGGTTTCTGTTTTTGTAGATAGATTTAAATTCTTCATGGTGTGTTTGTAAGATTATTCTGTTATACGGTTTTGGTGACCGATAACATGTAAGTTATTAGATAAGAGTATTTCGCACTTCTTCGTCAAAGGAATTATGCTTTGCCGGAGGAATACGTAGCCTGTATAAGAAATATACGATCTGAGTCAGTATAACTGAAAGGAATGTATTGGTCAGTATTTATAATACATTCTAAAAGGAGTTTGGGGAATGAGGGAATTTATCATAATTTGTTTATTTGGTATGGTAAAGCTATAAAAAACAATTTAATTCACCAAAAAATGATATCATTTTTTATAAAAATCATATTACTTACACAATTATGACACAATCTTCAATAATAATAAATATTTATTGTTATTTATTTACAATTTCAAGCAAAGAGTATTCAAAAAAAAACTGCGGAAATTCCGCAGTTTTTCAATTTTACATTTCACGTTCTGCAGAACATGCTATATCCACTAAAACCATTAGTTTACAACATTGCGGCAAAAGATAATAATCTTCGCATGACCGTGGCTGTCCCGGACCATAAGGTCCGGCAGGACAATATTCATAACATGTACCTATTCCTCCACCCAATGATTTTAATTTGTTTCTGTTTAGCTTTTTTAAATTTTTCATGGTATTTTTTTTATAATTACTATTATAAATATAAGATTTTTAACCCATTACCTTTACATTTATAACATGTATTTCTCATAAAAATGAAATATTATATATTCTTCCATACAATTTGTTATTTCAAAATAATTTGTACATTTGCTTCGTAACAATGAACTTTTCAAGAAACATATCTGATATTTCTGCACTGAAATCCTTTATTTCAGGCATATCTTCTGTTTCTATTTTCACAACTACAACAATTACTACCCCATAAAGGGGTAAATTTTCACATATTATTCCGGTACCCTGTACTCTTTTTTTTAAAGGGTCAACATTTCGTTTTATCCAACCTTTAATAAATAATTGATGAAAATTTTAAAATTTGGCGGAACTTCCGTCGCCAGTTCACAGAATATCTTACTGACAGAAAATATAATTAAAAAAGAATCTGTCAAGAATAAAGTTGTAGTAATCGTATCTGCCCTTCACGGTGTTACAGACGGATTAATCAAAGCTGCAGAATACGCTTCGGTAAAAAATGAGTCTTATCTGTCCATACTTAAAGAACTTGAGGAAAAACATTTACAACTCGTTAAAGAGCTCCTTCCTGTTCCGGAACAGAGCTCGTGGTTAAGTTTCACTAAAAAACATTTCAATGATATAGAAGAGATATATAATGGTATTTTTGTATTGGGTGAACTCACAGACAGAATAAAAGATAAAATAGCTTCATATGGGGAACACCTGTCTTCCAGCATCATTTCAGCCAGGCTTCAGTATAAAGGGCTGGATTGTGTATGGATGAATTCTGCTGCTCTTATCAAAACAGATGGCCGTTTTACTAACGCAAAAGTTAATATTGCCCTTACTGAAAAAAATATACAGGAATTTCTGAAAAACCATAAAAACCAGGTGATCATAGGCCCCGGCTTTATTGCCCGGGATGAAAATGGGAATGCAACCACATTAGGAAGAGGCGGTTCGGATTATACCGCTTCCCTTATTGCTGCCGCAATACATGCTGAAGAGCTACAGATCTGGACAGATGTAAGCGGGATGATGACGGCTGATCCCAGGCTCGTTTCTCATGCTAAACCCATTTCTGAAATATCATACCATGAGGCAATGGAACTTTCCCATTTTGGCGCCAAGGTTCTTTATCCTCCTTCCATACAACCTGTCATGTCAAAAAATATTGACCTTACAATTAAAAATACCTTTGATCCTGAAGCTCCTGGAACATTGGTTTCTCATCATGTCAAAGTAGAAGATAAACAACAGTTGGCAGCAGGAATCTCCAACATGAGCAATATCGTCCTTCTTACTTTGGAAGGGAGCGGGATGGTAGGCATTCCGGGCATTTCAGCAAAGCTGTTCCAGTGTCTCAACCATGAAAATATTAATGTAATCCTGATTACCCAGGGATCCTCGGAGCATTCCATTACCATAGCAATTAACGAGAAGGAGAAAATTATTGCGGAAAATGCCATCAATTTATCTTTTGCAGATGATATTAATTTAAAAAGAATTGCTCCTGTAAAAATTGAAAACAAGCTTTCCATTGTTGCCTTAGTAGGCGAAAATATGAAAAACAGAAGCGGGGTAAGTGCCAGGATGTTTGGATGCCTGGGAAACAACGGAATCAATATCAGGGCTATTGCTCAAGGCTCCTCGGAGAGAAATATCAGCATTGTTATCTCAGAAAATGATAGTAAAAAAGCAGTGAATGTCCTTCATGAAGAATTTTTTGAATCTGAAATAAAGCAGGTACATCTTTATCTCTGCGGAACAGGAAATGTAGGTTCGAAACTTGTGCAGCAAATCTATGATCAGAACCCATATCTGAGAGAAAATTTATTAATTAACCTGAGAATTGCAGGTTTATCCAACAGCCGCAGGATGATCTTCGCTGACAAAGGAATTTCACGGGAGGAATATGACAACTGGGCTGCATATGGCCAGGAAGCTTCCATCAATGCATTTGCAGAAGAAATTATCTCCCGGAATTTAAGAAACTCTGTCTTTGTAGATATTACAGCGAGTTCCGAAATTCCTGAGATCTATGAAAAACTGCTCAAAAGAAGCGTCAATATTGTTGCCTGCAATAAAATTGCAGCCTCATCCGGTTTTGAGCAGTATAAAACATTGAAAAACACTGCGAGAAACCATAGTTGTAACTTTTATTTTGAAACCAATGTGGGGGCAGGCCTTCCGGTAATAGGAACTATTAATGACCTGATTAAAAGCGGAGACAAAATCATCTCTATCGAAGCTGTATTAAGCGGAACATTAAATTTTGTATTCAATCATTATGATGGAAATAAAACATTTTCTGAAGTTGTAGCCCAGGCACAACGTGAAGGCTACACCGAGCCGGATCCAAGACTGGATTTATCAGGAACTGACGTAGCACGCAAGATCCTGATCCTGGCCAGGGAAGCCGGATATCCGCTTCAGTTTGAGGAAATTGAAAACATAAGTTTTCTGCCTGAAGCCTGTATGCAGGGAAGCGTAGAAAATTTTTATACAAAGCTCAGTGAACACGAAAGTCATTTTAAATCTTTATTTACCGCTGCCCAAAAAGAAGGTAAGATTTTAAAATACACAGCCGAATTTAAAAACGGAAAAGCAAAAGTGGGGCTGCAGCATATTGCTCCGGGGAATGACCTGTTCCATCTTTACGGAAAAGACAATATTGTCATTTTTAAAACTTTGAGGTATTCCGAGCAACCATTAGTCGTAAAAGGTGCGGGAGCGGGCGCTGAAGTAACTGCCAGCGGCGTTTTTGCCGATATCATACGTTCTGTTTAAAAACAATAAATATGAAAAAAATAAAATTAAAAAGTCCCGGCTACAGTAGCCAATTTAGTATGTGGATTTGACATCCTCGGAATGGCCATCTACGAACCGTATGATGAAATGGAACTTGCCCTGACAGACTCTCCTGAAATTATTATCAGGCACGAAGACCCGTTCGGGCTTCCTGAAGATCCATTGAAAAATGTAGCCGGTATCGTGCTTCTAAAAATACAGGAGCACCTTCAGCTTTCCACGGGTTTTGAGGTAACGATCCGGAAGCATATAAAACCCGGGAGCGGGCTCGGCTCCAGTGCGGCAAGTGCCGCAGGAGCCGCCTTCGGAGCCAATATTTTATTGGAAAACATATTATCTAAAAATGAAATGATCCATTTTGCTATGTTTGGGGAAGAATTAGCCTCCGGAGTACGCCATGCGGATAATATTGCTCCCTGTATTTACGGAGGAATTACCCTTGTAAAATCTACTGTTCCCCTTGATATTATTCCGCTGAATACTCCTGATTTATTTGTAACAGCCGTACACCCCCAGGTTGAAGTAAAGACTTCTGATTCAAGACAGATTTTAAAGAAAACTGTTTCTTTAAAAAGCGCTGTGGAACAATGGGGAAATATTGCAGGACTTGTAGCCGGAATTCAGAAAAATGATATTCCGCTTATCGGTAGAAGCCTTAACGATGTCATCATAGAGCCGATCCGAAGTATTTTAATTCCGCAATTTGATGAAATTAAAAGTAAAAGTTTGCAGTCCGGGGCATTGGGTGGAGGAATTTCAGGATCCGGCCCTTCAATTTTCATGCTCTCTGAAAAAAAGGAAACTGCAGAAAAAATAGCCCGTCTGATGAAATCCATTTATGACAACATTGGCATTGAAAGCTACGTATACATTTCAAAAATAAATCCGAAAGGAATAGAGCTTATTGAAAACCAAATAAAAAAGACAGATGAAATATTATAATTTAAAAGACCGTCAGGAAAAAGTCGGTTTTAAAACCGCAACAATAAAAGGACAAAGGAAAAGAAAAAGGGTTGTTTTTTCCGGAAAAGATCCCTCAGTTTGAAAATAAATTCATTCAAAACCTTCACCGGCTCCCTGATGCTGAAATCGCTTACCAATGTATGAAAGATTTTGTCGGGGATGAAATTCCCGGGGAAATACTTCAAAAGATCGTTTCAGAAACAGTTAGCTTTGATATTCCTTTGAAAAAGATCAGTGAAAATATATCAATCCTGGAACTGTTCCATGGCCCCACTTTAGCTTTTAAAGATATCGGAGCGAGATTTATGAGCCGCTGCTTATCCTATTTCCTGAAAGATCGTCAAAAAAAAGTAACCGTTCTTGTTGCCACTTCCGGTGATACCGGAGGTGCTGTTGCCCATGGTTTTTACAATATTCCGGAAATAGATGTAGTAATCCTATATCCCCAAAACAGGGTAAGCCCCGTTCAGGAGAAGCAACTTACAGCCTTAGGACAAAATATCTTTGCCCTGGAAGTAAACGGAAGTTTTGATGACTGTCAGAATCTTGTTAAGCAGGCCTTTTCAAATGAAGAAATCAATGACCGGTTATGGCTTACCTCAGCTAATTCTATTAATGTAGCCAGATGGCTTCCTCAACAAATCTACTATCTGCTTGCCTTAAAACAGTGGCAGCAACAGGAAAATGAGCGTCCTGTAATATGCGTTCCCAGTGGTAATTTTGGGAATATCTGTGCCGGGCTTCTTGCGCACTTCAGAGGCCTTCCTGTAGATCATTTTGTTGCGGCCTGTAACGCGAACGATTCTATCCCGAACTATTTAAAGACTCAGAATTTTAATCCACAGGAATCTGTTGCTACCCTTTCCAATGCTATGGACGTAGGAAATCCCAGTAACTTTGTAAGAATCCTGGAACTTTTCAGCCATCAATTTGATTCTTTAAAAAATAAAGTATCCGGATATTCTGTTGATGATAAAGAAACGCTGGATACCATTACAAAAGTCTACGAAGAGTACAGATACATTCTCGAGCCTCACAGCGCAGTAGCATTTGCTGCCATGTTACAATATCTGAATGAAAACCCTCATAAAAAAGGATTCATTTTAGGAACTGCCCATCCTGTGAAATTTCCTGAAGCGGTAGAGAAAGCAACCCGGACAAAAATTAAAATCCCTGAATCTTTACATCAACTGATGATTAAAGAGAAAAAAAACTGTCAAAATAAATTCAGACTTTGAAGAATTAAAACGATTTTTGCTTAATAAAAACGAAAAGCAATGAGCAAAATATATCTTGAAGATGTAAAAATATATGCCTACCATGGGGTTTTGCCTGAAGAAAATAGTATAGGAACCTATTATATCTTAAATGCAGAACTCCACACAGACCTGTGGAAAGCTGCCGAATCTGACGATCTGAACGACACTATAAGTTATGCGGATATCAACGATATTCTTCATCAGGAAATGAAAATAAAATCGAAATTACTGGAGCATGTGGCAGGAAGAATAATCTCAAAAATTCACGAACGTTTTCCGCAAATTGATTACATTAAGCTTACAATTACCAAAACAGCCCCTCCTATGCAGGGAGAAATGAAAGGAGCCAGTATTGAACTGGAAAAAGGTTTTAAACCGGAGCTTTAAAATGATTATTTTCGTTCCATAAAAAACATTACAATTGAAATTTTTAAAAATAGTACTTTTAGCAGCATTTATCAATACATTCGGACAGGCCGGTGTTGATAATCAATTAGCCGACTATAATTTTCCAAAGATCAAATCCAGCATTACCATGCCGGTAACGATTCCGCTTTCGGAGCTGAGTAATATGATCAATGCTTCCGTAAAAGACCTTATCTATCAGGATGACTCTTATACGGATAACAATAATGACCAGTTTAAAGTAAAAGTCTGGAAAACAAGGCCAATCCGGCTGGTAGGAGGTACCAATCAGAATCTGCTGATAGAAGTTCCCCTGAAAATCTGGGCAGAAAAAGGAATCGGAACCTTAGGAGTCTATACCTACCAGAATACCACTTTTGAAACGGTAATGTCTTTTAATACAACCGTTAATTTCAGAAACAACTGGACAATCACTACTTCTACCAGACCCAACGGCTTCAGATGGGTCACAAAACCCGTTCTGGATTATGGAAGAATACAAATTCCCATTACGCCTGTTGTTGAGAAAAGCCTGAGGGAGCAGCAAGAGAAATTTTGTAAAACAATTGACCAGCAGATGGCTACTCAATTAAATTTCCAGCAATATGCCGTAATGGCCTGGAATACATTCCTACAGCCTTTTAATATTTCGGAGGAATACAATACCTGGCTCAAAATAAGTCCTGTTGGTGTTAACCTTACTCCTTTAAAATTTTATGGGAATCAGATTAATACTACCCTCGGTATTGATATCTATTCTGAGACTTTTACAGGAAGTAAGCCCGCAGCATCTTCACCGGTAACCACAGCAGCCAATTTCAATTTCTCTCCTACCGTAGCTGACAATTTTATTTTACAGACTACTGCCAATATCCCTTTTACAGAAGCCAGCAATATGGCCAGAAAAACATTCCTGAATAAGGAATTTGACATCAGGGATTCAAAAGTAAAGGTAACTGATGTCAGGGTCTATGGTATAGACAGCAGAATTGTGATTGAAGCCCAGACCGAAGGATATATTAAAGGTACATCCATTATTTCAGGAATACCGGTGTATGATGAAACCAAAAGGAAAATCGTCTTGTCCGATACCAAATTTAAGCTAAAGACAACCAATATCTTACAAAAAACAGCCTCTCTGCTGTTTCAGGGAAAAATTGTAAAAATGATTGAAGAAGAATATGGTATTCCAACCCAGGAATTGGAAGAAACTTCCAGAAAAAGTATCGAAGATGCTTTTAATAAGGAATATTATAAAGGATTAAAGATGAGTGGAAAAGTTTTCAATCTTAAACCCGGCAAAATCCTTATGAACAATACAGGGATCACTGCTGTGATTAACACCAATGCCGCATTGAAACTTGTGGTCAACGGATTCTAAAAACGAAGAGAAAGCATGTAACAATTAACAGACATGATAGCTGGAGTAAGAAAAGAGTTATTAACTGTAAAAAATTATCATTCTGAAAAACAGACAAAAAGCAAAATCGAGGAACTCAGAAGGAAAGAAATTCTCTAAAAACTTTTGTTCATAAAGAATTTTTGTTATATTTGCACACCTCAAAAATGGTAAACAGGGTACTTTGGCCGAGTGGCTAGGCAGTGGTCTGCAACACCATCTACAGCGGTTCGAATCCGCTAGGTACCTCACCAAAAACCTCTAATTTACGTTAGAGGTTTTTTTTTGTTGCCATATGATATATAGGATCAGTGGAAAAATTGGGAGCTACGCATCGTTAAATTCTCATAAAAATATAATAGGTTTAAACATAATCAATTATATAAAAGGCCAGATCCTGATCAATCACGGATCAAGCGCAAAAGTTGTGGTCTTATAATATTTAGATCTATTTAATTTTTAAAATTCACCCAAAGATTTCGTTTTGATTACTCTTTATTTTAAGTAAGCTAAGAAATGAATCGATTTTTAATCGCTTCTGATGAAGCGACTTTGCATGTGCTTAGTCAGCAGCTATGCTGACTTCTTTGCCTATTTGAAATAGAACATTATTTTTTTTTAAAAATTTGCGTGAAAAACGATCTCAATAATTTTGACGCTAATCAATAATGAACAGAATTTTTTACATTCAGACCCAATTTATTATGTCACCAACTTTTGCTCCTGATCCTCAATCACTTTACATTTAAGTGAGCAAATAGAGCGACCATAACATGAAATAAAAAACTTGCGTTACATTTAAAATGCTGAAAGCTGGAAGTAAGATACTGGAAGTTACTTTCAGTTATAATGACTGTAGTCAACCAGATGAATGTTTATTCTTAGAGCTCCATGACTTCCATCTCCCAGCTTCATCTGAAATCAGGAATTTCATCCCGAACTGACGTTAAATATTTTCTATATAAAACAAAAAATCCCCGGAAATTCCGAGGATAAAAACTAATAACCATGAAAACTCAAATTAAACATGAGTTGCATTTCTATATTGAAAAATCGTGCCAAGAATGATAACTTTTGAAAAAAAATTACTTTTTTTCAGTTTATCGGACACAAAGGCGCTAAAATACAAATATTTAACGATACTTTATTTTTTTCAAAAAAAAATAATTTGTATTATAAGAAAAAAAAGTCTGAAAAAAGCAATAAGGAGCTTATAAGTATAATATTCTATATGATGTTAGAATAATTATCCTATAAATAATAAAAAATATCCGATATACTTTGCTGATACCATTAAAAAGAAGGAATATCAGAAAAATCAATAACCAGGCTATTCCCGATTCTTATACCAGCTCACAGGAAATTTACAGGCTGAATTATCAAACGAATACATTCATCGTCTGGTCAATAAAATAAAGGTTACATTTAATTTAATACTACCCTTTATTTTAATTTTATTGGTTACCAAGGCAGACCATATATTAATTCAACTGTATTTTTGAGATCATGCAATTCTGCCTGGCTCTCAAATTCTGAAACTAACCCGCTTTATCCTGATCGAGAATAGAAATGGCCTCCTTCCGGAGGCCTAAAAAACACAAATGATGAAAAAAATCTATTCAGAAAAATCCAAACAGAATATTGTAAATACCTACTGGTGCTTTCTGTTATTAAACCGGATCCCGATCAGTGATGATTTTCAGAATCCAATAACATCCGGACATTCCAGGCATTAAAGTCTTATAAAATTAATGGTAGCCAGTAATCAAATCGTATTATAACAACCTGAAAAGATTATTCATGACCATTCCATTAAAAAATCCTCATGTGAGGATTGGTAAATTTAATTAAATATTTTGTTTCTGCAAACTTTATTCTGTCCAAGTTATCGGAATATAAACAGTCACATATCCATCAGCGTCCACCTGCGCATCTGATACCGTGGCTACAACCGACCCATACCCTGTCCAGCCTCCCTGTCCCTGCATCGCTGAAAACGTATATGTTCCGGCAGGCAATCCTTCATAATACTGTGGAAGAGATTGAAACCCACCTCCATAATAAGTATCATAAACTTCTCCTGTAGCCATATTCTCAGCAATAAAACTTCCCACATCATGATTTCCCGAAAGTATTTTTGTTCCGTTTTCAGAAATAAGACCATAACGGATTTTATAGGTCTGAGCTTTTGGCGCCTCTCCTGATACTTTAGAAGGAGCCACACGTTGATTTTCTACTACATCACTGGATGTAAATGAAAAGGTAACAGCCAATAGTCCTGCAAAAGCTGATACTGCAAAAAATGATTTTTTCATAATTAGAATAATTTGGTTATTCAAAAATAATCAACTTATATTAATTAAATGAAAACTGCGGATGAACAAACATTTATAAATAAAAAATTCCCCGGGTTAATCGGGGAACTATGATGAATCTCGTTTAGAAGATTAATTTTCATAACTGAAAATTATATATTCTACGACAAACATTATGCCCAATTAAGGTTTACATCAGTTTTTTAATATGAAATTTGTCAGGATTTCTAAATGATTTAACGCTAAAATTGAATTTTAACTTTCTTTAACTAAAATTTGGCTTCATAATTGAAAATAAAACTAAAACTAAAGTCGTTTGGCTTAAGCTTATTAAAATTTGAATTATGAAAAAGATAGTATTAGCAGGTTTTTTTATCCGTTTTTTTTAATAACAGCCTGCAAGAAAGATGACAGAACTGCTGAAAAGTCTTTGGATGAACAAAAGCTTGAATTTCAAGCCAGACAGCTGGAAATAGAAAAGCAAAAACTGGCTATTGAAAAAGAAAAACTGGTATATGAGGCACAAAAGAAAGCTGACAGTATTTCGGAAAGTAAAAAAGCAAAAGCAGTAGCAGCACAAAACAATTCAAAGCCACAGGTCATAAGAGAAACCAGAACCGTATACAGAGATAGAAGATCAGGCTCTAGCTCAGGAGATGGTAACGGGACTTATGCCAATAACGGAACCGGTACTTCACAAGGAACTACTCAGAAAAAAGGGATGAGTAAGGCAGCCAAGGGTACTATTATCGGAACCGTAGGTGGGGCGGCAGTGGGCGCCATTGTTGCTAAGAAAAACAGAGGACTTGGAGCAGTTATCGGGGGAGTTGTAGGTGGAGCTACAGGATACACCATCGGTAGATCACAGGACAGAAAAGACGGAAGAGTACAACCCAGATAATTTTTAACAATAAACTATATAAAGATTGCTTATTTTTAGGCAATCTTTTTTTTTATGATATTACTCCTGTTTTCTACGGTTTTTATTATTCCTGTTCTGATGGGCTGGGGAAAACTCATGGAAAATATATCTGGTCCGCTTTTCAGGGGAACCGCAGGAAAAATGTTACTCGGTATTTTTGGAATCAGTTGGGTATGGACTATCCTTTGCTTTTTTATTCCTTTAAATATATATGCAGAAATCTCGGTAATTTTAATAGGCCTATTATATTTTTTCAAGGATAAACTCTACCAATCCATTTATTCCTTTTCAAAAAAGGATACGATTTTAATAGGAGCCATTTCCTCTGTCATTCTATTGGCAGGGTCCTTTTATCCTTATATATTAGATCATTTCGGGTATTATATTCCAAGCATTAAATGGCTAACGGAGTATGGGATCATCAGAGGAATTTCCAATCTGGATTTTATTTTAGGCCAGATGTCTCTGTGGCACATTTTCCAAGCGGGATTTTCAAATTTCTCAGATCCTTTTTTAAGGATTAATACAGTGATACTGGTCATTTATGGGATCTACAGTATTGAGAAAAAAGGTTGGATTCACCTTTGTTTTCTTCCTGTCTTATTATTGTTTTCCCAATCCCCGAGTCCTGATCTTCCGGTGATTATTTTTTCTTTAATTCTTTTACATGAAATCATAGCCGGAAATAAAAATATAGCGCTGCTTTTTGCCTTTTCAGTTTTTGTCTTGGCAATAAAACCCACCATGATATGGTTGCCTGTTTTAGTTTTCTTCTACGGGACCTTTATTATTAAATCGAAATTAACATCTTTTTTTCCGGGATTGTTCATTCTCTTCCTTTTCTTCTTTAAAAATATATGGACCTTTGGATATCCTGTATTTCCAATTGCTATCGGAGACCTGGAAATGCCATGGAAACCTAATCCTGAAGTTTTAAAAGTTTCTTCGCAATATGCTGTTCAAAAGACCTATGATATGCAATATTCTTATGAAGAAATACAACAGTTTTCCGCATTTGATTATATCAAAAACTGGCTGTCCTTAAAAGGAATAAAATCAAAAATCAATATTCTTTTTGTGGTAAGCCTCATCTTTTTTTCCATCCACACCTGTATAAGGAAAAAGAAACTTATTACTCTAATATACGTTTCGTTATTGATCAAAAGTATTCTTATTCTGGCTTTTTCTGCCCAGTACAGATTTTTTATCGATGTATTTTTTGTTATCTTTTTTGTGGTATTGTATGACTATTTTGACCGGAAGAAATCCATCATTGTTTTTTCAATCATAAGTTTGATCATGATTTCACTGTTATCTTTCCCTGCTCTTATTCAGCAATATCTTCCAAGTTTCAGGCTAGGAAATTTCATCGCGGGCTTTGACAGCAACCAGATCTATAAGCCGGGAACTTATGAGTATAATCATTTTGATTCTTTTCAGACCGGAAACCTACAATTTAATGTTTCTAAGGATTACCCCTATAATTTTGATACTCCGCTGCCAGCCATCTCGGTCAGCTATATTTTTGATGATGCTAAATCAGGTATTTTTCCGCAACTGGCAGACAAAAAAAACATCAGAAAAGGTTTTATCTGGAAAAAGATGACGCCTCAGGAAAAAAAGGAAGTCCAAAATGTTATCAATAATATCAAAAACATTGATAAATAGAACAAATCCTGAAACTTTATTATCTGAAGAAAAAAAGGTAATTTTGTAACATGTTCAACACATTAGGTAATTTTCTAAGTCTTACGACATTTGGGGAAAGCCACGGAGTGGCTTACGGCGGTATCATCAATAATTTTCCGGCAGGTTTAACGGTAGATCTCGATAAGGTTCAATACGAACTGAACAGAAGAAAGCCCGGCCAGTCTGCCATTGTTACCCAAAGAAAAGAAAGCGACACCGTAAAGTTTCTTTCAGGGATTTTTGAGGGAAAAACAACAGGTACCCCAATCGGCTTTATCATTGAAAATGAAAATCAGAAATCAAAAGATTATGACCATATTGCCCAGGCTTATCGTCCGAGTCATGCTGATTTCACTTATGATCAAAAATTTGGGCTAAGAGATTATCGCGGAGGAGGAAAATCTTCAGCCAGAGAAACCATGAACTGGGTGGTAGCAGGGGCCTTTGCCAAACAGCTTCTCCCGGATATTGAAATCAATGCATACGTATCATCCGTTGGCGATATTTTCTGTGAAAAACCTTATCAGGCTCTAGACTTTTCTAAAACCGAAAGCAATGATGTACGTTGCCCGGATGCTGAAACTGCTGAAAAAATGATTTCGAGAATCAAAGAAATCAAGAAAGAAGGAAATACCATCGGTGGAACTATTACCTGTGTCATTAAAAATGTTCCTGTAGGAATCGGTGAACCTATATTTTCAAAGCTTCAGGCTGAGCTGGCAAAAGCCATGCTTAATATCAATGCCTGTAAAGGTTTTGAGTACGGAAGCGGTTTCTGTGGAGCTAAAATGACCGGAAAAGAGCATAATGATGCTTTCAATACAGATTTCACTACTAAGTCTAATCTTTCAGGAGGCATCCAGGGAGGAATTTCTAACGGAATGGATATTTATTTCCGTGTTGCTTTCAAACCGGTAGCCACTATTTTAAGACCTCAGGAAAGTATAGATAAAGAAGGAAATCCTGTCATTGTAGAAGGCAAGGGACGCCATGATCCATGTGTGGTTCCAAGAGCAGTTCCCGTAGTGGAAGCCCTGGCTGCATTCGTATTGGCAGACCTGTTTCTGATCAACAAAACAAGAAATATCAATAATTTTTAAACATATATATTGGTAATGAAAAATTACTGGGATAAGGGAATTTCTTTTGAAAAATACCTTCAGATTGCAAAAGAAAGATTAGAAAATCCTGCCAACCAACAGGAAGCAGATTATAAAAACTATTACGAGCTGGGACTTCAGAGAATGGACAGAACCCTGAAAAAGTATATTCCGGATGAAGACCAGCTGAAAGTATTGGCTGATAAAAATTTTGACGGAAAAATTTTAATTATTTCCGAAGCATGGTGTGGGGATGCAAGTGCAACTGTTCCGGCCCTTTTCAAATTTTTTGAAGGACACAATGAAGTCAGAATTTTTTTAAGAGACAGCGATAAAAGCCTGATCAATCAGTTTTTAACCAATGGTACGGAGTCTATTCCCAAAGTGATTATTCTGGACAAAGATTTTAATGTAAAGAATTCATGGGGTCCCCGTCCAAAATACGGCTACGAGTTACTGATGAAATATAAAGCAGATCCTGAAGCGTATCCTAAAGACAGTTTTTATAATGACCTGCAAATCTACTATGCGAAAAACAGAGGTAAGGACGCCGTTCAGGAAATTCTGGATTTGTTATAATGAACCCTAAAAATAGCGCATGAAAAAGAATATTATTTATCTTGTATTCATCATCATTATCGGTGTTGCTGTATTGGTACCGGGAATCAGGAATTTCCTGAAAGAACAATTCTTTCCGATTGCTACTATTGAAAATGCGGTACATATCAGTGAAGAAGATTATGATATAGACCTGAAGGGAATCAATGCTCCGAGCACCAATCTTAAAAATTTCAGGAATAAAGCTGTTTTTTTAAATTTCTGGGGCACCTGGTGTCCGCCATGCAGAAAAGAGTGGCCAAGTATCCAAAAGCTCTACGACTCCAGAAAAGAGCATGTAGACTTTGTACTTATTGCTATGAATGATAAGGAAGAGGATGTAAGAAAGTTTTTAAAGGAAAATAATTATACGGTTCCTGTCTATATTGCCCAAAGCCCGATTTCTGAAAAGATTCTTCCTAAAGTATTCCCTACTACATTCCTTTTGGATAAAACAGGTAGGATTATCATCAAGGAAGATGCTTCAAAAGACTGGGACACAGAGACTGTGCATCAGTTCATTGACAATATCATCAAGTAATTTTTAACTAAATTTATAATTTGTTGGTACAGGATTTGTGAAATTTATAGTGTTGAAAAAATTGATTTAAATCCGAACACAAAATGAAATATTCAAAATTAAATCTTGCAAAAGAAGCCATCAGCCACAAAGGTTTTGTAAAAAAAATCCCTGATATTTTCAGAATGGTTAAGATGTGGAGAAAAGGAACTTATCCTATGAAATCCATAGACATTATTCTTCCTTTATTGGGTCTTTTATATGTCATTTCCCCAATAGACCTTCTTCCCGAATTTGCCATTCCCGTTCTTGGAGTAATGGATGACCTGGCCGTACTGTCCCTGACGATTCCCAAACTCATCAAAGAGGTTGACAAGTTTCTACTCTGGGAGGCGGAACAAAAATACAGCGGAACCAAAATTATTGATGCTGAAATCGTAAAATAAAATAATTGTTTGTCATATTTGAAACCATCCGGATCAGGGTGGTTTTTGTTTACATCAAATTTTATCTGCCAGCGAACTTTAGTTTGTGCTATTTAGCATTATTAAAATTTACTTTATTTCAAGTGATAAAACAAAACCTTCACTATTGCGAAGGTTTTGTTTTTTATTCAGACACGAGCAAAATTCTCGCGCTAGTGGAGGGGAAACTAATTTTTATTATCAATTAAACTTTAATAATCGCTGTCTATATCTGCTATTGTTAAGTACATGTTTAATTATTGATTATCCGGAATTCCTCCATTATAACAAGTAATAGGTAAAATTTTATATTTTTTTATGAATTGATCCGCAAAATATTTTTCATAAGTTGGATTTACTCCTATACCTAAATATGCGGAATGATCTTTGTTGATAAAAACCATCCCTTTAGTTTTTTTTTAAATCATTCTTATTTTCAAAATAAAACCTGTAATCCCTACCTTCTTTTTGCAAAACAAAAGATAGCATTTCCTTATAGTTTTGTGTTTCATATTCAGTTTCACCAAAATATGGTGGGTATTCAAAAAATTTCGTATTCTGGCTCAAAATCATTTAACCAATCAGTAATAAAATCACAAATAATTTGATTGTTAACTTTATTAACATACACGTATAAATCAACTAATTCCATAATTATTTTGTTTTTAATCCTGCACTAATAAATTGACCTCCCAATGTTTCATAATAATAATAATAATAATAATAAGTTTTTTTGTCTTTTACAAACTCAAATATTCTTGCTTTAACAGTTCCATTCTTGCTTGCCCCCTGTGCATCCAAGATAAAAGCATTCTTGTATGAGTATCAAACCATCCTGATAAAGGTGCTCTGACGAAAAATAATTAGAAGTCTCGTTTATTGACATTTTTGCACTATTATGTTTTTTGATTTAAAATTCCTAAACTTCATCCATTTTGCTGCTTATAAAAACAGTTATGTCATTATTCTTATAATTAAAATTACTTATTACAACTTTTTCATCCTCATAATTTGAAAGATTATTTAATAAGTCTTCATAACCATGAATTTTCGAACCAATATTAATTTCACTTCGGGTTTTATATATTGAAATAGCTTTAACTTTACTAATTAATATATATTTGAAGTTGTTATTTGATTTAAATAATCAAAAATTATCAAAAACAAGTTGTCATCATAATTTGCTTTTTTTTGGAATAATGTCCTTAGTTGACTTATATCAGTTGTTTCCATATTTACTTTTTTTTAAATTAAAGAAAGTGTACCGCTAGCGCGAGCTTCTAGCGTGTTCTATTTAATATTTTTTAAATTTACATTTATTTCAAGCGATAAAACAAAACCTTCACTATTGTAAAGGTTTTTGTTTTTTTATTCAGACACGAGCAAGATGCTCGAACTAGTGAGGGAACTTTGCGTGCTGAAAGGTAAAATACGAATAAGCTGTTCTCAATAGCAAGGATGCAAAAATAATTGATCAATTATCATAAAAAATAATTCCTAGAATAATACTATAGTCTTCACTACTAAAAATAAAAACAACTTCTTTTATCTCCATCTATTACTGATAATAGTACGTTCTTTAGATTAGAATGTTTCATTCGCTTTACAGTTTCGGCTAAACCTTCAAAATATTTACCTTGATAAACACTAAAATCTAATCTGTCATTATATATTTCATACAAATGTTCTTTAGTCTCAGGAAATGATGAACTAAAAAATATCTTTCTGATCTTTTATCTTTTTAATATAATCTACAACTTGATCTAAATAATTTCTTATTTCATATAAATCATCTATTATTAAATCATTCATATATACTTAATCTTATTTCAAATATGGAGTCCAAGTTCCTGGCTCCAAGGTTTAATTGTTTGCGCACCCATCACAGGACCAAAGACTTGTACTTCTCCTTCGAAAGCCTTGAGACAGGAAAGGATTGCTTCAAAATTATTAAATCACAAACTTTTTTCTTTTTTTATTTATTTTGGGAGGGACAAAAAATAAATTTATCAAATTATCATAAAAAAATAATTCCTAGAATAGTACTATAGTCTTCACTACTAAAAAATAGAGCAACTTCTCTTATCTCCATCTATATAGGATAATCTTATATCATTTAATACTGAATTTTTCATTCGCTTCACCACTTCTCCTAAGCCTTCAAAATAGTGCCCTTGATAAATACTTAAATCTAGTCTGTCATTATAAATTTCATATAGATGTTCTCTCGTTTGAACAAATGAATCAAGAGTAATTCCTCTAGATTTTAATTTTTTTAAAAAAGATTCTATCTGATCTAAATAGTTTCTGATATCGTACAATTCATTTATTATATTGTCATTCATAATCCATTATTTTATATATGGAGTCCAAGTTACGGTATTCCATGGTTTAATTTTTTCAGCTTCAAAGATAGGACCAAATACTTGTACTTCCCCTCGCTAATGCGAGCTTCTAGCTCGTTCTATTTAACATTTTAAATTTACATTTATTTCAAGCGATAACACAAAACCTTCACTATTGCAAAGGTTTTTGTTTTTATTCTTGGTACGAACAGAATGCCCACGCTAGCGAGCCGAATAAAATATTCGTGTCAGTAGGAACTGTCCTAGAATTTACGCGATATAACTATTTATTTTTTTTTATAATAAATTACATTTTCATCTGCATTCACTTCTATAATAGTCTTATTTTCTTTTGTATAAATTGGACAAGAAAGTCTAATTAAAAAATCTTTTTACATCTTCTTCTGTCAAAAATTCTTCTAAATTAGAATCTTCATTATTATAAAAATTTAAAAAAATTATTCGATTTTTTTCCAATTCCCAAGTAGATTGTCCTTGATATTTCAAAGTTCCCTGTTTATTAAAAATCTTGTGAACGTAAATGTTTTTTTCTATTATTAAAGAATCTATTGTTTGAGTTCCTTCAAAAACGTATTTTCCTAAAATATCATCTTTCTGGGTTGAACATGAAAAAAGGAAAACTATAGTTGTTATAAAAAATATTTGCTTCATTTAAATATATTATTTTTATTTGTCCACCAAATTAATAAACTTTTTCCCGGTCCTTTACCATAAATAAATTCATCGTACAATAATCTCCCCACTAGCGCATGCTATTTAATATTTTTAAAATTTACATTTATTTCAAGTGATAAAACAAAACCTTCACTATTGCGAAGGTTTTTGTTTTTATTCTTGACATGAGCAGGATGCTCGCGCTAGCAGGGGAAACTAATCTTATATTTCCAAGATTGGTCCTATATACTGTTTTTTGAAACTAAACCTCTCACTAAGTTGTGAGAGGTTAGATTATTTACTTACTCAAAGTCAGGAGACTCTTGCGTAGCTGAGGTAGGTTATTTTACCTATGAAAACTTGTATTGTTGAACTAACATTCTTATTAAATTGGACTGGGTTTAATATTTTTTAACCTTATAAAAGAAGCAGGTGCTGGAACAATTGGCTTTTTTCCTATATTCTGTTTATTATTATTTTCATCAACTAGACATAGGCAAATATCACATTCAAAATTAATTTTTCCGAGCCAGCCTCTACAAAAACACGAAGATTATCATCACCATGACAGGGACAATTCTTATCTGATTTAAATATCAATAGATTGAAAAGCACATCCCTTACTTGTGTTATTGCACGTTCATATGTATTAATCTTAGGTTGTAAAATATCAAACTGAATTACATCTTTTAGGGAATACCAAACATGATCATCAACATAAAGTATATCTTCTACATTTAAATTTTCAAAATATTTTAAATAATCATCATAAAGATTCTGTATTTGAGCATCCTTTATTAATTGTATTTCTTTTGACCAATTTAACAATAGGTCAACTATTGAACGAGTAGTTAAACTATTTTTTCTTTGCTCTACATTTTGCTGTAGTTCTTTCCATTTTCTTAGTACAATATGGCTCATGGTGCTACTGGATATGTTGTTATTAAATTCCCTTTATAATCTGTAATTACGTTAATCCAAGAAGTAGCTACTCCTCCTTGTTTTAAGCTTGCATTACCAACTGTTTGTCCTACATCTACCGTTCTAAGAAACTGACCTCCATCCATGGCAGTTATAGGAGAGTTTATTACAGTCTTACTTTGTAAAATACTTTTAGTTCTTCCTCTGATATACTGAAAACAGATCTATTATTTCCTAAGGGTCTATTAAAATGACCATCAAGTACATAATCCCATCCAGCACTAACAGGTGAATTAGAACTAGCTCTTAAAGGGGTAAAAGCGGTACGACCCTTGGCAAGATTTATTCTAGATGCATCAGGTTTTACTAGTAAAGTTTGAAAGCCTTTCCCTTTTCTAACAACCACAAGGGCAAGAGCAGCTATTCTAACTTTGCCAACTCCATCTTGTAATGATTCATCTTGATAATCAAGCCATGTATCAAAAGTAGCCCATCCCGCAGAAGCGGCAAGATTACTTCCACCCATTAGGAAAGTCCCCATAGTAAAAGCCAGGTTTCTTTCAAATTTTTCTGTGGCAAGAGCAGCTTTACTATTTCTGATACCAAAAGCTAATCTATCCTGAGAACCATGATAAGCACTTAAGCTTTGGATTCCCATAAATGATAGCCTAGAATCACTGACATTTTTTGTCAACTTAATCTCACCAATTTCAATAGGATTATTAGGAGTAGAACCTTTCCTTGGTGGATCCTCCTCTCCAAGCATTCCGGTTGGATCATTAAATCTTATAGGATTTCCATAAACATATGAATATGGACTGTAAGCAAATTGTAAC
>NZ_JPEQ01000028.1:0-10526 GCF_000738495.1 Chryseobacterium sp. P1-3
TCACAGCAAATCGTTTCTAACACATCGATAGTACTAGTTGTGAAGTGCTTTCAAAATTTATTATCTTCGTGATTAGTCACAGCAAGCCGAAGAAATGCGCAGTATGTGGAGGTGTTGTGAAGTGCTTTCAAAATTTATTATCTTCGTGATTAGTCACAGCTTCGAGGTTATTATGTTCGATTTCTCACGAGTTGTGAAGTGCTTTCAAAATTTATTATCTTCGTGATTAGTCACAGCGTTGAAACTCATCTGGCTGATATTCACAAAGTTGTGAAGTGCTTTCAAAATTTATTATCTTCGTGATTAGTCACAGCCTCAAAATCTAATCCGTTGAATTTCAACGGATTTATTATTTATTTAGGATTTAAAAATTAGAATAATTCAAGCTGTTGAAACGTTGGAGGTGGCTCTTCTTTATTTCTGGCAAAAAAGATTTCAATATCTGCAAACTGCTTATCTGTAATACACATAATAGCGACTTTTCCAGCTTTAGGAAGCATATTTTTTACTCTTTTAATATGAACCTCAGCATTTTCACGGCTTGGGCAATGTCTTACATACATTGAAAACTGAAAAAGTGTAAACCCATCATCCAGCAAGCGTTTTCTGAACAAATTGGCATCCCGCATATTTGCTTTGGTCTCAGTCGGCAAATCATATAAAACCAATACCCACATAATACGGTATGCATTAAACCTTTCGGCGTTCATAGTAATTCAGGATAAGAGATCAAACGTTTTTCTCCTGTATAACATTTATAAAGGGAAGAAGCGGTCATTTTTACGGCAATAAGAAGCGGCCTTGTTTTTCCATCAATTCCAACATCTACCGTTGCTATTTTAAGGATATGCGCTTTAAACTCTTTATCCAACTCCTCTGTTTCCGGTTTCCTTTCAAGCCATTGCATCACTAAAAGATCTACAAATGGGCGAAATGGTTCCATAAGATCATCTGCCAGGCAATAAGCATTATATTTATTTTTATGGAAAATCCCGAGAACCGGTAATAATCCTGTTTCTACAATTGCCCTGGCCACTATACTTCTGAGGACAGAATATCCAAAGTTGAAAAACTGATTGGGAGAATCACCAAAACGGGCCCTTAAAAAATCAAGACTGATCAGATATTTCCAGTAATGCTGTGCAGCAATTCCTTCCATATTTGTACTATCACCGCTTTTTACATTTCTATGATATTCTGTCATGGGTTCATAATAGTTTCCCAACCGTCTCAGTACTTCTTTTTGATTTTCAATTTTACATTCAACAGTTTGTTTCCAGAGTTGTTTTTTCAATGGTTCACTGGCTTCCAGCTGATCTTTTACACGATCCGAATGTTCAGTATGCCCATATATGGGAAGCATAATTCCGTGGGGAAGATGATGAGCATCACAACTTATAACAACTACATTATTTCCCATCATTTTTTGAATCAGCTGATGGGAGATTGTGATCTGAAAATGATCCAGCATCAGCAACCCAAGATCCTCTACAGGGATTTTACCCTTCAAATCTTTGGTAGAGGGATCCAGAATATACATCTGTTCATCCTTAAGTTTTAGATAGGCAGGGTTACCAATGTATATAGATCGAGTTATCATAGTAATTATTTAATATTCACCTATTTGTACTATTTTTCCCAAGTGATTCAATCTTACTTTTATAATATTTCTTAGTCCTTCAAGGCTTTTAAGCTGTATATAGGTTATATTCCGCAGTTCTTTTCTCTCTTCAACGGTTGTTTCTAAGTGATGCCTGAATACAAAATCTCTGACAAAAGAATTTCCATACCCAACCTTTGAAATTTTCTGAACTCTAAATAAATGCTTGGATATCCGCTCTAAGTTCCTCTCATCAAGTAGATCAATTTCGTTGGGATCAAAATCTTCATTAGGAAATACAAACATTTCATTCTGTTTCAAAGTCATTAAAAACTTATACCCTTTCTCTCTATTATAGTCTTTATCAATTACAGGCAAACCTTGATTTACTCTTAAAACTGCCTCATAAAATGTAACCATTTTATCATCAAGTTTTTCCTCTTCATCTAAGTAAATAGCTAAATGATGATTATTCCCAGTACTTACAAAATCTCCGGGGATCTTATTTCCATTTTCATCCAGAATTTCTTTACCCAAATGATCTTTTTTAAAGTGTAAGGATTCAGCATTACTCACACCAGTAATCGTTACGGTTTTTATTGCAATTCCTTTTTCTTCATTCAGCCAGATAGGATCTTTATCCAGATTAGAAAATGCTTCTTTTGCATTTCCTTTAAATTGATCAAGACGTTCCTTTAAAATTTTCTTTATACCAAGATCTGTTATTTTTTCCAGATTCTTATAGTCTTTAAAATTATCAGGCGTAACAGATTTCCTAATAGTATACCCGGTCTCGTACCAGGAAAGAGTAACTTTTTCGGGAAGAATATCAGTCTTAGAATCATCCAAGTAAACAGGGTTTTTATTTATTGCATTTTTACCTGAGAATGCCTTTTTAGGATCGTTTCCATATTCCTTCAATCTATTCAGTAATGCATTTCTATGTATTGGATTAACAACCATTAATATAGTTTCATAGTCAAACTTTGCAGATACTTTTTCTTCTCTCGATTGTAGAAATTTCTTGCTGCCATACACCGTTTCTTTATGAAGCTGTCCTCGTGGGGTAAGTTCTGTTTTTTTATGAATCCCTCCTTTTTTCTTAGTCTTATTGATATTTGAGGTTACTACTTTATTTTTAGTTTTATGTGAAACCAATATTTCCTTCAGATGCTGCTTAGCTTCATGTCTGAAACTATTCATTGGAGCCTTAAATCTCCTGGTCTTTGAACCATTTTTTTTTCTCAATGACTTCTGTAATAATATTTTCAATAGCATAAATATTCTGGTGTTCTTTATGCTTTTCATCTTTTCTTGCATTAAGATAATTCAGATACTGAATATGATTTCTGGTAGTGAATGCAACGGTAAGAGCATCCATTGCATGATGACGGTGATCATTACGTTTTGTCCAATCCGGAATGAGTTCTTTCTCTTCTCCTTTTGAATTTCTGACAATTTCTGTTAAACCTAACCTTCTGTAGTTATCAAGATTAAGTTCTTTCATGATATTGACAAGATCCCAATCTTTTCTTAATTTGTCTGTGATTCTTCCTGAAGTGGTTACCACAGAATTAGTAATCTCAAAAAGAATTTCTTTTGCTTTTTTTGCAATATATTGAGTATCTCTCAAATCTCTTTCTATAAATCCATCTCCTATTTCTAATCCTTTTTTCTTTAGCTTTTCATATTTTGCTTTTGAAATACTGCCTTTATCCAATAATTCTTTAATTACATTCAGGAAATGTTCTTCTCTTTCACTCCCTTTATTAGACATAAAATCATACGCAGTCAGATTTCCTTTATCTAAGTTTGACTGTCGTGGAACTAAAACCTTGTTAGAAAAACTATCATCAAAAAACCTTGACTGTGGAATAATATGGTCTATATCATACTTATCTGTAAAAAGATTTTCTTTTTCTATTTTAGTATTAGTATACAGATCTTTATACCCGTTAACGGTAAGTTCCATATATAGTTTGTATCGGATAATATCATTTCTGGATGGATTAACAACACCAAATTCTTGCTTTAAAATAGTTGCATATTTTTGATGAAGGAGTGTGGCTTCATTAATACTCTTCGCCATATCTTCACGCTCCTGTGCACTTTTCTTCAGCTCCCTGGCTAGCTCTATTCTAACTCCATCCAACTTTCCATATTCAGAAATTGTAGCATTCACAAGATTAATCATCTGATTTAAAATCTTTTCAACAACAGGATTTCGTAAAGAATTTTTAGGTAAAACCTCCAATTGCTCTTTTAATTTCCTGTTTTCCAATTCTTCTTTAGTCAAAGAGTGCTTAGAATGATTATACCCAGCAAGAAGACATGCTTCACTATACTTATTATCTTTAATATAAGGGTAAATTCTTCTCATAGCCTTTGTACTCAGGCTCCCATACTCCTGTGAAAAAACAATCGTTGATAAAATCTTGGAGTGTTCTTTTTTAAAGCCAAATTTCTTCTCCAGCAATTCATATAATTTTTCATTCCCTGATGGCGAATTATCCCCTTCGTAAGAATACATCAAATGCCAAAACTGATAAGAAGCCTGATTTTCAAAATCCTTTCCCTCCAATTCTGCATTAAAATCAAGAATGGATGTATTAATAAGATTTGCATTAAAAATCTCTTTTATCATCCCTTTAATCTCGTCAGCAGAAGCTTTCAGTTCAGATAATTTAGCCTCATCCTTATCCTCTTTTATTTTTAAAAGCTCAAAAACATTATAGCCTTGCAGTTCCAGAATTTTCAGAAAAGCATCATATAACTTTTCATTGGTTCTGTTTCCTTCCACAACTTTAAAATTAAGTTTTGCATCTTTCGATTTAAAACCCAAAAGTTCCAGGCATTTTTGTGAAGTAAGATTTCCTTTACAATTCAGCTCATTGAAAAGCAGTTCTTTTTCTTCCGGCTCCAAATACCTTCGTTCATCTTCATTCTTTATTTCTATATTATTGAGAACCTGCCAGATTTTAAATTCCTGAAATAAAGGTGAAGATTTAGGAGCTACTTTCAATCCGACCTTCTTCCTTTTTCTTTTGCCATTTTCTTCAATTTCAATTTCTCTACTTTCAAATTCACAAAAACTTATCAGCCCTTTCTGTGACTTTAGCTTTCTTTGGTAGAAAATAACAATATCACGAACTTGTTCTTTCAATTCCTTAGTCAATTCAGGATGGAATTTTGTCTGTATTTTCCAGATCTTTTCAAACTCATCCTGATAGTCTTGCCGGTAAAACACCTGATTTTTCAAACGGGTATGAGGATTCGCTGAAAGCTCTTCAAAAAGATATTCTCCTATTGTTTGTCCGTTAAAATATAGTTTTTTACTTCTATCACTGATCGCACCAAGATATCCACTGGAATTATTAAGATTATTATTAATTTCCGCAATTACATATGCCACTTCTTTAACATCCAATGGCTGAGAAAGAGTCTCTACTCGCCACTGATAAGCCTGAATCTTTTTCTCTTCCCGTGTTCCTTTATTATCGGCAGTGTAAATTTTATAACGATTCAGAAAAATAGCGGCAGTTGCTCTCTGTCCCTTTCCTTCAAGTTCTTTTTTAAATTCATCGGTTAAAATATCAGGATGATATTGTTTTTGAAATTCCCAAATACGATCCAATTCATTTTGAAGATCTGATCTGTAAAAATCCGGAATCTGTTTTTTCCCTCTTTTTAAAAGATCATAGGCATATTGACCCGGGGTATAATTTTTCTCATATAACTCCTTCGCTACTGATAATCCGTCAATAGCTTTTCCCTCATCATCATTTTGGACTTTTCTGTTGCTTTTGTATCCTCTTTTTTTATTGATCAGAAGAAGAACCCTTGCCAGTTCATCCAGTTCTATTCTTTCTCTGGCCGCTTTTGCTCTTAGATATTGCGTCTGGAAAGTAGTGTTTTTACCTGTTTCAGCCAGAACAGCATCGTTTTTTATGATTTTATAATGAATTAAAATCTCTAATAATTTTTTTCTTCTCAGTTTAAAACGCTGAAGGTTCCTACGGGCGCTTCTCGCTGAAGTACGTCCGGCATTAGTTGTAATAGATTTACCTTTTTCAAAATTGGTTTTCTCATCTATTGTTAAAGGATTAACTCTTACTCCTAATTTTATAATCTTGTTATTTTCCGGATTTTTCACATCTTCCTCTACAAGAGCCCAGCCTATAGAAGAAACTCCTAAGTCGAGTCCTAAAATTCTTTCCACCATAGCAGTTTGTTATTAGTATTTCATAAATGTAAGAAGAAAAAAAGAAAACCATTTACGGTTTCCCGTATTGTATTTTGATTTTGATTTTATATCTTTGATTGATAAATTTTGAAAGCACTTCACAATAAGGATTATTCCGTTGTGAAAACATTCAAGGCGGGGCAACTCGCCTTTTTCTTTTTAAACCCCTATTTTAGCTATCCGAAAACCAAACAATGACAACCGTAGCATTTATACAGAAGCAGCTCGATATTTCTGAGAAGAGCATCAGCAATACTTTACAACTATTAGCAGAAGACTGCACCATTCCTTTTATTTCGCGTTACAGGAAAGATAAAACCGGAAACCTGGATGAAACCCAGATTGAACAGATTTCAAAGATCAGCAAACAGTTTGAAGAGATTGTAAAAAGAAAAGAATCTATTTTAAAATCTATAGAAGAACAAGGAGGCTTAACGCCTGAGCTTCAACAAAGAATAGAGGACAGTTTTGATATTCAGGAACTGGAAGATCTATATCTGCCTTTTAAAAAGCGTAAAAAGACCAAAGCAGACGCTGCCAAGGAAAAAGGTCTTGAGCCTCTGGCAAAGATCATTATGAGTCAAAAAAACAATGATCTGCAGTTTCTGGCTTCAAAATATCTGAATAATAATGTCCCTTCTGAGGAAGATGCCCTTCAGGGAGCCAGGGATATTATGGCCGAATGGATCAATGAAAATATGTATGTCCGTAAGAACCTGCGTCGTTTATTCCAACGTAAGGCGGTTATTAGCTCTAAAGTGGTAAAGGCGAAAAAAGATGAAGAAGACGCTCAGAAATTCTCCCAATATTTTGAATGGGAAGAAAACCTCAACAGAACTCCTTCTCACAGGCTTTTAGCAATGTTGAGAGCGGAAGCGGAAGGCTTTGTAAAAACCAATGTGGCAATTGACAAGGAAGAAGCTATTGATTTTATTGAAAAAGCTATCATCAAATCTGATAACGAAAGTTCTGCACAGATTGCCCTGGCCATAAAAGACAGCTATAAAAGACTTCTGGAGCCGGCTATTTCCAATGAAGCTTTACAGGAAGCGAAAGAAAAAGCGGATAAAAAAGCGATTGAAATTTTTTCTGAAAACCTGAGCCAGCTGCTTTTGGCTCCGCCGTTGGGAGAGAAAAGAATCCTGGCTATTGATCCTGGTTACAGAAGTGGCTGTAAAGTAGTTTGCCTGGATGAAAAGGGAGACCTGCTTCATAATGAAACCCTCTACCCTCACGCTCCTCAGAACGAAAGCGGAATGGCGATGAAAAAAATCCGTTCCATGGTCAACGCCTATAATATTGAAGCCATCTCTATCGGAAACGGAACAGCAAGCCGTGAAACTGAATTCTTTATTAAAAAGATCGCTTTTGACAGGCCCATTCAGGTTTTTGTGGTTTCTGAAGCCGGAGCATCGGTATATTCTGCAAGTAAAATTGCGAGAGAAGAATTTCCCACCTATGATGTAACAGTTCGCGGAGCGGTTTCCATTGGAAGAAGACTATCTGATCCGCTGGCAGAACTGGTAAAAATAGATCCTAAATCTATTGGTGTCGGACAATATCAGCATGATGTAGACCAGACTCAATTAAAAAACGAACTGGATTCTACCGTGATGAAATGTGTAAACTCTGTAGGCATCAATTTAAATACAGCCAGCAAATCATTATTAAGCTATGTGTCCGGAATTGGAGAAAAAATGGCTGAAAACATCGTGAATTACAGGGCTGAAAACGGTGCTTTTGAAGACAGAAAACAACTGAAAAAGGTTCCTAGACTTGGAGAAAAGGCCTTCCAGCAGGCAGCAGCGTTTGTAAGAATTGCCAATGCAAAAAATCCGCTGGATAATTCTGCGGTGCATCCTGAAGCGTATGGTATTGTAGAAAAAATGGCTAAAGACCTGGGCATTACAACCAATGAACTGATAGCCAATAAAGAAAAAATCGCCCTGATAAAACCGGAAAACTATATTACCGGAGACATTGGAATCCTGGGCATTAAAGATATTTTAAAGGAACTTGAAAAACCTGGATTAGACCCGAGAAAAGCTGCCAGAATATTCGAATTCGATCCCAATGTAAAAAGTATTAAAGATCTGAAAGCAGGCATGATCTTACCGGGAATCGTTAACAATATTACAGCTTTCGGATGTTTTGTGGACCTGGGAATCAAAGAAAGCGGATTGGTTCATATTTCCCAGCTGAAAGACGGATATGTATCTGATGTGAATGAAGTAGTGAAGCTCCATCAGCACGTTAAGGTAAAGGTAACAGAAGTGGATGAGGCAAGAAAAAGAGTACAGTTGAGCATGATTTTATAAATATGAGTAATACGCAGTTATCACAAATAAAAGGTTTATTGGAAAATGTATCTGTAATTTCAAAAAAATACCATGATATAGCTCAAATCCGTGGAGAAAATTTCAACATTTTTTCAATCATGAGTATGGAAACAAATGAAAGATATACCCATTCTGCAATGATTGGTGAATTATTAAATCCTAGAGGCTCTCATGGACAGGGTTCTGTCTTTCTAAAATTGTTTTTTAAGGAGATAGAATGCTTAAAGCCCATCCATCAATTTAATTTTGAAAATGCTAAAGTAACGGTTGAAAAATACCTTGGAAGTATAGACCTTGAAAGAAAAACAGGCGGATATATAGATATTATTATTGAAGATGGTAACAATACGATCATCATTGAAAATAAAATTTATGCCGTTGATCAGGTATCTCAACTTGAAAGATATAAAAATCATTACAAACAGGCAGTACTGCTGTATTTGAACCTTTATGGGAATGAACCCTCCGGTAAAAGTAAGGGACAATTAGAAGTCAATAAAGATTTTTATTTGATAACTTATAAAAGTCATATTAAAAACTGGCTTGAAGAAAGCCACCAGCAGGTTGTTAATCAACCTGTCTTGAGAGAAACCATTAAGCAATATTTACATTTGGTAAAAAAGTTAACCAACCAGACCATCAATAATGATATGAGTGATGAAATAAAAAAGTTTATTATTAAGCGATTTAAAAAAGCGCCAAGGAAATCTCAGATAATTTTCATTCTGCAAAAGCTGTCATTCTTAATAAAATCAGAGACGGGCTAAAAAAAAGAGCTGGAAAAAATATATGAAGACAGATACTATTTCTTTGAAAACCATAACAGAGCAGAAGAAAAGAACTCACACATTTGGTTTAGTTTAAAAGATTACAAGGAAGATGATAAACAAATTATCTGCTTCGGACTGGAATCTTTCAGTGGCTATAGCAATAATCAAAATGACCTGTTCATTGGAATACTGGATTTTTACAATAGTTATCAGATACTCTTTAAAGAATATTTTCCCGATATGAAAATCAGTGGATGGTGGAGAGGTATAGAGAGCATCGGAAATTTTGAATCTTATAATATTGATTTTTCTGATATTGATTTTCTTCAGTTTTTGCATGATAACCCATTTAAATTACCAGAGCTTATCCGGGTTATTACAGATAAAACAATGGAGTACATCAACCGTCATGAGAAAACACTAATCACTATTCTTTCATTATCAAGAAAAATAAAAGAAACTCAATTCTAGCTTCCTTAAAAAAAGTGAGCCTATTATTAAATATTACAAACAAGAACATAACACCTAAACAAAAAATATATTGAATTACAAGAATTTAATTTTCGATCTGGACGGAACCTTATGGGATTCAAGAGCGACCATCATCAAAATATGGAATGATGTTTTAGCTAAACATAACCTGCTACGGGAAGAGATGAGACCCGAAGATCTGGATCAGTATATGGGACTTCTTACAGAAGATATTATCAGGGATATTGTTCCCGGTATTTCCGATCAGCAGACAGAGCGTATTCTTACTGAAGTTTCGGGATATGAAAATATCGCATTGCGTCAACACGGTGGTGTTCTCTACCCCGGAGTCGGAGAAACGCTTCAGCTTCTTGCCGGTACCCATGATCTTTTTATTGTCAGCAATTGCCAGGATGGATATATTGAAGCCTTTTTAGACTATTATAAGTTTAACCCTTTATTCAAAGACTTTGAGTCTCATGGCCGGACCGGAAAACCGAAATCGGAAAATATCAGGCTGATCATGGAAAGGAATGATATGAACCCTGAAAACTCGGTATATATAGGTGATACTCAAACGGATTATACTTCCGCTCTCTATAATAATCTGCCGTTTATATTCTGCAGCTATGGTTTCGGACAATTAAATACTGCAGATTACCAGCCTTTTATCTCACAGTTTTCAGAAATTAAGCTTCACGTTTAATTGTAACACGGATTTTTACTGTAAAATATACTTAAAGTGACCGCGCTGCTTCTGTTCATGAAGCAGCCGCGGACATGAATCATTACTATTTAATTGTTATTTATAATCTTTTGTAGCTTCTTCTCGGCTCTTTAGCTTCCGGCCATTTTATTGTTTCCCCTTTATCATCCTGAGGCATTACTCTTTTCTCTCTATTGGCAAATTCCGGATCTTCAGAAGCCATATAAGCCAATGCTGCAGTCAAAACCACATTGTTTTTTACCTCGTCGAAAACAATTTTATCATAGGTATCTTTTGTAGTATGCCATGTATAGCCGAAATATCCCCAGTTCAAAGAACCTAAAGAAATTCCCGGTACTCCAGCCGCTACAAATGAGGCATGGTCAGAACCTCCACC
>NZ_JPEQ01000029.1:0-4823 GCF_000738495.1 Chryseobacterium sp. P1-3
CTCTGCATACTGATTCTACTTTCACCAGATTGAATCCCAGTATAAGCTACTCTTCCAAACTGATCATATTTAGTAATTAACCATTTGTTTTGTGCTCGGAGATTAGCATCCTGGAATAAAATCAAACGATCAGCCCCATCATATACCATATATTCCCAACCTTTACCCGGTAGCTTCTTTTCTACAAGCCTTCCTTTACCATCATAACGGTACTGATAGCACAAGTCGTTCAGCAAATCGTCCGTGATTGATTTATGAACAGCATTGGGAGGAATAACAAAGGCAAGTTGGTTGTATTCATTGTAAACATAATAGGTATCAATATTTTTTACCCCATCTGTTTTACGTACCAGCATAATTTGCCCCTGCCCATTTTTAAACTCTCGTGTTTCATTTCCATCTTCATCTTTTACTGTATTTTTATATAGTTGATTGGGAGCAAAGGTTTGTGTTGATGATAAACTCAGAATACTTTTAGTCGCATTGTTTTCCCAGGTTGTGGAAGTAACAAATTGATAGACTTCATCAGAAGCATTCGTTCCATATTCAAATTTCACAGGTTTACCAGCCCAGTCATTACCCACCTGGATCTGTTGCTGAATTCTATCCAAAGGTGAGTTTTCCGGCACTTTTTCTGAATAAATCTTTTCCGCACCATAGATGGATGAAGCATTTCCAAGAGGTGAAGCATAGATAGCTCCGTTCTGGGTTCCGGATTGGGGAACGGGCAGGTAATCTTTAACCTGTCTTCCAAACTGGTCATATTCAATATGGGTAACCACATCTTTTCCTGCAGGAGAGGCTTTTACGCCAACCACCTGTTTGGGTCTGCCTAGGCCATCAAAATATTGAACGGTTTCAGATGATTTTGTGGCTGTTGTTCCGCTGTAATCAAGATAAGTTTTAGTCTGTACATAGTTTTCCGTATTGGGAAGTGGGGTAAGCTGGGCTTTTACATTGCCCAACAGCAATATTCCTACCGGGATAATTATCTTTTTCATCGTTTGTTAGTTTTTATAGTTGTATTTCATCTCCTTTAACACTTTTCCATTGGCATCAATCACTTTCTCAAGCCTGTTAGCCGAATCATAAATATAGCTTTCCCTTATCCCGGATGGTGGGGTGATGCTTCGAACTCCTATTAAAGGATCGTAAGTGTAAGTGGTGATCTGATAACCGGAAAGGCTGTTTCTAAAGGTATTCAATGCTGATAAGAATGATGTCTCGTCATTGTTCGCACCAGCTAAAGCATCTGTATTGGACGCATTAACAATAGAATCAATTAATGACTGCTGGATATCTGACAGTTTAGCCCCTTCTATTTTGGCAATAGGCTGGGTTTGGCTATAACCCCAGATAATGACTGTAGAAATTCCATCTTTTGTCGTGTACTGGAGTAAATTTCCTTTAGAGTCATATTGGTCGTAAGTCACTACCATACTGGAATTTGTTACATTCTGAATATCATATTTGTGCTCAGATAAAGGCATCATTAAATTTCCTGTTTGTCCTGTTGGTAATGAAATAGGATATACAGTTTCAGTCTTGCTGATGGTTTTATTATTTTGGAGAGTCTCCAACCTAAGCGGAATTCCTGTCATATTTCTGGCTGTCATCATTATATTATTAAGATCCTGTGCATAAGAATAATTCTGTGAAATCACAGTATTATCCGCTGTAGTACTGCTTTCTCTGGTACGGTTCAGGTGTATAGTACTATCATAAACATAATCGGTCATTGTAGAAACAGCTGTATTGTTCAAGAATTCAGTCACTCTTTTCTTCTTAATTGCTGACGAATTCATGTATTTTTTTATATCCCTGCACCCATACCCCCGAAAGATGATTAAAGGTCACATAGTTATTGTTATCCTTCAGTGTATTAGGATTATAATCAGTATTATCATTATAGCTGTATTCCATTTTCCTTAAAGGAGTGGTAGCTCCCTCACGATAAATGGTTTCAGTTTTTACCTTTCCTCTTAAAATACTACGGTCAATTCCATACAGGTTTCTGAAATTTTTGTATAAATTTTCCGGTGATGATTGGGCATTTCCCGAAGTATATTCTTTTATATTATTTGTATCAGGATTTAAAATGTCCGGATAATCAGCATAACTGGTAAAGTCATATTCTGTATAGCCTTTCCCTGCTGTAATCTCATACACCTTTGAATATCCGATGTTATAACTATCAAGACTATTTTGCTGAATATTCGAGCTTGATCTAAGGAACAATTTCTGTATACCGGAACCGAGATTGAACTCAATATAATAAATATATCTAGGCCAGTTCATCAGAATTCCTGAAGAAGTAGAACTGTTTAAGGTAGTAGTATATCTGTATTCCTTGCTATTGATCATTCCATTATTTTCTGAATAATCAAATTGCTTTTTTAATTCTCGCTCCTCCTATTACTCCTGAATTATCAGTCAGGATAGGTAAAAAGGCGCTTGCTGAATTCCTTTCTATTCGCCTTCCATAATAGGCAGGCTCATATTCAAAAAATTGAGTATCCTTTCGTAGGGTAGGTAATTTTACTCAACAACCCGACATTATATTTTTGAATATTAGGATCTCTATAAGTATTGTCAAGCGTATAATCTCCTGTGATGGTATTGTAGGTATCAATAGGCGCCAGGTTGATATTACTATCATTACCATTCCAATATCCCCAATGGTCAATACCTTTGGTAACATATTGAGGTAGGTTAGAAGTATTATAATATTCGAAATTATATACTTTATTGCTTAGTGAATTAGTAATAGATTTCAAGAACGGTCTTTTATTGGTTCCTCCAAGGTCATCATAAGTAAAAATATGATTTTGAATCAGACGATTGTTATCAAAAAGCTGAATATTATCTATAACATATTCATTGATATAGTCTGCATTTGCCTGTCCTTCATAGTGTTTGATCGGATAGCCTGTATCCTTGTAATTAATCTTCACCTGTTGAGTTCCATAGGTAATACTTTCCAGTAGGGAACGCTTAACCAGCGCAAAAGTTTCTCGTGATGTTGACGTACTAGCACTGGCATTTACGCAGCTAATCAGTCCTCCCGGACAATTTTTCCACTCATCGATCCGCGAGCCATCTTGGAAATATCCCTCAAAATTCAGCACCCGTGGATTGTTTTCAAAGTCAGTCCAATCAGTAGTAAGGCTACAAAAATCGCTGCCCAATGTATCTTGCACATAGCTAAAACTAACTATTTGGCCGTTAGCAAATTCAACTTTGGACAGACTGAAGGAACTTATATAAGGAAAACTATCGAACCAATTTTCTTTACTAAATCCAGGATCTGTCAACGAATAGCTTATTTCATACTTAGAAAAATCTCCACCAAATGTGTATTTATTTCCCTGACCATCTGTAATAATAATAGTCTGATTAGGTGGTTTACAAAATCCCCTTCCTCCATAAGATACCATTCCTGAAAGATCTACCTTAATATTAGGATCATCAGATTCAACCAGTACATTACCATCATTGCCTATTACAAATTTCCCACTCAGTCCCAAAGCATTAAAATTGAAAATATCAGGTTCTCCCTCATAACCATTTTGAGTAGTTCCTAATCTCCAATCTAAGCCATTTAGCCCTCCTGCTCCACTATTCAGATCATATACCTGAGTATTTGTATAAGGATTCAGCCTGACTCCTGTCAAAAATCCATGAAGATCGGCTCCTGTATCAAAAGGATTGGTGTTGGACGAGGTAGGATTTCCCTGATATTCATCTGGAAACCTATTAAGGCTCCTTGTAATTCTCCCCCCAGCAAGCATTGACCAGCCCATTCCTGCATTATCCGATTTCTTGTGCGGCAAAAAACCCGAAGAATCATAAGAAACAAAAAAACGTCGATATTTTTACCACCAGCTGTTGGAATGGAATAAATTGGAATTTTCAGATCCAAGGTACCTGTATATAAATTAATAGGTACATTGCCATATTTTTCAAACGCGTAAGATTGTGGAGATTTGATTTCCACCCGTTGCATTGCCTGCTGTGAAATCGCTTGTGAAGCCGCAAATAGTAACAATGATATATATATTTTTTTCATAAAAGATTAGTTTTATTTTTTAATCAGTTTAGCATTCGCCGTTTTATTAGTATCAGTCTTTATCGTCACCAGATAAGCTCCCTGGATCAAAGCCTGGGTATTGATCTTAGTCACTTTATTCTTTGTTTTCAAACTCTGAAGCTGTCTCCCGCTCATATCATACAACATAATATCAGCTTCTTTAAAGTCAAATCCGATTTCCACATACGCATAATCTGATACCGGGTTAGGATAAATCTTAATGTCATATTTTTCAATTAACTGATCAACCTGCTTGTCTCCCAATTTTACAATCTTCCAGTTTTCTTTCCCCAGCTCTTCTGCGCTGGTTCCTGCAAGGATAATAGAACCATCCCTGTTGAGCTTTAAATCCGAGAGCCTTTCCTCTCTTTGCCTCGATTCTCCTCCCACATGTTTTCTCCACTGCTCATTGCCATTTCCATCCAGGTACAGCATCCAGAAAGTTTCATCGTCCTTTTCAATCCTTCCTTCTGCCTGGGTATAGCCGCCCAATAAAATTCCTTTGGTAGATTTCCCGCGTCCATCTTCCAGCTCCCCGCCTATCACACTCATTCCCATCATTACCTACCAATTTATAGTGAAGCCTTTTTAAGTTTTAAACAATTCGAAATCCGCCAGTTCCGGGGATGTTTTCCGTGTGGGAACAGATGGGGTGCTGCTGGGTGCTTTAGCAGATGTTGCAAAGGTGTCCAATGTTTTAGAAATAGGGACAGGAACAGGACTGATTTCACTG
>NZ_JPEQ01000030.1:0-7924 GCF_000738495.1 Chryseobacterium sp. P1-3
TTCTGCTATTGCTTCGTTTGTAAAAGAACTTGCACCTGTAATTCCCTTTTGAGTAGCTAAACGGCTGATTAAATCTGCATCGGTTTTACCAACATGTCTTGCCAATGTATGTCCTAATGTAGATCCTTCATGATAAGCCAACCATCCTTCTGTTTTTATAATTCCAGGAGCCGCCTTCCCTTTTGTTAAAATGACCGCTAAAGCCGCTAATCCCAGTGCCTGCGTCTGGTTTTCAGCAGAAATATTGTTGGCAATTGCAATACCCACTGCATCCCACACACTGCTCATCATTTCTACTCCTCTGTCATTTCTTACCCATGACATTGAATCAAATGCTCTGCCTCCATTTGGGAAGAGCCCTGCAAGAGCCCTGTCAAATGCCATCCCCATGGCAAAGATATTAGGAAAATAATTATCCCCTTTATTCCATGTGCTGATGTTTCCTTTTCCTGTTACCGTAACCGGAACTGTGAAATAAAACCCTCCTCCACCTCCACCACCTTCATCAAGACCGGTAGTCATATGACTATATCCAAAATAATTGAGTGGGTTTCCGTCATAATCCATACTTCCTCCCCAATTATTGGTAAACCCTTTTCCGTTATTTGTCCAAACGGTCCCTGATGGGGAATTCCATACCTCGTCCATGAACGCCTGGGAAAGCATTCCATTAGGGTCAAAGAACATTGCCGGATTATTCATCACATAGGCATATGGACTAGCCATATGATAAGATTCTGAAAGGGCATCCATCCCAAACCATCTCCCCAGGTCCGGCATATACTGACGCCAGCCATAATCCAGATTTCCGCTACTCTGCAATTCCTTGCTGTTGTAAAGATATTTAAATTTATTGTTGGTTGTATCTCCTGTATTATATCCCGTATGCTTTAATCCAAAAGGGTAGTAATTATTTTCTTCTAATATCGTTGCTGTTCCGTTTGTATTTTTGGTGTAAGAGAGCCTTATATTGCCCAGGTGATCGGCATATTGATACACATACCGGTTGTTCATAAAATCAAAATAGCCTTCTTCATTAGCCAGGATTTTTGTGGTTAAAGTTCCGCCCGTACTTTCATACTGGAACCCATCCAGATAATCCGTTACCTTTCCATTACTAAAAGCCTGTACCTTACTTCCGTCTGCCAGATAAACATAAGATATATTTTTTGAAGCATCTGTATTGGTGAAAGAAGAAGGCAGATTAAGATAATTGTATGCAATTTTTGTAATGCCTTTATCCAGATGACTGGTCATATTCCCGTTTCCGTCATAATCAATATTCTGACCTTGTCCGGCTCCTAACGGATAACCGCTTAATGCATTTCCACTTCCGCTCTCCTCTACATATGCCAAACGGTTTCCATTAAAATAAGTATACCTCAGGTCATCCATTACTTCGGCAGTTCCTCCCACAGCAGCACCGGTTCTATTGAGCGAGCTGATATTTCCATTCAGATCATAATTCATGACCTCACTGTACTCTTTGGAATAAGGATTCGTACTCACCTGATAAAAACCTGCCCTCAAACGGCTGGCTCCGTCATATACATAGCCATATCTTCTTAAAGGCTCATTGGTTCCATAGGCAGTTTTCCAATCTACCTCAGCTATACTTCCGTTATAATTAGGTTTTACCTTAAGTGAACTATAAGAGTTATTAGGGCTTTCTGCACCTTCTACTGTATTGTATTTTATTTTGTAGCTAAAGAGCTTATTCCCGAGATTGGCAATATTATCGGGGTTAATCCCGGTAAGCCATCCTCTGATATTATAAGTATAATCAATACTTTGAAGGCTATTTCCTACTTTTTTACTGATCACCTGCCCCAGGTCATTATAAAAGTATTCTGAGATCAGTTCTTCCGGATTGTCATTAATCTGCTGGTAATGTTTCGACAGGTAGTTTTGAGAGCTGTACACAAACCTGTCTTTTACACTTACTTCTGTAGAAGAGGTGTTTCGGGAGTGATAGGTATACGTTTCCAGTGTTTTCCCCGAAAAATCCAGCACACCTTCCGTCCTTGTAAATCCTCCCAGGTGATTTTTACCATAAGTTCCTATGACTCTCCCTTGGGTATCGTACCAGATAAAGGCCGAAGACCAGCTGTCATTTTCTATATTTTTAACATAGCTTGCTGTAGGCAGGGTTTTAATACTTCTTATGGAAGACCAACCGTTAGAGGTTATTGGAGTGGGCATAGAACCTAATGTCACCTGGCTTTGGATCTGTGTGGGCAAAGCGGGAGATCCCGCAGGATATTCATCGTAATAATTGACACTAAGGACCGTCATACTTTCTGTAGGGAAAGCATTTTTTGTATAGTAGACATCAATGCCATTTAATGAAAAAGGAATAGTGCTTGTCGTTTCATTGTTATTGGGATTGGATGCCATATTATCCAGAGCAGCCTGCATTGATACTCTTGTTCCCGTATTGGCAAAGAACCCTGAGTAGGCCATTCTTCCCAAAGCATCATATTTGATAAACATCCAGCCTTTCTTCCCGAAATTATTAGTGGTGGTTCTAAGGTTACCATCCTGGGAAAGTACAGGCCTGTTCTGTTTGTCATAGACAACATATTCCCATTCTTTTCCCGGAAGCTTTTTTTCTGCCAGCCTGTTGTATTTGTCATATTTATACTGGTAGCATAATTGATCCAATACTGTGAAAAAAATTGGGTGAAATTGATGCTCTCGGAGGAATAATAAGTGACAGGTTGCCAAATTCATCATATACATAATAGGTATCCAGGTTTTCTGTACCGCCTTCCGGTTTTTTGTTGATCTGCCTTACCAGGATCTTCTGGCCGTTTGTATTGGAATATGTATGAATTTCATGATCATCTTCATCTACAGATACTGTTTTGAGTAAGGTATTTGCGTTATAGTACCCACCTGTCGTATAACTATCGTTCGGTGCCGGGGAAATAAAAACATCATTAATCTGATTGGAAGCATTCCATGCGGTGGTTGCTTTAAATCTTTTTACAGTACCAGCTTCGTTAGTTTGATAAACCATCTTTTGGGTATGGTTGCTGCTGATCTGCCAGTCTGCTCCAGGAGCTGCAGACTTTTCAATTCTCGCTAAAGGCGATTTTTCAATCTGTACTTCAGCATAGGCATTGGGAACCCCATAATAAGAATTTACAGTGTTTTCATTTGCATTGGGATTAAAAGCACCGTTTTGCGTATCTGCCGGTAATGGAAGATAAGACTTCGTCTGTCTTCCGTTATTATCATATACAGAAGGTACCACCAGGTCTTTTCCATTAGGTGATGCCTTAATCCCAATACTTTGTACAGGTCTTCCCAATCCATCAAAATATTGTACACTCTGGATCTGTTGGGCGCTGTTATTGGTAGCTGTTACTGGCTCCAGGTATGTCCTGCTATACGTATAGTTTTCCGATGATGTCAGATTCTGTGAATGGAATAGACCCACCATCAGAATCATTATAATTGTTACTATTTTTTTCATGATCTGTTTTTCAGGGTTGTGGTTTTAGATTATAGCGGAAATCTTTTACAATGTTCCCGTTGACATCAATGACCGATTTAAGTTTTCCATTCTGATCATATTGATAGGATTGACGCATTCCGTTAGGAGCAGTTACCGTAGTCACACCCAACATAGGATCATAGGTATAAGTAGTCACCATAAATTTTTTAAGTCCTTCATGGGTTCTGTACTCATCTAATGATTTTAACAATACCTTTTCTGAAACCTCATCTACATCTTGGTTGGTAAGCGTATTAAAATCTATACCCGGTATACTATTAAGAACATCATAATTTGCTCCCTCCACCTGAATGATAGGCAACGTATTATTATACCCATATATAATAGCTGTAGTATTACCCCCTCCTCCGTTGGGATCAAGGTCTTTGGTAAATTGCTTCAGATTTCCTCTTTCATCATATAGGTCATATTTAATCAGAATCTTTTTGCTGTTATCATTCGGGTTGGTGCCCACTATTGAAGTAGGATATAAACTTCCGTTATCAAAATTTTTATATCTGTGGACGATATTATCTTTCCGTTGTTTATTTCTGTAGTACTCACCGCAACACCTCTCATATTGGCATTCCATAGGTGGGCATATTCATTCTCCTGCCCCTCAAGTACCTTATTGTTAGGATACTTCATCATTTTTTCATAGATGTTCCCATCTGACGAGGTATTTTTTATTTTTAAAAGCTGAAAAACCCAAAGGGAATTGTCAAACTCCAACTCCTTCTTACTCTCAATAACTTGTGATGAAATATGATTTTTCTCTATTTCTGTCACTTTTTTTACCATTCCGGGAATTGTATATCCTACATTTGAAAGAGTGGGTACTGTTCCTTTAAGATCTGCCAATTCATATGTATTTTCTGTACTCGCTACTTTTTGATCTAATGAATTGTATATCTCTGTTTTATCCAAAAGGCCTCCTTGTGTGAGGTTAAAATAATGTTTGACATTTACAAAATTTCCTTCTATTTGCTGAGGCGTTTCCGGGTAGTCTGCCGGAGTTTTAAATGAATAAACGGTATAACCATTATTATCTGTAGTTACTTTAACATTACTATATAGTACATAGGTTCCGTTTTCATTGGTAAAAACACTACCACTTGTATTTAAAGGGTCATTCAGCTTATTATAGGTATAGGTTATATTTTTTTCCGGTGCACTTTGTGAAGAAGATCCATAATACAGAATATTTTTGATGCGCAGACCGGTTTCAGAATAATTGAGGTTGGCATAAGGCGGAGGATTGGTAACCAACTCGGAAATATCAATATTTCCTGAAATATCCACTCCTACCACTTCTATAATATGGGTGCCGGGAGTTATTTCAAAAGATATTATCGCATTATAGCTATCTATTGTTCCTTCCTGTTTACAAACCGTGAAGGGAACAGCTCCGCCATTAATTTTAATATTGGCATTAAGTAAACCACCGGATCCTCCTATAATTGGTCCTATGGGGGTATTTCTTCCGGCATAGAATCTGAAATATATTCTTTTTTTCTGACCTGCAGTACCGGAAAGCTTCCATCTTATAAGATTAGCCGAACTTGTATTAAAGTCTAGCGAATTGTTATATTTTACATATTGAACATAAGGGTCTGTATATTCTGTCAAAGAATTCAGATACTCAGGGGTATTCATATCGGTAAAATATTCATTCGGCTCAAAAACGTATTCCTGAACCCCTCCCGTTGGAAGGGTTATTTTTTTTAATACACCGATTATTCTGTCTTTCGGAAATGAATTGCGAAAACCAGATTGTGGCACATCGCATGCATAGCCATCCGATATAAGCTCTTTAGCAGGTAAGCCTGTCTCATTATATTCAAATGCCGTTGTTTCTAATGGGCTACCATTCAGGTTGGCAGGATTCATTTTCCTGATCCTGGTAAGCAACCGTATATCTGCCGTCACATTGGAAAATTTATAGTAGGTATAATCAAAATTATACTGACTCAACGATCGTCCGTAATTATTCTGTAAAGCAATCTTTGAAATACTGTACGGATCGTTCATCGTTTTCTCAAGATTCTCATCAAATGTATAATCAATAGTAAGGTTTCCTATTCCTATTGCATTAATTTTTTTTAAGCTTGCAGCTCTGGTACAGTACAGTGCTGGTTCCTGTAATATTTCTGAAATCTTTTCTGTACTCGTATGTAAGCAATTCTACATTATTTGGATTTTTTAATACTACTCAGAAAATAAGCCGAGCGATACAGCTTGTTGCTTCCACTATATAAAGACTGGCTGTAATCATTGAATATATATTTATATCCTTTATCATCTGTAATGGTAAAGGAATCCACAATAAGGGTGGCCATATTATTATTTCTGGTAAAATCAATTTTAATATTATTTCCTGATAATTCTGTGATTTCAAAGCTGTCATCAGGTCTTCTATAAATCTTAAATTTACCCCCTTTTCCTGTAGGAAGGTTATAATAAAAAATATCGTCAAATTTATTTTTTTGATAATTAGTAGCACCTACATCACTGAACCGTTCGTCCAGTCCGTTAACTATTTTCCTTGAAATTATTCCCCCTCCTAATGCACTCCATCCTAAACCTGAATCATTCACGAACTCTGCTTCATTAACACTATTAGGATTATAAGATAATATTAGACGATCAGCAATATAGCTATCGCTTGAAGAAATTCCCGTTATAGGTATTTTAATATCCGGTACTCCTGTAGCCATTGCTACCGGTGTCTCCTGATAAGTTTCCATCGAAGATACTGAAGGTACGGGCTTAGGAAAATCCCCATAATTTAATTGTTGGGCTTTTACATGGGATAAAATACAAATGGTAATACCCAGTAAAATTTTTATACTTCTCATAATGTATTATTCTTTATCAGTTTAGCATTCGCCGTTTTATTAGTATCAGTCTTTATCGTCACCAGATAAGCCCCCTGGATCAAAGCCTGGGTATTCAACTTCGTGACTCTATTCTTCGTTTTCAAACTCTGAAGCTGTCTCCCACTCATATCATACAACAAAATCTCAGCTTCCTTGAAATCAAAGCCGATTTCTACATACGCATAGTCTGACACCGGGTTAGGATAAATCTTAATGTCAGATTTTTCAATTAACTGTTCAACCTGCTTGTCTCCCAATTTGACGATCTTCCAGTTTTCTTTTCCCAGTTCTTCTGCACTCGTTCCTGCCAGGATAATAGAACCATCCCTGTTAAGTTTCAAATCCGAGAGCCTTTCCTCTCTTTGCCTCGATTCTCCTCCCACATGTTTCCGCCACTGCTCATTACCATTGCCATCCAGGTACAGCATCCAGAAAGTTTCATCATCCTTTTCTATCCTTCCTTCTGCCTGGGTATAGCCGCCCAATAAAATTCCTTTGGTAGACTTCCCGCTTCCATCTTCCAGCTCCCCACCTATCACACTCATCCCCATCAGAATATCCCGGTTTTTAAAATTGTAAGACTTTTGCCACTCTTCTTCGCCTCTTTCATTAAGGGCAATTAGCCAAAGGTCTGTTCCTTCCTCTATTCCTACTGTTTTGTTCCCGGATCTTTCCGATCTGGATTCTCCTCCGATGATATAGCCGCTAGAGGTCAATGCCAAGGTCCTCAAATGATCATCCCCTTTGCCTCCATAGTTCTTTTCCCATTCTACCTTTCCGGTTTTATCCAGTTTTACAATCCAGTAGTCGCCTTCACCATAGTTGCTGCTGGCTTTTGGCATTTGGCTTCTGGCTACAGAACCTGCAGTTTTGGAAGGTAAATCCAGAGTATTCGTTGTTGATTGACTATTGCTCATATTAACAACTCCACTTCTGGAATAGATACCTAACAAAGCCCCACCGTCTTTCGTGGGAATCATTTTTTCAACTTCGTCTAAACCTTTTCCTCCTAAAATCAGTTGTGATAATTCTTTTCCCTCTTTATCAAGCCTTACTATCCATACATCTTTTGAACCATAGCCTTTAAAAGAGTTTTGTACATTTCCCGCTACAAAAAAACCTGAATCGGTGGTTTGAATCACTGCCCTGGCTTCTTCATCGGAAGGGCTTCCCAAAGTTTTCTGCCATAGTTCATCCCCGAATTCATTAATCCTGATCAGCCAGATATCAGAGCCTCCTTTGGAATCGTCCTTTTTATCCAGTCCTTTCCCGGAATAGGAGGTCCCGGCTAAAAGGAAGCCCCCATCCTGTGTGGTTACAGTGGCTGATAAATAATCATGGTTTTGCCCTGAGAAATACTTCTCCCAGACCTGTTCTCCCTGCTGGTTTAATTTTACCAGGTGGAAATCATAGCCATTGTTCTGGCTGGCAGCATTTCCTGTTCCCTGCTTCCGCATTCCTGCCTGAATACTGCTGCCTGTGATAAGGTACTGCTGGTCTATTGTGGTGGTCACCTGGCTTAGGAAATCCTGCGTTGAGGATT
>NZ_JPEQ01000031.1:0-3667 GCF_000738495.1 Chryseobacterium sp. P1-3
TACGCTGTTTTTAGTATAGCTTACCCTCGCATTTCCAAGGTGATCCCTGTATTGGTAAATATAGCGGTTTTCAGCGAAACTATAAAATCCTTCTGCTGTTGGTACAAAATCAAGACGCCATTCCGGGGTAATAACACCCGGCTCAAGAATTTCCCCGGATTCCTTATAAGCCTCCTTTTCAAAAGCTACACTTGTACGGCACCATAGGCAAGGTTCAATAACTTCACGATATTTATACTGGAAACCATCCAGGTAATCGGTAATAACATTAGTGGTTGATTGTCCTCTTCCTCCTCCTGAAGTATTGAGTTTACGAAGCTTTACCCCATCTGCACGATAAAGGTATTGCAACCTGAAATTCTTAGTCCCGAAAAAAGGATCAGAGATTTATTTATCTTGTTCTGTTTTGTATATGAAAACAGAACAATACAAAAACCACTGCTTTCGCAGTGGTTCTATATTTTAAGTGAAGACTAATCTGTATAATTCTTTGAAAATTTCACTCCTTTCTTTTCCAAAATATTTTTAATTTCTTTTGATTTTTTTTGGGGTAAAATTTCAACAACTTCGTTTTTACTATTTAACGTAATATGCCAGTTTGTTGTGTTATATGTAATAGCCATTTTAGCTAAATTAAGATTTTCATAAGGAATCTCTTTAAATGTTTTTTCTAACAAATAAGACTTATCTAAATCTTCACTAATAATTAATTTATATCCATTGACTTCATACACTTTAGAATATTTAAAATCCATTAATAATGCTGGATTTACAAAACACAAATCAATCCAGTAATTTCCATTTTTAGCATTATCACTTTGAGCACCGATAATGATGATATTCGTTTTTGGATTTATTACCTTTTGTTGATTTCTAAATTCTATATAGCCAGTAACAATGTTTCTCGCTGTATTATCCTCTTTATTGAAAACAGCTGTACTACAACTAACTATTAAAACAAAGAAGATTAGTAAACAATATATATTCTTTCTCATTTTTAATTCTTTTTACCTCCAATAAATGTTGCATTTTTTGAGTCATATTTAAAATACCCTTTCCCTGGCGTTGGCCATTTCCAAGTACTATATTGATACGTATTTGTAATTTGAGGGTTATTACTTCTAAAGTTTGCATCTCCTTGCTTTAAACCATAAGTCATTATTGGAACATTATTTATAAACCTATCATTCCAACCCGATGGACCCACGTTTGCACCGGGCGGATGGGAGTGTACATTTTCAAAATGGGTTCCATCTTGTATAATATGTCCTCCAAAACTATATGCTCCCAACATAGCACCTGCATTTACACTTTGATTAACAGAATGGTTAGTACTTATAATGCTTGTACTGTATCCATCACTAAAATTAAATGTATCTTGAGAAAATTCCACTTTTGTATTTTCTGCTGCAAATTCAAAGAATTGAGTTGCTACATCATAGTTCTGTATTTGCAAATAGCTGTATGTTGAACTTGCGCTACCTTCCAGCCCATCACTTTCTGGCAAATCAAAAGCTAATGATTTCATATTCCCTATCTGTGAATCTCCTGTTGGATTATCTTTTGTCACATTTGTACGGGCAATCTGGATAGACTTAGACTCATCTTCGTTGGTAATAGTATCATAGGCATTATTGTCTTTTGTTCTTTCTATGTTACCATTGTTAAAGATCTTAATCTTATCTTCTGCCTGCATTCCATCTGGGTCAATAGACCTCAAAGGATTATTAAAAGCGTAAGTATAAGGACTCCAACGTCTGGAAGTTTCCGCCAATGGATCGACAACACCCCATCTTCCCAGATCCGGCATATACATCCTTGCTCCATAATCGTACATTCCCGTCTCCTGTAGCTCCTTTCCATTGTACTTATAGTTCTTACAGCTTATTATAACTAGAGACTACCTTTGAAATAGTCTCTCATATATGTTATATAATTTTACTCTTCGTAGTCCTTTGAAAATTTAACACCTTTCTTTTCTAAAATACTTTTTATATTCTTTGCTTTTTCTTGAGGCGATACTTGTATAACTTCATTTTTATAATTGAAAGTAAGCAACCACATACTAGTGTTATAAGAGAAAGGATAAGAAGCTAAGTTAAAGTTTTCGTAAGGAACCTCCTGTATATTCTTAAATGCATTTTTTTAACATGATTGTTTCATCTAGTACTTCATCAATTATTATCCTATAATTATAAAGTTTATAGACTTTTGTATACTTAAAACCAGACATTAATTCTGGATTCATAAAATATACGTTTAACCAATATTTGTTTTCCTTTTGTATTTTATTTGCACCAACTATTAATATATTGTCATTTGCATTTACGTAGTGCTCTTTGTTTTTGAAGTCAATATAACTTTCAATAACTTGCATTACTACTTTAGGATCAATCTTTTTATCTTGTGCTTTACAAGAAAATAGAATTAGTATAGTTCCTAAAATAAATATCAATTTTGTTTTCATAATTAATTTATTTTTCTGTTACTACCTGTATATGTTGCTGTTGAACCATTAAAATTAACATACCCTTTTCCTGGTGTTGGCCATTTCCAAGTACTATAGACATTGGTAGTTTTAAATATTGGATTTCTGCTTGATACATCAGCATCTACATAACCTCCCGTAATGATTTTATAAAAAATAGGATTATTATTATCAAATCTAACATTAAATCCTCCGGGGGCTATACTCTCTCCTAGCGGATGAGAATGATCAAAATCAACACTTTTGGTTTGGTTAATGAAGTGATTTCCATTTTCTCCTGCCAGATTTACATAGGGAATAGCAAAATAGGCACTAACACTTACATTAGTAACGTGGCTAGTAGTTATAACATTTGAGGAAAATCCATCTCCAAAATTAAATGTATCCCTAGTGAATTCAACATTAGTATTTTCTGCTGCAAAGTCAAAAAATTGTTTAGCTGCATCATCATTTTGTATTTGTAGATACGTATAAATGTTACTTCCTTTTGAGCCTTCGTGTCCTGGTGTTTTAAAATTAATATCTTTAGCTTCTCCTATTTGTGAGTCTCCTGTAGGATTCTTTTCTGTCACATTTGTACGGGCAATTTGAATAGATTTAGATTCATCTTCGTTGGTAATAGTATCATAGGCATTATTGTCTTTTGTTCTTTCTATGTTACCATTGTTAAAGATCTTAATCTTATCTTCTGCCTGCATTCCATCTGGGTCAATAAACCTCAAAGGATTATTAAAAGCGTAAGTATAAGGACTCCAACGTCTGGAAGTTTCCGCCAATGGATCGACAACACCCCATCTTCCTAGATCCGGCATATACATCCTTGCCCCATAATCATACATTCCCGTCTCCTGTAGCTCCTTTCCATTGTACTTATAATTAAAATATCCTCCTAAAAACCCTCTTCCCTGGCCAATATGGTTTAACCCGAACGGATAATAATTGTTAGTATCCGTCACTTGAGCAACACCTGCGCTGTTTTTAATATAGCTTACCCTCGCATTTCCAAGGTGATCCCTGTATTGGTAAATATAGCGGTTTTCAGCGAAACTATAAAATCCTTCTGCTGTTGGTACAAAATCAAGACGCCATTCCGGGGTAATAACGCCCGGCTCAAGAATTTCCCCGGATTCCTTATAAGCCTCCTTTTCAAAAGCTACACTTGTACGGCACCATAGGCAA
>NZ_JPEQ01000032.1:0-1544 GCF_000738495.1 Chryseobacterium sp. P1-3
AGAAATGATGAGCAGTGTGTGGGATGCAGTGGGTATTGCAATTGCCAACAATATTTCTGCTGAAAACCAGACGCAGGCACTGGGATTAGCGGCTTTAGCGGTCATTTTAACAAAAGGGAAGGCGGCTCCTGGAATTATAAAAACAGAAGGATGGTTGGCTTATCATGAAGGATCTACATTAGGACATACATTGGCAAGACATGTTGGTAAAACCGATGCAGATTTAATCAGCCGTTTAGCTACTCAAAAGGGAATTACAGGTGCAAGTTCTTTTACAAACGAAGCAATAGCAGAATCTGTTATTTCTTCAACCATAAAAAGTAATAGAGATGCTATCAAATCTTGGTTGAAAGGTGCTAATGTTATTGATAATTTAAGATTGGAATATACAGGTTCAACAAATATTGGTAGAGGAATAATGAGAAGAACAGGCATTGTTAATGATTTTACGAATGCTAGAGTTATCTTAAAATCAAATGGAAAGGGAGGTTATTTTATATTAACGGCTTTTCCAAAATAATAACAAGAAAATAAGTATAAATGAGTTTTGAAAAAGATTTCCCACGATTAGTGCAATTTTTTGGTGCTTACTTTCCAGATGCAGATTTCGAAGATTTGACAGATGAAGAAATTGTTTCTGAATATGTATCTAAACATAAAAAATATGATAATTATCAGAAAATAATTCAATTAATAAAAGATATTGAAAAATTGATTAACAATATTGATTATTATTGGGAAGAGGTTGGTGATGAGGCAAATAGATATTTTGAGAATTCTCAAGATGCATTAAAATGGTTGAATATGATTAAAAAAAGAGCTGGAAAAATAGCGTGAGTTTTATAAAAGATTATCCAATTTTATTCCAGTTCTTCGGAGGATATTTCCCTCTGCTGGCCGATCATCTTGCTCGTGTCTGAATAAAAAGCAAAACCTTTGCAATAGTGAAGGTTTTGTTTTTATAATTGGGGAATAAATGTAAATTAAAAAGTGTTAAATAGCATGAGCCAGAAGTTCGCGGCTGGGTGGAGGAGGATTTTATTTCACAGTTCCGGTTACGGTAACAGGAAAAGGGAACATCAGCACATGGAATAAAGGGGATAATTATTTTCCTAATATCTTTGCCATGGGGATGGCATTTGATCGGGCTCTTGCAGGGCTCTTGCCAAATGGAGGCAGAGCATTTGATCCAATGTCATGGGTAAGAAATGACAGAGGAGTAGAAATGATGAGCAGTGTGTGGGATGCAGTGGGTATTGCAATTGCCAACAATATTTCTGCTGAAAACCAGACGCAGGCACTGGGATTAGCGGCTTTAGCGGTCATTTTAACAAAAGGGAAGGCGGCTCCTGGAATTATAAAAACAGAAGGATGGTTGGCTTATCATGAAGGATCTACATTAGGACATACATTGGCAAGACATGTTGGTAAAACCGATGCAGATTTAATCAGCCGTTTAGCTACTCAAAAGGGAATTACAGGTGCAAGTTCTTTTACAAACGAAGCAATAGCAGAATCTGTTATTTCTTCAACCATAAAAAGTA
>NZ_JPEQ01000033.1:0-2360 GCF_000738495.1 Chryseobacterium sp. P1-3
ATAGGCTATAGGTGTAAAGGCAGTAATGTCATAGCCGAGTAGTACTAATTACCCGTAGATTTATAGCCTATGGTTGCTATAAAATTATCATATTAAACATATAATAAATGACAAGTACTTTATGCGCAGTAAAGGTTTTGTCTTTGTGAGAGTTTTTATCGCTTAAAAACCGCAAATGGCAGTAAGCAGTTAGCGATTGGCAAAAAAGCCAAAAGCCAGCAGCAAATAGCCAGATGCTATATACCTTCTTTAGGGTGGTTTTAGCGGTGGGGCTCACCTGTTCCCATTCCGAACACAGAAGTTAAGCCCACCAGCGCCGATGGTACTGCTAACGCGGGAGAGTAGGCCGCCGCCAGTTTTTTTATTTTATTTTAAAAGTCTCATACAGTAATGTGTGAGACTTTTTTTTGTTATAGACCCATCCTATCTATATTATATCTATCCCACGCCTATGTACCTGGAACTATCCCTATGTACCTATTCTGGAATTATCCCTGCACTTATACAGGGTGAAGAGTGAGAAACAGATAACAGATAATAGATAATAGATAATAGATAATAGATAATAGATTCCGGATAGTGAATATGTTTTGGCTAAAGCCTGTGGAATTTTATGGTTTTATTGAGCACGGGCTAAAGCCCGTGGCTATTGAATAGCTGTGCTCATTATATCTTTTTTCTAAACATAAACATTAAAACATATCCGTATATTCCTTGATTTTCTCCAAACAAATCTCCACATTCTTCTGTGTCAATCCGTGTAATCCGTGGTGAAATAAAATACAATGCTCTTTTCCATTATGGGTTTATCACTAATGGCGGTTTTAGCCAAAACTTAAAAACAATTACCTTCTCAGTATGAATAAAAAATGAGTAATGTGTGTGGGTATTTTAAATGATGTATTATATGCTTTGGCTAAAGCCTATGGAATTTTATGCTTTTTATTGGGCACGGCTAAAGTTCACTTCTATTGAGATCTTTCACAATAGCAGAGAATATGAATATTCACAAAATGGCTTTTTAACCAGTTAGATTTCTACTGAATAGCAAAGTATAGTTGTTATATCATCACTATTATTGATTACTCATTACAGAGCAATCACTCATCTTAAAGATAACTCAATATTTATCACATATCTATTCCTCTACAGATTGGCTATTATCATCCTATAAGAGTCAAACAGTCCATTATTTCCAACGAATAAAAGTTCATTAACAGGACCCCAGGCTTTAGCCCAATAATGGCTCTATATAAATAGGTGTAAAATACCTGTTATATCAACCTTTCACAGTTTTTAAAAACAATTCCACTATTGTGGATAAGTGTTAGTGAAAGTATAATAATAATATAAATCAGATAGTTAAAAGTAATACTTATTCACAATTATAATACTGCTGTAAATTTTATGTTAACTAGACTTGTTTTGCGTTGTATAAAGTTGTTATCTTTGCCCCACTGAAAACGAGAGAGTATCAGTCAAGCGCAGAAGAGCTTTTAGGTAAGCAAGAACATTATAATACTTCAAAAAAGAGACGGACGAAAAAAAACTTAAAAAACTTTTTTGCAAAAAGAGTTGTGGTTTTAAAAAGAGTTTGTATCTTTGCAGTCCGAATAAATCGGAGCGCAGGAGTAGGGGTGATTGAGGTTTTGAGAAGAATTAAGGTTACTTAAAAAACTTTAAAATTTTCTTCAGGAACATTTGGTCATTACAAAATAAAGTTTTACTTTTGCACTCGCAAATACGGAGCGGATATAGACAGAAAGATTGCTTCGTTAAAAAGCGGAAGATATAAAGATCATTGACATACAATATAACAACCAAGTAAGGAAAAACTAAAGCGTTAAAAAACTTTGAGTGAGTCAGACAAACATACAATGGAGAGTTTGATCCTGGCTCAGGATGAACGCTAGCGGGAGGCCTAACACATGCAAGCCGAGCGGTAGATTGCTTTCGGGCAATTGAGAGCGGCGTACGGGTGCGGAACACGTGTGCAACCTGCCTTTATCTGGGGGGATAGCCTTTCGAAAGGAAGATTAATACCCCATAATATAAGAGACGGCATCGTTTTTTTATTGAAAACTCCGGTGGATAGAGATGGGCACGCGCAAGATTAGATAGTTGGTGAGGTAACGGCTCACCAAGTCGACGATCTTTAGGGGGCCTGAGAGGGTGATCCCCCACACTGGTACTGAGACACGGACCAGACTCCTACGGGAGGCAGCAGTGAGGAATATTGGACAATGGGTGAAAGCCTGATCCAGCCATCCCGCGTGAAGGACGACGGCCCTATGGGTTGTAAACTTCTTTTGTATAGGGATAAACCTTTCCACGTGTGGAAAGCTGAAGGTACTATACGA
>NZ_JPEQ01000034.1:0-2390 GCF_000738495.1 Chryseobacterium sp. P1-3
CTCAAAAAAAAGTGCGATGAATACTTGCTTTGTATACTAAAACTTGCTACTTTTGCATCACTTTAAAACAACGAAGTAAGACAAACAAAAATATAATGGTTTCTTAGCTCAGTTGGTAGAGCAATGGATTGAAAATCCATGTGTCCCTGGTTCGATTCCTGGAGAAACCACTTGAAAACCTCTGATTAGTCAGAGGTTTTTTTTGTTATAGGATAATTACTACATTTTTGCTTCCAACTTACCCTGGATAACAACATTACCGGATCAAGCGCAAAAGTTGTGGTCTTATAATATTCAGATCTATTTAATTTTCAAAATTCACGCAAAGGATTCTTTTTGATTACTCTTTATTTTAAGTAAGCTAAGAAATGAATCGATTTTTAATCGATTCTGATGAAGCGAAGACTTTGCATGCGCTTAGTCAGCAGCTATGCTGCCTTCTTGCCTACTTGAAATAGAACATTTATTTTTTTTTAAACTTTGCGTGAAAAACGATCTCAATAATTTGACGCTAATCAATAATGAACAGAATTTTTATATTCAGACCAATTTATTATGTCCCCAACTTTTTGCTCCTGATCCTATTTTGCCTCTTAACTCACTTACAAAATAGTAATCTGATAAGATCTTGCATTTAAATGTATATTTTTGATCACTCAATCTCGCCAGCCATTAGCTTTGATATTTATTTCTTTTTCAAAAATTATCTGTAATACATCTCTCTTTTTTGTATTTTTATTTATCATTTTTTTAAATGATTATTTATAAACTAATACCCTATGAAAAGAAAAACCGACATTTACATGCTATTCTTTCTATTGTTTTCGGTAAAAATATTTTCCCAGACAACAGATAATCCGGAACTGCAAAAAATGGCAGATGATGACCAGAACGCCAGAAAAGCATCTAAAATCAACTGGAAAGTTTTAAACAAAGAAGACAGTTTAAGACGTGCCAGAATTTATGTGTTAATAAAGGAAAATAAAGTGAATACTGCAAAAGATTATTTTAATTCCGGTATTGTTTTTCAACATGGTGGAGATACAATTTCCTCCGGAATGGCTGTCAAAAGCTTTGAAAAAGCCTTGCAACTCGATCCGGGCTTAAACCGCTGGTGGTACGCTGCTGCTGTAGACAGACATTTGATGCATCAAAACAAACCTCAGATCTATGGCACCCAATATATCAAGGATTATACAACAAATAACAAATGGGCAAGATATAAAATAGATACTACCCAGGTAACTGATGAACAAAGAAAATATTACGGTGTAAAATCCCTTAAAGAGCAAGAGGAAAATGAAAGGGAAATGAATCTCATTCCCCTGAATGATGCCTATATTTCTCGTCCATCAATTGATAAGTTAATTTCATTTATCATTTCAGAGCATAAAAAAGGAATAAAGTCTACCTATAATACCAGTGAAAGTGAAATCAACAACTTCGGATATCAGCTTCTTCGGGAAAACAAAATAAATGATGCCCTGAAAATATTCAGATTAAATATTCAGCTCTATCCCAATGCCTGGAACACCTATGACAGTTATGGGGAAACACTTTTAAAAGTTGATAAAAAGAAAGAAGCTTTGGAAAACTATAAAAAAATCCCTGGAACTCAACCCTGATAATGAAAATGCCAAAAAAGTTTTAAATACCTCAAACAACTAGTATACAAATATTTGAGTTCATAATACCATTCTATGTTTTTATTTTTTCAAAATTAATTGTAAAAAACTTGCATGATATTACAAAATATTATACTTTTGCATCACTTTAAAACAACGAAGTAAGACAAACAAAAATATAATGGTTTCTTAGCTCAGTTGGTAGAGCAATGGATTGAAAATCCATGTGTCCCTGGTTCGATTCCTGGAGAAACCACTTGAAAACCTCTGATTAGTCAGAGGTTTTTTTGTTATAGGATAATTACTACATTTTTGCTTCCAACTTACCCTGGATAACAACATTACCGGATCAAGCGCAAAAGTTGTGGTCTTATAATATTCAGATCTATTTAATTTTCAAAATTCACGCAAAGGATTCTTTTTGATTACTCTTTATTTTAAGTAAGCTAAGAAATGAATCGATTTTTAATCGATTCTGATGAAGCGAAGACTTTGCATGCGCTTAGTCAGCAGCTATGCTGCCTTCTTGCCTACTTGAAATAGAACATTATTTTTTTTTAAACTTTGCGTGAAAAACGATCTCAATAATTTGACGCTAATCAATAATGAACAGAATTTTTATATTCAGACCAATTTATTATGTCCCCAACTTTTGCTCCTGATCCTATTTTGCCTCTTAACTCACTTACAAAATAGTAATCTGATAAGATCTTGCATTTAAATGTATATTTTTGATCACTCAATCTCGCCAGCCATTAGCTTTGA
>NZ_JPEQ01000035.1:0-1970 GCF_000738495.1 Chryseobacterium sp. P1-3
GAGCGAGTTACAATTTGCTTACAGTCCATATTCATATGTTTATGGAAATCCTATAAGATTTAATGATCCAACCGGAATGCTTGGAGAGGAGGATCCACCAAGGAAAGGTTCTACTCCTAATAATCCTATTGAAATTGGTGAGATTAAGTTGACAAAAAATGTCAGTGATTCTAGGCTATCATTTATGGGAATCCAAAGCTTAAGTGCTTATCATGGTTCTCAGGATAGATTAGCTTTTGGTATCAGAAATAGTAAAGCTGCTCTTGCCACAGAAAAATTTGAAAGAAACCTGGCTTTTACTATGGGGACTTTCCTAATGGGTGGAAGTAATCTTGCCGCTTCTGCGGGATGGGCTACTCTTGATGCAGTAGTTGATTACCAAAGTGAAGAAACAAAAAACAAGATTGGTAAGGTTAAATTAGCAGCTATTTTATTAGTTATAGCCCGTAAAGGAAATGGTTTACAAAATTTAGTTGATGATATTGTTGCTATTAATAAAACCACTAATGGTGGCGGAGTTCTTCTTAATGGATCTCCATCATCTGCTATTTCTTCTGCAATGTATTATGAAACGGCAGCAGAACAAAGTGCTTCTATTTTTTAAATCAATATCACATGGACATATGTTCATGGATGGCAATAAACGTACAGCTGTTGCTGTGTTTGAGAAATTAGCAAAAGAGGCAGGTATAGAAACTGTAAGTCGTAAAGATATGCTAAATGTTGCGACTCAAGTTGCGGAGGGTAAAGTAACTGATGTTTCTGAAATTGCAAGATTATTAACAAAATAACTATATATGGATTATATTAAACAGGTACTCAATAAAGATTCTAATTTAGAGGAACTATTAATGTGTTTTGAAGTGATTAAAGACAATAAAGATGTTGTTGTAATTAAGTTTGATGGAGAAAGAGTAAGTAACCCCTATACATTGATGGTTATGTTTTCAAATCAAAGTAGACAGATGTTAAGAATTGATAGTAATAATTTAAAAGAGGGTATGCAAAATATTTTAAAAGAATATATATCAGAGTGAATTTTTTTTCTAAATTATAAAGTAACGAAGCCACCTCAATTGAGGTGGCTTCGTTACTTTATAAAATGCTTTGCAGCTTGGTTTGTTTAAGAAAAGCATCCAGGAGAGCGAAGACGTGTTGTCTATCATTCTCTTTTAGTTTTTGTATATCTAAAATTTTAGCGACAATATTTTTATCCAGTAGAATATCCGTAGACCCTACGAGATAATCCAGAGATACTTCCAGGGCCTCTGCCAGCTGCGTGGCCATCTCAATAGATGGTTTTACTTCCTCGCGCTCATATTTGCTGATAAAGTCTCTAGGTAATTCACACAACTTTTTTATTATAATTGCAGTACTTTTAGTTAAGAAAACCGCTATATTTACCAATACAGGGATCACCTTGGAAATGCGAGGGTAAGCTATACTAAAAAACAGCGTAGGTGCTGCTCAAGTGACGGATACTAATAATTATTATCCGTTTGGTTTAAATCATATTGGACAAGGGAAAGGGTTTTTAGGAAGCTATTTGAACTATAAGTACAACGGCAAGGAGCTACAGGAGACAGGTATGTATGATTATGGGGCAAGGATGTAAATGCCGGATTTGGGTAGATGGGGTGTACATGACCCTTTGAGCGAGTTACAATTTGCTTACAGTCCATATTCATATGTTTATGGAAATCCTATAAGATTTAATGATCCAACCGGAATGCTTGGAGAGGAGGATCCACCAAGGAAAGGTTCTACTCCTAATAATCCTATTGAAATTGGTGAGATTAAGTTGACAAAAAATGTCAGTGATTCTAGGCTATCATTTATGGGAATCCAAAGCTTAAGTGCTTATCATGGTTCTCAGGATAGATTAGCTTTTGGTATCAGAAATAGTAAAGCTGCTCTTGCCACAGAAAAATTTGAAAGAAACCTGGCTTTTACTATGGGGACTTTCCTAA
>NZ_JPEQ01000036.1:0-5802 GCF_000738495.1 Chryseobacterium sp. P1-3
TAGGTAAGCAAGAACATTATAATACTTCAAAAAGAGACGGACGAAAAAAACATTAAAAACTTTTTGACAAAAAGAGTTGTGGTTTTAAAAAGAGTTTGTATCTTTGCAGTCCGAATAAATCGGAGCGCAGGAGTAGGGGTGATTGAGGTTTTGAGAAGAATTAAGGTTACTTAAAAAACTTTAAAATTTTCTTTAGGAACATTTGGTCATTACAAAATAAAGTTTTACTTTTGCACTCGCAAATACGGAGCGGATATAGACAGAAAGATTGCTTCGTTAAAAAGCGGAAGATATAAAGATCATTGACATACAATATAACAACCAAGTAAGGAAAAACTAAAGCGTTAAAAAACTTTGAGTGAGTCAGACAAACATACAATGGAGAGTTTGATCCTGGCTCAGGATGAACGCTAGCGGGAGGCCTAACACATGCAAGCCGAGCGGTAGATTGCTTTCGGGCAATTGAGAGCGGCGTACGGGTGCGGAACACGTGTGCAACCTGCCTTTATCTGGGGGATAGCCTTTCGAAAGGAAGATTAATACCCCATAATATAAGAGACGGCATCGTTTTTTATTGAAAACTCCGGTGGATAGAGATGGGCACGCGCAAGATTAGATAGTTGGTGAGGTAACGGCTCACCAAGTCGACGATCTTTAGGGGGCCTGAGAGGGTGATCCCCCACACTGGTACTGAGACACGGACCAGACTCCTACGGGAGGCAGCAGTGAGGAATATTGGACAATGGGTGAAAGCCTGATCCAGCCATCCCGCGTGAAGGACGACGGCCCTATGGGTTGTAAACTTCTTTTGTATAGGGATAAACCTTTCCACGTGTGGAAAGCTGAAGGTACTATACGAATAAGCACCGGCTAACTCCGTGCCAGCAGCCGCGGTAATACGGAGGGTGCAAGCGTTATCCGGATTTATTGGGTTTAAAGGGTCCGTAGGCTGATTTGTAAGTCAGTGGTGAAATCTCACAGCTTAACTGTGAAACTGCCATTGATACTGCAAGTCTTGAGTGTTGTTGAAGTAGCTGGAATAAGTAGTGTAGCGGTGAAATGCATAGATATTACTTAGAACACCAATTGCGAAGGCAGGTTACTAAGCAACAACTGACGCTGATGGACGAAAGCGTGGGGAGCGAACAGGATTAGATACCCTGGTAGTCCACGCCGTAAACGATGCTAACTCGTTTTTGGGGCGCAAGCTTCAGAGACTAAGCGAAAGTGATAAGTTAGCCACCTGGGGAGTACGAACGCAAGTTTGAAACTCAAAGGAATTGACGGGGGCCCGCACAAGCGGTGGATTATGTGGTTTAATTCGATGATACGCGAGGAACCTTACCAAGGCTTAAATGGGAAATGACAGGCTTAGAAATAGGCTTTTCTTCGGACATTTTTCAAGGTGCTGCATGGTTGTCGTCAGCTCGTGCCGTGAGGTGTTAGGTTAAGTCCTGCAACGAGCGCAACCCCTGTCACTAGTTGCCATCATTAAGTTGGGGACTCTAGTGAGACTGCCTACGCAAGTAGAGAGGAAGGTGGGGATGACGTCAAATCATCACGGCCCTTACGCCTTGGGCCACACACGTAATACAATGGCCGGTACAGAGGGCAGCTACACAGCGATGTGATGCAAATCTCGAAAGCCGGTCTCAGTTCGGATTGGAGTCTGCAACTCGACTCTATGAAGCTGGAATCGCTAGTAATCGCGCATCAGCCATGGCGCGGTGAATACGTTCCCGGGCCTTGTACACACCGCCCGTCAAGCCATGGAAGTCTGGGGTACCTGAAGTCGGTGACCGTAAAAGGAGCTGCCTAGGGTAAAACAGGTAACTAGGGCTAAGTCGTAACAAGGTAGCCGTACCGGAAGGTGCGGCTGGAACATCTCATTTTAGAGCGTTGAAGAACGTTAAACAAAATTAGTGTCCTAGAGACACAGTACTTACTTAAAGTAAAGCTTTAGTTTTTTGTTTGGTTGGTTATATTATAAATACACAACCCACTAGAAATTAGTAAAGGGATTGGGACAAAGAGGCAAGATAAAAGAAGGAAGCGCAGTCTGATATCTAATATCTGAAATCTGTTAGTCTAACAGACAGTCTCGTAGCTCAGCTGGTTAGAGCGCTACACTGATAATGTAGAGGTCGGCAGTTCGAGCCTGCCCGAGACTACTAATTAAGGCGGCTGGCAAATCGCTTATAGCAGATGGCAAGAAAGCCAAAAGCAAGAAGCAAATCGCTAGAAGCACCTAGAGGGGGAATTAGCTCAGCTGGCTAGAGCGCCTGCCTTGCACGCAGGAGGTCAAGGGTTCGACTCCCTTATTCTCCACATAGTGGATGGTTTAATTTTAAACAAGCAAATAGAGCCAAAAACAATATTTGCGAATTAAACTTGAAATAGCAATTAAGATCATTGACATTAACGGTAAAGACATCACAAAGAGAAAACCGAGCGCATAAAGCGCTTGAGTAACCAAAAATAGGAAAGAAATCGTTAAGGGCGTATGGCGGATGCCTAGGCTTTCAGAGGCGACGAAGGACGTGGTAAGCTGCGAAAAGCTACGGGGATTGGCACACACGAATTGATCCGTAGATATCCGAATGGGGCAACCCAATACATTGAAGATGTATTACCTCGTAAGAGGGGCAAACCCGGAGAACTGAAACATCTAAGTACCCGGAGGAAAAGAAATCGAAGAGATTCCGTAAGTAGTGGCGAGCGAAAGCGGATTAGCCCAAAAGTCTTTATATATTTAGAAGAATGTTCTGGAAAGAACAGCCATAGACGGTGATAGCCCGGTATTCGAAAGGTATATTAAGATGATAAATGAGTAGGGCGGGACACGTGAAATCCTGTCTGAATATGGGGGGACCATCCTCCAAGGCTAAATACTCCTGAAAGACCGATAGTGAACAAGTACTGTGAAGGAAAGGTGAAAAGCACTTCGAATAGAAGGGTGAAATAGAACCTGAAACCGTACGCCTACAAGCGGTCGGAGCAGCGTAATGCTGTGACGGCGTGCCTTTTGCATAATGAGCCTACGAGTTAATTTTACTAGCGAGGTTAAGTAATTAAGTTACGGAGCCGGAGCGAAAGCGAGTCTGAATAGGGCGGATAGTTAGTAGGATTAGACGCGAAACCTTGTGATCTACCCATGGGCAGGTTGAAGCTCTGGTAACACAGAGTGGAGGACCGAACCGGTTGACGTTGAAAAGTCTTCGGATGACCTGTGGGTAGGGGTGAAAGGCCAATCAAACTGGGAGATAGCTCGTACTCTCCGAAATGCATTTAGGTGCAGCGTCGCAACAAAGTTTATTAGAGGTAGAGCTACTGATTGGATGCGGGGGTTTCACCGCCTACCAATTCCTGACAAACTCCGAATGCTAATAAATGTTTTGCGGCAGTGAGGGCATGGGTGCTAAGGTCCATGTCCGAGAGGGAAAGAACCCAGACCAACAGCTAAGGTCCCCAAATATATGTTAAGTTGAAGCAACGCGGTTGGACTGCATTGACAGCTAGGATGTTGGCTTGGAAGCAGCCATTCATTTAAAGAGTGCGTAACAGCTCACTAGTCGAGCGGTCCGGCATGGATAATAATCGGGCATAAACATATTACCGAAGCTATGGATTTATATTTTATAATATATCTGGTAGGAGAGCATTCTATTTGCGCCGAAGCAGTACTGTGAGGTATTGTGGAGCGGATAGAAAAGAAAATGTAGGCATAAGTAACGATAAAGGGGGCGAGAAACCCCCTCACCGAAAGACCAAGGCTTCCTCAGCCATGCTAATCAGCTGAGGGTTAGTCGGGACCTAACGCGAACCCGAAAGGGGTAGTGGATGGACACAGGGTTAATATTCCCTGACTTGCTCACGATAAAAGGGGACGGTTGGATGTATCTGCTGGAGACTGACGGAATAGTCAAGGCCTAGCCTTCGGGCGAAGCTGCTGTAGAGTAATCTGATCCAAGAAAAGCCGAAGTGAAGCAACCCGTACCAAAACCGACACAGGTGGTCGAGGAGAGAATCCTAAGGTGCTCGAGTGAGTCGTGGCTAAGGAACTAGGCAAAATAGTCTCGTAACTTCGGAAGAAGAGACGCCTCCCTCCGGGGAGGCCGCAGTGAAGAGGCCCAGGCGACTGTTTATCAAAAACACAGGACTCTGCTAAATCGAAAGATGCTGTATAGGGTCTGACACCTGCCCGGTGCTGGAAGGTTAAGGAAGGTGCTTAGCGTAAGCGAAGGCATTAACTGAAGCCCCAGTAAACGGCGGCCGTAACTATAACGGTCCTAAGGTAGCGAAATTCCTTGTCGGGTAAGTTCCGACCTGCACGAATGGTGTAACGATCTGGGCACTGTCTCAGCCACGAGCTCGGTGAAATTGTAGTATCGGTGAAGATGCCGATTACCCGCAATGGGACGAAAAGACCCTGTGAACCTTTACTATAACTTCGTATTGACTTTGAGTAAGTAATGTGTAGGATAGGTGGGAGGCTTTGAAGCAGGCACGCTAGTGTTTGTGGAGCCGTCGTTGAAATACCACCCTTTACTTACTTGGAGCCTAACTTCCTATGGAAGGACATTGCGTGGTGGGTAGTTTGACTGGGGTGGTCGCCTCCAAAAGAGTAACGGAGGCTTTCAAAGGTACCCTCAGCACGCTTGGTAACCGTGCGTAGAGTGTAATGGCATAAGGGTGCTTGACTGTGAGACCAACAAGTCGATCAGGTGCGAAAGCAGGACATAGTGATCCGGTGGTTCCGTATGGAAGGGCCATCGCTCATAGGATAAAAGGTACTCCGGGGATAACAGGCTAGTCTCCCCCAAGAGCTCACATCGACGGGGAGGTTCGGCACCTCGATGTCGGCTCGTCACATCCTGGGGCTGGAGAAGGTCCCAAGGGTTGGGCTGTTCGCCCATTAAAGTGGCACGCGAGCTGGGTTCAGAACGTCGTGAGACAGTTCGGTCTCTATCTATTGCGGGCGTTAGATGTTTGAGAGGGCTTGATTCTAGTACGAGAGGACCGAATTGAACAAACCTCTGGTGTATCAGTTGTACCGCCAGGTGCACCGCTGAGTAGCTACGTTTGGAAGAGATAAGCACTGAAAGCATATAAGTGCGAAACTCGCCTCAAGATGAGACATCTTTTAAGGGTCGTTGTAGATGACAACGTTGATAGGCTATAGGTGTAAAGGCAGTAATGTCATAGCCGAGTAGTACTAATTACCCGTAGATTTATAGCCTATGGTTGCTATAAAATTATCATATTAAACATATAATAAATGACAAGTACTTTATGCGCAGTAAAGGTTTTGTCTTTGTGAGAGTTTTTATCGCTTAAAAACCGCAAATGGCAGTAAGCAGTTAGCGATTGGCAAAAAAGCCAAAAGCCAGCAGCAAATAGCCAGATGCTATATACCTTCTTTAGGGTGGTTTTAGCGGTGGGGCTCACCTGTTCCCATTCCGAACACAGAAGTTAAGCCCACCAGCGCCGATGGTACTGCTAACGCGGGAGAGTAGGCCGCCGCCAGTTTTTATTTTATTTTAAAAGTCTCATACAGTAATGTGTGAGACTTTTTTTGTTATAGACCCATCCCATCTATATTATATCTATCCCACGCCTATGTACCTGGAACTATCCCTGCACTTATACAGGGTGAAGAGTGAGAAACAGATAACAGATAATAGATAATAGATAATAGATAATAGATAATAGATAATAGATTCCGGATAGTAAATATGTTTTGGCTAAAGCCTGTGGAATTTTATGGTTTTTATTGAGCACGGGCTAAAGCCCGTGGCTATT
>NZ_JPEQ01000037.1:0-2158 GCF_000738495.1 Chryseobacterium sp. P1-3
CCACAACCTGGGAAAACAATGCGACTAAAAGTATTCTGAGTTTATCATCAACACAAACCTTTGCTCCCAATCAACTATATAAAAATACAGTAAAAGATGAAGATGGAAATGAAACACGAGAGTTTAAAAATGGGCAGGGGCAAATTATGCTGGTACGTAAAACAGATGGGGTAAAAAATATTGATACCTATTATGTTTACAATGAATACAACCAACTTGCCTTTGTTATTCCTCCCAATGCTGTTCATAAATCAATCACGGACGATTTGCTGAACGACTTGTGCTATCAGTACCGTTATGATGGTAAAGGAAGGCTTGTAGAAAAGAAGCTACCGGGTAAAGGTTGGGAATATATGGTATATGATGGGGCTGATCGTTTGATTTTATTCCAGGATGCTAATCTCCGAGCACAAAACAAATGGTTAATTACTAAATATGATCAGTTTGGAAGAGTAGCTTATACTGGGATTCAATCTGGTGAAAGTAGAATCAGTATGCAGAGCCAAATATCTGACCTTGTTATTACAGAAAACAGGGAACCTGGAGGCTTTGTAAAAAATGGAATGACCATTTATTATTCCAATATATATTTTCATAATTTAGAAACCGTATTGAGTATTAATTACTATGATACTTATCCTCAGGGCTATAGTTTCAACCCATCTTTTCCTACAAGTATCCAGGGAACTGCTGTATTAACAGAAACGTCAACTTCAGATGGAAGAAGCACCAAAGGACTTCCTACCATGAGTTTGGTGAAAAATATTGAAGATGACAACTGGACGAAAAATTATACCTACTACGATACCAAAGGAAGAGTAATAGGAACCCATTCCATCAACCATTTGGGAGGTTATACCAAAACAGAATCCAAACTGGATTTTGCAGGCGTTGCTCAACAGGTTGTCACCCGACATAAGAGACTGGATACCGATACAGAAAGGATTATTACAGAAAACTTTGAATATGATTCCCAAAACAGGCTGTTGGTGCACAGACACCAGGTAGATAATAATCCTGAAGAGATTCTGGCCCAGAATACCTATAATGAACTTTCTCAGCTAACCAATAAAAAAAGTAGGCAATAACTTGCAGAGTATTGATTATGCCTACAATATCAGGGGCTGGATGACCAGGATCAATGATCCTGCCAACCTGAATGGGAAATTGTTTGGCTATGAAATCAAATATACTAATCCTGTGTATACCAATTTAGCTTCAGGTAGGTTTAACGGGAATATTGCAGAGGTAGACTGGAGAAACTCTTCAGAGGATGTTTTAAAAAGATATTCCTATACCTATGATGGCCTCAACAGGTTAAAGGATGGTATCTATACGGAGCCTAATGCCACCAATCCATACAACAATAACTTTAATGAACATCTTACCTATGACACGAATGGCAATATTATGACCCTGAAAAGAAATGCTTTCCCGGTATTGGGAAGCACTTCCACGGTGGTTGATGATTTAGAGTATAACTATACCGGCAACCGTTTGAACCAGGTGATAGAACATTCTCTGAACGATACCGGCTATGAAGGCGGAAATAATATCATAGATTATGACCAGAACGGGAATATGCTCAATTTAAAAGATAAAGGAATTCAGAATATTGCATATAATTACCTGAGTTTACCCGATGCCTATTCCATTACCCAAACTGACCCTTTTTTCGGGACTAAGAATTTCAGGTTGCAATACCTTTATCGTGCAGATGGGATAAAACTCCGTAAACTCAATACTTCAGGAGGAGGAAGAGGACAATCAACCACTAATGTTATTACCGATTACCTGGATGGTTTCCAGTATAAATATCGTGAAGTTATTGAACCTTGCCTATGGTGCCGTACAAGTGTAGCTTTTGAAAAGGAGGCTTATAAGGAATCCGGGGAAATTCTTGAGCCGGGCGTTATTACCCCGGAATGGCGTCTTGATTTTGTACCAACAGCAGAAGGATTTTATAGTTTCGCTGAAAACCGCTATATTTACCAATACAGGGATCACCTTGGAAATGCGAGGGTAAGCTATATTAAAAACAGCGCAGGTGTTGCTCAAGTGACGGATACTAACAATTATTATCCGTTCGGGTTAAACCATATTGGCCAGGGAAGAGGGTTTTAGGAGGATATTTTAATTATAAGTACAATGGAAAGGA
>NZ_JPEQ01000038.1:0-4527 GCF_000738495.1 Chryseobacterium sp. P1-3
TTATTCTTTGTGGTAGGAATAGTATTTGCCCTGATTCTTGATAAAATAGTAATTCATAAGAAATGGGCAGCACTTATTTCCGTTACCGGAATACTCACTTTTATTTTGTTTTTACTGGATATCATTACTACAACAAATGCTTTGCTTAATTTATTGGTTGTATCATTATTTGTATTTTCCTTTCTTCTGTTTGATTATACTTTTAAATTTAAAGGGAATCGTTTTTTGATTTTTTTGGGCGACATCTCCTATTCTTTGTACTTATCTCACCCCTTCGTGGAGATATTTTTCAGAAAATTTAAGGTTACAGGGTATCTTAATATTCCATATTTTATTTTTAAAATCATCGTTGTAATCGCTCTGGCAGCGTTTCTTTATCATTTCGTAGAAAAAAAAGATTACTGCATTTTTAAAAGTAAAATTAAAAGCTTAAATTTCAACTTCAAAAAGTGGTACTACACGGAAAAACACAAGGAGGATTTAATTTATCGTAAAAGTAGAAAGTAAAAATGAGAATATCAGTAGTTATTCCCGTTTATAATGCAGAAAAATATATCCCTCAGGCTGTGGAATCCGCTCTTCAGTTTGATGATGTTCATGAAGTCATTCTTATTGAAGACCAATCACCGGATAATGCATTAAGGGTTTGTCAGCAGCTGGCTGAAAAATATGATCGGGTAAAACTATACCAGCATCCTGACAGAAAAAATCATGGAGCAGGCCCAAGTAGGAATCCTGGTTACCTGACGGGAATATTGTTTTTGTAGGACATACGGACGATCAGATCATCATAAGAGGAGTTTGTGTAAGGACTGGTGAAGTAACAGCTGTACTGCTTCGGTCACCGATGATCAGGCAAGCAGTGGTGGTTGCCCGGCCTGATGCTACAGGCAGTTACCAGCTGGTAGCATATGTAACGGCTTCTGAGCATACTTACCAGAAAGAAGATTTGTTACAGTGGCTTGAAATGCAGCTGCCTGGTTATATGATTCCGGCCCATATCATTGTATTGGATTCCCTTCCTCTCAATGCTAACGGTAAGGTAGACCGTAAAGCTTTACCTGTTCCTGAGCAAACCTTATCTGAACAGGGTAATGACCCACGCAATGCAACGGAAAGCCGCCTGGGTGAAATCTGGCAGGAACTGCTACAGGTCCCTAAGGTCGGTATCCATGATAATTTCTTCCATCTGGGAGGGCATTCTCTGATGGCAATGCGGGTAAGTGCCTTTATCAAAAATGAATGGGGACTGCATGTAACTCCTACTGTATTGTTTAACTGTAAAACCATTGAACGCCTTGCTGCCCATATTGACCAGCTCAAGGGCCAGGATCCTGCAGGCAGTATAATCCGCTCCCCGGAACATCATACAGGAAAGCTTCCCCTTTCCTTTGGCCAGGAACGCCTATGGTTTATAGACTGCCTGCACGGTAGTGTTCAATACCATATTATCTCTGTATTCAGGCTTAAAGGACCTCTTGATATACCATCCCTTGAAAAAGCACTGGGATATATTGTAGACCGTCATGAAGCTTTGCGTACTGTAATCCGTGAGGAGGAGGGTGTTCCTTACCAGCATATCCTGGAGAAAAACAATTGGAAGGCTGACATTTATAAAGGTGAGCCACTGGATGAGCAAGGTATTGATTCCCTGATAGATGATTGGGTGAGAACCCCTTTTGACCTTTCAGCAGAACATATGCTTCGTGCCCATCTCATTCCGGTTTCTTCCTCTGACCATATATTGGTAATCAATATTCACCATATCGCGGCAGACGGCTGGTCTATGTCTGTTTTATCAAAAGAGCTTGATCTTTGCTACCGGGCTTATCTTCAGGGTGAAGAACCTGAATTGCCTGAATTGCCGTTACAATACAAAGAGTATTCGATCTGGCAGCGGCAACAGGAGCCAGCACTGATCAGCGAACTGGAATATTGGCAGCGTAAACTCAATGGCGTGGCTCTATTGAATATGCCTACTGACTATGTTCGTTCTGCACGGCAAAGTGTCCGTGGGGATTCGATGAAGTTCAGGGTAAACAAAGAGCTTACCAGGCAGCTTAAATCCTTCTCTGTAAGGGAGGATGTTACATTGTATATGACACTGTTGACAGCCTTTAAGGTGCTTCTTCACCGTTACTGCTCCCAGGATGATATTTGTGTGGGAGGAGCTATATCCGGGCGTTTGCAACAAGAGTTTGAACCTTTGATTGGCTTTTTTGTCAACACCCTTGCCCTACGTACGGATTTGAGCGGGGATCCTGATTTCCGGGAAGCATTGCAACGTGTCAAAGGAACATTATTAGAAGCATATGACCACCAGGAGGTTCCTTTTGAAAGGATTGTCAAGCAAGTGTTAGGAGAACGTGACACCAGCAGAAATCCGCTTTTCCAGGTAGTATTTGTATTGCAGAATGCTCCGGATGCAGAAATGAATACCCTTGATGAAGTCAGCCTTGAAAAAATGAACTACCAGTATCGTACCAGCCAGTTTGACCTTCATTTTTCGGTACATGAAACCCCGGATGGCTTGTTGGCTAACGTTGCTTACTGTAATGACCTTTTCAACTCTTCAACAATAGAACGTTTGCTGGGACATTTTGAACGGCTTTTAGAATCAGTGGTATCAATGCCCGATGTAGCGATTGGGAAAATGCCGATGCTAAGTGCCCGGGAAACCGATCAGTTATTATATTCCTTCAGTGGTATTCCGGCGAGTTATCCTGCTGATCAGACCATCGTGAGTTTGTTTACCGGCCAGGCTCAGCGTACTCCGGACCATATTGCCGTTAGCTTCGAGGGAGAGTACCTGAGTTACCGTATGCTTGATGAGCAATCCACCGGGCTTGCGAAGCGGCTGAAGCTTGCCGGGGTGGAAAAAGGCAGTCTTGTTCCCATCTGTACGGGTCATTGCCTGGAAATGATGGTAGGGATTTTAGCAGTCCTGAAAGCAGGTGGGGTATATGTACCTGTAGATCCTGAATACCCTGAAGACCGTATCCGCTTTATCCTGTCTGATACCCGTGCTGAAGTTGTACTGGTGCTGGAAAATACATTAAAAGCTGTACAGGATGTGTATGAATCCCTTTTCATATGCCTTGACGGAGAATGGTTCATGGAAGAGGAGCCTGTTGAGCTGCCTGTTTGTGAGCCAGATCAGCCCGCTTATATCATTTATACTTCGGGATCCACGGGACAGCCTAAAGGGGTGGTTATTCCCCACCGTAATGTTGTCCGTTTGTTTATGACTTCTGAACCATTGTATGATTTTAATGAGAATGATGTCTGGACGATGTTCCATTCTTATTCTTTTGACTTTTCCGTCTGGGAAATGTATGGTGCCCTTTTCTATGGTGGAAGGCTGGTGATTGTTCCGCGTGTGATGGCCCGGGATACGATGGCATTTACAAGGCTTTTGGAAGAAGAGGGAGTTACCGTCCTGAACCAGACCCCTTCAGCTTTTTATGTTTTGCAGGAATCTGTTTTGCTGAATCCTGTTTCGCTGCAGGTTCGTTATGTTATTTTTGGAGGGGAAGCTTTACATCCGGTCCGGTTAAAAGGCTGGCACAGGCTGTTCCCATCCTGCAAATTAATCAATATGTATGGGATTACGGAGACTACGGTACATGTTACCTATCATGAGATTACCGAAAAGGAGATGAATGGCAGCGGCAGTGTGATTGGTAAACCTATTCCTACATTGCGTGCTTATATCCTGGATAAGAACCTGCAGCCTGTTCCTGTAGGGGTTACAGGGGAGCTTTACATAGGCGGGGCGGGACTGTCTGATGGATATTACAACCGTCCTGAACTTACAGCTAAAGTCTTTATTCCCCATATATTTAAAGAAGGGAGTGGCGAAAGGCTTTATAAAACCGGTGACCTGGTTCGCTGGTTACCTGACGGGAATATTGTTTTTGTAGGACATACGGACGATCAGATCATCATAAGAGGAGTTTGTGTAAGGACTGGTGAAGTAACAGCTGTACTGCTTCGGTCACCGATGATCAGGCAAGCAGTGGTGGTTGCCCGGCCTGATGCTACAGGCAGTTACCAGCTGGTAGCATATGTAACGGCTTCTGAGCATACTTACCAGAAAGAAGATTTGTTACAGTGGCTTGAAATGCAGCTGCCTGGTTATATGATTCCGGCCCATATCATTGTATTGGATTCCCTTCCTCTCAATGCTAACGGTAAGGTAGACCGTAAAGCTTTACCTGTTCCTGAGCAAACCTTATCTGAACAGGGTAATGACCCACGCAATGCAACGGAAAGCCGCCTGGGTGAAATCTGGCAGGAACTGCTACAGGTCCCTAAGGTCGGTATCCATGATAATTTAACTACTATACAGGTAAAGACAATTAAGCTATAACCATTTTTTCCAATTTTACTTTTTGTCCTAATGTAATCAGTTTTGTAATAAGGTCTGTTTTTATCCATCATTGAGTCCCGGTGTAATTTTTGTATCTTTAACAGTAAAGTTCTTGAATTATGAAATTTGAAAATAACAAATCAGGAAATGGAGGA
>NZ_JPEQ01000039.1:0-1792 GCF_000738495.1 Chryseobacterium sp. P1-3
CTTCAATGTATTGGGTTGCCCCATTCGGATATCTACGGATCAATTCGTGTGTGCCAATCCCCGTAGCTTTTCGCAGCTTACCACGTCCTTCGTCGCCTCTGAAAGCCTAGGCATCCGCCATACGCCCTTAACGATTTCTTTCCTATTTTTGGTTACTCAAGCGCTTTATGCGCTCGGTTTTCTCTTTGTGATGTCTTTACCGTTAATGTCAATGATCTTAATTGCTATTTCAAGTTTAATTCGCAAATATTGTTTTTGGCTCTATTTGCTTGTTTAAAATTAAACCATCCACTATGTGGAGAATAAGGGAGTCGAACCCTTGACCTCCTGCGTGCAAGGCAGGCGCTCTAGCCAGCTGAGCTAATTCCCCCTCTAGGTGCTTCTAGCGATTTGCTTCTTGCTTTTGGCTTTCTTGCCATCTGCTATAAGCGATTTGCCAGCCGCCTTAATTAGTAGTCTCGGGCAGGCTCGAACTGCCGACCTCTACATTATCAGTGTAGCGCTCTAACCAGCTGAGCTACGAGACTGTCTGTTAGACTAACAGATTTCAGATATTAGATATCAGACTGCGCTTCCTTCTTTTATCTTGCCTCTTTGTCTCAATCCCTTTACTAATTTCTAGTGGGTTGTGTATTTATAATATAACCAACCAAACAAAAAACTAAAGCTTTACTTTAAGTAAGTACTGTGTCTCTAGGACACTAATTTTGTTTAACGTTCTTCAACGCTCTAAAATGAGATGTTCCAGCCGCACCTTCCGGTACGGCTACCTTGTTACGACTTAGCCCTAGTTACCTGTTTTACCCTAGGCAGCTCCTTTTACGGTCACCGACTTCAGGTACCCCAGACTTCCATGGCTTGACGGGCGGTGTGTACAAGGCCCGGGAACGTATTCACCGCGCCATGGCTGATGCGCGATTACTAGCGATTCCAGCTTCATAGAGTCGAGTTGCAGACTCCAATCCGAACTGAGACCGGCTTTCGAGATTTGCATCACATCACTGTGTAGCTGCCCTCTGTACCGGCCATTGTATTACGTGTGTGGCCCAAGGCGTAAGGGCCGTGATGATTTGACGTCATCCCCACCTTCCTCTCTACTTGCGTAGGCAGTCTCACTAGAGTCCCCAACTTAATGATGGCAACTAGTGACAGGGGTTGCGCTCGTTGCAGGACTTAACCTAACACCTCACGGCACGAGCTGACGACAACCATGCAGCACCTTGAAAAATGTCCGAAGAAAAGCCTATTTCTAAGCCTGTCATTTCCCATTTAAGCCTTGGTAAGGTTCCTCGCGTATCATCGAATTAAACCACATAATCCACCGCTTGTGCGGGCCCCCGTCAATTCCTTTGAGTTTCAAACTTGCGTTCGTACTCCCCAGGTGGCTAACTTATCACTTTCGCTTAGTCTCTGAAACTTACATCCCAAAAACGAGTTAGCATCGTTTACGGCGTGGACTACCAGGGTATCTAATCCTGTTCGCTCCCCACGCTTTCGTCCATCAGCGTCAGTTGTTGCTTAGTAACCTGCCTTCGCAATTGGTGTTCTAAGTAATATCTATGCATTTCACCGCTACACTACTTATTCCAGCTACTTCAACAACACTCAAGACTTGCAGTATCAATGGCAGTTTCACAGTTAAGCTGTGAGATTTCACCACTGACTTACAAATCAGCCTACGGACCCTTTAAACCCAATAAATCCGGATAACGCTTGCACCCTCCGTATTACCGCGGCTGCTGGCACGGAGTTAGCCGGTGCTTATTCGTATAGTACCTTCAGCTTTCCACAC
>NZ_JPEQ01000040.1:0-1392 GCF_000738495.1 Chryseobacterium sp. P1-3
CGAAGCGGGGCGCCTTTTTCAATCTCCATTGAAGCGGTACGTGAATTCAAGATTACTACCAACCAATATGATGTTACGCTCGGAAGAAGTGGCGGTGGAACGGTAAGTGCTGTTACCAAATCGGGGAACAAACAAATTTTTCAGGAAGTGCCTGGGAATACTTAAGAACCAACTGGCTTTCCAGCCCGTATGATATCAGGGGGAAACAAGAGGCAGAATGACTTCTCTACTTCAACCGTTTGAACCAGGTGATAGAACATTCTCTGAACGATACCGGCTATGAAGGCGGAAATAATATCATAGATTATGACCAGAACGGGAATATGCTCAATTTAAAAGATAAAGGAATTCAGAATATTGCATATAATTACCTGAGTTTACCCGATGCCTATTCCATTACCCAAACTGACCCTTTTTTCGGGACTAAGAATTTCAGGTTGCAATACCTTTATCGTGCAGATGGGATAAAACTCCGTAAACTCAATACTTCAGGAGGAGGAAGAGGACAATCAACCACTAATGTTATTACCGATTACCTGGATGGTTTCCAGTATAAATATCGTGAAGTTATTGAACCTTGCCTATGGTGCCGTACAAGTGTAGCTTTTGAAAAGGAGGCTTATAAGGAATCCGGGGAAATTCTTGAGCCGGGTGTTATTACCCCGGAATGGCGTCTTGATTTTGTACCAACAGCAGAAGGATTTTATAGTTTCGCTGAAAACCGCTATATTTACCAATACAGGGATCACCTTGGAAATGCGAGGGTAAGCTATACTAAAAAACAGCGTAGGTGCTGCTCAAGTGACGGATACTAACAATTATTATCCGTTCGGGTTAAACCATATTGGCCAGGGAAAAGGGCTTTTAGGAGGGTACTTTAATTACAAGTACAATGGAAAGGAGCTACAGGAGACGGGAATGTATGATTATGGGGCAAGGATGTATATGCCGGATTTGGGTAGATGGGGTGTACATGACCCTTTGAGCGAGTTACAATTTGCTTACAGTCCATATTCATATGTTTATGGAAATCCTATAAGATTTAATGATCCAACCGGAATGCTTGGAGAGGAGGATCCACCAAGGAAAGGTTCTACTCCTAATAATCCTATTGAAATTGGTGAGATTAAGTTGACAAAAAATGTCAGTGATTCTAGGCTATCATTTATGGGAATCCAAAGCTTAAGTGCTTATCATGGTTCTCAGGATAGATTAGCTTTTGGTATCAGAAATAGTAAAGCTGCTCTTGCCACAGAAAAATTTGAAAGAAACCTGGCTTTTACTATGGGGACTTTCCTAATGGGTGGAAGTAATCTTGCCGCTTCTGCGGGATGGGCTACTCTTGATGCAGTAGTTGATTACCAAAGTGAAGAAACAAAAACAAGATTGGTA
>NZ_JPEQ01000042.1:0-1189 GCF_000738495.1 Chryseobacterium sp. P1-3
ATCTTTCTTTAATAAAATTTCCTGGGCATCGTTAGCAATATCCTGCATTTTTTCTTTAATCACATAATACTTGAAGCTTTCAATAAAGTCATCAGGTTTTATATGATGAGATTTCAGAATAAATCTGGTTCCGGCCTCCATATTTTTATCCGGATAAACGAAATTTGCCTGATCATTGATCATCAGAGCTTTGAAAAGTCTTCGGATGACCTGTGGGTAGGGGTGAAAGGCCAATCAAACTGGGAGATAGCTCGTACTCTCCGAAATGCATTTAGGTGCAGCGTCGCAACAAAGTTTATTAGAGGTAGAGCTACTGATTGGATGCGGGGGTTTCACCGCCTACCAATTCCTGACAAACTCCGAATGCTAATAAATGTTTTGCGGCAGTGAGGGCATGGGTGCTAAGGTCCATGTCCGAGAGGGAAAGAACCCAGACCAACAGCTAAGGTCCCCAAATATATGTTAAGTTGAAGCAACGCGGTTGGACTGCATTGACAGCTAGGATGTTGGCTTGGAAGCAGCCATTCATTTAAAGAGTGCGTAACAGCTCACTAGTCGAGCGGTCCGGCATGGATAATAATCGGGCATAAACATATTACCGAAGCTATGGATTTACAACATTAGTTGTATCTGGTAGGAGAGCATTCTATTTGCGCCGAAGCAGTACTGTGAGGTATTGTGGAGCGGATAGAAAAGAAAATGTAGGCATAAGTAACGATAAAGGGGGCGAGAAACCCCCTCACCGAAAGACCAAGGCTTCCTCAGCCATGCTAATCAGCTGAGGGTTAGTCGGGACCTAACGCGAACCCGAAAGGGGTAGTGGATGGACACAGGGTTAATATTCCCTGACTTGCTCACGATAAAAGGGGACGGTTGGATGTATCTGCTGGAGACTGACGGAATAGTCAAGGCCTAGCCTTCGGGCGAAGCTGCTGTAGAGTAATCTGATCCAAGAAAAGCCGAAGTGAAGCAACCCGTACCAAAACCGACACAGGTGATGATCGGAACCAGGTAATATACGACCCCGAACGCCATGAAACCATTCCATCCCAGAGCCCCCAAGTGTACGTGTCCGATCACCCAGTCGGTATAGTGCCCGATTTTATTTAAAGATTTGGTGGCCAACAAGGGACCTTCGAACGTGGCCATCCCATAACAGGTAACGGCTACCACAAAGAATTTAAGAATT
>NZ_JPEQ01000043.1:0-1349 GCF_000738495.1 Chryseobacterium sp. P1-3
AAGTCGTAACAAGGTAGCCGTACCGGAAGGTGCGGCTGGAACATCTCATTTTAGAGCGTTGAAGAAACGTTAAACAAAATTAGTGTCCTAGAGACACAGTACTTACTTAAAGTAAAGCTTTAGTTTTTTGTTTGGTTGGTTATATTATAAATACACAACCCACTAGAAATTAGTAAAGGGATTGAGACAAAGAGGCAAGATAAAAGAAGGAAGCGCAGTCTGATATCTAATATCTGAAATCTGTTAGTCTAACAGACAGTCTCGTAGCTCAGCTGGTTAGAGCGCTACACTGATAATGTAGAGGTCGGCAGTTCGAGCCTGCCCGAGACTACTAATTAAGGCGGCTGGCAAATAGCTTATAGCAGATGGCAAGAAAGCCAAAAGCAAGAAGCAAATCGCTAGAAGCACCTAGAGGGGGAATTAGCTCAGCTGGCTAGAGCGCCTGCCTTGCACGCAGGAGGTCAAGGGTTCGACTCCCTTATTCTCCACATAGTGGATGGTTTAGTTTTAAACAAGCAGATAGAGCCAAAAACAATATTTGCGAATTAAACTTGAAATAGCAATTAAGATCATTGACATTAACGGTAAAGACATCACAAAGAGAAAACCGAGCGCATAAAGCGCTTGAGTAACCAAAAATAGGAAAGAAATCGTTAAGGGCGTATGGCGGATGCCTAGGCTTTCAGAGGCGACGAAGGACGTGGTAAGCTGCGAAAAGCTACGGGGATTGGCACACACGAATTGATCCGTAGATATCCGAATGGGGCAACCCAATACATTGAAGATGTATTACCTCGTAAGAGGGGCAAACCCGGAGAACTGAAACATCTAAGTACCCGGAGGAAAAGAAATCGAAGAGATTCCGTAAGTAGTGGCGAGCGAAAGCGGATTAGCCCAAAAGTCTTTATATATTTAGAAGAACGTTCTGGAAAGAACGGCCATAGACGGTGATAGCCCGGTATTCGAAAGGTATATTTGGATGATAAATGAGTAGGGCGGGACACGTGAAATCCTGTCTGAATATGGGGGGACCATCCTCCAAGGCTAAATACTCCTGAAAGACCGATAGTGAACAAGTACTGTGAAGGAAAGGTGAAAAGCACTTCGAATAGAAGGGTGAAATAGAACCTGAAACCGTACGCCTACAAGCGGTCGGAGCAGCGTAATGCTGTGACGGCGTGCCTTTTGCATAATGAGCCTACGAGTTAATTTTACTAGCGAGGTTAAGTAATTAAGTTACGGAGCCGGAGCGAAAGCGAGTCTGAATAGGGCGGATAGTTAGTAGGATTAGACGCGAAACCTTGTGATCTACCCATGGGCAGGTTGAAGCTCTGGTAACACAGAGTGGA
>NZ_JPEQ01000044.1:0-1016 GCF_000738495.1 Chryseobacterium sp. P1-3
AAATATATTGAGGAGTATACCAATACTACAGGAGATTATCTTCTTATGGCAACATACAGTACAGATTTTGACAAATCAACTACGTATTATGTAAGGGCTTATGTTCAGGCTTATAATGGAGATGTTATTTACGGAGATAATGTATCGTTTGTTACACCTGCAAAAATGGACATTACATTTAAAATGGCCAAAAACGTACCCATGCCCTCACTGCCGCAAAACATTTATTAGCATTCGGAGTTTGTCAGGAATTGGTAGGCGGTGAAACCCCCGCATCCAATCAGTAGCTCTACCTCTAATAAACTTTGTTGCGACGCTGCACCTAAATGCATTTCGGAGAGTACGAGCTATCTCCCAGTTTGATTGGCCTTTCACCCCTACCCACAGGTCATCCGAAGACTTTTCAACGTCAACCGGTTCGGTCCTCCACTCTGTGTTACCAGAGCTTCAACCTGCCCATGGGTAGATCACAAGGTTTCGCGTCTAATCCTACTAACTATCCGCCCTATTCAGACTCGCTTTCGCTCCGGCTCCGTAACTTAATTACTTAACCTCGCTAGTAAAATTAACTCGTAGGCTCATTATGCAAAAGGCACGCCGTCACAGCTTTACGCTGCTCCGACCGCTTGTAGGCGTACGGTTTCAGGTTCTATTTCACCCTTCTATTCGAAGTGCTTTTCACCTTTCCTTCACAGTACTTGTTCACTATCGGTCTTTCAGGAGTATTTAGCCTTGGAGGATGGTCCCCCCATATTCAGACAGGATTTCACGTGTCCCGCCCTACTCATTTATCATCTTAATATACCTTTCGAATACCGGGCTATCACCGTCTATGGCTGTTCTTTCCAGAACATTCTTCTAAATATATAAAGACTTTTGGGCTAATCCGCTTTCGCTCGCCACTACTTACGGAATCTCTTCGATTTCTTTTCCTCCGGGTACTTAGATGTTTCATGTTCTCCGGGTTTGTCCCTCTTACGAGGTAATACTATCTTCAATGTATTGGGTTGCCCATT
>NZ_JPEQ01000045.1:0-728 GCF_000738495.1 Chryseobacterium sp. P1-3
GCATTTCTTTTCAGGGTCATAATATTGCCATTCGTGTCATAGGTAAGATGTTCATTAAAGTTATTGTTGTATGGATTGGTGGCATTAGGCTCCGTATAGATACCATCCTTTAACCTGTTGAGGCCATCATAGGTATAGGAATATCTTTTTAAAACATCCTCTGAAGAGTTTCTCCAGTCTACCTCTGCAATATTCCCGTTAAACCTACCTGAAGCTAAATTGGTATACACAGGATTAGTATATTTGATTTCATAGCCAAACAATTTCCCATTCAGGTTGGCAGGATCATTGATCCTGGTCATCCAGCCCCTGATATTGTAGGCATAATCAATACTCTGCAAGTTATTGCCTACTTTTTTATTGGTTAGCTGAGAAAGTTCATTATAGGTATTCTGGGCCAGAATCTCTTCAGGATTATTATCTACCTGGTGTCTGTGCACCAACAGCCTGTTTTGGGAATCATATTCAAAGTTTTCTGTAATAATCCTTTCTGTATCGGTATCCAGTCTCTTATGTCGGGTGACAACCTGTTGAGCAACGCCTGCAAAATCCAGTTTGGATTCTGTTTTGGTATAACCTCCCAAATGGTTGATGGAATGGGTTCCTATTACTCTTCCTTTGGTATCGTAGTAGGTATAATTTTTTCGTCCAGTTGTCATCTTCAATATTTTTCACCAAACTCATGGTAGGAAGTCCTTTGGTGCTTCTTCCATCTGAAGTTGACGTTT